>JBBSEG010000014.1:0-86131 GCA_038239945.1 Burkholderiales bacterium
CCGATCCCCCGCCGATCCCCCGCCGATCCCCCGCCGATCCCCCGCCGATCCCCCGCCGATCCCCCGCCGATCCCCCGCCGATCCCCCGCCGATCCCCCGCCGATCCCCCGCCGATCCGCCGCCGATCCGGCCGGGCCGGCCGCGACTTCCGCCATACTTGTCGTCACGGGAGCAACCGCCGACCTGGCGACCGGCAGCGCATGGGAGCAGCCAGGACGCGATGGCGCGACGCGCGTCTGACGCGCTGTCGCCGACTCGAACTCATCGGAGGACGTGCATGAATCGCTTTGTCACCCGGCTCAGCTTGCTGGCAGGACTGACCATCGCAATGACGGCCGTCGCGGCGCACGCCCAGGACACCCTGAAGCTCGCGGTGGGCCAGCGCGGCAACTGGGACACGTCGGTGTCCGAGATCGGGCAGCGCGCCGGCATCTTCAAGAAGTACGGGTTAAACCTGGAGATCCTGTACACGCAAGGCGGGGGCGAGACGCAGCAGGCGGTGCTGTCCAACAGCGTGGACATCGGCGTGGCGGCCGGCGTGATGGGCGTGCTGTCGGCCTACACGAAGGGCGCGCCCGTACGCATTCTCGCGGCGGAGACCACGGGCGCTTCCGATCTGTTCTGGTACGTGAAGGCCGACTCGCCGATCAAGACGCTCAAGGACACCGACGGCAAGACCATCGCGTACTCGACCAACGGCTCGTCGACGCACGGCATCGTCAACGCCTATGTCAAGCAATACGACCTCAAGTCCAGGCCGACCGCCACGGGCGGCCCGGCGCCCACGCTCACCCAGGTGATGTCCGGCCAGATCGACGTGGGCTGGTCGGCGCCGCCGTTCGGCCTCGACCAGCTCGACCAGAAGCAGATCCGCATCATCGCGAGCGGAAACGACGCGGTCGCCTTCAGGGGACAGACCGTGCGCATCAATATCACCAACACGCAGACGCTGCAGTCCAAGCGCGCCCAGCTCGACCGCTACATGAAGGCCTATCGCGAGACGATCGACTGGATGTACACGGACGATCCCGCGATGTGGAAGATCTACACCGAGTTCGTCGGCATCAGCCTCGAGAAGGCCAAGCGCACGCGCGACGGATTCTTCCCGCGCCAGGCGATCGATCCCGACAAGCTGATCGGCCTCGACGCCATCGTGCAGGATGCGGTCGCGCTCAAGTACACCGCCGCGCCGCTCACTCCGGCGCAGCTCGCCGAGTTGATCCAGATACCTCCTCGCCAGTAGCCACTTGCCGGGCGGGCGGCGCATTCGGCGCCGTTCGCCACGCGTAGGACCCCACGATGCCCACGCCCGCCCTGGTCCATGGCGATGACGACGTCGAGCCCGCGTTGCGCGTGGACCACGTTGCCAAGCAGTTCGCGACACCGGAGGGCACCGTCGTCGCGGTCGACGACGTGTCGTTCACCGTCCGGCCGGGCGAGTTCCTGTCGGTGATCGGACCATCCGGCTGCGGCAAGTCCACGCTGTTCAACATCATCGGCGGCCTGCAGGGCGAATACGACGGCCAGGTGAGCGTCGGATCGACCGTGGTTGCCGGCCCGCATTCGTCGATCGGCATGGTGTTCCAGGAAGAGTCCGCGTTTCCTTGGCGAACCGTGCTCGAGAACGTCGCCTTTCCACTCGAGATCACAGGCGTGGCGAAGCCCGAGCGGCTCGAGCGCGCGCGGCATTTCGTCGGGCTCGTCGGCCTGGCGGGCTTCGAGCGCAGCTATCCGAGCGAGCTCTCGGGAGGGATGCGCCAGCGGGTCGCCATCGCGCGTACCCTGGTGTCCGAGCCGCGCATCCTGCTGATGGACGAGCCCTTCGCGGCGCTCGACGAGCAGACCCGGCTGCTCCTCGGCGACAAGGTGCTGCAGATCCAGCAGTCGCTGGCGCAGACCACGCTGCTGATTACGCACAACCTCACCGAAGCGGTGCAGCTCTCGGACCGGGTGCTGGTGATGACCTACCGCCCGGGGCGGGTCAAGCGCATGGTCGACATCGCGCTCCCCCGTCCGCGCACCTCCGAGGTGGTCGGCAGCGACGAGTTCGGCCATTTCGTCGCCGCGATCTGGAGCGATCTGCGCGACGAGGCCACGCGCGGCATCCGCGACGACGAATCGCGCCGGCACGCCCGCTGATGCGCACGAACCTACGCGGCACGCTCGCTGCCGGAGTGGCCGGAGGCGGAACGCTGCTCGCGACGATCGTGGTGGTCGAGCTGCTCATCCGCGCGACGCTCATCAACCCGTTCGTCGTCCCGCTGCCCTCGGCGGTCGCGCTCGCGATCCCCCGTATCCTGGCCGAGGAGAACGTGCTGCATCGCTTCGGGCAGACCATGCAGGAGGCGGCGTTCGCGAGCCTGCTCGTCACGCTTCTCGGAATCGGCGCGGGGATCGCGCTGCACCGCTACCGCACGCTGCGCCTGGCCACCGAGACGTGGGTGGCCGCGCTCGCGGCCGCGCCGGTGGTGCTGATGTATCCGCTTTTCCTGGTGATCTTCGGACGCAGCGCCACGACCATCGTCATGATCGGCTTCGTGTCCGGTCTACCGCCCGTCATCCTGAAGACCATCGAGGGGCTGCAGGGCACGCGAACGGTGCTGCTACGCGTGGGACGCAGCTTCCGGCTCACCGATGCGCAGATGTTCCGGAAGATCCTGCTGCCGGCGGCGCTGCCGAGCGTGTTCGTCGGGCTGCGGCTCGGCCTGATGTTCGCCCTGATCAACATCGTCGGCGTCGAGTTCCTGATCAATTTCGGCGGGCTCGGCCAGCTCATCAACGACCTGGCCGAGCGCTACGACCTGCCGGGCACCTACGCCGCGATCCTGTTCGTCGTGCTCGTGAGCGTGCTGTTCTTCCTGCTGTCCGAGCGACTCGAGCGATGGCTGCGACCGGGGTCGTGATCACGCCCGCCGACCGGCGCCGCGTGCGATGGCTCCGCGCGGGCATCGTCGTCTCCCTCCTCGCGGGCTGGCAGGCGCTGGCGCTGTCGGGCTGGCTGTTCCGCGACGTAGTGCCGCCGCTGACCGCCATCGGCCGCGCCACGGCCGCGCTGCTGGCCCACGCCGAGTTCTACGCGAACCTGGGCATCACGCTCGCCGAGGTCGCCGCGGCGCTCGCCGTCGGCGGCGCCGCCGGTGTGTTGGCGGGCCTGCTGCTGGGCGCGAACCGGTTCGCCTCGCGCGCCTTCGAGCCATTCGTCTACTACCTCGGTCCGACGCCCAAGATCATCTTCTTCCCGATCATGATCATGTGGTTCGGAGTGGGCTCAGGATCGAAGGTGGCGATGGGCGCCCTCTCGTGCTTCTTCCCCATCGCGATCAGCGTCGCCGCCGGCATGCGCGAGATCGCGCCTGTGCTCATACGCGTCGGGCGCAGTTTCGGTGCCTCGCCGATGCAGATGACCACGAAGATCTACCTGCCGGCCATGCGCCGGCCGATGCTCAACGGCGCGCGGCTCGGCCTCGGCATCGCGCTCATCGGTACGCTGCTGGCCGAGACCAAGCTGTCCAACAAGGGGCTCGGATACCTCATCATCCAGGCCTACGCGCTGTTCGACATGCCGCGGATGTACGCGCTCCTGCTCGTGCTGTTCGTGATCGCCATCGGCGCGAACGCGGCGATCGGACGGCTCGCCGGCGGCAGCGCGCGCGCGGGCGATTTCGCCGGCTAGCGTACGCGACGGCACGCTCGCCACCGATGAGCCGCCGGCGAGCCATCGAGGCCACGGCGACGGAGCACGCGCCGGCTCAACCCTCTCCCGCGCCTGCCGGCCTTCGGGCACAATGCGCCGCGGCGTACGAACCGCGCATCCAGCCAGGAGGAACCGTGAAGACCTACGTCCGGGCGCTCGGCGCCCTGCTCGCATTGCAATGCACCATCGGCGCCGGCGGGGCGCTGGCCCAGGGGACGGTCAAGATCGGCGTAATCGCCGAGTTCACCGGGCCGTTCGCCGACTACGGGACGCAGATCTACAACGGAATGAAGACATACGTGCGCATGAACGGCGACACGTTCGGCGGGCGGAAGGTCGAGTTCGTGGTGAAGGACACCACCGGCGCCGCGCCGGAGCTCGCGAAGCGCCTGGCACAGGACGCGGTCACGCTCGACAAGGTGGATCTGCTCGCCGGATTCGGGCTCACGCCCAATGCACTCGCCACAGCCCCCGTGGCGACCGAGGCGAAGAAGCCCATGGTCGTGATGAACGCCGCGACGTCGATCATCACCAAGCAGTCCCCCTATGTCGTGCGGCTGTCGCACACGCTGCCGCAGGACACGATGCCGATGGCCGAATGGGCGCTCAAGAACGGCATCAAGCGCGTTTTTGTCCTTGTCTCCGACTACGGTCCGGGCAAGGACGCCGAGGCGCAGTTCGTCAAGACGTTCACCGCGGGCGGGGGCGAGATCGTGGGGTCGGTACGCACGCCGCTCGCCAATCCGGAGTTCGCGCCATTCATCCAGCGCGCCAAGGACGCCAATCCGGACGCCCTGTTCGTGTTCCTGCCTCCCGGAAGCCAGACCATCGCGTTCATCAAGAGCTACGAAGAGCGCGGCCTGAAGCAGGCGGGGATCAAGATCATCGCGACGGGCGACCTGACGGACGACGGCGTGCTCGAGGCGATGGGCGACAGCACGCTCGGCCTGATCACGACCTTCCACTATTCATATGCGCACGATTCGCCGGAGAACAAGGCATTCGTCAAGGCCTACGCCGAGACCAACGGCACGAAGCTGCGGCCCAACTTCATGGCAGTAGGCGGGTACGACGGCATGGCGGCGATCGCCGAGGCGCTGAAGAAGACCCGTGGGTCCACCGATCCCGATGCCCTCATGGCGGCGTTCAAGGGCCTGCGCCTCATGAGCCCGCGCGGACCGATCATGATCGACCCCGAGACCCGCGACATCGTGCAGACGGTCTACGTGCGCCGGGTCGAGCGGGTCAACGGCGCGCTCGTCAACACGGAGTTCGACCGCTTCCCCGACGTGAAGGATCCGGGCAAGTAGGCGATGATCCGCATCGTCCTGGCCCTCCTCGCCGCCGCGCTGGCGGCAATGCCGGCCGCGCACGCCCAGTCGACGGATGTGGTCTTCGCGGTGACGGAGGGCGTCACCTACCAGGCCACGCCGAAAGAGATCCGCGACCGCTTCGCGCCCTTGGCGGCCGCCATCGGCAGGGCGCTCGGCCGCAACGTCAAGCTCCTGCTCGTGCCGGGCTACGACGACGCCCGGGCCGGCCTTGCGAAGCAGGAATTCGACATCGCCTTCCTGCACCCAGCCGCACGTCCCCTTGCGAGGTGAAGGCGCGCCGGTACGTCGCGATCGGCTGGACCACGGGCTACGCCGATTACACGGTGTCGCTCCTCGCGAACCCCGATCGCCCGATCAAGGACCTGCACGACCTGCGCGGCCAGACGCTCGTCACTCCCGACCCGGACTCCATCACGGCGGTCATGGTGCGCGCCATGCTGCACACGCAAAAGCTCGGCGCGCAGGACGTCAAGGTGATCACCACGCGCTACCAGGACGCCATCCCCTATTACCTCGAGAACGGCTTCGCGGCGGTCGGGGCGACGGCCGCGAGCTCCGTGGTCAAGTAATGGACCGACAAGGGCGGGAAGGTGATCGCGCGCTCGCCGGGCGTGCCCATCAAGCAGGTGCTGGCGTCCATCAGGCTCACCGAGCAGCGCGAGAAGGTGCGCGAGGCGCTGCTGACCCTCGCGCAGACCGACGCCGGGCGCCGCGCGCTGGTGGCCACCGGCTACAAGGGTTTCACGTCGCCCAACCCGGAGCTGGAGCCCGCGTCGATCGCCTGGTTGGGAATCTAGCGGCGCGGCCCGATGCCGCACTCGGCGGGGCAGCCGCCGCCCGCTAGGGCACCTGGAGTCGTCGGATGAGCAGGTCGATCGAGTCGGCGCCTTCGCCGCTCTTCAGCCGGTGCTGGCGCAGCGTCTTCAGGAGCGCGTCCTTCGGCATGGCCTGGTAGTCGGAGCGGATCAGGATGCCGGCGATCGCACGTTGCACGCCAACCGATTTCGTGCGCGGGTAGAGCCCGGCCAGGTCCTCGAGGCTGCCGCGGTCGAACGGGAGCTGCCGGGCAAGCGTATCGAGCGCCCGCACCTGGGCATCCGGAGCGGTCATCCTCACGACGCCCATGGTCACGCCGCGCAGCTCGCCCGCGTCGGCGATCGGACGGTACTGCAGGTAGACCTGCGCCATCTGCGCTTCCTCGTCGTTGCCGCTGGTGAGCGCGTGCAACACCCGGGCCCGCGCTGTGTCACTGCCGAGGCACGCCAGCAAGGCAGCGTTCCGGGCGCGGCCGGCCGCCGCCGTCGATAGCGCCAGCACGCCGGATTCCGGCGTAAGCGCGTAGTCGCGATTGAGCGCGCAGGCGAGGTCGACCTCGGCGACGCTGACCGCATTGCGGGCGATCTCGTCACCGATCATGCGCATCAGCTCGGCGCGCTGCGCCGCTGGCGACAGCCAGCCGAGCGTCCCCGCCAGCTCGATCATGCGGGCCCGCATCGCCGGCTGGTCGGCGTCGCGGGCGAAATCGAGAAATCGATCGCGCGCGGCGGTATCAGCGGCGATGGCCGCCAGTTCGGCCGCGGCGCCCGGCTCTAGGCGCTCGACCGCGCCAACCGATGCCGCGTAGCGCTCCAGATGGTCGAAGAACATGCGCACCTCGGCCATGTCGCGCTGCAGCAGCTCGTGCACGAAGGCGAGCTTTTGCGCCACGGCGAGCCGGTCGTCCGCGAAGCGGCAGACCTCGGCGCGGTGCGCCGCGTTGGGGTCCGCATCGGTGAGGCCGGCGGCAAC
The DNA here is from genome assembly GCA_038239945.1 of Burkholderiales bacterium. GTDB lineage: Bacteria > Pseudomonadota > Gammaproteobacteria > Burkholderiales > Casimicrobiaceae > VBCG01. The sequence goes on from JBBSEG010000014.1 coordinate 6,817, forward strand.
CGTGAACGAGACCGGCGCGAAGGAGCCCACGAGCTTGTCGTTCGGGCGCCCGCTGCCGAATTCCACGGTCGGCCCCGACTTGAAGTAGCGATCGAGCGTCGCCGCCGCCACCGGGCCGAGCGGCGCCTTCGAGGAAAACCCGTAGATGGCCGGCACGTCCTTGAAGATGCCGCGCATGCGATCGCGATTGCTGTCGGCGTGCCGCTCGCCGAGGAGCCGGCTGATCCGCTCGGCGTCGGCGGGCGAGTGCCCCGCCTTGACGAGGCTGCGCGGGATTTCCGCGGAGGTGCTGCGGATCGCTTCGCCATTCAGCGTGCTGCAGCCGAACAGATACACCTCCTTCAGCTGCGAGAACAGGCCGGGGCACGTCTGGCTGCACGACACACGCTCCATCTCCGCCACTGGCAGCGATTCCCGCACGTCGAGGCGGTCGGAGTAGAACTCGGTGCCGCCGTCGAAGTGACCCGACACCACGAGCACGTCGCACTGCACGCCCTGCCGGCAGGCGGACGCGAGCCAGTCGGGACGGCCGCGCTCGACCAGCTCGACGAAATCGAACTCGCCGGACGGGAGGCGCTGCTTGAGGAGCTCGCGCTCGTCGGCGGAGTTGACCGTGACGGTGCAAACGGTCTTGCGGCCGGCCCCCGAGGCGGGAGCGGCAACTACTGCGAAGACTGCAGCGGCGAGCAGAACAACGACCCCGTGAGGCGACATGGCAACCAGCGGACGCGGCGATGCGCGGCATTGTTGCATGCCCCGCCGCCGGCGGGTCGGCTAGGGCGTCCGCAGCCGCCGGATGAGCACGTCGATGATGTCACCGCCGCCCGCCACGCTCAGGCGGTGGTCGCGCAGGGTCTGGGCCAGCTCGGGGCGATCGACGCCGTCGAAGTCCGAGCGCAGCAGCACGCCGGCGATGGCGGTTTGCACCCCGGTGGACTCGGCCACCGGGTAGAGGCGTGCGAGCTCTCCGATGCTCGCCGGGTCGGACATGCGTAGCGCCGCGAGCGACTCCAGCGCGCGGATCTGGGCGTCGGTGCTCGTCATGCGCGCGACGCCGGCGATGACCGCGCGGAGCTCGGTCACGTCCTCGATGGGGCGATGCCGCAGGAACACTTGCGCGATGGCGACATCCGCTTCGACCGGGCTGGTGAGCGCCTGCAGCACGCGGCTGCGGCCCGTGGCGCTGCCGAGGCAGGCCAGCAGCGCCGCGCCGCCGGTACGCTCGGCGCTTCCCTGCGGGATTTCGACGTTGCGAAGCTCGGCAGACAGCGAGCCATCGTGGTTCAGCCCACAGACGAGGTCCACGTCGGCGGGCGTGACCACCGTGGCCGCGAGACGATCGTCGATGAGCGCGCGAAGCTCGTCGTGCTGCTCCGTCGGCGACAGCCAGCCGAGCTGCCCGGCCAGAAGCGTCATGCGCGCGCGGGTGCGCGGCTCATCGGCGTCGCGTGCGAAAGCGAGGAAGCGGTTGCGCGCCGCGCCATCGCGGGAAATCGTGTCGAGCTCGCGCGCCACGCCGGCGTCTTCGCGTACCTGCGGAGTGAGCCCGGCGGCGTATTGCTCGAGCCGATCGAGGAACATGCGCACCTCGGCGGGACCGCGGGCCAGCAGCGACCGGGCGAACGCCATGCGTTGCGCGGGCGTGAGACGGTCATCGCTGAACTGGCAGACGTCGCGCCGGTGCGCGCTGTTCGCGTCGGCATCACCGTAGCCGCGCACCGCCACCATGGAATGGCCGGCGAAGCGCCCGAGCAGGCGGCTGCTCGTGCGGCCCGTCGCGAACTCGCCGATCCCGTCCGCGGCCAGGTGCCGGCCGAGGAGCGCCGCGGCCGTCGGGCCAAGCGGTGCCACGGACGAGAATCCGTAGATCGCCGGCACGTCCTTGAACACCCGGCGCATCCGGTCGCGGCTGCTGTCGCCGTGCACGGCGGCGAGCAGGCGCACGGTGCGCTCGGCCTCGGCACGCGAGCGTCCCGCGCGGACCAGGCTGCGGCCGACCTCATCGGCCGCGCTGCGCGTGGCCTCGGGGTTGAGCGTGTTGCAGCCGAAGAGGTACACCTCCTTGAGCTGCGAGAACAGGCCGGGGCACGAGTCGCTGCAGGCCACGCGCTCCATCTCGGCGTCGTTGAGGTATTCGCCTGCCTCCACGCGGTCCGAGAAGAATCCTTGCTCGCTGTCGTGGTGCCCGGAGATGACGAGCGCGTCGCAGCGTATGCCACGCCGGCATGCCGAAGCGAGCCAGTCCGGTCGGTCGCGCTCGACCAGCTCTACGAACTCGTATTGGTCGGCCGGCAGGTAGCGGCGGAAGACGTCCTTCTCGTTCGGCGAGTTGACGGTGATGGTGCAGACGGTCTTGCGCTCGGCGTGCGCTGCAGGAGTCGCGGCGGCGCACGCGCCGGCGAGGAGCGCGAGGAACAGGAGCTTGAAACGGGGCTGCATGGATTGGCGGGATGCAACCGCGCGGCGATGGGGTCGAGCGATGGTCGGTCATGCCGGCGGGCGCGTCCATCAGACGAAAGGCCAATCGCGGCCGGGCTTCGCGGGGCGCGCGCGTCGGCGTTCGTCCGACGGCGACGCGTACAACCCCGACGGCTTCCGCTATCGGATGGCGGCGCGGGAGATCACGGCGTAGCGGGGCGGCGCAGCCACGGAAACAGCGCATCGAGGGCGACGACCTCGCCGGGATGGTCGAGCGCATAGCCTGCGACCGGGGTCGCCATGCGCGCGAAGTCGGCGCCTTTGAGCAGCGCGACGAGCTCCGCCACGGCGGGCTGCGCGAGCGTGGCGGTCTTGCACGTGAGCATGTACCGCTCCTTCGCGACCGGCAGGAAGTCGAGGTTGAACTGGCGCGCGGCGGGCTCCACCCCCAGCCCCACGTCCACCATGCCGCTGGCCACGAAAGCGGCCACGGCCGCATGCGTGAACTCGCCGGCGCCGTAGCCGCTGATCGCCGCCGGCTCGATGCTCACGCCGCGCAGCAGCTCGTCCAACAGGGCGCGCGTGCCGGAGCCCTGCTGGCGGTTGACGAACCGGACGCCCGGTCGGGCGAGGTCGCGCAGCGAGCGCAGCTTCATCGGGTTGCCCTTCGCTACTATCAGCCCCTGCGTGCGAACCACCATGCGAATGATGCGCAGCTGCCGCGGCTTCACCCAGCGCGCGTATTGCTGCCACAGCGCGGGCCCGAGCTCACCGAGCGGCACGTGGAAGCCCGCGAGGTCGCACGCGGACCGGCCGAGCGAGGCCAGCGCCTCGCTGCTGCTCATGTACTTGAGGTCGAGCTCGGCATGACCCTGCTCACGGAGCAGCTCGGGCAGCTTCTCCACCGCGTAGCCGTGGCTGGCGTGGATGCGGATGACGGATGCCGTCCGCTGCCGGGCCTTCCGAATCTCGACGTTGAGCTCCGAGGCGATGTTCTCGAGCTGGGGAAAGAGGCTCGCCTCGGTGCGCTGCTCGGCCCACAGCAGCTTCTCGCCCAGCGGCGTGAGCTTGGCGCCGCGTCCGCGCTCCATGGCAACCAGATCGCCGCCAAACAGCGCGCTCCACTTCGCCAGCAGGTTCCAGGCATGGCGGTACGAAAGGTCGACGATGCGCACAGCCAGCGTGAGCTTGCCGGTGTCGTGGATCGCGCGCAGAAGCCGGAAGAGCTGGGGCTCGAAATGCTCGCCGTTGTCGGTCTTGAGCACCCACGCCGGCTTGATCACGATCCGCGTCATATGCAACAAATATCATATTGTTGTAGAGCAGGTCGAGTGATATTGGTATGGCCGGGCCCGCTGCTGCGCCGCGTCATATGCACAACGGTGCATATTAACCGCGCGGCGGAACGGGCGCCCCCGGAGCCGCCTTGAACCCGTCGGAAGCGAGGATCGTCGAAGCCGCATTGCAAGCCGGCGCGGATCGGCCCGGCGCCCTGCTGCCCATCCTGCATGCCATCCAGGATCGCGCCGGCTACATTCCGCCCGCCGCGCTGCCCGTGATCGGGCGCCGCCTCAACCTGTCCCGGGCCGAGGTGCACGGCGTCGTCAGCTTCTATCATCATTTTCGCAGCGTGGCGCCCGGCCGGCACGTCGTACGCATCTGCGTCGCCGAGTCCTGCCAGGCGATGGGTGCGGCCGATCTTTCGGCGCATGCGCAACGCACGCTCGGCATCGGCTTCCACGCCACCAGCGCCGATGGCCGCTTCACGCTCGAGCCGGTGTATTGCCTCGGCAACTGCGCCTGCTCGCCCGCCATGCTCGTCGACGGGGAGCTGCAGGGACGCGTCGACGCGCCGCGCTTCGACGCCATCGTCGCGGACCTCGGGCACGCGACATGACCATTCGCGTGTACGTCCCCCGCGACGCGAGTGCCCTGTCGCTCGGCGCCGATGGCGTCGCTCGCGCGATCGCCGCAGCGGCGTTGCAGGCGCAGGTTCCGATCGCCCTGATCCGCAACGGCTCGCGCGGCATGTGCTGGCTCGAGCCGCTGGTCGAGGTCGAATGCGGCGGTCGACGCATCGCCTACGGACCGGTGACTGGCGGCGACGTCGCGAGCCTGTTCGCGAGCGGCTTCCTGCAAGGCGGCGACCATCCGCTGCGGCTCGGTCCGACCGAGGACCTTGCTTACCTGCGCAACCAGGAGCGCCTCACCTTCGCGCGGGTGGGAGTGACGGACCCGCTGTCGCTCGATGACTATCGCGCCACGGGCGGATATCGCGGGCTCGCGAACGCGCTGTCCCTGGGCGGGAGCGCCACCGTCAAGGCGGTCGCGGCCTCGGGGCTGCGCGGACGCGGCGGCGCGGCGTTTCCGACCGGCATCAAGTGGCAGACCGCTTTCGACGCGCCGGCTGATCGCAAGTACGTGGTCTGCAACGCCGATGAAGGCGACTCCGGGACCTTCTCGGATCGCATGCTGATGGAAGGCGATCCGTTCGCCCTCGTCGAGGGCATGACCATCGCCGCCGTTGCGGTCGGTGCCACGCAGGGCTACGTGTATGTGCGCTCGGAGTACCCGCACGCGGAGGCGGCGCTGGTCGACGCCATCCGGATCGCGCGCGACGCGGGCCTGCTCGGTGCCGACGTCGCCGGCTCGGGCCGCACCTTCGAGCTAGAGGTGCGGCGCGGGGCCGGTGCCTACATCTGCGGCGAGGAAACGTCGCTGCTCGAGAGCCTCGAGGGCAGGCGAGGCGTGATCCGCTTCAAGCCGCCGCTGCCTGCCATCCAGGGCCTGTTCGGCAAGCCCACGGTGGTCAACAACGTCATCACGTTTGCGAGCGTGCCGATCATCCTCGAGCGCGGCGCCGCGTTTTACCAGGAATACGGGATGGGCCGCTCCCGCGGCACGCTGCCGTTCCAGCTCGCCGGCAACATCAAGCGGGGCGGGCTCGTCGAGAAGGCCTTCGGCCTCACCCTGCGCGAGCTGCTGTACGACTTCGGCGGTGGCTCGGCAAGCGGTCGTCCGCTGCGCGCCGTCCAGGTCGGCGGACCGCTGGGAGCGTACCTGCCGGAGTCGCAGTTCGACACGCCGCTCGACTACGAGGCGTTCGCGAAGCTCTCCGCGATGCTGGGCCACGGCGGCGTGGTCGCTTTCGACGATACCGTCGACATGGCCCGCATGGCGCGCTACGCAATGGAGTTCTGCGCGATCGAGTCGTGCGGCAAATGCACGCCTTGCCGCATCGGCTCGACGCGCGGCGTCGAGGTCATCGACCGGATCATCGCGAACCGCGACCGCGCCGCCAACGAGGTGCTGCTGCGGGACCTGTGCGACACGATGATCGCCGGCTCGCTCTGCGCGCTGGGCGGCATGGCTCCGGTCCCCGTTCTCTCCGCACTCGACCACTTTCCGCAGGATTTCGGCCTTGCCGAATCGCGCGTGGCGTACGCCGCCTAAGGAGAAATCTCCATGCCTTCGCTCAACTCGCTCGACTACGGCACCCCGGCGCGCACCTCGGAACGAATGGTCGAGCTCGAGATCGACGGCATTTCGGTCAGCGTTCCGGCCACCACGTCGGTGATGCATGCCGCCATCGAAGCCGGCATCAAGGTGCCCAAGCTCTGCGCGACCGACAGCCTCGAGGCCTTCGGCTCGTGCCGCCTGTGCCTGGTGGAGATCGAGGGCCGCAAGGGCTTGCCCGCCTCGTGCACCACGCCCGTCGAGCCCGGAATGAAAGTCACGACCCAATCGAAGCGGCTGGCGGACGTGCGGCGCGGCGTGATGGAGCTCTATATCTCCGACCACCCGCTCGACTGCCTGACGTGCAGCGCGAACGGCAACTGCGAGCTGCAGGACACGGCCGGCGTGGTCGGGCTGCGGGAGGTTCGCTATGGCTACGAAGGCGCCAATCACCTCGCGGCTGCCAAGGACGAGTCGAACCCGTACTTCACCTTCGACCCCGCCAAATGCATCGTGTGCTCGCGGTGCGTGCGCGCCTGCGAGGAAACCCAGGGAACGTTTGCGCTGACCATCGATGGCCGCGGCTTCGCCTCGGTGGTTTCGGCGGGGCAGAACGAGACGTTCCTGGGCTCGGAATGCGTGTCGTGCGGCGCGTGCGTACAGGCGTGCCCCACCGCCACGCTGATGGAAAAGACGGTCATCGACGCCGGCCAGGCCGAGCACTCGGTGGTCACCACGTGCGCGTACTGTGGCGTCGGCTGCTCGTTCCGCGCCGAGATGAAGGGCGCGCAGGTCGTGCGCATGGTGCCGAACAAGGACGGCCACGCGAATCACGGGCACTCGTGCGTCAAGGGCCGCTTCGCGTGGGGTTACGCCACGCACAAGGACCGCATCACCAAGCCGATGATCCGCGCGCGCATCACCGATCCCTGGCGCGAGGTGTCGTGGGACGAGGCGATCGCGCACACCGCGCGCGAGTTCCGGCGCATCCAGCGAGAGTACGGCAAGGATTCGATCGGGGGCATCACCTCGTCGCGGTGCACCAACGAGGAAGCCTACGTGGTCCAGAAGATGGTGCGCGCGGCCTTCGGCAACAACAACGTCGACACCTGCGCGCGCGTGTGTCATTCGCCGACCGGATACGGCCTCAAGACCACGCTCGGCGAATCGGCGGGCACGCAGGACTTCGACTCGGTCCGTGCGTCGGACGTCATCCTGGTCATGGGTGCGAACCCCACCGACGGCCACCCGGTGTTCGCCTCGCAGATGAAGCGCCGCCTGCGCGAGGGGGCGCGGCTCATCGTGATCGACCCGCGCACCATCGACATCGTCGACGCGCCGCATGTGAAGGCCGACTATCACCTCAAGCTGCGGCCGGGAACGAACGTCGCCGTGCTCAATGGGCTCGCGCACGTGATCGTCACGGAAGGGCTCGCCGACGAGGCGTTCGTCGCCGCGCGGTGCGACGCGAAGGAGTTCGCGAAGTGGCGCGACTTCGTGGGCCAGCCGCGCAACTCGCCCGAGGCGCTGGAAGCGGAGACCGGTGTCGCGGCCGCGTTGGTCCGCGGGGCCGCCCGGCTCTACGCCACCGGCGGCAACGGGGCGATCTACTACGGCCTGGGGGTGACCGAGCACAGCCAGGGGTCGACCGCCGTAATGGGCATCGCCAACCTCGCGATGCTGACGGGCAACATCGGCCGCGAAGGCGTGGGCGTCAATCCGCTGCGGGGCCAGAACAACGTGCAGGGCTCGTGCGACATGGGCTCGTTTCCACACGAGCTGCCCGGCTACCGGCACATCTCCGACGCCGTGACGCGCTCGCTGTTCGAGACCGACTGGAACGTGACGCTCGAGCACGAGCCGGGCCTGCGCATTCCCAACATGTTCGACGCCGCCGTGTCCGGCACGTTCAAGGGCCTCTACGTCGAGGGCGAGGACATCGCGCAATCGGACCCCAACACGCAGCACGTCACCGCGTCGCTGACCGCCCTCGAGTGCCTGGTGGTCCAGGACATCTTCCTGAACGAGACGGCGAAGTTCGCGCACGTGTTCCTGCCCGGCTCGTCGTTCCTCGAGAAGGACGGCACGTTCACGAACGCGGAGCGGCGCATCTCGCGGGTGCGCAAGGTGATGCCGCCGCTGGCCGGCATGGCCGACTGGGAGGTCACCGTCGCCCTGGCGAACGCGCTCGGCTATCCCATGAGCTACCGCCATCCCTCGGAGATCATGGACGAGATCGCGCGCCTCACCCCGACCTTCACGGGCGTGAGCTATGACAAGATCGACCGCCTCGGTAGCATCCAGTGGCCCTGCAACGACCAGGCGCCCGAGGGAACGCCCGTGATGCACGCGGAAGAGTTCGTACGCGGCAAGGGACGCTTCATGATCACCGAGTACATCCCGACAGAGGAGAAGGTGAACCGGCGTTTCCCGTTGCTGATGACGACGGGACGCATCCTCTCGCAGTACAACGTCGGGGCCCAGACGCGCCGCACGCCCAACGTGATGTGGCACAGCGAAGACCGTCTGGAGCTGCACCCGCACGACGCCGAGGAGCGCGGCATCGCTGAGGGCGACTGGGCAGGCATCACGAGTCGCGCCGGCGAGACGGTGCTCCGCGCCACGATCACCGAGCGCGTGCAACCGGGCGTCGTCTACACCACCTTCCACTTCCCCGAGTCGGGCGCGAACGTCATCACCACCGAGAATTCCGACTGGGCCACCAACTGTCCGGAATACAAGGTCACCGCGGTGCAGGTCGTGCGCGTGACGCAGCCGTCGGAATGGCAGCAGCGCTTCCAGCGCTTCAGCGAAGCGCAGGTGTCGCTGGCCGAGCAGCGCGTGCCTGCGAATGCCGGGTGACGCGCCGGACCTGTGGCCCGCCGTCGGGCGCGACGCCCCGGCGGGCGCCGCCACGTTCGCGGCGCAAAGCTGGGACGGCGCTTGCCTCACGCCTAGCGCCGAGCACGTGGCGGAGGAAACGCCGGTCGCGCTGGTCTACAACGGGATCTCGCATGCGGTCATGCTGGCGACGCCCACGGATCTCGAGGATTTCGCGACGGGCTTCACGCTCAGCGAAGGGATCGTGGCAGACGTGCGCGAGATCCACGATATCGAGTCGACCGAAGGACCCGACGGCATCGCCATCGATCTCACGATCGCCGCCGAGCGCTTCGCCGGCCTGAAGGAGCGGCGGCGCAACCTTATCGGCCGCACCGGATGCGGGTTGTGCGGAACGGAAAGCCTCGATCAGGTGCTTCGGCCGCTCCCCGCCGTGCGGCGCGGCCCCGACGTGACGTCCGCGGCGCTGCACCGCGCGGCCCACGAGCTCAAGCGGCGCCAGCCGTTGCATGCGTTCACGGGCGCCATTCACGCGGCGGGCTGGGCGCAGCCGGACGGAACGCTCGTGCGGGTGCGCGAGGATGTCGGCCGGCACAACGCGCTCGACAAGCTGATCGGCGCGATGGCCCGCGAGCGGCTGCCCTGCGCCGACGGCTTCGTGCTGCTCACCAGCCGTGCGAGCAGCGAGATGGTGCAGAAGGCGGCCACGATGGGCATTCCGCTGGTCGCCGCGATATCCGCGCCCACTTCGCTCGCGATCCGCCTGGCGGAAGCCACCGGCGTCACGCTGGTGGGCTTTCTCCGGGAAAAGCGGCATTGCGTGTACACGCACGCCGGCCGCCTGCACGCTTCCACCCGGGAAAGCAACGCCCTGTGAACGACGAGCGGCTGGTCCAGATGGTGAACCAGATCAGCCAGTTCTTCGAGTCGCAGCCGCTGCGCGAGGACGCGATCGCGGGCGTCCTCGACCACGTGAAGCGCTTCTGGGACCCGCGCATGCGCGCGGCGATCATCCGTCACGCAGAGTCGGACGGCGCGGGCCTGCGCGACATCGCGCGGGCCGCGATTGCGCAGCTCGCCGCCGACCGGAAGGCCGCGACGAGCTGACCGCAGCGCACACGGACGCGCAGTCCGCGCGCAGCCACGGCTGCTGCGCGGGTCAGCGTCCCTGCAGCGCGAGGCTTGCCAATTCGCTGCGCAATCCCGGCAGGCCGCGCGAATGGCCGATGTATCGCTTTGCCCCGTGGCGCAGCGTGCGCTCGACGGGCTGGCTCAGCGCTCCGGCCATGCCGATCACCACGTCCGCCTGGTCGATGACCTGGCGCAGCAGGTCCATGCCCTGCTCGGCCGACCAGCAGTGCAGGTCGAGCGTATCTTCATAGGTCTTGAACATCGCGCGCTGCGAAGGCTCGATGCCCGCGATGAGAACCCGCAGCCTGCCGTTCGCGGGCGGGCCGGCGTCCGCATTCGGATCGTTGCTGGCGCGCGGTTCCCCGCTGTCGTTCGCCGTGGGGCGATCCGCAGGAAGCGGCGGCGATGCGACCGCTGCAAGCGCATCGCGCAGCGCCTCGTGCACGCGGCCGTCGCGCAGCAGCATCACGACGATCCGGCTGCCGAGCTCGGCGAACATGCCCGCCAAGTTGGCCTGCAGCTCATGCGCGTCACCGGATCCAGGACTCACGGCGGCCGGAAGACGTGGAGCGGTGCCGTCCACAGTGGCGGACGCAACCTCGCTCGCCGCATGCGCGCCGGCGCTCGCGTCGACTCCTGCAGGTGTCGCCACGCGACCGAGGGCTGCCTGCTGCGCGTTGATCTTCGCGAGGGTCTCGAATTCGCGATCGAGCCATACGCGCAGCGTGGGATTGAAGCGGCGGCGGCGCAGCGGCGGAAGCTTCAGCTGCGCGTCTTTGAATAGTTCGGCGATGGACCGAGTCGGCTGGGATGCCCTTAGAGAAGCAACTTCCATCATTACGGCAGCGCGCTCCTCGGCGTTCCACCGAACGCGCGTGATTCGTTGCGACATGGCGTCCTTTTGCGTTGACAGGAAAACGTAAGTAATCGGCGGAACATCACTCGAGCTCGACGCTGCCGGATTGCGGATGACGGCGTGGTGGCGGCCGTTGGAGGCCTCGCGTGACGCAAAGTTCGCGCGACGCGAGTGAGCAGTGCCGTTCCGGCACGAGACGTGGATTCTACCCTGTCCGCAGTACGCACTGAACAGCCGGAGGCCGCGGACGCCATCCGCGACCCCCGGCGGACGCACCTCAGGTGCCCACGACCACCTTCCATGACACTCCGAATCGATCGGCGACCATGCCGAAACGCGACGTGAAAAGGTCTTCGTCAGCGGCATCTGCACCTGCCCGCCGTCGCCCAGCGCGACGAACAGCCGCTCGGCCTCCGCGTCGGTGGCGACGGTGAGCGAGAGCGCGAAACCATGGAATGCGGGGGCGCCCTGGCAGCGCCCATCCGAGGCCATCACGGTGGTGACGCCGATCTTGAGGCTCGCATGCATGATCTTGTTCTCGGCGCCAGGCGGCACCATCCCGGGCTGCGCTTTCTCCGGACTGTCCTTGAAGCGCATCAGCATCGTGGTCTCGGCACCGAGGTGGCCGCGGTAGAAATCGATCGCTTCCTCGCAGCGTCCGTCAAAGAACAGGTAAGGCTCGTCCAGCATCGCATCTCCTTCGTCAGCCGATTGGCACAGTGGAAACCGGGCATGCGGGAGGCTCACTGCGTGGTGCCGGCGCCCATCTCGCGAAATCGCTTGACCGCTTCGCCGGGTGCGAAGTCCTCGAGCTCGAACATCTGGCGCACCTCGATCTGCGCCTCGCCTCCGGCGACCCCCGGGTTCGGGAACCGCATCGCCCATTGCCGCGCTTCGTCGCGCGAGCCGACCTTGATGATGGTGTAGCCGGCGATCAACTCCTTGGTCTCCGCGAACGGGCCATCGACCACCGTGCGCTGCTCGCCCCGGTAGCTCACGCGAAAGCCTTTCGAGCTCGGTTGCAGACCCGATGCGTCGACGAGCACGCCCGCCTGCTGCAGCTCCTCGTGAAATGCCGCCATCGTCGCCATCAGCGCCTCCTCCGGCATGACGCCCGCCTCGCTTTCCCTGGTGGCCTTCACCACGATCATGAATCGCATGTTGAGTTCTCCTCGGTTGATGTGTGTTTGAAAATGGCACTCACGGCGCGAGCTCGCGCACCGGACGTACTTCGACGCTTCCCACCCGCGCCGGCGGAATCTTCGCGGCCACCTGAATGGCCTCGTTCAGGTCGCGCGCCTCGACCAGGTAGAAGCCCGCGAGGTGCTCCTTGGTCTCGGCGAACGGTCCGTCGGTCACCGCCACCCGGCCGTTGCGCACGCGCACGGTCGTGGCGGTGTCGACCGGCTACAGCGTTTCCGCGGCGATGCAATGCCGCTCTCCCGGATCGATTGCCCGTAGGCCTTGCATTCACGGTCGGCGATCGCTCGAGAAAGCGCCGCTCGGGTCCCTGGCGGGCCAGCGAGATGGCACGTGCGTAGGGCTCGCGCGCCGGAGCCGTCTGGCCCAGCCGGCGACGAAAATCGGCCTGGGCCGCGTGCGCCAGATGATAGTCGGCTAGGTCGCCGCGGGCGAGGATGGCATCGACAAGGGCAAGACCCGTGGCCGGACCGTCGCGCATGGCGGGCGCGACCGCACGGTTGAGCTCGATCACCGGCGAGGCATCCATGCGCAGGAGGACGTCGTAGAGCGCGACGATTTCCGCCCAGTCCGTGGCATCCGGGGCTGCAGCGTCCGCATGCACCGCGGCGATCGCCGCCTGGATGGCGTACGGTCCCGCGCCGCGCGCTCGCAGCGCCCGTTGCACGAGCTCGATCCCTTCGCGAATTTGGTCGCGATCCCAGGCCGACCGGTCCTGGTCGGCGAGAAGCACGAGGTCCCCGGCGTGCGAGGTGCGCGCCGCCCGGCGTGACTTCTGCAGCAGCATGAGCGCCAGCAGGCCCACCGCTTCCGGCTCCGGCAACAGCTGGGTCAGCAGCCGGCCAAGCCGCACTGCTTCACAGGTAAGGTCGACGCGCGTGACGACCGGCCCGGACGATGCCGAGTAGCCCTCGTTGAAACCAGGCAGATCACGCGCAGCACACTATCCAGCCGTCCCGGGAGCTCCGCCGCTTCCGGCACCTGATAGGGGATGCGCGCATCGCGGATCTTCGCCTTGGCGCGCACTATGCGCTGCGCCAGCGTGGAGGCGGCGGTGAGAAATGCCTGGAACGATCATGGGCGACGAGTCGCCGCAGCCGTTGGTCGGTGCTGGCCGCGCAGGGGGATGAGCCGGCGTCGAACGCCGGCCCTTCGCCCTGCAATGGACGTGAAACTACTTCCCGCCGCTGTTCTGGCCCTTGAGCTCGGTACCGGTCGGATTGGTGCTGTTGGTCTGGCGCTTGACCATGCCGGGGCTGGGCCCGGGACCCGTCGAGTACATCGAGTTGATCTGGGTGGTGGTCAGGCCCTGCTTGCTCGTGTCCATCGCGTCCCAGCGGCGGCCCATCTCGTCCATGTACGCCTGCCGCGAGATGTAGCCCTTGTTCGTCTTCGAGTAGTCGGTCATCCAACCTTGCATGGACGCCGCGACCGGGCCTGTCTTGGAGTTGCTGCTGTCCGCGCCGCCCTGGGCGCACACGCCGGTGGCGCCGGTCGCAGCGAACAGGGCAATCGTGGTAATGCGCGCAAAAGACTTCATTGCTGAGCCTCCATTGGTGAATGATTACGGCGGGGTCGCCGCCGCGTCGCAGCCGTGCGTAGGCTCATCACCAGACGCTCCGGAGCCGCGAACAGCGATCTCACTACAACCCGACGGATAGTATGCATCGGACACCGGGGCGTATGTAGGCGTTCCGGCCAATCACCTGTCAGTGCGGGGCCGAATTGCCTCGGACCGGTCAGAGGTCGAGCCGGGACGTCTTGGTGCCGTCGACGCTGACGTTCGCCATCAGCCCGGCGTTGGTCAGCACGTACCCCAGCACGGGACGCTGCGCCGTCTGGGTATCGATGCCGACATCCGCACCGCTTTTCAGGATCGACACGGACGCGTCGGCTCCCGCCGTCCAGCCCTTGCTGCTGCGGAATTTCGCGAGCGCGTCGTCGGTCATGAACAGGATGTAGACGGCCTTGGAATCGGCGCCCGCCAGCAGGCCGACCGATACCGCCGTCGAGCTGTAATAACCTTCCGTGCGGCCGCCCACGCGCAGCGCACCTTGGCCGTGCGATCCGCCCACGATGAAGCCCGCGCTGATCACCGCCGGGAATACCAGCACCCCGCGGGCCTTGCGCACCAGCTCGGTCGACGCCGGGGCTTGCGCTGCCAACTTGGTCATGGCCGCGTCGACGTTGGCGTCGATGCTGCGCCGCTGCGAGACTTGATCGGTGGCGACATCCGGCCGCGTGGTCGAGCACGCCGCGATCACGAGCGTCGAAGCGAGGATCAGAAAAATTCTCTTGTGCACGTGCGTTCTCCTGGAATGGGCCGGTCGAGCCGGCATCGATCGATTGTGCGGGGAGCGGTCCGTGTAGCCGGGAATGCACTGGAGCAGGACCACAGGCGAGATTAGGAGACACCCGCGAATTCCGCGAGTTCCGTCGCACGGCTTTGTCCACTCCGCGACGCCTGGGACACCCGCGCCGGACGGCACGCGAAACAGATCGTAACAACTGCGCCGTAACGGTCCGGTCGGCAGCCGCGTTAGTGGGAGTCGTCCCCTCATCAGGAGCACCCCATGAAAGGTCTCGTACTCATCGGATTGATCGCCGGCGCGCTGGGCGGCTGCGCCGTGGTTCCGATCGGCCCTCCGGTGGCCTATGTCGGCCCCCGCGCCGTGGTCGTCGCGCCAGTGTTCGTCCGGCCCTACTACTATGGACGCTGGAGCCGTTACTAGCCCTGCACACAAGTCCACACGCTCTTGAGCGGTCGCGGCCGCACCGGATCCGACGTTATAGTCCTCCGGGCGGCCGCTCGCCGCGGGCGCGCAGCCGACGCGCAGCAGCATGATGCCCCGACGAATCCCGAACCATCGCCGACGACCGGCGACTGCCCTCCTGGCGTGCGCCAGCGTGCTCGCCGCCGCCCTGATGTCGGGCTGCGCGGCGGATCCCGCTGCGCCGGCCGGAGCCGCTGCCAGCCCGGCCGTGTCGCGCCAGGCCCTGCAATGGCTCGATCGCATCACGTGGGGAGCCGACACGGCGTCCGCCCGCGAGCTGGCGGCGCTCGGCCAGGATCGCTACCTCGAGCGCCAATTGCATCCGCTCGTCGCTTCTCCGGACGCCCGTCCGCCGGCCGGAGCGCCGCCGGTGGCCGCGCCCACGCGTGCCGCTGCCGTGATGCAGCTCGAGGCGCAGCGGCGTGACGCGGACGCCACGACCGAGGACGAGCCGAAGAAGGCGGCGCGCCAGCGCTACCAGCGCGCGCTGACCCGCGTGGCGAACGAGTCCGCCAGCCGCTCGCTCCTGCGCGACCTCCACTCGCCGAACCAGCTCCAGGAGCAGATGACGTGGTTCTGGTTCAACCACTTCAACGTCTTCCAGTACAAGCGCGACCTCCGCGCGATGGTAGGCGATTTCGAGGACACGGCCATCCGCCCGCATGCGCTCGGGCGCTTCCGCGACCTCCTGCTCGCCACCATGCGCCATCCCGCGATGCTCCGCTACCTCGACAACGAGCAGAACGCAGTCGGGCGCATCAACGAGAACTACGCGCGCGAGCTGATGGAGCTGCACACGCTGGGCGTCGACGGCGGCTACTCCCAACGCGACGTCCAGGAACTGGCGCGGGTGCTGACCGGACTGGGCGTCAACCTGACCGACCGGGTTCCCAACGTCCGCGCGACGCTGAAGGCGCAGTACGTTCGCGATGGCCTGTTCGAATTCAACCCCACCCGTCACGACTTCGGCGACAAGGAGCTGCTCGGCCACGTCATTCGAGGCCGCGGGCTGGGCGAGATCGAGGACGTCGCCGACCTGCTGAGCCGCCAACCCGCGACGGCCCGCTTCGTGAGCCGCAAGCTGGCGATCTACTTCGTCGCCGACGATCCTCCGGCCGCGCTGGTCGAGCGGATGGCGGCGACGTTCCAAGGCACCGACGGCGATATCGCCGCCACGCTGCGCACGCTGTTCCGCTCGCCCGAGCTCACGGCGTCGCTTGGAAGCAAGTTCAAGGATCCCGTTCACTACGTCGTGTCCGCGGTGCGGGTCGCCTACGACGGCAGGACGATTACGAATCCCGCGCCCATGATCAACTGGCTCAACCGGCTCGGGGCACCGCTGTACGGCCGGCTCACGCCCGATGGCTATCCGCTGACGCGCGCGGCGTGGGCGAGCGCGGGTCAGCTCGCCGCCCGCTTCGAGATCGCAAAGATCATCGGCAGCAGCAACGCGGGCCTGTTCCGGATCGGTGCAGATGACCCCGCCTTACCCGTCGAGACACCGCAGCCGGGGAGCTCGCTGTACTACGAGCACGCGGCCCATACGCTGGCGCCTGCCACTGAGCAGGCCCTCGAAGCCGCCCGATCGCCGCAGGAGTGGAACACGTTCCTGCTGGCGTCTCCCGAATTCATGTTTCGATAGCGAGTCGTCATGAATCGTCGGCAACTGCTTAAGCTCGGCGCGCTCCCTTTGGCGACAGCCTGCGGCCAACTTTTCGCGCTCCCGCGAGTGCCCGCCAAGCTGCTGGTGGTGTTCCTGCGGGGCGGCTACGACGCGACCAGCTTGCTCGTTCCCGTCGGCAGCCCGTTCTACTACGAAGCGCGTCCCAACATCGCCATCCCCCGTCCTTCCGCCGATGCCGGCGCCGCGCTGCCGCTGGATGCGGACTGGGGCCTGCATCCGTCGCAGCGGGACACGCTCCTGCCGCTGTTCGCGCAGGGCCAGGCCGCGTTCGTCCCCTTCTGCGGCACCGACGACCTGACGCGCAGCCACTTCGAGACCCAGGACGGCATCGAGCTCGGCCAGCCGCTCGGCGGCCGGCGCGACTTCCGATCCGGATTCCTGAACCGGCTCGTCGGCGTGCTCGACGGTCCGCGCCCGATCGCGTTCACGGACGCTCTGCCGATCGTGTTTCGCGGCGATCGCGACGTTCCCAACATGGCGATGCGCTCGCTCGGCAAGTCCGGCGTGGATCGCCGCCAGGGCGAGATCATCGACGCGATGTACCGGCGCACGGCGCTCGCGAGCCAGGTCACCGAAGGCCTGGGGCTGCGCGAGGAGGTCTTGCAGGCCATGGCGCCCGAGATGGAGGCGGCGAGTCGCGGCGCGATCACGACCAAGGGCTTCGAGCTCGAGGCGCAACGCATCGCCACACTGCTCCGCGACCGGTTCGACATCGGTTTCGTGGACGTCGGCGGCTGGGACACCCACGTCGGCCAGGGCGGCGCCACCGGCCCGCTCGCGAGTCGCCTGGACGAGCTCGGCCGCGGCCTCGCCGTGATCGCGCGCGAGATGGGGCCGCGCTGGTCCGATACGGTCGTCGTCGTGCTGAGCGAGTTCGGCCGCACCTTCCGAGAGAACGGCAACCGCGGCACCGATCACGGCCACGGCAGCGTTTACTGGGTGCTGGGCGGCAGCGTCCGCGGCGGTCGCGTGGCGGGCGACCAGGTCGCGCTCACGCAGGCGAACCTGTTCCAGAACCGGGACTATCCGGTACAGAACGAGTACCGGGCGGTGTTCGCCGCGCTGCTTGCGCGCATGTACGGACTGGATGCGACGCGACTCGACCGGGTGTTCCCGGGCGTGCAGGCGAAGGATCTCGGGCTGGTGTAGGGCGACCCGCGCGCACCCCGTCGGCTCCGGCGGGGCCGCCGGTCACAAGGCGGAAATATGCGTCGCGCAGACTCGCGACGACTCCTTCTCCACCTCTCTACCTTCCTCCAGAGAGAACTTGGCGCGGCCTCGAGCCGCGCTTTTTTTTGTGCCATCGCAGGTGGACATGGGGTCAATGGAAAATCTGGTAGATCGTCAGCGCCACCTCGACCACGATCAGGGCCACGATGTACCACTCCAGCCGCAATGCATGGCGGCTCTGGATGAGGTCGAGCAGGGTTTCCGCGGTGCCGGAGATCACTGCCAGCTTGCGCTCGAGCGCCGCGTGCCGTTCGCGAATCTCGAACTCATCTTCGAGCCGTATGAACAGGCCCTCGAGCTCCGGGTTGTCCCACAGGAGCTCGGGCTTTTCGCTGACCGCAAGGCGACCGACCATCATGTGATTGACGCGCAGCGTCGCCCCGATGTGTCGCAGCAGCTCCTTCTCGGTCGCGCCGAAGCGTCCGGCGTCCTCGAGCTGCCTGGCAAGGGGCTCGATACGGTCGAACGTCGCCGCCACGCGCGATTCGTAGAGCGCCAGGACCACGCTCTTGCTGAGGATGTCGGCGGCAAGCTGCAAGCGCTCGATCGTGGGCGCCTCCAGCGTGATGCCGCCCGCGGCGATCGCGTCCCGGGCATTCGGCGCGACGCGCAGCTCGAGCTCCTCGACCTCCGGCCTCGAATGTTCTCCGATCAGATGCGGCCGGATCGCGTCGAGGAAGCCGCGCTCGCTTTGCGGCGAAACGTCAAAGAACACCACGACCCCATATCGGAACAGGACCGCCACGCCCTCGTCGCGGAACGCAATCGTAAACGGGGTGGTAGCGACGGGATCGAGGTTTTCCCAGCTGCGCGGATCGAGGCGCTCCGCGAGGAGCAGCGCCCGGACCTTGAACGCGGGCCGCGAGATCATGAAGGATGCGTTCAAGCCGGCGCGCTCGGCAGCAGTCCGCTCAGCCCTTCCGCGAGGGGGCCACCGAGCGCATGTATTCCGCGGGGGACGCCCCGCCGAATGCCTGGTCGCCGCGGGTGAAGCTCTTGAGGACCGGTCGCCGGGAACGCAACTTGCGCGTCAGGTACGTCCCGGCCAGCTCGGTCTTGACCTGGTCGCCGCAGGTGAAGACGTCGACCGCTGCGTAGCGGTTTTCGGGCCACACATGGATGGCGAGATGCGACTCCGCGATGACGACCACCCCCGAAATGCCCCACGGAGCGAAACGGTGGAACACGGTCTGCACGATGGTTGCCCCGGCCGCCCGCGCCGCGCCCATCACGGCCCTCCGCATCCAGGGGAGGTCGTCCAGGCGATCCGTCTCGCAATCGTATAGATCCAGTACGATCTGCGACCCGAGCGTCGCGTGCCGCGCGGAGTCGATCGCGTGCGCGGAGCCGACGGCGGCACACATCGAACGCGCCCCCTCCAACGCTGCGTGGTTGGCTCGCAACGGGCGCTACCGCTTTCCCTTGGCCTGCTTCGGCTTCCTGCCGGCAGGCGGCCGACCGGTCTTGACGTTCTGCACCGCGGCTACGGCCTTGACGAGCGCACCGTCGGGCAATTCGTTCAGGATCGACAAGCCGGCGCGAAGCAGCTCGCTCTTCTTCATGGCGACGCCCAACGCGATGCAGCGCTTCTTCAATACTCCGATCAGCGCGTAATCGCGCATGGGCATCGTGAAGCTGTCGCGGACCACGTTGTGGCGCGCGTGCTCCTTGTCCGAGTCCTTGCGATTCGATTTGCCCCGCTCGACGCGGTCCCGGGCAGGCTTGCGGTTGCCCGCGGCCGGCGACCCGCCTTCCCTGCCTCCAGCGCCGGCCGTCAGGCCAGGCGCCGCGCGTTTCCGTGTGGCCGTCGCCGTACGCCGTACTGCCGGAGCATCGGCCATGGCTGCAATCCTTTCGGGGCGGACGGCGGCGCCGGAACCGGCCCCGCATCGTCGGGACCGAAGTATACCGTATATACCGTATAAACCGCCACGCGCGGCCCGGGCGTGCCCGGCGCATCCTCGTTACCGGGCACGCTCCACGGACGCCATGGGATGCTGTCTGTCGATCGGGTTTCACTGAGCTTCGTCAACGGCCGGGAATCTGAGCAGAGGCTCGCCCACGCGCAACCGCGCGCCCTCCTGCACGCCCGGGGCGAGCACGAAGCCGTCCGGCGCCAGGACGATGATCGTGGAGCCGTGCTGGAACCATCCCATCTCCTCGCCCTTTCGCAGGCTCGCATCGCACGCGAGGACCCGCAGTCCTGCATGGGCTCGACCGGTGACGGTGGCGAGGAAGTGGAGCCGGATTCCAGCCACCAGGATCGCGGCGACCGCGACGAGCGTGATGCGATGCCCGTCGCGCACGCGAAGCTCGATGCTGGCGCGCTCATTCCGGCAAAACAGCCTTTCGATTCGCTTGAGCGCGATGGGGTTGACGTTCCAGGTGTCGCCGGACAGATAGCTGACGCGCCGCACGCCGCAGTCGTACGGCGCGTGAAACCGGTGGTACATCGAAGGCGTCAGCCGCAAGGTCACGTAGCGGCCGTTCAAGTGCCGGGCGGCCAGGTGCGCGTCGCCGAGCAACACCTCCAGCTGGTAGGGGTAGCCCTTGGCCTGGAAGACGGTGGTGCCCGCGACCCGCCCCGACGAACCGACGATACCGTCGCACGGGCTCACCGCCACCGCCGGATCGGGATCGATGGTGCGCGCACCGTCCTTCAGCTCGCGCGTGAAGCAATCGTGGATGCTGCGAAATTCGCGTTGCTTCGCGTCCTGGAGCTCGAGCGAGGAGAACCGCCGCCACGCGGCGAGCGACAAGTCGCGCACGATGGGCTGCTCGATGCGGCTGAACCATCCCATGAACTGGGTGAGCCAGCGCCGGGGTATCCGGTTGCTGACGAGGAATCCGATCTCCTCGAGCACGCCGTTTCGATTGCCGCTGGGGCGCCTGGTCATGTCGACGTAACGTGCCCCGGGTAGAAGTTCGGGCGGGACGGACCATGGATTCCATTCTCGCCATGATCGCAGCCGGCCTGGTGGTGCTCGCCGCCTCTGCGCCCGCTGTGCGCCAGCGCTTCCAGCTTTCGCTGGCCAAGCATCGCTCGCTCGCCGGGTATCCTCGGCTTGCACGCCGCATCGCATCGCTGGTGCGCGGCTACCAATACGACGATGCCTGCTTCTTTTCGGCCGACGAAGCCCCCGGCGATGTCGTGGCCCGCGGCGCGGCCGGCTTCCAACGACTCGCCCGCCTCTACTCGCTTCGCTTCCCGAAGACGGCGCGTCTCACGATCGAAGCGAGGGACGGCCTGTCCGATCTTCAGTTCACCAGCGCCTATCGGGTTCCATTCCAGTTCCGCGCGTTGATCCAGGAACACCTGAACGCCGGCGCATTCGTCCTTGCGTCCACCGACGTCACGCTCACCGATCTGGACGGCAACGAAACGTACGATCTCACCGGCTCCTACGGGCTGAACGTCTTCGGCTACGATTTCCTCAAGGATTGCGTCAAACGAAGTAGCGAGACCGTCGCCGCGCTCGGGCCGGTGCTGGGTCACTACCATCCGGTGGTGGCGGACAACGTGCGCCGGCTGCGCGAGATCTCCGGGCAGGACGAGATCTCCTTCCACATGTCCGGCACCGAAGCCGTGATGCAGGCCGTGCAACTGGCGCGATATCACACCGGCCGCACCCATCTGGTCCGCTTCTGCGGCGCCTACCACGGCTGGGGCGAGGTGCAGCCGGGCATCGGCAATCCCGCGCCCGTCGCACATACCTACACCCTGAAGGACCTCGACGAGCGTACCTTGCGGGTGCTTCGAAACCGCAGGGACATCGCGTGCGTGCTGGTCAATCCGCTGCAAGCCTTGCACCCCAACGCCGCGGCGCCCAGCGATTCGGCACTGGTGGCGGGCGGCCGCTCGACGCGGTTCGATCGACGCGCGTACACCGACTGGCTGCGCAGGCTGCAAGCCGTTTGCAAGGAGCGCGGCATCGTCCTGATCTACGACGAGGTCTTCGTCGGGTTCAGGTTGGGTCAAGGCGGCGCCCAGGAGTATTTCGGCGTTCCGGCCGACCTGGTGGTGTACGGCAAGACAATCGGCGGTGGCATGCCGGTGGGCGTCCTATGCGGGCGTTCCGACCTGATGCGGCGCTTTCGGGACGACCGGCCGCTGGACGTCTATCTCGCTCGCGGAACCTTCAACACCCATCCGTACGTGATGGGCGCAATGAGGGAGTTCCTGGCGCGCCTCGAGACGCCGGCGATACAGGTGGTGTACGAGGGCCTCGACGAACGATGGAACGCACGCGCGGCCCGGCTCAACGCGCGGCTCGAGGCCGACGGTCTGCCGGTCCGCGTGGAAAATCTCTCGACCATCTGGACGACACTCTATCCGCGGCCGTCGCGCTACAACTGGATGCTGCAATTCTATCTCCGCGCGGAAGGTCTGTTGCTGAGCTGGATCGGCACCGGACGATTCATCTTCTGCCTCAACCTGGCCGACGCCGACTTCGAGCGGATTTCCGATCGGTTTATCGCAGCCGCGAAGGCGATGTGGGACGACGGCTGGTGGTGGTCGGACCCGGCCAGCACGAACGCGTCGGTCCGACGCCGGATACTCGGCGAGATGCTCATGCGGAAAGCGTAGCCGCCCGATGCCGGGGCCCGTTCGGAGAGCCCCGCCGGCGTGGTCAGGCTCGATGTTCCGACTCGCCCGGATCGATCAGCTGGCCTCGAATCAGGTATAGCGGCGCCTTGTAGTACAGCCCGATGTCGTGAAACGGCTCCGTCACGATCTTCAGCAGCCAGACCAGGCCGGTCTGGGGGTCTCGGAGGAAACCAAGCTGCACCGTGCGGAACAACAGGCCGCCCAAACCGACCGCGATCCAGATCAGCGCAGTGTGGTCCACGAAGCCCGTCGGGCCGGCGGCAGGCTCGAACACGCCAAGGAACGTCGGATCGAGCAACAGCGCGACGGGCGACAGAGCCCACACCGCCAGCAGGACGACCTTCCGACGCAGGTTGTATCCCACCTTCACGGCTTCCTTGTACTCGTGCGTCACCCCGTTCACCCCATCGAAACCCCTCGGCTCGAAGAAGAAGTGCCCGATCTGCCGGCTGTTCATCGCAACCAGCCAACCCAGCAGCGCAGCGGCGACGGGGTTCGTAAACAAAAGGACATAGCTGCAGAGGAAACTGATTGCACTCAACAGATTCAGGCACTGGTTGATACGGCTGTGGTGATAGTAGCGGTGGTCGTCCCAACGCTGCACCCGAAGCGCCATCAGTAGAGCCGTCACTCGGACCTCCCGGCAAATGGTGACCAGCCGATTGGACCTCGGGTATTTGATCGCTTGATGACAGCGCGGCTTCCTGGCTATCCGGTCCGGCCCGCGCGCGGGCTGGGATCGTCGTGGGCGCAGCGGTCGGCATCCTGATCGGCGCCGCCGCAGGGCTGGCGTGGCGGCGCCTCGGCAGGCGGGCGCCGGCGCCTCGATAGGGGCGGCAAGGCGGGCGGCGTCGCAATCGTGAGCGACGGGCCGAAAGTCCGCTCGACGGCGGGTGGCGCGTACCAGGAAAGCGCCGTATGCTAGACGATGCTCCACAATTTTCTCACCGCCAACCGGCTCGGGCTGATCGACCGTTGCCGGGAGAAGGTCGCCCGCCGATCGGCGCCCAAGGTCACGGATGACGAGCTCGAGCACGGGATCCCCCAGTTTCTCGATCAGCTCATTAAGACGCTCCGGGTGGAGCGCACCGCCGAACCGATGGAGAGCCGCAAGGTCTCGGGAAACGCGGGAGGCACGAAGCCGGACAGTTCCGAGATCGGCGATGCCGCTACGCTGCACGGCCGCGAGCTGTCGCGCCATGGGTTCACCGTCGACCAGGTCGTGCACGACTACGGCGACCTGTGCCAGGCGATCACCGATCTGGCCTTTGAAATGGACGCGGGGATCGAGATCGACGAATTCCGCACGCTGAATCGCTGCCTGGACAACGCGATCGCCGACGCGGTCACCGAATACACCTACGAGCGGTCGTCGATCGCCGCGCAGGAGCACGCCGACGCCCTGACCGAAAAGCTCGGCTTCTTCGCCCACGAGCTGCGCAACCTGCTGTCCACCGCGACGCTTTCGCTGAGCGCGCTCAAGTCCGGCGGCCTGCCGGTCTCCGGGGCTACCGGCGCCGTCCTCGACCGGAGCCTGGTCGGCATGCGGAACCTCATCGACCGCTCGCTCGCCGAAGTCCGGTTGGCGGCCGGATTGACCGGCCAGCAGAAATTGTTCTCGCTGGCCGAGTTCGTCGCGGAGGTGGCGATGTCCGCGACCATCGAGGCCGGGAGCAAGGGCTGCACGTTCACGGTCATGGAAATCGACCCGCGTCTCGCCGTGTACGCGGACCGGGATCTGCTGCTCTCGGCGGTCGGCAACCTGCTGCAGAATGCGTTCAAGTTCAGCCCGGATGGCAGCCGCGTCAGCATGAACGGTTATCCAGCCGACGACCGGATCCTGATCCAGGTCGAGGACAGCTGCGGCGGACTTCCCCCCGGCGACCACGAGCGCATGTTCCTGCCGTTCGTCCAGGCAGGGAGCGACAAGTCGGGGCTTGGACTGGGTCTTTCGATCGCCCGAAACAACGTCGAGACCAGCGGCGGCAGTCTCCGGGTGCACGATGTGCCCGGCACCGGCTGCATCTTCACCATCGACCTGCCGCGGCGCGCGCTGCCGCTAGCGAACGTCGCGCGGCAGCGCGCCTGACCCACCGACCACGGAATTACTCGCCAGCTCCGTGCGCGCCTTCGTCGGGCGGGATGCGCGAATGCGCGAACGCCGGGGTCGACGAATCCGGCTCGGGTCGTAGCTGCGCGCGCAAGAGGTCGAACGCCGCGTCCGGACCGTCCACGAACCGGAACAGCGCCAGGTCGTCGCGCGCGATCATGCCGTGCCGCACGAGCGCGTCGAAATTCACGATCTCGTTCCAGTATTCCGACCCGTACAGCAGGATCGGGATCGGCCGGGCGATCTTGCGCGTCTGCATGAGCGTAAGGAGCTCGGTGAGCTCGTCGAGCGTGCCGAAGCCGCCCGGGAAGACCACCAGCGCGCGGGCCAGGTGCGCGAACCACAGCTTGCGCATGAAGAAATAGTGGAACTGGAACGATAGCGCCGGCGTGACGTGCGCGTTGGGACGCTGCTCGTGCGGCAGTCCGATGTTCAGCCCGATGGTTCGTCCGCCGGCCTCCGCCGCGCCCCGGTTGGCGGCTTCCATGATGCCTCCGCCACCGCCGGTGCACACGATGTAGCGATGCGCATGCGACGGCAGGTCCTTCGACCAGGTCGTGATCAGCCGGGCGAGTTCGCGCGCCTCGAAGTAGTAGCGGCCGAGCGGGCCGCTCTCGGACAATCGCGCCGAGCCGAAGAACACGATGGTGTCCTTCACGTCCTCGCGCCGGAACACCTGCATGGGCTCGATGTATTCGGCGAGGATGCGCAACGGGCGCGCGTCCTCGCTGTCGATGAACGCCTCGTTCTTGTACGCGAGGGGCGGATTGTCGGGCGAACCGGCGGTCATTTTCCGCCCACTCGCGCGAAGTCGATGAAGCCGTGCTCGATGTCCGTGCCGACGAGCTGGACGGCGACCCGGTCGCCGACGTCGGCGCCGGCCGCGCCGCGCACGAGCTTGCCTTCCACCGTCGGCGCCACGATGCGCACCCACGTGCCCTTCGCCGACGCGCCCGTCACGATGGCGTCGAAGCGTTCGCCGACGCGCGTGGCCAACAGCATCGCCGCAGCCGACTTCGCGACCTGTCGCTCCACCTTCGCGGCGTTGTCCTCTTGCTCGGTGCAGTGCAGCGCCAGGGCCGCGAGCGCCGCGCGTTCGTACGGCACCGGACCGCCGGCGAGCGCCGCCTTCAGCAGGCGTTGCGTGACGAGATCCGGATAGCGCCGGTTCGGCGCCGTCGCGTGGGTGTAGTCCTTCACGGCGAGACCGAAGTGGCCGTCGGTTGCCGCGCCGGGCCGCTCGACGCGATACTCGCCCGAGCCCAGGAGCTTGATCACCGAGAGCGACAGATCGGCAAAGTGCACGGGATCGTTGCGTCGCCGCCGTTCCAGGAAGCCCTGCAGGGCGATGGCGTCGGGCGCCGGCGGCAGAGGCTCGCCCAGCGCTGCGGCCAGCGCGACGATGCGGTCCCAGCGCGCAGGCGGAGGAAGCACGCGACGCAGCGAGGGGAAGCCCTTGCCATCGAGAAACCGGGCGGTGACGCCGTTCGAGGCGATCATGAAATCCTCGATCAGCGCCTTGGCGCGATTCTTCTCCTCGGGCCGCATCTCGGCGAGCGCTGCTCCATCGAACACCGCGCGGGCCTCGACCGTCTCGAGAGTCAATGCGCCGAAGCGAAGGCGCAGCCCATGGATGGTCTTCGCCACCGCGTCCTGCGTGCGCAGCTGCCGGTCGAGCCCCGGCACGGCCGCGACACGCGCCGGCGCAGGACCGTTGCCGTCGAGCCACGCCGCGACGGCGTTGTACGCCAGCTTCGCGTGATTGAGAACGCTGGCGCGGTAGACATCTGATGCGCCTACCGCGCCGTCGGCGCCGATCGTCATATCGATCACGATCGCCAGCCGCTCCTCGCCTTCGTTGAGCGAGGTGAAATCGGTGGAGAGCCGCTCGGGAAGCATCGGGAAGACCCGGGCGGCCGTGTAAACCGACGTCGTGTTGGCTTGTGCATGTACGTCGATGGCCGACCCTGGCGCCACCGTGGCGTCCACGTCGGCGACGGCAACCAGGATCCTCCAGGTGCCGTCCGGCAACGGTTGCGCCACCGTGAGCTGGTCAAGATCCCGCGAATCGTCGTTGTCGATCGAGCACCAGGGCAATTCGCGCAGGTCGCGCGCGACGCTGACCTCAGCGCTCGCGGCGCGCGTGAGGGCGTCCGCCTCGGCGATGGCCGCGGCTGGAAAGTCGGGGACGAGCCGATACTGCAGCATGGCGCGGCGCGCGATTGCGCGCAGCTCGTCCTGGTCCACGGCGCCGGGTCGGTTCATCGACCCATGATAACGCCCTCGCCTGGGGAGGACGGCGCGGGCGACACCCGGACCCCGCCGATGCAGATGCAATCGGGCACCCCGCGCGTCACACGAAGTTCACACGATGCGGCTATGGTCGGCGCTTTCCTCTTCCATGAAAGATTGCCGAATGGAATCGTTTGCGCCGCTCAAGTCGAGCCTGCTGCTGATCTTCTGCCTCGCCGCGCCGGTATGCGTGCACGCGGCGGCGATTGATGCCGCGACACCTGCCGCCATCGAGTCGGACGGCGCGAGCCTCCAGGCGTCTACGGACGACAAGCGGGGTCGTCGCCTGCGCACGCTGAACGGCCGCCTGCCGCTGGTGATCGCGCACCGCGGCGCGTCGGGTTACTTCCCGGAAGAAACCCTCGAGGCCTATCGGCTCGCGATCGCGATGGGTGTCGACGTGGTCGAGCCGGACCTGGTGCTGTCGAAGGACGGTGCGCTGGTGATGCGCCACGATGTCACGCTCTCGCAGTCGACCGACGTCGCCGCCCATCCCGAGTTCGCCGCGCGCAAGCGTGGCGGCGAGAACGGCGATGGCGAGCCCGTCGCCGGCGATTGGTTCACCTGCGATTTCACGCTGGCGGAGCTCAAGACGCTGCGTGCGAAGTCGCCCAATCATCCCGCAGCGCAGGTCTACGACGGGCTGTTCCACATCGCAACGTTCGAGGAGCTCCTGGACCTGATCGAGCTCAAAGCCGACGAGGCGGGGCTTCACGTGGCGGTTTACCCCGAGACGAAGAACCCCAGCTATCACCTTTCGCTGACCAAGGCCGGCAGGGTTCCGGTGCGACTGGAGGACGCCTTGATGGCCGCGATCGTCAAGTACGGCCTCAATCATCGCGACGCGCCGATCTTCGTGCAGAGCTTCGAGCCGAGCAGCCTGCAGTACATGCGCTCGGTCGGGTCCAAGGTCCGCCAGGTCCAGTTGATCGACGCCTACGACGTCGACTTCAAGACCGGCGCCATGATCTACGGCACCGATCCGGCGCACCTCGTCTACAGCCAGCCGACGGACTGGAAACTGCAGGGACGCACGGAGCTGTTCGATTCAATGCTCACTCCCGCAGGCTTGTCGCTCATCGCCGCGTACGCGGACGGGATCGGTCCGTGGAAGCCGATGATCGTGCCGGTGAAATGCACGCTCGACCCGGCGGGCGGCTGCAAGGACCTGGACGGCAACGGGACGTTCGACGGCTATCCGGACGCGATCCAGCAACCGGCGACGACGCTGGTGCGCGATGCCCACCGCGCGGGACTGTTCGTGCACGAGTACACGTTTCGCAACGAAAAGGGCTACTACAACGTTCCGTTCGACGCCGATGGCGATCCGGTGAGCGAGTACCTGCGTCACTTTCTCCTGGGCGTCGACGGTGTGTTCTCCGACGCGGCCGATACGGCGCTGAAGGCGCGCGACCGGTTGCGCTGAGCGCGACCGCGCGCGGATTCCCCCGGACGATGGGCGGCCTCGTGGGGCCGGCGGCACCCGATCGATCCGCGTGGGAGTCCGCGCGGTGGAGCGATCGCCGCTATTCGATCCGGCAGACTTCATCGAAGGCCGGCCGCGGCAGGCGCTCGAATACGCCCGCCGGATCGCCGAAGCCGATGGAGCAAAGGAAGTTCGACTGGATGCGGCCCCCGGGGAAGAACTCCCGATCGACCAACGCATTGTCGAAGCCGGACATGGGGCCGCAATCGAGGCCGAGCGCGCGCGCCATCAGCATGAAATAGGCGCCCTGCAGGGTGCCGTTGCGGAATGCGGAAGCGGCGGCGAGCTCGGGCTTGCCCACGAAACCCGCGCGCATGTCGCGGTGCGGAAACAACCGCGGCAGCCACTCGAAGAACTGCGTGTCGTAACCGATGATCGCGGTGACCGGAGCGGCCATGACTTTCGACGCGTTCCCTTCCGACACGAGCGGCCGCAAGCGCTCCTTGCCGGCGAGCGTGGCGACAAAGATGATGCGCACGGGAAACGAGTTGGCGCTGGTCGGTCCCCATTTCATGAGGTCGTAGAGCGCGACGAGCTGGCTCCTGTCCACCGGCCGGTCCAGCCACTTGTTCTGCGACCGCGCACTACGCATGAGCGTATCGAGTGCCGCGTCGTCCAGGGGAATGCCCATCGCTCCGATCTCCTTGGCCTGGGTGTTGGTGTTACGAAGCGGACATTCGACGATCAGCCAACGATGAACGCGCGGTTCAGCGAGATGGGATGTTCGCGCCTTCCGGGTGATCGGTCGCGCCGTCCCGCGACGTGCGGCCCCCGGACGAGCGCCGCTAGCACGCCGTGACCTTGAACTCGACGCGCCGGTCCAGCACATCGCGGCCGTCGTCGGTGCCGCTCCCGACGATGTTCTCGCGGAAGCCCATTCCCGTCGCGCGAATGCGGACCCGCAACTCGGGCGCTTCCGATTCGAGCCGCTGCTTGATATACGTTGCGCGTTGCTGCGAGAGCCGGTCGTTGTACTGCTCGGGGCCGGTGTGGCTCGTGTGCCCGACGATCTCCATGCAGACCTTCGACGCCGCGACCTGGCGAGCGATCTGCCGCAGCCAGAACGCGTAGGGGCCGCTGATCCGCGGGTCGGGCCAGAAGTCGGTCGTACCCGGCCGGAACAGCAACTTCACGCCGAGCCGGTCGTTCGCAAGCCCCAGCGCCACCACCTGCCCGAAGGCGTGCTCGGCATCGTCCGACCGGCCGAGCCGCCAGGATGCCAGATAGATGCCGTTGAACACGCGAAGCTGCTCGCCGGCGGGATCGGCGAGTGCGTTGCGGTACATGTCGAGCGACTCCTGGTAGCGCTCGCTATCGTATGCATCCGTCGCTTCGCTCACCAGCGTGGCGGCCGCGATGCGCTGGAAATAGACCGGGTCGGCCGGCTCGCCGGGCCGCGTCTCGCAGGTGCGGATGTATCCCTCGACCACCTTGTCCTTGACCAGCAGGATGGGACTGTCGCGGTAGTAGGGCGTCGGATTGGTGTCGACGCCTTCGTCACGCGCCCGCGACGTCGCCTGCGCGACCACGACCCCTTTCTTGAGGTCCGTGAGCGCAAGGTTGACCTTGTAGCCGGTCCGCGTGTTTGGATCGCTCGCTGCGGCTCGCGTGATGGTTCCGGTCAGCACGTATTGCGCGCGCGCCAGGTTGACCGCCTGGAACGGAAGCAGCTCAAGCTGCGGATAGGTGGTGCGCAAGCGCTCCGCGACGTCGCGCTCGACGCGCCGGGTGGCGGCCATCTGCTGCCCCGTGGCTCCTTCGAGCATGGGATCGATCACGACGATGGAATGGTCGGCTGCCTTCACGCCGATCTGTTGCAACAGCCCCGGCGGTCGTTGCATTTGCACCACGAGCGCGTCGGTTGCCGCGATGACCGCGCTGTCGAAATCGCGCTCCGCGTCGAGGCGGGGGGCGGGCGGCGGGGCCGACGCACAAGCCGCGACCACCAGGAGGGCGGCAAGCCATTGGAGCGTGCGGCGCCCCGAAACGATCCAGACGTGGGTCACTTGCAGTCCCTCCCCAGAAGTGCCTGTTCCTCGGCGGTGAGCCGCTCACCAAGCGATGCGCGCTGCACGATGTCCGTGCATTGCTCGGGCCAGAAGCGGGGCAACGTGCGGTCGCTCGCAGGATTTCCCAGGATACCCGTCACGTCGCGATCTTCCTTCGTCGGTCGCACGCGCGCAGTCCCCCGCTCGATATCCGCCGGGACCGACTCGGCTGCGGGCCGGGATGGCGACCGACTCGTCTCGACGCTCGGCACGATATTACTCGCGGCCGGCGGCGTCGCAATCGCGGCCGGCGGCGGTAGCGTGGTGCCTGGCGCAGGTGCCGGCTCAGCCGGCCTGGTCGACGAAACGGTTTCGCCCGGCGCGGACCGCGGCGGCCGGCCGGCCCCCACCACTGGCGCGGACGGCGCCGGGGTGGCGAACGCCGGCAATTCGGCAGGGTGATTCAAGACGTAGGACAACGCGAGTCCGACCATTCCCGCCGCAACTGCGGCAATCACGATGGCCGAACGAGCGCGATTGAGAATTCCCCTGATGGCAGCGAGAGTGGCAAGGCCGGGTCGAGCGTCCGCGGGCGGCCGCTCCGCTTCCCGCATCGGAACGACGGCGGCGGCAACCGGATCCAGGCCGAGCATCGCGCGCAGCTCCCCGACGTCCTGTGGGCGATCCTTGGGTCGCACCGCCATGGACCGGTCGATCGCGCGCAGGAATGCCGCGTCATAGCGCCCTGCACCCATCTGCTCGAGCGGGACGAGCGAGTCGGAGACGAGCCGAGCCATCGACGCGGTGGGCCGCTCGCCGGTGATGGCAAAGCGAACCATGGCTCCGAGCGCGTAGAGGTCGGTCCACGGTCCCTGCGGAATGGATCGCGATTCCGCATACTGCTCGATCGGCGCATAGCCCGGTTTCAAAATCACCGTCAGCGCCTGGGGTGAATCCTCGGGCACGAGCTGCGCCACGCCGAATTCGAGCAGCAGCGGCCAGCCGTTCGCGAGGATCAGGATGTTGTCGGGCGAAATGTCGCGATGCACGCACTCCACCGCGTGCAGCATGGCCAACGCATCGAGCAGCGGATCGAGCAGCTCCAGCAGCCACCGCTCGTCGGGTGGCGCGCCGAGCATCGCGAGGCGCGCGGTAAGCGTGTCGCCCTCGTAGCTCGGCGTGACGACGTAGGCGGTGCCGTTCGCCTCCCAAACGCGATAGACGTTGACGAGCGACGGATGATTGAACTGCGCAAGCAGCCGCGCTTCGTTGACGAAGCTCGCGAGGCCCTTGGAGAAATCCGCTGCGAACGCCGGCGCGCGTACCGCAACGGTGCCGCGCTCGACGCGAGTCGCGAGCGCGGACGGCAGATATTCCTTCAGCGCGACCGCTCGGTTGAGCGTGTGGTCGAACGCGCGATAGACGACGCCGCCGCCGTCTTCGCTCGACGGTTCGAGGATCTCGAATTCGTTGAGCCGCGTGCCTCCCGGAAGCGCTCCAACATGGAGCAGCGCGGCACCCGCCTCGAGACCCGATAGCCTGAGGATCGTGCGATCGAAGTCGTCGGACGGAGCGGCGGTCGTCATGCGGAGGAACGGGCGACGGCGCTACGTCGACTTCCGCCCGGCCACACTCTATGTCACTTGAAGCACCGCAGCAACCGGTAGAACCGGCGCTCCGTCCCGTGAATTTTACGTGGTATCGCATCACGCTCGCCGCGATCGTTCAGACCGACGCGATAGGCGATCGCGCCGATCACTCGTTAGCCGTTTGGGGCTCGTGGTACGGGCAGCGATTGAACCGGGCGCGGAAGTCCGCGGAGTGGCGGTAGACACCGTTTCGGGCACGATTGATGTTTCCGAGGGGCTGGTGTGCGGCCAGGCCCGTCCAGACGTCGAAGCGCATCTTCTCGTTGACGCTCTCCACCCGCGCGTCGTCCCAGCTATCCTGGGATCGAACTCGCACGGAAGCGACACGGGCTGACGGGGCGTCGTCTTCCTTCCAGGGAACGGTCGCGTCCTCGACGGGTTGCTTCGCGAGGTCTCGGCAGAGTTGCACGCGGAACTCCCATTCGGCGTCCATTCCACGCATCTCCCGCTGAACCTCTTCGCGGACAGCGTCGTGCCTCCCGTCGATGTCGATGACCCTGCCCGTCAGGGCGGTCATTGCCGGCGCCACCGGGACCAGGCTGAACTTGGCGACGTAGTCCCCGTAGCGAAAGGCGGTCGCCGAGAAATAGGTCTCTCCCAGCGGCTCGACATTGGGCGCGCCGCCAAGGGAGTCGACCGTGCTCGACTGGACGCCTACCGCGTCGAGCGCATTGTGGATTCCTCGCATGACCGCGGAGACCGCTTTCTTGGTGCCTTCGATCCGGTCGGTGGTCTTGGCCAGCAGCTTAAGACTTCCAAGCAACTTCTTCGCCGTCTTGGCGTTGAATGCAGGCCCGTTGATCATCACGAAATCTTGGGTATTCCCCTCGGCGCCGGCTAGCCGCTCCCCCGCCACGTCGAGAACCTTGAGCGCCATCCCGCGCGGCAAGCCGATCACGTCCGGAAGAATATCGCCTGCGTTGGTCGACATGCGCAGGTAGACCTTGTGCGTGCCAGGCGTTGCGAAGAGCCCCTGGGCGAGCTCGGGTGCCAGGCCGCTGTCGACGATGAGCTCACCTTCGAGGACACCGTGCGACTTGGCGTGGACCGAACGAACCGCGTGCCCGTAATCTGACGACGTGCGCTCGAGAATCGTATCGAATGTTTCCTTCAACTCCTGCCGGGTCTGGGCCTCGTCGGGCTGCGCTTCCTCGACGTCGGACGAAAACCTGATGGGGGCGCTGGTCATGACTGCTCCTTGCGTGGGCTGCATGATAGTGCGGTTGCATTACATCGCGCCCTGACTCGAGCGGCGTCGCCAGAAATGGGTCCTGCCGGTGGGTCGTTGCGTCAGCCCAGGAAGTGGTGCGGAAGCCAGGCCGCGAGATCGGGCCAGAACACGACCACGAGCAGCACCGCGACCTCGGCACAGATGAACGCCCAGCAGTAGCGGATCGTCTCGCTGTATTTGCAGCCCGCGATGCTGGTAGCCACGAACAGCAGCACGGCCACCGGTGGCGTGGTCGAGCCGATCTGCGTGGCCATCACCATCATGAGCCCCAGCTGGAACTCGTCGATGCCGAAATTGCGACCGATTACCACTGCCACTGGGATCATGATGATCAGGATCGCCATCGAATCAACAAACATCGTCAACACCAGCATCACCGACATCAGCAGCAGCATCACGCCGAGCTTCGATCCCGTGATGCCGGTAATCCCCGCCAGCACGATGTCGTTGAAGTTGAGGTACGACAGCAGCCAGCCGAGGGCGCCGGCGACGCCGATAATCCCCGACACCATCGCGGTGGTCACGCCGGCGCGAATGAAGATGTTGGGCAGGTCGCGCAGCTTCAGCTTGCGGTAGATGAAGAAGCCGACGAAAAAGCCGTAGAAGCATGCAACCACGCCTGCTTCGGTCGCGGTAAAGGCGCCGGTCAGGATGCCGCCGACGACGAGGACCGGCGCCAGCAGCGCTGGCCAGACGTTGACGGTGGCGCGCAACACCCGAGGGAATTCGAAGGCGCCGCTGGTGTGCCGCAGTTCCGGAAAGGCAACGTGCAACGAGTAGAGCTTGATCACCACCATCAGGCCCAGGCCGATGAGGACGCCCGGCGCGATCCCGCCCAGGAACAATCCGCCGATGGACACGTTGGCCATCGACCCATAGACGATCATGGTCATCGACGGCGGGATGATCGCGCCGATGGTGCCGGCGCACGCGACCAGTGCCGCGGCGAATCCTGGCTTGTAGCCGTGGTCCTTCATCGCCGGCACCAGGATCGAGCCGATCGCGGACGTGTCGGCGACCGACGATCCGGACACGCCGGCGAACACCATGCTGGCGACGACCGACGCATGGCCCAAGCCCCCGCGCCAATGACCGACCACCGTCTGCGCGAATTCCACCAGCCGCCTCGAGATGCCGCCGGCGGAGATCAACTCGCCGGCCAGAATGAAGTAGGGCAGCGCGAGCAGGCTGAAGTTGTCCAGCATGGCGAACATCTTCTGCGGGAACAGCGCCGGCACGAGCGAAGGGGTTTCGAGAATGCCCGCCAGACCGACGATACCCATCACCAGCAGGATGGGAACGCCCAGCGTGATCAGCGCCAGCAGCAGGACGAACAGGCCGATTAGCATCAATGCGTTCCAAGCGACTCGGGCGGCGGATCGTGCCAACCGAAGTACGTCGCGAAGCGCCGCACGGCGACGAACGCGACGTACACGCTGCCGATCACCATGATCGAATACACGTAGTTCATCGGGATGCCGAGACCGGGACTGTCCTGGTTCTTCGCCACCGCCATAATCAGCAGCGTGTAGCGGCCGATGGCGAGCGCGAGAATGAACCACAGCACCTCTGTGAGCAGGCCGACCCCGCGCTGCACCGACTTCGGGAGCAGGTCCAGCAGCATGTCCATCCCGAGGTGAGCGCCCCGCCGGTAGGCGACCGGAATGGCGAGCATCACCATCCAAATATGTCCGAACTTCTGGAACTCCTCGCTCCAGGACAGCGGCAGGCCCAGCACGAAGCGGTTGAATACCTGCAGGCCGCCAACCAGCGTGAAGGCGAGGAAGAACAGGAACAGCGTGTACTCGACCATGCGATCGATCCTGCGGAAGAGCGTGGCGATCATGGAATCCCCAAGGACTCTATCGTCGTTCCCGCCCAGTTACCAAAATGAGCGGGAACCCAGTGCTGTTGCCGTCCGTTCGAAACACGAAAGCCACCGGATCCCCGCCTGCGGGAGAATGATGAGGCGCTTCCAATCGCCGCGACGCTTCGCGGCTTGCTCCCGGACACCGACGTCACTTCGTGTCGCGAATGGTCTTCAGCAGGTCTTCGGAGCCGATGGTCTTGGCCAACTGGTCCTGCAGCGGACCGGCAGCCTTCAGGAACTGCGTCTTGTCGATCGGATTGACGATCATGCCCTTCGCCTTCAACTTGTCCATCGACTCTTCCGCGCGCTGGACGGAAAGGCTGCGGTTGACGTCCTGTCCGAGCTTGGCGGCGGCAGCGACCACCTGCCTTTCCTTGTCGGTATAACCATCCCATTCCTTCTTGGAGATCACAGTCACCGTGGGTCCGAACAAGTGCTCGGTGAGCGTGATGTACTTGGCGACCTCGTAG
Organism: Burkholderiales bacterium; assembly: GCA_038239945.1. Classification (GTDB taxonomy): domain Bacteria; phylum Pseudomonadota; class Gammaproteobacteria; order Burkholderiales; family Casimicrobiaceae; genus VBCG01. The sequence continues at coordinate 42,112 of JBBSEG010000014.1, forward strand.
TACTTGCCGGTGTAGATCACCGCCGACGCGTGCTCGAAGCCGTCGATCACCCCGGTCTGAAGCGACGTGTAAACCTCGCCGAAGGCCATCGGCGTGGCGGACGCGCCCATCGCGTTCAACGCAGCAACGTACGTCGGCGTCTGGATCGTGCGGATCTTGAGTCCTTTCAGATCTTCGGGCTTCTTTACTTCCTTTTTGGTCGTGACCACATTGCGGTAGCCCCAGCTGTCCTGCCAGCCCAGCACCTTGAGACCGAGCTTCTCGTACTCGGCAGCGAGCGTCTCGCCGACCTTGCCGTCGATCACGTGGTGATAGTGATCGTAGCTGTGCCACATGAACGGCAGGTCGAGCACACCCATCCGCTTGTTGAAGTTGTTGTGGATGGCGGTACCGCCGATGTGCATCGTCGCGCCGGCGCCCAACTGCATGCCTTCGATCACTGCGCGTTCCTCGCCGAGCTGGTTGGCGGGATAGACGCGCGCTTCGAGAGTGTCGGAGTTGCTGTTGATGTAGTTGGCGATGATCCACGCCGTCATGTGATTGTCATTGGCGACGTCGCCGGCCGTGGCATGCGAGATCTTCACTTGTTTCCTGGCCTGCGCCGCGGCCTCGGGCGCCACGGCGATCGCCATCGTCAGCGTCAGGCACAGCGCCAGCTTGCTCAACATCGAACTTGGGTTCATCGCTACTCCTCCTTGGGTTGGATTCGGGGTGGTCCCCGTAATCAAGTCCGCCGTGGCGCTCTCCGTGCCGCCTTCGCAGCCGGCGGCGGGGGAAAGCCACGTGGATACTTGTCGTATGCCGGCGCCAGGTCGCGCGCGGTGCCGGCCAACAGGTTGCGCATCGCCTGTTCCGCTTCGTCGGGATTGCGGCGCCGGATGGCGACCGCGACGGCATGGTGTTCGGCGAGCGAATTCTCGTGGCTTTCCCGGGCATTGCTCGCGATACGGACGCACGCCAGCAACGCCGTGCGGATTGCCGTGGCAAAGCGAATCAGCATCTGGTTGCCCGTGGCCCGGATGATAAGTTCGTGCAGCGCCAGATCGTGTGCGCAACACGTCTCCATGTCATCGGGCGTGGCTGCCACCATGCCGCGGTACGCGGCTTCGATCGCGAGGATCTGCTCCGGGGTGGAGCGCGCGGCGGCCAGCCGCGCGGCGGCCGGCTCGACGATCATGCGCATGTCGAGCAGGTCCAGGAAGAACGCGGGATCAGGCGGGGCCACGGAGAGCCAGCGCAACACATCTTCGTCGAGGACATTCCAATGGGTACGCGCGTTGACGGTGGTGCCGCGCCGAGTGCGGCCCTCGACCAAGCCCTTCTGCGCGAGTGCGCGGAGTCCCTCGCGCAGCGAAGGCCGGCTGATTCCCAACTGCAGCGAAAGCGCCGCCTCGGTGGGCAGGAGCTCACCCGACTGCAGCGCACCCGAAACGATCCTGAAGCCCAGTGCGTCCACGACGTGCTCCGACTTGAGGCGACGCGTCGCGACGACCGTCGTTTTCTTGGGGGCAAGCCTCAGGGTAGGCATAGGCATCGGCGGGATGTGTCGGACACAATGCCATTAAAGTCCGACACAAACAAGTAAACTTGCGGACCCGACATCTGCCACGATCCGGGATTCTGGTCGACGTGGCGGCCGGCGCCGCATCGCCACAGGTAAACGCCGCCATGCACGCCATCGCTCGCCTTCAGCTTCGCCCGTTCGCCGCCACCGCATCGCTCGCTGCATGCGGGCCGCGCCGCCGTCGATGAAGCCGCCAGCATCCGCCGGCACGGGACGGATCGAAGCGCGCGTCCGCCGATTCGCCCTGGCGTGCTTCGCCCCGAGTCTCGTCCTGGTGGTCGGACTTATCTTCTACCCCTTCCTCTACACGGTGATGCTGAGCTTCCAGCGCCGCCAGCTGTTCGAAAAGTCCGGCAGCTTCATCGGTGTCGAGAACTACGCGAAGCTGCTCGCGAGCGCGGAATTCTGGACCTCGCTTGTCAACGGGCTCGTCTTCTCGGGCGGCTCGCTATTCCTGCAGGTCGTGCTCGGGGTGGCGCTCGCGGTGCTGCTGAACCGTTCGTTTACGGGCCGTGGCTTTTTTCGGGGACTGCTGCTCTTTCCGTATCTGATTCCGTCCGTGGTCGGCATTTTCGCGATCCGCTGGATGCTCAACGACCTGTACGGCATCGTGAACTACTGGCTGATGGCGCTCGGCGTCGTCAAACAGGCGCTGCCCTGGTTCGGCCAGCCCCAGCTGGCGATGGCCTCGCTGATTGCCATCAACACCTGGATGTTCTACCCGTTCGTGATGCTGTGCGTGCTGGCGCGGCTGCAGAGCATTCCGCCGGACCTCTACGAAGCCGCCAGGATGGACGGCGCCGGCGAATGGGCGCAGTTCTGGCACGTCACCTTGCCGCAGCTGCGCGGCACGCTGGCGGTGGTCGTGATCGTGCGCACGATGTGGATGTTCAACAAGTTCGACACCGTGTGGCTGACGACGCAGGGCGGGCCGTTCAGCTCGACGCAGACGCTGCCCGTGCTCGCCTACGTCGAAGCGTTCAGCCTCTACGAAATCGGGCGCGCATCCGCCATCGGCATCCTGATGTCGGCGATCCTGCTGGCGGTCTTCGTACTGTACCAGCGCCTGTTCCTGAAGATCCAGAAGTGGCAATGACCAACCGCTACGGGATCGGCACGCTCGCCATCGTCGCGCCGGTGGCGATCCTGATGCTGTTCCCGCTGATCTGGATCGTCAGCGTGTCGCTGAAAGGCGATGCCGAGCAGTTCGCCACCCCGCCCACGCTGATTCCGCTGGTGCCGGTGCTGTCGAACTACGTCCGGCTCATCGCCGAGACGAACTTCCTGCGCTACATCGGCAACAGCCTGCTCGTCGCCACGGCGACCGTCGTGCTGTCGTTGCTGGCCGGGTGTCCCGCGGCCTACGCGATGGCACGGTTCAAGACGCTGGCACGGCCCGGGGTCACCTCGCTCGTGCTGCTGTCGTACATGTTTCCGCCGATCCTGATCGGGATTCCGCTGTTCGTCATCTTTTCCAAGGTCGGCCTGACCGACAGCTACCTCGGACTGATCCTGGCGCACACGACGTTCGCGCTGCCGTTCGTGATGTGGATGATGCGCGACTTCTTTCTCGCGGTGCCGGTCGAGGTGGAGGAAGCGGCGCTGGTCGACGGCTGCAGCCGGCTGCGCCTGCTGTGGATCATCGTGATGCCCATCGCGCGGCCCGGCGTGGTCGCGGCGGGCATCTTCACCTTCATCCTGTCGTGGAACGATTACATGTACGCGCTGATCCTGCTCAAGTCGGAGTCGCGCAAGACCATCTCGATCGGCATCTCGCTGTTCGTGGACAGTTCTACCATCGAGCCCGGACTGATGATGGCCGGCTCCGTCCTGATCACGGTGCCAGTGCTCATCGCCTTCATTTTCGTCCAGCGTTTTCTGGTGCAGGGCCTCGCCGTCGGGGCTGTCAAGTAGACCCGGATGCGCCGGCGGCGAGTGTCCGCCAGCGCAGCCGGGCAAACCAAAGGAGGTAGGCTCATGTTCGGCATAGCAGGCAAGGTGGCCACGATCGTGGTCGCGGCAGGGTTGTTGGCCGCGCCGGTGCGCGCACAGACGCTGCAGATTCTCAGCGCGGAGGGCGATCCGAATTCGGTTGCCGCCATGAAGTACGCGATCGGCGAATTCAAGAAGACGCATCCCGGCGTCGAAATCGAATACCAGACGGTGAGCTTCACCGAGATCGGACAGAAGATCGTCGCCGCCGCCGCCGCGGGGTCGCCGCCCGACATCGTGCACCTCGACGACTTCGGCGAGTCGGTGCTGGCCGACCAGGGGCTGCTCAAGCCCGCCGACGACGTGGTCGACGCGATCGGCAGGGCGGACTATTTCCCGATCCCGCTCAAGGCCGTGACGTTCAAGGGGACGGTTTGGGGCGTGCCGTTCGCGAGCGGCTTCAACCTGCTGTGGTACCGCAAGGACCTGTACGAGAAGAACGGACTGAAGCCGCCCAAGACCTGGGCCGAGCTGCTCGACAATGTGAAGAAGCTGAGCGGCACGCTGCCCGACGTGGGCCAAATGTACGGGATCGCACTGCCGCTCAACAACAGCAACGCGACCAACGACACCGTGCAGAATTTCATGTGGTCGAACGGGGCGACGATCCTCGACAAGGACGGGAAGCTCGCGATCGCATCGCCCGACGCCGTCGCCGCCTACCACTTCGAGGCGGAGCTGTTCAAGTTCGCCCCGCCGGGCTCGGCGCAGTACGGCAACCTCGAGATCCTCAACGCGTTCGCGACGGGGAAGGCCGCGCACACGATCTACCCCGCGCGCATCGTGCTGCAGATCCTGCGCACCAATCCCAAGCTCGCCGACTCGGTCGGCGCGGTGATGGTGCCGAAAGGGCCTGGCCCCAACGCGCGCTACGCGGCGACGATGTACACCAAGGCCTGGGGCTTCCCCAAAGGGACGAAGAACCTCGTCCTCGCCAAGGAGTTCGTGAAATTCCTCGAAACGGGCGAGCGCGAGGTCCGCTGGCTGCAGTCGGTGCCGGTTCACTACTGGCCCCCGCGCAAGTCGACGGCCGCCTCCCCCGCCTACAACGACGATCCAGCGCTGCAGTCGAATCTGGGCAAGCTGACCGCGGCAGTGATCGTCAACGACGCGCTGCCGGGCGCGCAGGCCCAGCTGACCGAAGCCGGGGTCGTCAATCCGAATTCGTTCAAGATCCTGCAAGCGCACGTGCTCGCGAAGATGATGCAGAAGATCGTGCTCGGCAACGTCCCGGTGGACAAGGCCGTCGCCGATGCCGTCGCCGAGAGCTCGCAGCTGCTCGCGCGCTAAGGCGAGTGCGCGTCCGCCGCCGCGCTGCCGGCGGCGGGCGCGCAGATGCCCCACTCATCAAGCACAACAGAGGGTCGAACAATGAAAGGCGACAACCCGGCGGCCGACGAGATCGAGGAGCTGATGGTCGGGGCGATCGACGTCCACGTCCATGCGAACCCGCACCAGGCGCCGCAGATCCACTCGCAGGACCTGCTCGCGCTGGCGGGACAGGCGCAACAGGCCGGCATGCGCGCAATGGTCATCAAGGATGTCGGTGGCAGCACCACCGGCGCCGCCTACGTCGCGCGCCGCGCCGGCGCCGGCATCCCGATCTACGGCATGCTTGTGATGAATCTCGCCGTCGGCGGCGTCAATCCGCGCGCCGTCTATGTCGCGCTCAACCACGGCGACGGCGCGAAGGTCGTTCATTTCCCCACCGGGGACAGCCTCAATCATTTCCATTACCGGAAAAAGTATTATTTCGGCGTCAACCTTCCGCTGCGTGAAGAGCAGGCGATCACCGTCGTCAGGGACGGCCGCCTGATCCCGGAAGTGCGCGAGATCATCGGTTTGGTCAAGGAGCACGGGGCAACGCTGGCGACGGCGCACCTGTCGGCGCCGGAGACGCGGTTGGTCGTGCGCGAAGCGCGCGACCAGGGCCTCGACCGGATCATCATCAGCCATGCGCTTTGGGCGATGACCGGGCTGTCTACCGACGATCTGAAGGCGTTCGCCGCGCAAGGCTGCCTGATCGAATTCGAGTGCTGCCAGACGATGCCGATGATGTATTTCGTCCATGGCGAGACGCCGGCCGACCCGCGCCACATCGTGAAGATCATGAAGGAGATCGGCACCGACCATTGCTTCATCAGCTCCGACCTCGGGCAGCTGTATTCCCCGCTGCCGGTGGAAGGCATGCGCAGCTACGTCGCCATCCTGCGCCGATGCGGGATAACGGCGGACGAGATACGCGTGATGTTCCACCGCAACCCGGCCCGCATTGCGGGGCTTGAATAGGCGCCGCCACGCGGCCCCGCGCCGGCCGGGGTCGTCGGCCGGTACGGGGTCGTCCGCACCCGGGCACGACTTGGCCAGCCAGCTGAAATGACGACGCCGACCGAACAAGCCGCCGGCTGGCTGACTGCTTTCGGTACCGCGCTCGAGCGCGCCGATTACGATGCGGCCATCGCCCTTTTCGATGACGACGCCTGCTGGCGTGAGCTCGGAGCGCGTCCGAAAGCACTGCTGCGCTGCTATCGCGTATCACTGAAGCCCGACCGCAAGGCGCTCTGCGGCAAGGATCGCATCAGGGCGATGCTCGAAGCGACCGTGCCGTACGCGAAACCGGGTCGGTGGCGCATCGATGGCCAAGCGACGGAAATCGACGGCATTACCGACGCCTGGTTCAGCTTCGAGACCGTGGTTTCCGAGGGTCTCGGGCACCTGCGGCTCGAGGCCGGCAGGTGCTGGATGCTAAGTACCGCCACCGCGACGGATGGCCTGTGTTGCTGACGCCGCATCGAAGCGGCGCGTCGCCGCGACGAGCCCACTGCGATGCCGGCCTTGAACCCGCCGCAGTCGGGCACCTCCGACGTATTGACGGTCAGGCGAGACAGTCACCCAGGCCGCGGCGTATGAAATCCTCCGGCATGTCGATGCCGATGAACACAACCCGGCTTTGCCGGGTTTCATCGGGAGCCCACTTCGGCCCCTGGTCGCTGCTCATCAACTGGTGCACACCCTGGAAGATGACTTTCCGCGCCGCCCCGTGCATGTGAAGGACGCCCTTGTAGCGCAGCATGCGTGTCCCGTAGAGATCGACGAGTTTCGCGAGAAACCGTTCCAGCCGCGACGCATCGAAGGCGCGCTTCGACCGGAACACGAAGCACTTCACGTCGTCGGAGTGTGCACCGTGCTCGTCGCCTCGCCCATGGGTGTGCGGCGCGCCGTCCCCGCCAGCAGCGGAATGCTCGTGCCCATGATCAACTGGCTCAGCCAGAAACGCGGGGTCGATCTCGAGCCGGGACGTCAGGTTGAACCCGCGAAGATCGAAGACCTCGGGGAGCGCCACGTCTCCAAATTGCACCAGGCGCTGCGGCGCGCGCGGATTCATCCGAGCGAGCCGCTGCTGCAACCTGGGAATAGCGCCGGGTTCGGCCAGTTCGGCCTTGCTGATAAAGAGGCGGTCCGCGAACCCGATCTGGCGACGCGCCTCCTGATGCTGATCGAGTTGCGCGGCGGCGTGGCAGCCGTCTACCAGCGTCAGCACGGAATCGAGCATGTAAGCCTCGGCAATCCGCTCGTCGACGAAGAAGGTCTGCACGACCGGACCGGGATCCGCCAGGCCGGTGGTCTCGATCACCACGCGGTCGAATCGCAACGTGCCCTTTCGACGACCCTCGCCCAGCTCGCGCAGCGTAGTGCGCAGGTCGTCGCGGACGGTGCAGCAGACACAACCGTTACTAAGCTGAACGATATTCTCGCGGGCGTCCGCCACCAGGATCTCGGCGTCGATGCTCTCTTCACCGAGCTCGTTCTCGATGACCGCGATTTTCAGGCCATGGGCCTCTTCCAGCACCCGCTTGAGAAGCGTCGTCTTGCCGGAGCCAAGAAACCCCGTGAGGATCGTGGCGGGAATGAAGCCAGCGTTGGAGGCGGCCATATCGGTGCTCTTTTGGAAATCGGATCCTGCCGAGGCCCGCTAAGACATCTCTCGCTGCACGAGCAATTTCTGCAGCATTTGCAGGCGAATCTGGTGGCCGTTCCGCCTCCCGCTCCCGCACCTAGCCGAGCGTTGAATGGCGACGGGTCGGATTGTAGAACCGATCAATGTAGTCGAACACCTCCGCGCGCGCCTGTTCTCTCGTGCGGAATCCTTTGCGGGAGAGAAGCCCGGCACGGACAGGGGCCGAGCGCGAAGGAGATACCGGCCAAGATTGGGCACATCGCGCTGTGCGACCACACACCAGACGAGGCATACTTGACCCAACGGTCAAAGAACGCAGCCTGAATGAGATTCCGGGACACCGCTGGCGATCCCGCCCGCGGATTCCCGCCACCGAGGGAAATTTACTTGCGAAACGCGCAAATCCGTTCTTAGCTACTCGAGCCAGCTCTCTCAATTGCCAGAAGCTTCAAGTAAGCAATCGGATTGCGCCGCTACCCTGCGTTCGCCGCATGAACGAACGTATTGTTCATCGGCGCCACCGCGACTGGGCCGGCCGGTAGGGATGAACTGAACCCGCACTGCGGTGGAACATTGGACTTCGACACGCTACGCGACTCGCTCCGCAACTCCCGGGATGCTCATGTTTTTAAACGGACTGGCCACCACCAACCCGCCGCAACGTTATACCAAGGCCGAATGCTGGGACGCATTCAGGGCATCGGATTGGTTCCGGCGACTCGACCGCCGCGCGCACGCAATCGCGGAAGCCGTGCTGCTCCGCGACAACGGGATCGAGGCCCGCCGGCTCGCGCTGACCTCGCTCGACGAGGTGTTCCAGATTGATCCCGACACGCTGTATCGCCGTTTCTTGACCCACGCTCCGGCGCTTGCCGCGGACGCCGCTGCGAAGGCGCTCGACGATGCCGCGCTGACTCCAAGCGACATCGACGCCGTGGTAATCAGCACCTGCACAGGCTACCTCTGCCCCGGACTGTCCAGCTACATGGTCGAACGGCTGGGGCTGCCACGCGATATCCTGGCCTTTGATCTGGTCGGTCAGGGGTGCGCGGCGGCCCTTCCCAACTGGCGCCTTGCGAAAGCATTGCTCGCGGGACGCGACGCGCAGCATGTGCTCGCGATTTGCGTCGAGGTCAGCAGTGCCGCGATGTATCTCGACAACGATCCAGGCGTCTTGATCAGCGCTTGTCTGTTCGGAGATGGCGCGGGCGCCGCGGTGTTATCTGCCGCGCCACGGCCGGGCCGGCGCTTGGTCGAATTCACCATCGCGCGCTCGCTGGTAAATCCCGACCAGCGCAACGCGTTGCGGTTCGAATCCCGCGAGGGCATGTTGCGCAATGTGCTCACACGACCGGTGCCGCAGCTCGCTGCCGACCACGCCAGGCAAGTGCTGGACGAGGCACTCGACGAGGCGGGTCTCAGGCAGTCGGAAATCACCGCGTGGATTCTGCACGCCGGTGGCCGCGACGTGCTGAAGGCGCTGCAAGGGCGACTCGATCTCCAGGCGAAGGAGCTCGGCTACAGCGCCGCCATGCTGCGCCAATACGGCAACATGAGCAGCGCGTTCGTCTACTTCGTGTTGGAGGCGGCTCTGGCCGACGGGGCGCCGCCGGGATGGTGGTGGATGTCGTCATTCGGGGCCGGATTCAGTTGCCACGGCGCGTTGCTGCGTGTGGCCTGACCTCACGCCTGCCGATGTCGAGTGCCATGCGTCCGCCCCGCCGCGTCGAGCCGGAAATACTCGACCTTCTGCCGCAGGGAGACCCGCGGGCCATCCGCTCACGGCGGGACCTGCGCCGAATCAACTGGATCATGGCGACGCACTCCATCATCCGCCGCGGAATCGATGCGGCGACGCGCGGAAGGCCACCGCGCCGAATCATCGAGTTCGGGGCCGGCGACGGCATGCTGCTGCTGCGGCTCGCGCGCCGGCGCGCGTCGACGTGGCCCGGCGTCGAGGCCACGGTGGTGGACCGGCAGAACCTCATTGCTTCCGAGACGCAGGAGGGCTTTGCGACCCTAGGATGGACATTGCGCGTCGTCGCCCGTGACGTATTCGACTGGATCGACGAGACGGACCCCGCGCCGTATGACCTGTCACTCGCCAATCTCTTCCTTCACCATTTCTCCGGCGACGAGCTCAGGCGGCTACTCGCCGGAGTCGCGGACCGCAGCACTGCGTTCGTTGCCTGCGAACCGCGGCGCGCCGCCACGGCACTGTTCGGCAGCCGCCTCGTCGGCTTGCTCGGTTGCAATGCCGTCACGCGCAACGACGCAGTGTTGAGCGTTCACGCGGGGTTTCGCGATGCGGAGTTGACCGCGTCGTGGCCCCAGACGCGCGCTTGGCAGATCGACGAATACCCGGCTGGTCTATTCAGCCATTGCTTTTTGGCGTCACGCAACGACGAGCGATGACACAGGGGTTGCCATGAAAGCTCAAGACGAAGCCGAATACGATGCGCTTATCGTTGGTGGCGGTCCCGCCGGGGCGACCGCTGCAATCCTGCTGGCGCAGGCAGGATGGAGGGTCGCGGTGGCGGGGAGGAAACCATTTCCGCGACGCAAGGTGTGTGGAGAGTTTGTCTCTGCGACAAGCTGGCCGCTGTTGCGCGAACTGGGCGTAGCGAAATCATTGTTGGCGCGGACCGGCCCGGAGATCACGCGCGTCGGTTTGTATGCAGGAGACACCATTCTTGCCGCAGACATGCCCTCCCCGCGCGATAAACCGGAGGGTTGGGGGCGAGCGCTGGGGCGTGAGCACCTCGACTCGGTGTTGCTCGCGCGCGCGGAAGCGGTCGGGGCCGACGTAATACAGCCGTGGACCGTTTCTCGCATCGAGCGAGTCGCCGGCGGTCATCTCTGTTCAGGCGTTGCCAATGATAGACAGCGAAAACTAAGAGCGTCCGCGACCAACAATTTGCACGCGCGCATTGTCATCGCGGCACACGGTTCGTGGGAACCCGGATCGATGCCGACACAGCGTTACCGTGACCCGCCGCGCGCGTCGGACCTGTTCGCGTTCAAGGGGCATTTTCGCGATGGGAATTTGCCGTTGGGCCTGATGCCGCTCTTGATATTTCCGGATGGGTACGGAGGCATGGTTCAAACCGATGATGGCCGGGTGAGCCTATCATGCTGCATTCGCCGAGACGCGCTGGAACGGTGTCGGCGCAAGTGGGAAAATGCGGGGGAACATGCGCGCGCCGCCGAAGCCGTTTTCGCGCACATTCAGGCGTCGTGCCGCGGTGTCCGTGAAGCGTTAATCGGCGCGACGTTGGATGGGGCGTGGTTGTCGGCGGGACCCGTCCGGCCGGGGATTCGACCATTCGGGCACGAGGGAATCTTCGCCGTCGGGAACGCAGCAGGCGAAGCGCACCCCATTGTGGCCGAGGGCATCAGCATGGCCATCCAATCCGCTTGGCTGTTGTGCGAGCATCTTATTGCGCGCAAAGGCGCCGCTCTTGCGCCGGAAGCGCGTGGGGCCTTTACGGCAATCGGAAGTGAATATGAACGCAGCTGGCGCAGGAATTTTGGCACGCGCATTCACGCCGCCGCGCTGTTCGCGCATCTGGGTATGCGACCGGCAACAGCAAAAGGGGTCGTCGCGCTGTTGAAACAGGCCCCGACGATTCTGACACTCGGTGCGCATTGGAGCGGCAAGACGCAATCACTGCGCAGCCTACTGAACGTCGGCATCCCCCATCGACAGTGAGCATATCGCGCAGCGTGTATCCGCCTGCCTATGAACGGTCACTCCCGAGTCCCGCCATGAGCCCCGCGCCAACCCCATTCGAGTTCTTGCGCCTGATCATCGCCCGCGATTTCGACGTCGACCCGCAATTGCTGCAACCCGACGCGCGACTCGAAGACTTCGCTGTCGACTCACTCGGGCTGATCGAAATCATGTTCGCCGTCGAAGAACAATTCCATATCACCGTTCCGCCCGAACCGCCCGACGCGCGCGCGCCGATCAATACGTTGAACGATCTCGTGCGCTACATCGAGGGGCTGATTGCCGAGCAGCACGGTGCGGCCAGCGCGGACCCGGTGCCGTGAGGCGTGTGGTCGTGACCGGCATGGGGTTGATCTCGCCCCTCGGCAACGATCCCGCAACCGTCTTCGGTCGGCTCCTTGCGGGCGAATCCGGCATCAGACGCCTGCCCGAGTCGTTCAATGCGCGGCTCAGCTCGCGTATTGTCGCGCCGGCCGCGTTCGGCGGCGCGCAGCGCATTTCAACCGCGCGATTGCGCATGCTGGATCGCGTGAGCCAGTTTGCGCTGGCGGCGGCCGCGGAGGCCCTTGCCGATGCGCAATTCGCGCTCGAGAATGAGGACGCAAGCCGGATCGGCGTCTCCATCGGCACCGGCATGGGCGGCGCACAGAGCACTGACGACGGCTATCAGACGGTGTACGAACAGCAATCCGACCGTGTAGCGCCCTTGACCGTGATCCTGGCGATGAACAACGCGCCGGCATCATGGATTGGCATCGAGCACGGCCTGCGAGGTCCGAATCTCACCTATTCAACCGCATGCTCATCGTCGGCGGTCGCCATCGGCGAAGCGGCACGACGTATTGCCCATGGCGACGTGCAGGTGATGATTGCTGGTGGGACGGAGGCGCCGCTGACCTTCGGCACGCTGAAGGCGTGGGAGGCGCTGAAGACCCTGGCGCGGGAAGATGTCGCGAATCCGGCAGCGTCGTGCAAGCCGTTCGCCCGCGATCGCACCGGACTGGTTTTAGGCGAAGGGGCCGCCATTCTCGTGCTGGAAGACGCCGAACACGCGCGGCTGCGCGGCGCGCCCGTCCATGCCGAGGTCGCGGGCTATGGCTTGGCGACGGACACCGAACACATCACGCGACCCAGCGTCGCGGGCCAGGCACAGGCCATGGCGCTCGCGCTTTCCTCCGCAGGACTCGCGCCCTCGGACGTGGGGTACATCAACGCGCATGGCACCGGTACCCAGGCCAACGATGCGGTAGAAACGGCTGCGATCAAGGAAGTGTTTGGCGACGCCGCCGGCGGCTGCCCGGTCAGTTCAACCAAATCCATGCACGGACATCTGCTCGGAGCGGCCGGAGCTCTCGAGTTCATCATCGCCATCCTTGCCTTGCAAGGCCGCATCGTTCCGCCAACCGCGCATCTGCGTGTGCGTGATCCCGAATGTGACCTCGACTATGTCACTGAAGGTGCGCGTCAAATCGAAACCCTTACGGCGGTCATGTCGAATTCGTTCGCTTTCGGGGGCACCAACGCCGTGCTGATCGCGCGGCGCGCCTGATTGCGCCACATTCCTTGACGCGTGACTAAGTCTGACATGCCGAGCGCATTACGCGTGTTCACCCCAGTGCGCGGCAGCGCGGACCCCTTGCCGGGGACTTCGCGGGTCGTCTGGCGGGACCGGCCTGCGCGTGAGTGGCCGCGTTCACCCGAACGTGAACGCGAATGCCTCCACGCCGGCATCGAGAAACTTGATCTCGAATTGGCGATCCTCGATCGGCTTCCCTTGCCGCACGAGCTGGTAGAGCCGCTGCTCCGTTACAACGCCGTAGCCTTGCTCATCGACGTCAACGCCATGGGCAGCTCCGGGCGGGCGACCGTCCAGGAGCACGCGGAAGCGGACCGTAGACTTGCGGGACGCCGGCCCCATGACGAGATGCAGATCGCGGGCGTGAAACCGATAGGTGATGCGTCCATCCTGCTTGTCCAGCATTGCGGCGCGGCTGTCCACCGTCCAGTTGCCTCCAAGCGCCCATTGGTTCAGCTTCAGCAATTTCGGGGCGACGTAAACTCGGCTTCCGCCGGATAAGCCCCCCGGCGACGCAAAACCCTTCGTCTGGTCCCGGCCGAGATAGTTCTCGGCCGATCGCAGGTCGGACCAGTCCGCGGCAAGTTCCGAGCCGCGCGGGTCGACCCGGCTCGCGTTATTGCCCAGATCGGAATATCCCGCTTCAACGAGCAGCTGCCGGAGCGCGGCTTCTGTACGCTCGTACTCACCTTCGCCGAAATGGTGATAGCGGATGTTGCCTTCAGCATCGACGAGATACACCGCGGGCCAGTAGCGATTGCCGAATGCGTTCCATATCGCGTAGTCGCTGTCGATCGCAACCGGATAGCCGACACGGAACCTGTCGAGGGCCGGGCGAATGTTGTCGACATCCTTCTCGAACTCGAACTCGGGTATATGCACACCGAGCACGACCAAGCCGTGATCCGTGTACAGCCGGAACCGCCGTTGTGGCCCATCCCGCGAGCATCACCGTCAACAGCAGGGGAAACGATTTCATGAAAAGCCTCCTTGAACCGCGGGCACGATCAGGACATGGCGATCGCGGACACGCGGGTGTAAGGACTTGGGGGAGCCCCGGTCTCAGTAGCTATCGACCTCGACAATTGCCGGTACAAACGCTCGAAGGGCCTCCCGCGGAACGTCGAAGGGCCGCCCTACGTTCGAACGTCTCGCCGTCGAACTCCACTTCGGCAATGCCATCTTCCAGATCAGATTGTTGAAATCGAGTCGGTCGGCAAGCGGGGCTATCGTTCCGCCGACATCCCCGGCCGGCTGCGCTGCAGACCAATGGTTTCCGGCTGCGCCATCTGCAAGCGTACCGGTGGCAAACCGCGCAACACCAGCTCGAGATCGTCGACCGCCATCGTGCCGATGTCGAGCAGCGTTTCCGAGAGGCCGCCCGCGCGATGTGACGACAATATGACGCGCTCCATCATGCGAACAGGATCGTCGGCTTCTACAGGTTCATCCGGAAATACATCGATCGCAGCTTCGATCCGCCCCGCGCGCAATGCCGCACGCAATGCATCGTAGTCGACGACATCGGGCCGACTCAGCAGCACTAATTTGCTGCCGTCACGAAGACGCTCCAACTCGGCCGCGCCCAAAAAGTGCCGATTGGCCGACGTGGCCGCTGCCAGAACAATGACAACTTGCGAATTCGACAGCAAAAACTTGAGCGCCACCGGTTCAGCGCCGTGCTCCCGCACCACGGCATCGGGCAGCCACGCGTCGAACACGCGCAGCGGGCCTTCAAAGGGCTTCAACAGCGGAACGAGCGCGCGCGCGATGTTGCCAAATCCAACGATACCGACACTGGCGCCAAACAGCGTGCCGGCGCCTATGTTACCCCGCCAGGCATAAGCCTCCCCGCCGCGGCGGAAGGCGCGGTCCGCGCTGGTTACGCCGCGCATAAGATCAAGCGTCAGCGCCAGCGCGTACTCCGCCACCGGCCGCGCGAATACTGGCGCCACGCACCCCACGCGAATACCACGGGCAAAACAACTCGAATAGTCGATATTGGGGAAAAAGTTGCCCTCGACATTGAACACGGCCTTGAGACGCGGCGCGCGCGCAATCCGAGCGGCTGGCAACGCCGTCTGACCGAGAATCGCCACCACCTCCGGCAAACTGGCCTCGACGACGGCATCAGGTAGCGCCCCTGATTCAACGGTGCGCAGCTCGGCGATGGCCTCCAGCCGAGCGCGATCAGCCGGCCGCAGGATCATCGCGTTATTGCGCGGGAAAGGATCCAGCAGCACCAGTGGACGCGATCCAGGCATCAGCGTGGCGGCGTCGGCAAGACCAGCGGCGCGTCGAGCGTAACGTTTTGTGCACGAAAGAACAGGCGAACCACCTGTTGCTCCGAGCGACCCATGCCAGCCTTGTCGGCACGCAACTGGATGTTGTGCGAACGGTTGTCCGTGATCAGGAACCGGCCATCCGACCCCGTCACCACCTTGCCCCGCTCCGAATTGGTCGTGAAGTTCTGCTCCATGATGTGCACGGTGGCACCGGCGACCGGCGCGCCATCGGTGGTGACGACACGTCCCCGCACGATGCCGTCGCTGTGCAGCGCAATGTAGGCGTTCCAGCCGCCGATGACGACCGTCAACACGAGCGGCACCATCACGAACCGATTGCGCAGCGCGCGGGACACGACTCCCTTTGCCTTCATCCCTTGGTCGCCCCGGAAGTGAGTCCACGGATGAACTCCTTTTGCGCCAGCAGAAACAGCACGATTCCCGGCAACAGCACCATGATGCAGAACGCGTAAAGCGCCCCGGTCGTATTTTCGTGATACGTAAGAAAGCGCGACAGTCCGAGCGGCAGTGTCTGCATCTGTGGATCACGGACCACGATCAACGGCCACAGGAAATTGTTCCACGACCAGATGAACGACAGGATCACGTTGGTTGCCACGGCCGACGTCGAGAGCGGCACCATGATCTTCATGATGATCTGCAACTCGGACAGTCCATCGATCCGTGCGGCGTCGATCAGCGAACGCGGTACGGCGTCGAAACTGGCCTTGTAGACAAAGATGCAGACGATGGTCGAGAACGTCGGCAGCGCCAGACCGAGATAGCTGTTGAGCAGTCCCAGCTTGCCCGTGATGAGATAGGCCGGGACGATCGTGGTCTGAAACGGAATCATCATGCATGAAAGCAGCAATGTGATGATGAGACCGCGACCGCGAAACTGCCTGGTCAAGGCATAGGCCGCCATTGCATTGAAGACGACGTTGGCGCCGATGGCGAGACCCGACACCATTACGCTATTGAGCAGGTAGCGGGCGAAGGGAATGTAATACCAGACATCGACGTAATAGAAGAGGTGCGGGGCGACCGGCCACACACTGGGTGGATAGACGAATATGTTTTCGCCCGTCAGGCTCGTCTTCAGCACCCAGTAGAACGGCACCAGCATGCAGAAGCTGACCAACAGCAGTGCGACATGGATGGGCCAGTGCGGATAGCGTCGCGCCGGCGCGATCGCTGTTCGTGGCCGCGCGCTCATCATTCCGATTCCACCGCCCCGGCATCGCCGCCCGACAGGCGATTCCCAAGCCAGGTCAGCACGACCAGCAACAGAAACTGCACCACCGTCAGCGCCGCTGCATAGTCGACCTTGCTCAACTCGAAGGCCGCACGATAGATGTAATTGACGAGCAGTTCGGAGCTGTGGCTGGGTCCGCCCTGTGTCATCACATACACCAGGTCGAAACTGGTGAATGAGGTCATGATGCCGATGACAAACGCCAGAAAGATTGCCGGCCGCAGCAGCGGCAACGTGATGCGCACGAACTGCTGGCGTCGGCTGGCCCCGTCGATCGATGCGGCCTCGTACAGGTTTTGCGGAATGTTCTGTAGCCCGGCCAGCAGGATGATCATGTAGAAGCCGAGGATCTGCCAGACATTGGCCAGCAGCACGGCCGGCAGCGCAAGCTCGAAGGATTGCAGGAACGGCAGGGGCTGATCAACGAGGTGCAGCGAGCGCAACACGAAGTTGAAGAGACCGACCTTTTCGTCGTACAACCATCGCCAGATGATCCCCACCGCCACCGTCATCAGCGGGTAAGAGAGAAACACGATGGTGCGATAGATGTTGCGACCACGCACTTCCGAGTTGACCATCAACGACACGGCAAGGGCCAGCGCAATGCCTATCGGCGCGCTGGCCATGTAGAGCAGCGTATTCCTGAGCGTGATCCAAAAGACGTCGTCGTTCCACATGTCGACGTAATGGTCAAAGCCGATGAACCGCGTCGCGCCGAACAGCGAAAATTCCTGAAAGGAAAGAACCAGGTTCCAGATCAGCGGCAAAACCCGGTACAAAAAAAACACGAGCAATGACGGCACCAGAAAGACCCATACCAGCAACAACTCGCGGCGCCGCTTCGAACCTGCAGCATTCGCGCGTCGCGGGACGTTCCGCCGCCTCGAAGCCCGAGGCACCTGGATCGTTCCCGCATCGCCCATCGCTCCGCTACCCCGCCCTACCGGCCTAGAACACGATTGACCTTGCCCTCGGCGTCCTTGATGGCCTCCGCTGGGGTCTTGCGCCCAAGCACGGCATTCTGGATCTCCGGATAGAACGCATCCTTCACGCGCGCGTCATTGGCCAGACGCCAGTTGCCGGTCAGCTTGTCCGTCTGTTCAAGCTGGGTCTGCAGCACGGCAGCTGCCAACGGGTCGTCGACCTTCATCTTGTCGAGCGTTGTCTTGTCCGAGGCAACGTTGCCGGTGAGGACCTTGCGTCGCGCAGAAAATCGCTCGGTCCATTTTTCGCTGGTCACCATCTTCAGGAATTCCCAGGCGATGTCGGGCTGCTTCGAGCCCTTCGAGATGCCGAGGCCGTGCGAGTTGGGCGTTGCCCACCCACCCGGTACATTGGTTACACCTAGGGTGTCGGCGTTGATCCACGGTGCCTGACCGCGAATGAAGAAAAACGCCGGCGAGTGCGCATGCAGCATGCCGACATTGCCGGCAGCGAACGCGCCGTTGGGCTCCACCCAGCGGCCGGTCCACGAGATCTTGTTGATCGCCCCGTTGCCGGTGCCCTTGGTCAATGCATCGAGTACCTTGACGGCCTGCGGCGTATTGAACGACGCTTTTTTCAAATCCGGTGTCAGAAGCTCGACGCCATTCATCCGGAACAGCGGCCAATACAGCCAATCGAAATTGAGCGTCATGAAGCCGGTTTTGTCGCCTTTCGACATCTTCGCCGCATAGTCCATCATCTGGTCAAACGACTGCGGCGGCCCCGACAGCCCTGCCTCCTTGAACATCGTCTTGTTGTAGAACAGCAGCGTCTTGCTGATGTAAAAGGGGAGCATGTGGTTCCTGCCTTCGTAGGTCCAGTTGCCGAGATAGTCGGCGTTGAAACGGCGCCGCACGTCCGGTTCCTTGGCCAGGTAAGGCGTGAGATCGACCATTCCCCCCGCCGCCGCGTACTCCAGCCACAGGCCGCCCTGCGTGTTGATGATGTCGGGCGGCGTCCCAGCAATCACCTGCGTCTGGTAGTACGTGGGAAATTCGGGCCCCTTCTTATCGAGCCACTCGACATCGACGTCGGGACGCAATTTCTTGAATTCGGCGATCCATTCCTTGAAGAGTTCTTCCTGGTCCGAGATATTCCAGGTCAGAAAGCTTATTTTCTTCTGCTGCGCCACTGCGGGATTGACGGCGAGTGTGGCGAGGCATAGTGCGGCGACGAGCGACCGCGCGAGAGTGCGATACCGGTGGGGCGATCCTTGTTGCAACATGGTGACCTCCTTGGTGGATACGGTGCGGCGACGTTAGTACGCAGGTGCCCTCGGTGCGCCTGAGCCAAAGGGCGCGCTCGACGGCCAGACAAACCACGATGCGTTATGTTCCGGCCTCTTCGGTTGCGACGAGAGCTCTCTTGTTGTGAAACGGGTCATTGCACAACACCGATTCCGACACCGGGTCGAAGCATTGCAACTGACCAGCGTCGATGCGCAACGCAATACTTTGGCCGGGTACCGCCGCTGTGGCGGGCGGCACACGCGCGACTAGTTCCCCATCTCCGAATTTGAGAAAGACGAGCGTGTCGGAACCGAGCGGCTCGACCACGTCCACCTGCGCTACCAGGTGCGCCGCACCGGCGTCCGCCGGCGCGAAGTGCTCGGGCCGGATCCCTGCGATGACCTCGCGGCCCGCGGCCATGCCATAGCGCAACCGCTGCGCCTCCAGCAGCGGCAACGACACGCCTCCCGACTTGTCATGCAGGAGCACGGACCGCGCGTCGTCGGCAACGCGGCCGCGCAAGAAATTCATTGTCGGCGAGCCGATGAAACCGGCCACGAACATCGACGCCGGGTGGTTGTAGACCTGGTCCGGTGTACCGGCCTGCTCGATCACGCCGCCGCGCATTACCACGATCTTGTCCGCCAGTGTCATCGCCTCGACCTGATCGTGCGTCACATACACCACCGTGGTGGCTACGCGCTGGTGCAGCCGCTTAATCTCCGTGCGCATCTGCACGCGCAGCTTGGCGTCGAGGTTGGACAGCGGCTCGTCGAATAGAAACACCTTGGGCCGCCGGACGATCGCCCGTCCCATCGCTACGCGCTGCCGCTGACCACCCGACAACTGTCGCGGCTTGCGCTGGAGCAGATCCGCGATGTTGAGAATTTGCGCCGCGTCCCTTACCCGCTGAGCAATCTCCGTTTTGGGAATCTTTTGAACTGTCAGTCCGAAGGACATGTTCTCGTACACGCTCATATGCGGATAGAGCGCGTAGTCCTGGAACACCATCGCTATGTCGCGATCCTTGGGTGCCAGTTCGTTGACGACTTCGCCGTCGATCAGTATTTCGCCGCCCGAAATGTCCTCGAGCCCGGCGATCATACGCAGGGTCGTACTCTTGCCGCACCCGGAAGGCCCGACCAGCGCCACGAATTCGTTGTGCGCGATATCGAGGTCGATCCCGTGAACGACCTCGAGTTCGCCGTAATACTTCCTGAGCTTTCGCAAACCGACACTGGCCATGCTGATACGTTCTCCGGGTAGTGCCTTGCACGCTGCCCGGAGATCCGACGCATGGACCATCCGTGGCCGTGTCTTTCGCGTCGCGACTGAACCCCGCCACATCGGCAGGCACATTGGACAGCGCTTGCACATTCAATTTCAGGCCCTGATAATACGGGACAGTCAAAGCGTCTTGCAAGCGTTTGCAACGCATCGCCGATTGCCAATTTACGTAGCCGCGTGATTCCTATGGCTGCAACCCATCGCCAGCATCGCGACGGCTCGCGCCGATCGTCATCGCGCGCCCAGATGTCCGACGTGGCCGAATTGGCCGGCGTATCCACATCGACGGTTTCTCGGGCGCTGCGCAACCCGGATACCGTATCGGCGGAACTGCGCGCGCGCGTCGACGCGGCGACCGCATCGCTTGGCTACGTACCTAACTCCATGGCAGGCGGACTTGCTGCTTCGCGTACGCGAACGGTGGGCGTGATCGTGCCGTCGCTAGTCAATTCCTTCTTCTCCGCGACGATCGAGGCGATGGCCGAGGTGCTCAACGGCCATGGCTACCAAATCCTGCTCGGCAACAGCGGCTACGCAATCGAGCGCGAGGAGTCGCTGGTCAGTTCGTTTCTGTCGTGGTCACCCGCAGCCATCGTTCTGACGGGCCAGGCGCATTCGCGCACAACGCTGCAGAGCCTTCTGAACGCCGACATGCCCATCGTTGAAATGTGGGAGCTGGGCGACAATCCGCTCGACACGCTGGTGGGCTTTTCGCATCGGGCGGTGGGCCGCGCGGCGGCGCGACATCTCTTGGACACCGGGCGCAGGCGACTGGCGTTCGTCAGCGCTGCGCCCGAATACGACCGACGGGCGACCCAGCGCGGCGCCGGCTTCAACGAAGGCGTGATCGAGGCGGGCTCGACAACGCCGGTGTGCTTGACGATGGCCGAGCGTGCTAGCGTCGAAGGTGGCGGCCGACTGATGGCGGAGCTCGTGTCCGCACATCCGGACGTTGACGGCGTATTTTTTTCCAACGACGTGCTATTGCTGGGCGCGCTGTTCGAGTGTCAACGGCGCGCAATACCAGTCCCGCGGACACTTGGCCTCATCGGGTTTGGTGACCTTGAATTTGCTGCGTGGAGTCAGCCGACGCTCACCTCCATCCGGCCGCCGAGGCGCGAAATCGGTACCGCCGTGGCCGAACATCTGCTGCAGCGATTTCACGATTCGGCCAGCGCCGGGACCAGGATCGATCTAGGTTTTGACCTAGTCGTTCGTGGGAGCACCTGATCGACACAAGCAGGCGCGCGCGGCCGCATCCTGGTAATCGACCGCCGAGGCTTCGAGCGTCGCAGCGGTGAGTGCTATGAGGTCGTCTAGAAGGAATACGAGAGGCTTCTGTCGCCAGAATTTCCCACATGACAGGGCGGAACGGTGTTTCGCTATCGTGTGAACCGCCGTTCGCCTCCGCGGGGGGCGTTGATTTTTTCTCCGCCCCGAAGATCAGCTGGGAGGGATCGTCCTTGAGTGTTCCTGTTAGCCCGCCGACGTCCGTTGCGACCTTCTTGACCTGGTCCTCGAGTCCCGAGAATTTCTCGACAATCCGCGGCAGTTGTTCGATTAGAGGGCGCTGAGCGGGCTTTTCGCCGACGGAATCTCCGGGATCTGGCCATCTGGCGTCGCGGCGACAAGCGCCTTCGCGCCGGGGGCGCCCCCGTTGAGTTCAATGACCACCACGCCAGTAATGCCCTTCAGCGTTAGCATCGCCCGGGTGTCGGTTTTCACGGGCGTGTTCTTGCGCACCTCGACGTCGACCTGAACGAGTCGCGGATCTGCGGAGTCGACGGCAATCGATTTGCCCGTTCCGACATCGCGCTGTCAGCAAGGTCCCGGCGGTGACGCTTGGGTTCTGGATCGTCAAGATTCTCGCGACGACGCTCGGCGAAACCGGCGGCGACTGGGTGACGATGTCGCTCAAGCTCGGCTACCTGGTCGGCAGCACGATCTTCACGGTTATCTTCGTGGGCCTCGTGTTCGGACAGATCAGGACGGCAAAGCTGCATCCGGCGCTCTACTGGGCGACCATCGTCGCGACGACCACCCTCGGGACGACGTTAGCCGACTTCGCGGATCGCTCCGTCGGCATCGGCTATCCCGGCGGCGTGGCCATCGTCTCCACCCTACTCGTCGCCAGCTTAGGGATTTGGCGCTGGAGCGAGGGTTGCGTGTCGGTGCAGAGCATCACCACGCACAAGGCGGAGTGGTTCTATTGGGGCACGATACTTTTTTCGCAGACCTCGGTACCGCACCCGGCGACTGGGCAGCAGGCTCCGATCGCGGCGGCTTCGGCCTAGGCTACGAGTACGGGGCGATGATCTTCGCGGCGGGACTCGCGCTCGTCGCCGCGCTCTACTTCTGGACGAAGATCTCGCGCACGATGCTGTTCTGGGCGGCATTCGTCCTGACGCGGCCGCTCGGCGCCACCTTGGGTGATCTCCTCGACGAACCCGTGGCGCAAGGCGGAATCCACTTCAGCCGCCTAATTGCTTCGCTGATCCTGCTCGGCTGCATCGTAGCCGCCGTCGCATTTATCCCCCAACGTGCTGCGAAGAAGTGACCCGCGTACTGGGTACGCGCAACCAACAATTAAAGATCGACATGAAATCGCCAAAGCAACACTTCCATGCCTTTCGCACTCGCGTTGGCGCCGCCACGGTACTGGCACTTCTACTCGGCGCTGCGTCCACGGCGGTGGCCGCCCGATCGACCCACGTACCCACAGATGCCTTGGCACAGGCCAGCGAGATCGCCGAGCAACTGAGCGAGAACGCGCCGTCAATCGATGGCGCTGCGTTCAAGAAGGCGATGGCCGATATCGATGCGCTCGCCCCGCCCCTCGCGAGCGCGCTTCCTCCGGACCGCAAGAAGGCACTTAATGCACTCCTTACCGGTATTCGAGACGCGTGGGCTGCCGGAGACCGCAGCGCTGTCGGGGTTCACTCGATCGACGCCTACAGGTTGCTTCAGGAAGCCATTCCGCGTGGTCCAAAAGCGGTACCCGTGCAGGTGGCTCAACTCGACTATGTCGGCCTCAAGGTAAACGCTTTGCTGTCATCGAGCTCCGTGACCTGGAATCAGGTGTCAGCAACGGTCCGAGAAGCATCGACGTGGTGGTCGGCGATTGAACCGCGTGTTGGCGACGCCACGCTAAAAGAAGCGATACGGCGGGCCCTGCTTGGGATGCAAGAAGCGGCGGATCAGAAGGACTCCAGGCTCATGCACTTCGCCGCCGACATGGAGCTCATACTGGTCGACGGACTAGAAGCGTTCTTCACGAAACACCCGCCCCCCCGTTGAGTTGAAGACTCTGTCAGCAAGAAGATGCGGTGTCTGGATGGTTGCATGTCCCCCACGTGACGCGTGCATGGCTCAGATGTCCCGTCCCGGTGAATTTACGCGCGCCGCTCAAAGGACCGCAAACGGCCGGTTGCGGTAGCCAGCGATTTTCCTCAGAAGTCCGCTGCCAGTCACGTTGCCGATCTTCGCGCTGAAGGACCGAACGCCTCTTGGGGGCCTACGACTTCGTTTTCGATTCATGCGCCAACTTTCAGCGACTCAAGTGCTTGACGGTGGTCGACGAATTCACTCACGAGTGCCTGGCCATCGATGTCGCTGGCTGCATCCGCTCGAAGGGGGTCGTCGAGGTGCTGACGCGATTCATGAGCGTGCATGGCTCACTCGCCTATCTTCGCTCGGACCGTCGAGCGCCAACATCAGCCCACCCTGTGCCATGCATTTCTGAACGGCGTTGTGGGGCACCCACGCCAGCCCGTGCCCGGACATTGCCGCGGCGACGATTAGTTCGCTTGAGTTG
Source organism: Burkholderiales bacterium (assembly GCA_038239945.1). Lineage (GTDB taxonomy): Bacteria > Pseudomonadota > Gammaproteobacteria > Burkholderiales > Casimicrobiaceae > VBCG01. Next base: position 65,789 of record JBBSEG010000014.1, read on the forward strand.
AAGATAAGCCGACCGTTACGTGCGCGCTAACGCTTTTTTTTGGCAGCGCCTGAACTCCCATTTCAGATTGCGGCCGTGGGATGCGATTCCAAATCCGAGGCAGTTATGCAAGATTAGGCCCCCCGAACTGCTTCTCGCGTTGCTGGCTGGAGGGCGTTTCGACGGGCGTCGAATTCAGGTTTAGAGCGCGATCAGCGCTTTCGAGAGGCTGTCGTATCGCTTCGATTCGCCCGTGCGAACCGAAGCGACACGCGCCCTGCACTCGTGCCTTCTCCCGTGAACTTCGTCTCAGGATCAGCTGGTCTCGGACACCTGCGACGGGAACGAGATGCGGACGCACGTTCCGCACACCACCGCCACACTGTCGATCTCCAGCTCGCCGGCGTGGCGGTCGACGACCTCCTTCACGATCGCAAGACCGAGCCCCGAACCCTCGCCCGGCGTGCCTGCGACACGGTAGAAGCGCTCGAGCACGCTGTCGCGTTCGGGCGCCGGGATGCCCGGGCCGGTGTCCTCCACGCTGAGATAAGGGACGGCATCGATGCAGCCGGTGCGGACCGTCACGGATCCACCGCGGGGCGTATAGCGCAGCGCGTTGTCGATCAGGTTGTTCAACGCCTCCGGAAGCAATGTCCGGTCGCCCAAAACGACCGCTGGCTCTAGCGAGAAGCCAAGGTCGATGTCCGCCTGCAGAGCGCGTGGCACCCAGTCACGCGCCGCGGCGCCACCGAGATCGCGCAGGTCGATGATCTCCAGCGATCGATCCGAGCCGGGCACTGTTTCGGCTTTCGCCAAGGCGAGCAACTGAGTGGCGAGCCGGCTCGCGCGCACCGTTGCAATGTGGAGCAGGTCGATCTCGGCGCGAACTTCATCGTCGAGCGGTCGGCGGAGCAGGATCTCGAGGTGCATTTGCAGGCCCGACAATGGCGTGCGGAGCTGGTGCGCCGCATTGGCCATGAAGCGTTGCTGCAACGTATTGGCGGCACCGAGCTGGGCGAGGAGCTCGTTGAATGCCCTGACGACTGGTGCGATCTCCGCGGGTGCGCCACCCGCCGGTAGCGGACGCAGATCGCGAATGGATCGCTGCAGGATCTCCGCACGCAACTGCTCGAGCGGTCGCAGCCCTCTCGCGATGCCGACCCACGCGAGCGCCACCGAGCCAGCGCCGATGACAAGCGTTGTCAGGAGCTCTGCCGCCAAGATCTCGCCGACGAGCTGATGGCGCTTGTGCAGCGTCTCGCCGACCTGGACAACGGTGCCATTCGCGGTCCGCATCCCTGCTACGCGGATCTTTTGACCACGATACATCGCGTCGAAGAAGCGGTGTGCGCCTGCGGCCATTGCCGGTGGCGGCGGCAGGTCGTCGACACCGGAGACCAACTGCCCGTCCGCCATGCGCACCTGGTATATGATGCTGTCGCTCTGGTCATAGACGAGCGCCTCGAGCGCTTTCTGCGGGAGGTCGACCCGCGCGCCCGCGGCTTCAATCCGTACGTTGTCCGCGATGTCGATCGCCGGATCGAGCAACGAGCGGTCGTACGCATCGTTCGCGGCGCGCAGCGCCACCGCGTATGTCACCGCCGCAACACAGATGATCACCAGCAGCAGGCAGCCGCAGAGATAAAGCAGCAACCCCTGCCGGATGCTGGGCGAGCGCGCGCCCCCCCTACTCATCCTTGCTCTCAAGCAGGTAGCCGAACCCGCGCACTGTGCGGATGTGCACGCCCGCCGGTCCGATTTTAGTGCGCAGGCGCGACACGTGCACCTCGATCGCGTTGGGCGACAGCTGTTCGTCGAGTGTGAACAGGCTCTCCGCGATCTGCTCCTTGCTCAGCACGCGGCCGGGTCGCGCGAGAAACAGCTCGAGAAGCGCCCACTCGCGTGGCGTGACGTCGATCGCCCGATCATGCACCCGGACACGCTTGGCCGCCACATCCATGGTCAGCCCACCTGCGGTGAGGCGCGTGCCCACGCGCTCCGAGCGTCGCAGCAGAGCGCGCACGCGGGCTTCGAATTCGTTGACCGAGAACGGCTTGGTCAGATAGTCGTCGGCACCGAGGTCGAGACCGTGCACCCGGTCCTCCACCGCATCGCGCGCAGTCAGCACGAGGACCGAAATCGGCGAGTTGCGCGCACGCAGTCGGCGCAGTATCTGGAATCCATCGTCGTCGGGCAGCCCGATGTCGAGAACGACGAGATCGAGCGCATCGCGTTGGATGACCGCCTCGGCCTCGGCGCCCGTTCGTGCGGAGAACACCATGTGGGATGCGCGTGCCAGAAGGCTGGCCAGACCGGTGGCCAGCAACGTATCGTCCTCGACCACCAGCACGCGCATGTCACGGTCCTCCTTGCGCCGCGCCGCGCCGCGCGCCGGTGGCGGCCGACGTTGCGGCGTCCCGAACTCGCCGGGCGTGAGCGGCTGCACTCGCATTATCGCGCCAGGCGGCATGGCCGTTGGCCGGTTCCTAAGGCGCGGGCCTCAACATCCTTCGCCACACGACATCGCGTCCAAGGAGAGGAGTGCCGATATAGGCATGAATCGTCAGGCGGTCGCCGTTCGGCTCGAGCGTGACGATGCATCGATACGTGATGCCTTCCTCGGGGTCGAGGATCCTGCCGTGCAGCCGGGGGGTGCCCGGGGTGCGTTCGAGGTGCAGAATCGTCAGCCCTTGCATTCTGGCCCCGCGATCCGCGCCCGTACAGGCGTCGCATCGAGGGTCCGCCGGCTCACCGGGCTCGCGGAACACCTCGACGACATGCCCGCTCCAATGCTCATCGTCGCCGATGATGGTGACGATGGCCTTCGGGATGCGGCCGGTCTCGTCGAAGGTGGTCCATCGGCCGTCGATCGTTGGAACGGGAAGCGGCGCCGCGCAGGCACCGGCGGCCGTGAACATTGCAAGCAAGGCGGTATTCTTGAGAACAAGCATGTGGATCGGTACGAGCGGCGAAATCCGGACCGTTGCGCGCGTATGACGCGTAGTCTTTGCGTCCATGATATGTCGATTACCTGACGGTCGCCTGACGCACGCCAAGGGTACGAGCGCGTCGCGCGCATCCGGATCGCGCCGTAGAATCCCGTCGCCACGCCGCTTTCGTCGGCCGGGCTAAGAGGCGGTATGGACAGGTGGATCTTCCGCGGCATGCGAGCGGCACTCGACGGCGCGCGCACGAACAGGGTTTTACGGCGACTGCGCGGTGCCGTCGCCGCCGGTTGCGCCTGCGCCGCGGGCCACGCGTGCGCGAGCGGGGGCATCGAAGAAGCCGATCTGGGCGCGGGACTCGAGATCGGTCCGACGTATGTCGGCAGCAACCGAACAGTCACCCGACCACGCATTTTCGGCGATATTGTGTACCGCACGCGCGAGGGTGGAACCGTATCCCTCGTCAGCGGCAGCCTGACCATTGCGCCGACGATCCAGTTCAATCCCGTTGACACACGGCCGACGGGCTGGGGAATGCTCGTCGGCTACCGCGAAGGCCGGACGGGCCGCGGTTCGCGTTCGCCCTTCTCGTATTCCGGGGACGAGAGGTTGGGGCGGCTGCCCGACGTGCGCGGCATGGCGGAAGTCGGCATGCAGGCCCATGTGACCGTCGTGCATGTCCCGGTCTTCGCGATCATTCGTTCCGCCGTGACGTCGGCGGAATCTGCTGCAACCGTTGGAGCCTACATCGGGGGCCCCGACGGGGCGGACGTCCAGGTCACGGTCCTGCCAACCATCACATGGTCGGACCGCCGCCAACGAAACCTGTCCTACGGTGTCTCGCCGGAAGCGTCCTCCGCAAGTGGCCTCCCGTCGTACCGACTGGCCGGCGGCTGGGACAATGCTGCGCTCGAGCTCATGGGGGACTGGCATGTTGCGGGCGCGTGGCACGTCGTCGTCTCGACGGCATTGCAGCGCCTGCTGGCGGCCAGCACGCGCAGCCCGCTCGTGTCCAGGGCGTCCCAACCGAGCGTGGCGGCCGGCCTAATGTGGCACGTGGACTAGAACACCCACATCATGATCAACACCAGTACGACGACGAGGGCGAGCACCCAGAGAGTGGCCGCGAGCAGTCGCGGCGCCGCCGGCTCCGGCGTCGCCTGCAACGGCTCGCCTGGTTGCTGGCGGTCCTTCCGAGTGAAGTGTCGCTTCATTCTGTCTCGCTCGTGACCCCGCTGCGGATCATGGTCTCGGTTCACGTCGGCGCCAAACGCCTTGCGTCGATTGCCCAGACTGACGCTGTGCTGCATGGACACTGCAAGGACACTGCAAGGGCCCCGCAAGCTTCACGCAAGCTCGACGTCGCCCAATGGCGGCTGAACAGTCCACCGTTGCCCGAGATTCGCCTCATGACGCCGCATTGGTGTCTACCGAAGCGTTGCGCAGATTGTGCCATTGCGACAACATACGTCGCACGCGCGCCCCCCACCTCGCCGTTGTCATCGGCTGAGTGCCGGCTGTTCTACCTCTGACATTCCGGCGAGAATCCGTCCAACGAGGAAGCCAAACGTCGATGTCCGCATCCATGAACGCCGCGAACCGGTCGTCGACCAGGCCTGCCGCAGACATCGCACCTGTGGGGTCGCTGGAGGCGATCACCGGTTCACCGGCGGAGGCGCACACAATCCTCGATGCCTTCGAATGGCACCTTGCTCGCCATCCGCAACGCGAGCACGTCACGCTGATCGAGACCGACGACTCCACGACGACGGTCACGTACGCGCACATGTGGGCGGCTGCCATCCGTGCGGCGTGCGGGCTGCAGGGCCACGGCATCCGGCACGGCGACACCGTCGCGATCATGCTTCCGACGTGTCTCGAGTTCTTCGAGGTGTGCCTGGGCGCGATGCTGCTCGGCGCGATCGCGGTGCCTATCTATCCGCCGTTGCGCTGGTCCGAGCTCGAAGAGCATGTGCAAGGACGGGCCGCTGTGCTCGCAAACTGCTCTGCGTCGGTCCTCGTCACGGTGCCCGAAGCCCGCCTGGTCGGGCGCGCACTGCAGGCGCTGGTGCCGGGCTTGCGGCATGTCGTCTGCCCGAACGCGCTGCACGACTCGAACGTCGGGCTGCGCGCCGCCGCCCTACGTACCTCCGCCGTCGCCATGCTGCAGTACACGTCGGGAAGCACCGGCGATCCGAAGGGCGTAGTCCTCACGCACGCCATGCTGCTTGCGAACATCCGCGCGATGCGCGAAGCGAGCGGTGCGCATTCGCGCGACCGCTTCCTGAGCTGGTTGCCGCTGTACCACGACATGGGATTGATCGGTGCCTGGATGGGGACGCTGTACACGGGCATACCGTTGAACCTCATGTCTCCCACGATCTTCCTTGCCCGACCGTCGCGCTGGCTGCGGGCGATCGATCGATTCGGCGCGACCCTTTCCGCCGGCCCCAACTTCGCGTACGACCTCGTCTCGTCTAGGGTGCGCGATGCGGATTTCCAAGGGTTGGACCTGAGCTCGTGGCGACTCGCCTTCAATGGCGCGGAACCGGTGCGCGCCGCGACGATGCGGCGCTTCGCGCAGCGGTTCGCGCCGTACGGTTTCCGGCCCGAGGCCCTGACGCCCGTTTACGGCCTCGCCGAGTCGGCGGTGGGGCTCGCATTCCCGAGCCTTTCGCGCAGTTTCATCGTCGATTCGATCGACCGTGAGGCGCTCGCGCGCGACGGGGTTGCGGTACCAGACACGAGCCCCTCGTCAGCAACGCTGGAGATCGTCGCCTGCGGCCGCGCGCTTCCCGCGCACGATATCCGTGTCGTCGCTGCGGACGGTCGCGTCGTCGCGGACCGGACGGAAGGCCGCATCCAATTCAAGGGCCCTTCGGCGACGACCGGATACTTTCGCAATGCACCGGCGACCGCCGCGTTGCGCAACGGCGACTGGCTCGAGACGGGCGACACCGGCTACATGGTCGACGGAGAGCTCTTTCCGACGAGCCGCACTAAGGACATCGTCAAGCGGGGCGGCCACAGCATCCACCCGCAGGACGTCGAGGCGGTCGTCGAGGGCATCGAGGGTATCCGCAAGGGGTGCGTCGCCGTGTTCGGATCACCCGACCCCGGCTCCGGGACCGAGCGACTGGTCGTCGTGGCCGAGTGCCGCGCTCGCCATGCCGACGACGTCGCCTCGCTCCGCGCGGCGCTAATGAGCACGGTCGCGATGCACCTCAACGGACCGCCGAACGAGGTCTTCCTAGTGCCACCGCGAACGATTCCGAAGACGTCGAGCGGCAAGCTCCGACGCTCGGCCTGTCGCGCGCTCTACGAGAGCGGCCAGCTCGGCGTGCCGCGGGCCCCGGTATGGAGGCAGGTGGCCGGACTGGCGGCGCGGACGATAGGCACCGAGACGGCTCGTCGATGGCGCACCCTCAGGGGCCGATGATGCGACGCACCCCCGGCGCGGAGTTGCCGGGCGGCGCTTCTCATGCGTCCGCGCCGGCGGTTTGCCCGCCCGCCAGGAGGTCGACGAGGCGTCGATTGACTGCGTCGTGTTGCGCCTGCCACGCCGCGAGCGAGGCGCCTTCGACGTACGGCTGCGGGTCGATTCGCTGCTGCAGGCGCTTCCACCGGCTGCGGTAGCGGTATTGCGATACGTCGCCGGTGACGTCGATTGCGATGCAGTGCGGTGCGAGGCGCGCGACGATTTCATGCAGCTCGTGCTCCGCCAGCACCCCCTGGTCCCAGTTCGTTTGCGCCACCGTGCGCGACAGCACATCCTTGTCGATCGACAGGTACACCCGCGCGCCGGATGGATCGCGGCGCGAAGCGAACGATTGCAGCATGGCGGCCGCACTGTCGAAGCTCCTTACGCTGCCCGACATCCCGAGGCGCGCGGCCCACGCCGTGCCCACGCCGATGCACCAGTACGCCAACTTGCCCCGCCAGAGCGGCAACAGGCTGTTCTCCCAGGCGTGGCGCGCCGAGACGTCCGGTGACGTGATACCGAGCACGTCGACACGACGGACGCACCGCAGACGCGTGGCGTGTGTCACCCATGATCCGCAGTGGATGCCCCACGGATAACGCATGTTGTCCGGGTGATTGTCGAGCACCACGACGTCGATCGGGGCTCTCGGCGCGTGCTTGCGGATCAAGGGCAGCGTGACGTGATGAAAATCGCCGCTGCCGGTAAAGACGATCATCGGCGCCGACACCACTGGATCGGGCACGCGCTGCGCGACCTCCGCCAGGCGGCCGGCCGTGCAGCTGAGCCGGACGGCTTCCTGCAGATCGGCCATTTCGATGCGCGTCTCGCCCGGCAGGCGGCCGACCGAACCGTCGAAGTCAAGCACGATCGGGCGCACGCCGTTTCCCTTCGATCCATTCGCGGTCGCGTTCGAATCCTCGCGACAATCCCCGCAATGCAACGCGCAGCACCCGGTTTGACGCATAAACCGCGTGACGTGTCATCGTGAAGCGCGCACCGAGGTCCGCCTTGAACTGCGGATCCGATGCGCCGGCGACATAGCGAGTGAGACCCGCGGCCAGCGCGTAGTCCAGGTTCTGGAACCAGCTCACACAATAGAGGTTGTGCTCGCGGGCCTGGGGATACGCGAATCCGACGTACTTGTCGACCAGGGTGTCACCGGCGACGAAGCACAGATTGAACCCAATCATGCGTTCTGGCGTTGCGTATAGAAAAACTCGCCCGTCGACTGCTGGATCCTGCAGGATCGCGTCGAGGAAGGCCGGTGTCAGGCGTTCGAATTTCGCGCGGCCGTGGTCGTACACATTTCGATAGAGGCGGTAGATTCCTTCGCGCACGCCTGGATCCCCGAATATCGGCGCCCCGGTCGGCTCCATGCTGATGCGGAGGACTTCCCGACTGCGCAGCTTTCGGCGGATGTCCTTGCGTCGATTCCGCGAAAGGCGCGCGAGGTATTCGTCGATCGACGAGAAATCGACGGCGACCCACGCAAGCGCCTGCCCGCTGAGCAACACGAATCCAGCGTCGCGCAGGACATTGCAGACGGCGTCGGCGTGAGCGTTTTCCGTGGCATCGACGAGCGGAGAATCGCATGGCAGGTCCTTGACCACTACCAGCGTATGGCAGCGCAAGTCGTCCCGTGCGGGTCCGTTCAGGACGTCGTCGACACACGCGGACGGCAGCGACCCGCGCGCGAGCGGTATGTGCTCGGAGACCGCAGTGCCGACGAAGCAGGTCTTCAACTGCAGCGCATCTCCACCTCCGGTCCACCGCGCCAGCGTAGAAGCCAGGCGTCGGACGCGCGCGCCGCTTGCGACGAATGGGTCGAGCCCGGCGGAGAACATCGGAGTCCCCGCCGGGCTCCACCACGTTCGGAAGCCCACCGGCGGACGCGCCACGAAGTGTTCGATGAGGCGCGGCGGCTCGATCAGGTAATGCCATCGCCCACTGCCCGTCATCGGTTATCCGGCGTGACGAGCGTGGTATCCGCGAATGCAGGATCGGCGGCTGCCGGACGCCTAGCTCCGCTCCCGGCGACCTCGCCTCCGGCAATCCGCGTGAAGAACGCCGCGGATCGGGCGATCACGCGGCTGCGCTGACGGTCGACCGTGATCATGTGATAGCAGTCGTCCAGCAGCTCGACCTCGAGCGAACCCGACACGCCCCGCCGTACGACCTCTACGTTCCGCTGGCTCGCGATGTCGTCGTGCACCGCATGCATCGCAAGGCAGGGGCTCGTGACCCAACTCAATCGGCGCCTCACGTGACGGCTCAGCCTGTGGAATTCGGCGAGCGAGCCCCACGGGTTGCCGGTCAGTCCGCCCGCGTCACTGTCGCCAGCGAGCATTCGCCCGACGATGAAATCGCGCGTACGCGGGTCTTTGATTCCATAAGGAAAAGATTCCCTGAACATGCGCCGGCGCCCAATCCCCAGCGCACATACCACCGGCAGCAGGAAGGCAAGCCGGGCGATGGGGGGGATCGTCCAGCCGTCGTGCCGGAAGGTGGTGCCATAGAGCGCGACCCCCGCGACGTCGTCCGGGCGCCGAATCGCGAGCTCGAGCGCGAGCACGGCACCCATCGACAGCCCGCCGACGAACAACCGCTCGACCGTCGGGAGCAGTCGAGTCGCCGCATCGTCCACACTTCGGTACCAGTCGCGCCAGCCCGTAGTCAGCAAATCGTCAGCTGTTCCACAGTGTCCCGCAAGTTTCATCCCGTATACGGTGAATCCTGCGCGATGCAATCCCTTTGCAACGAAGCGCATCTCCGAAGGCGTACCCGTGAGGCCATGGATTAGCAGGACGCCGACGGGCCCGGCGCGCATCACGAATTCACCGGGCAGCATCATCGACCGCGCGATTCCGCACGGGGCCATGCGGTGCCCGACGCGATGCTAGGGCCGGGCCCTCGCGATCGGCAGCACGTCGGCTGGGTGGTGCTCTGCGACTTCGACGGCACGATCACCCTGGAAGACGTCACGGATTCGCTGCTGCTGTTGCATGGCGACGCCGGCTGGCGCGCCTTGGAGCATGAATGGCGAGAGGGGCGGATCGGTTCGCGCGAGTGCATGGAGGGGCAGGTCCGGCTTCTCGATTGCAGCCGGCAGCAACTCGACGACTACGTCTCCGGCGTGGCAATCGACCCGGACTTTCCGCGCTTTGTCGCCGAAGCGCAAGACCTGGGAATGACTGTGGAGGTCGTCAGCGATGGGCTCGATCACGTCGTCCGCTCCGTTCTCTCGCGTCACGGGCTCGCGCGCCTGCCCGTCATCTCCAACCGCCTGCGCGCCAGCGGGCCGCGCCGCTGGCGGCTCGATTTCCCCCACGCGGGCGCCGCTTGTCGAGCGTCGAGCGGCACGTGCAAATGCGCACGGATCGAGCCGCGGACTGCGCAAGGCGATGCATCCGTTCTGCTGGTGGGCGATGGAGCGTCGGACTATTGCGCGGCCTCGCGCGCGTCAGTGGTATTCGCCAAGGATGCGCTGGCCACGCATTGCGGGAATCAGGGCATCGTTCATCGCCCGATCGCCGGCTTCGGCGACGCGATCGAGTACCTGGCGGAGCTTTCGCCTGTCACGAAACACGCCCAGAGGATAGCGACGTTATGATCACGGCCGATGCGCTCGTCACTGACGATCGATTGCAGGATACCGAGGCAGAACTCCTCGCTGACGAAGCGCGCTACTGCTCGTTCGGCGACACGGTTCACTACGTCTCGCCCCCGAAGCTCTTCGCACGATGCGAGGGCAGCTACCTGTTCGATACGTCCGGCGTTCCGTACCTCGATCTGCAGATGTGGTATTCGGCGGTCAACTTCGGCTATGCCAATCCCCGTCTCAACGCGGCACTGGTGCGGCAACTCGACGTCCTTCCGCAGGTCGCGAGCCAGTACCTGCACCGGACCAAGATCGAGCTCGCGCGGAGGATCGCGCAGGACGTCGAGCGCAAGTGGAACGCCCGCGGGCGCGTGCAGTTCAACGTCGGCGGGTCGCAATCCATCGAGGATTCGCTGAAGCTCGTCCGCAACGCGAGTGGGGGTCGCGGGCTGGTGTTCGCCTTCGAAGGTGGCTACCACGGCCGGACGCTCGGTGCCTCCGCCATCACGTCAAGCTATCGCTATCGCCGCCGCTTCGGCCACTTCGGCGACCGCGCGTGCTTCCTGCCCTTTCCGTACCACTTCCGCGCGGCACGCGGCATGACCAAGGAAGAGTACGGCCACCATTGCGTTCAGCAGTTCGCACGGCTTTTCGAGTCCGAGTACAACGGCGTCTGGGATCCGAAAGCCGGTCAGTGCGAATACGCCGCTTTCTACGTCGAGGCAATCCAGGGCACCGGCGGCTACGTGATACCGCCTCCCAACTTCTTCGCCGAGCTGAAGGAAGTGCTCGATCGCCACGGCGTGCTGCTGGTCGTCGACGAGATCCAGATGGGGTTTTACCGGACGGGCAAGTTGTGGTCCATCGAGCACTTCGGCGTGCAGCCCGACGTGCTGGTGTTCGGCAAGGCCCTCACCAATGGGCTGAATCCGCTCGCCGGGCTCTGGGCGACGGAGGAATTGATCAATCCAGTAACGTTCCCCCCGGGATCGACACATTCGACGTTCGCCTCGAATCCGCTCGGCACCGCAGTCGGCCTCGAGACGATGAAGATGCTGGCGGAGACGGACTACGAAACGATGGTCGCCCGCAAGGGTCGGCACTTCCTCGACGGGCTGCGCGAGCTGCAGCGGCGGCATCCGCAGATCGGCGACGTGGACGGGCTCGGGCTGGCCCTGCGCGCCGAGATGTGCAAGTCCGATGGCTTCACGCCGGACAAGGCGCTCGTGGACCGCATGGTGGACATCGGACTCGCCGGCCGGCTCGAGCACGGCGGCGAACGCATCGGTCTGGTGCTGGATGTCGGCGGTTATCACAAGAACGTCGTCACGTTTGCACCGTCGCTGCACATCAGTGACGACGAGATCGACCTCGGACTCGCGCTGCTTGACCAGTTGATCACGGCGGCCGTACGCGGTGCCTGACAACGCCATCGCGCTGTGGCTCGCGAACCTGGCGCTCGACACGACCGGGCAGATGGCGTTCAAGGCGGCCGCCAGCCGGTCTGCGCCGGGAGCCGCCGGGTGGCGATCGCTCGTGGCCGATCCCCTCATCGGCTTCGGCATAGGCTGTTATGTCGTCGAGTTCGTCACTTGGCTTGCGTTCCTGACGCTCGTTCCCCTTTCCGTCGCCGTACTGCTCGCCTCGGTGAACATCGTCACGGTGATGGTGGGGGGCCGGCTCTTGTTCCACGAGGCGACAGGCACGCTGCGCACCGGCGGAATCGTCCTGATTGCGGCCGGAGTGGCCATGGTCGGATGGGGCGCCACATGAGACGGTTCTACGTTTTCGGCTTCGGACTGCTTGCGACGCTCGACACCGTCGCGCACCTGGCCTTCAAGGTGACCGCGAACGGCGCGGCGCCATTGCAGGCCAGCACCGCATGGCTCGGTCGTGCGGTAGGCAGTCCCTGGCTCTACGTAGCCGCCGCCTGTTACGCGGGAACGTTCTTCGTCTGGCTTGCGTTGCTTCGGCGTGCGCCGATCGGACCGGCGTTCGCGGTGTCGCACCTGGACGTCGTGACGGTGCTCGGCGCATCGGCTGTCGTGCTTCACGAGCACATCACGTCGCTCGAGCTGGCCGGCGCCGCGCTGATCCTGGCGGGGATTTCGTGCATTGCGCTTGCCGAGCAGCGCGGGGCGCACGCTGCGGCATGATTTCAATGCGAATCGCGGACGGCGCGAGCGCGGACTTCAAGAGGGATCGTGTCGTACTCCTGCTGCACGGATTGTGCAGCACCGCGCTCGAAGTCCGCTTGTTCGCCCGGCTGCTGAGAGCCCATGGCTTCGACGTAGTGGTGCCCGACATCGCCGGTTACTCGCCCGACGAACCATGGGGCCCCCGCCGTCCCGAGTCGCGCTGCGACGACTGGGTTCGCAGCGTCGTCGCGGAAGTCGACCGGCTGCGCCTTCTGTACGAGGAAGTCAACCTGTGCGGCGTCAGCGTTGGTGCGACGCTTGCGTTGGCCGCCGCGGCCGTGCGCAATACCTCGATTGGCGCCCTGTCACTGATCTCCACGGCGATCTTCTTCGACGGCTGGAGTCTCCCGCGCCTGCGGTTCCTGCTCCCGCTCGTGTGCCGCACGCCGCTCCGGCGTTTGTACCGCTATCGCGAGCATGCGCCGTTCGGCGTGAAGAACCTACGGGTACGCGCATGGATCGAGCGCAGGGTCGACGACGTCAGGCGTGCGTCGATCGATGGCTCGACGATCCCCACCACCCGCCTGCGGGAGGCCGATCGCCTCATGCGCCAGGTCCGCAGATGCCTGTCCGCCGTAAGGGTGCCGACACTGATGATCCACGCCAGAGAGGACGACATCGCCAGTCTCGCCAACCTGCGCTACGTCGAGCTTCATATCGGCACGTCGATGTTCTTCCGTGCCATCGTGACCGACAGCTATCACCTGATCACGCTGGACAACGACCGCGACGTCGCGGCGTTCAAGACGGTTCAGTTCTTCAACACGGTTTCGAGGATGTGGCGCACCGGACCGCGCTCGTCTGACGTCCATTCACCCTATACGCCCCCACTGAACTGAGGATCCCATGAGCACGACGTTCGATCGCGTACGCCACCTCCTGGCCAGCGAATTTTCCCTCGACCCGGCGCGGATCGCCCCGGAGACGCCTCTCGAGGAGCTCGGGGTGGACTCGCTCGCGACCCTCGAGTTCGCCTTCGAGTTGGAGGAAGAGTTCAAGATCACGCTGGATAGCCAGGCCGACCTCAGAGGGGGCTGCGTGCGCGACGTCGTGGCAGTCGTCGACACGGCTGTCGCGCGGCGCGAAACGGCCGCGCAGTGAGCGCCGCATGCATGCCGTAGTCGTCACAGGACTCGGCGCCTGTACGTCGCTCGGCCCCACGGCCCGAGCGACGTTCGAGGCCGCGCTGGCGGGTCGGTCCGGAGTCAGGACCGCGCCAGAGCTGGCCAACGGCAGCACCGTGCCGTTGATCGCGCCCGCTCGATTCGACGCGTATTCAATCGCGATGCGGCAACGCGGCGCGCCGCTCGACCGCGGCACCGCCCTGGCGCTTGCCGCGGCGCGGCAGGCCGTTGACGACGCGGCTGACGCTCCGCTGTTCGAGGCGGACCCCCGGCTCGGCGTGTACTGGGGCACCAGCATGGGCGGCGTCGAGACGATGGAAGACGGCTACCGGACGATCTTCGCGGCCCGTCAGTGGCGACTAAAGCCCACCACCGTGGTGAGTGTCATGATCAACGCGCCCGCCGCGTGCATCTCGATCGACCAGCTTGCCGCGGGCCCCGCACTGACCTATTCCGTCGCGTGCGCGTCATCGGCCATTGCCATCGGGGAAGCGGTGCTCGCCATCCGATCTGGCCGTGTCGACCGGGCGATCGCGGGTGGGTCGGAGGCGATGCTGACCGCCCCCGCCCTGTGCGCATGGAGCGCATTGCGAACCCTTGCGACCACCGATGCGGCCGATCCTGCGCAGTCCTGCAAGCCCTTCTCTACCGCGCGCAGCGGCTTCGTGCTCGGGGAAGGCGCGGCAGCGCTGGTGCTCGAGTCGGCCGAGCGGGCGCTCGCTCGCGGTGCACACGTCTACGGCGTCGTGGCGGGCTACGGTGTCACGAGCGATGCCGGGCACATCGCCGACCCTTCGACGCACGGGCAGTCACGCGCCATGGTCGTAGCACTCGACGATGCGGGCCTGCGGCCGGAGGAAATCGGCTACATCAATGCGCACGGCACGGCAACCGTCACCGGAGACCGGACCGAAGTTCTGTCGATCAGGCACGCCCTCGGCGCGTGCGCGGCGCACGTCCCCATCAGTTCCACCAAGGCCGTGCACGGACACGTAATGGGCGCGACAGGGGCCATCGAATTCCTGATCGCGTTGATGGCCCTGGAATCCCGGTCGATTCCCCCAACCGCGCATCTCGACTCCCCCGACCCTCAGCTCGACGTCGACCTGGTGCGCGGAGCCGCGCGTCACGATGTGGGGATGCGCGCGGTCATGTCGAATTCGTTTGCCTTCGGCGGCACCAATGCGGTCCTGATCGCCAGGGTGATGCCGGATGCGGCGACGGCGTCCCGCGTTCGCTGACACGCTCGCCGACCTCAACCACGCCGGCCGCACGGTCACGAGCAGAACGAGGAGCTCGCCCTCAACTGCGAGCAGGTCTTCGGCCGGCCCGGTCGCCGACACCTTGGAGCCAATTCTGGACCGGCGATGGAGAGAAGTAGCGCTGGGCAGGCCGTCAGGCGCGAACGCGTCGCCACATTTCCGGTCGAACCAGGTGCCCAATCCGGTGAAGCGGTCATGGTCGAGGACGTAACGCCTCCAAGAAGTGCACGAAGTGTTGTTCGACAGATGTCGAACAAGGTTCCGCAGGTCACCCTCTACTTTTGGATTATCAAGATCCTCGCGACAACGGTCGGCGAGACCGTTGCCGACTATCTCTCCGTCAATCTCGGCCTCGGGTTGACCGGAACCAGTTACGCGATGACGGCATTGCTGGTTGCGGTGTTAGCCGTACAACTGAAGTTGAAACGCTATATACCGATCGTCTATTGGACGGCGGTGGTCCTGCTGAGCATCGTAGGTACGCTGATCACGGATAACCTCGTCGACAATCTGGGCATTCCTCTGGAGGTCACAACCGCAGTGTTCGCCGTCGCTTTGGCCGTGACGGTTATCGCTTGGTATGTGAGCGAGCGAACGCTGTCCATACAGACGATCTACACGACTCGACGGGAAGTGTTCTATTGGCTAACGATCCTGTTCACGTTCGCACTCGGCACGGCAGCGGGCGACTTCCTGGCGGAGGGATTGGCGCTCGGATATGCGACCTCCGTGCCGTTGTTCGCGGGTGCGATTGCCATCATCGCGGTGGCGCGTTTCACTTTCCGGCTCAATGGGGTGCTCGCGTTCTGGGCCGCATATGTTCTTACCCGTCCCCTCGGCGCCTCGCTCGGTGACTTGCTTGCCCAATCTGCCGGGAAAGGCGGCATGGGTCTTGGCAGCTTCACAACCAGCCTGCTGTTTTTGGCAGCGATCGGCGCTTTGATGGCTTACCTGACGGTGAATCCACAGAAGGAAGCGATCTCGGCGCGCGGTGAGGGCGAGCCCGGATCGCCTTCACACCAATGATCTTTGTTGAGCAGGCACCGACATGATGCTTCGTACAACTGGAGTCGTCCTTCTTTCTGCAGTCGCTGCCTGGTCAGCGTCGCAGGTCAGCCGCGCGGCGTCGGGCCAACCCGATCCTCCCCCATGGCAACGACCGCAGCATCCAAGCAATCGTCCCCCACTCGGCGATCTTTCAGCGTTCCGTGCGATCGCTGTGGACACGCTCAGAATCGTAGGGAGCGGTGACCTTGGCGCCGCAAAGAAGCGAATCAAGGATCTCGAAGTCGCCTGGGATCAGGCCGAGCCCAAGATCAAGTCTCGCGCGCCTGACAAGTGGGAGACGGTTGACACAGCGATAGACCGAGCCTTGAAGGAAGTACGCGCGTGGCGAGCAACGCAAGCCGCGAGCAAGGAAGCCCTGCAAGCCCTCGTGGCAACCATCGACGCTGCGAAGTAGAGCGTCTTCGGGGGCGAACGCCGTAGCCAGGCAGTTTGCCGTTTTGTTGCCTAGCAGCAGGTTGCGTAGTATCCGGCTGCCTGCGAAAGGATGCCCCAAGTGCAGCTCGTCGATGTGCCGTATCAGCGCCAGATCGGCATCCGCAGTCGGCTGTCGATCGACAAGTGTCCCGCACCGGCGGCCCAGCGGGCGCCCTGGCGACCGCTTACCAGAATTGCTCGTCATTGCATGCGCCCGCCGCGAACCAATTGCCGTGCCGTGTGCGTATCCACAGAGGTGGTCCCACGCGGTCGGACAGATTATCGGGCTTCCTAAGTGGTCGCTCTGTGGGTTAAGCCGCCAGTCCTAGCGACGGTTGATCGAAGTACACGTTGTCGTGGGCCGCTTGGTCAAGACTGGAGTGCGGCCGGCGGTGATTGTAGAAGTCGAGGTAAACGGCTAGTTTCTCTGCGCCTCTCGTCGACTCGTAGGCGTGGAGGTACACATGCTCGTACTTAACCGACTTCCACGGCCGCTCACGAATACGTTGTCGCGCCAGCAGCCCTTGCCGTCCATGCTGATCCGGATTTCGTGGTGACGCAGGACGTCGATGAACGCTGCCGCAGTGAATTGGCTGCCTTGGTCGGGGTTCATGATCTCCGGCGTGCCGTGGTTGGCGATAGCTTCCTCCGACGCTTCGACGGCACCGTCCGCGGCTAGGCTGATCGACAATCGCCAGGCCAAGACCCGGCGACTGGCCCAGTCGAGCATTACAGTCAGTACACGAGGCCACGCCGCGATGGTGACGCCGCGCAGCAGATAGGGGAACACCGCGTGTTCGCCATGCGGGCCGCTGGCGACATGCGAGGTCGGTTGCGGCTGATAATTGACCGATGAGCGCGCCAGATCCAGCAATTGCGCCTGCCTCACGATCGGCAACTTGTGCATCGCGTCGATCATCGATTTGCGCTCGCGTCGCCGATGCGACCGACCGCGCCGGCCAAAAAATCGTTCGGGCCTTTACAGACCAGCGGCGCTGTGAACCGCTACCACCCCGTGCAATAAATTGCAGCAAGACTGACCGTACATGAGAAGCACGAATCAGCCATCTGCAACGTGCTCCTGCAGCGCGTACTCGATGGCCTGATCCAACGTCATCGCGCGGCCCTCCTGCCAAGCTCGATCGAACCGAGCGTCCTCGCCGATGGCAGCGCGGACCGCAGCGATGTTCTTGTCGTAGCCTGGCTGCTCGCCCGGCGGCACCGGGCAGTCGATATCCACGCGAAGCTGGTCCACCACACCCAAGATTCGGGCCGCTCGGCTGGGCTCGGCCAGAATGGACTCCGGATCTACGAGGCCTTCCAGTGACGCGACGATCCTTCGCCGATCACCCAGATCCCGCTGGATCGCCAGGCTATCTTTGTATCGAGCCCGGGCGGCCCGATAGTCGCCCCGGCGTTGGGGCGCGTTCCCCAGATTGCCCAATGACGAGGCAATGCCACGACGATCGCCCACCGCGCGTTGGATTGCCATGCACTCCTCTTGAAGCGTGGAGGCCGTCGCACTATCCCCCTGACTGGCTGCGACAATCGCCAAGTTATTTAGTGACGAGGCAATTCCCTGCCAGTCTCCCAGCTCACGCCCGATAGCCAGACTCTCCTCGAGGAGCGTCCGTGCGACCGAAAGGTCGCCCTCCGTGCAGGCCAGGGTCCCCCCCAAGTTGTTCAGCGACATGGCAATAGCGCCACGGTCGCCGAGCCCGCGCCGGATTGCTAGGCTCTCAACTTGCAGCGCTCTATCGGTCTTATAGTCGCCCTGGTCGTGGGCCACGTTTCCAAGATTGCTAAGCGCCATGGCGATGCCCCGCTGGTCGCCCAGGTCCCGCTGGATCGCCAGGCCCTCCTCGTAGTACGCCCGAGCCGTGGGGTAATCGGCCAGCGCGCGGGCCACGAGCCCCAAGCTAATCAGCGATGCGGCGATGCCACGAGGCTGGCCCTCTTGCCGCGCGATTGCCAGGCTTTCTTGGTGCAACGTACTGGCCGTAGGATAGTCGCCCTGCATCCGCGCCAAGTTGCCGGCGCCGTCGAGTGCCCTCCACCGCATTGCTGCCGCCTGCCCGACCGGTGCAGCAGCGAGCAGCTGAGATAGCCAGCGGCGACCTTCGCTAAGATATCCTCGCACCGACCAGAACCGCCAAAGAGCGTCCGCCAGCTCCATTCCCCGCGCATTAGCGCGTTCCCCCGCACAAGAAAACGCCAAGGCTGCGCGAAAGTTTTCGTGCTCGATCTCCAACCGATCGAGCCAAGATTGCTGTTCCGCGCCGGTAAGGTGCGGCTCCGCCGAGTCGGCCAACGCGAGGAAATACGCTAAATGCCGGTCTTGCCAATGCGCTTGCTCGCGCCGCTCCCACAGCCGGTCCCGCGAATACTGGCGCACCGTTTCCAGCAGCCGGAAGCGAGTCGCGCCATTGCGCTCCTCAGCCAGCACCAAACTCTTGTCGGTAAGCGAGGTGAGGACGTCGAGCAATGTCGTCATCTCGACGCTCTCTGTTCCGCAGACCTGCTCCGCCGCGTCAATCGTCCAGCCATCGGCGAACACGGATATCTGGCGGAAAAGCGCCTGCTCGGCCTCGTGCAACAGGTCATAGCTCCAGTCTATCGCCGAGCGCAATGTTTGCTGGCGAGGCAAGGCCGTACGCGATCCGCCGATCAACAAGTGGAACCGCTGGTGTAGCCGCTCATTCACTTCCTCCACCGACATCGACCGCACTCTGGCCGCTGCCAGCTCAAGGGCGAGCGGAATCCCGTCGAGGTGGTGGCAGATGCTGGCAACCGCGGGCGCGTTGCCGTTGTCTACGCGGAATTCAGTTTTTACGGCTAACGCGCGGTCAACGAACAGTTGCACGGCGGCATACTGCGTCAACGCTTCGACTCCGGAGCTCGACTTCGAGTCAGGGGTCGCCAACGACGGCACCCGGTAGGTTGCCTCCCCCGGTATTCGCAGCGCCTCGCGGCTTGTGATAAGAATGCAGATATTGGCGCACGCGGCAAGCAACACTTGACACAATTGGGCTGATGCTTCGATTAGGTGCTCGCAGTTGTCCAAGAGCAGCAGCAGTTCCTTGGTCTTCAGCTCCCTGGTCAACGTGTCGGTGATTGCGGCGCCCGGCTGTTCCTTGATGCCGAGAACCGTCGCTACCGCTTGCGGAGCGAGACGCGCATCGGTGAGTGGGGCGAGTTCCACGAACCAGACGCCATCGGCGAAGTCGTCGATGCGGTCCGCGCCAACTTGCAACGCGAGCCGCGTCTTGCCTGTGCCGCCCGAGCCCGTGAGCGTTACCAGTCGCGAGGACCGAAGCCGGGTCTTGACTTCCTCCATTTCGCGGTCGCGGCCAACAAAGCTGGTCGACTGGATCGGAAGGTTGCGGGCGCGGGCGTCGAGCGTCTTAAGTGGCGGAAATTCCGCCGGCAGGCCCGGCGCCACTACCTGGTAGACCCGCTCCGGGCGGATGAGGTCCTTCAGCCGACGTTCGCCCATGTCGCGCAGCGTGATTCCGAGCAGCAGGCTGTCGCGCACCCGTTCCTGAGTCGCAAGCGAGAGCAGAATCTGCCCGCCGTGCCCTGCCGATAAAAGCCGCGCGACTCGATTCAGCGGCGGCCCGAAGTAGTCGTTGTCGTGCATTTCGGCGGCACCAGTGTGCAGCGCCATCCGGACCCTTATGTGCGCGAACTCCGGCCACGGCTCCGACGCGATGGCCAACTGGGCAGTAATGGCGGTCGTCAGCGCGTTAGATGCCGTGGGGAATGCCGCGCAGAAGCCATCGCCCATCGTCTTGAATACGTAACCAGCGCTACGCTCAAAGGCCTCGCGCAAAAGCGCGTTGTGGCGGACCAGCGCGGCACCCATCTCCGTGGGACCGTGCTCCCAAAGCTTGGTGCTGCCCTCGATGTCGGAAAAAAGGACCGTGACAGTGCCACTCGGCAGCTCAGGCATCGTGTCCCTCCAGTGCGCTGCAGAACGCCATGCACCTTCGTTTCGTGATGGTAATCGGCGACGTCGCCGGTTCAGAGCCGCGGTGATCTACGTGGTCGAACAATTGCCACGTTGAACCGCCCCGTGTTTGCCGGAGGCTCCATTCTTTGAGAGGATGGAGCAATGAGCAGACTTCGAAGTTCTCACCTGAAGTTCAGGAGCGGGCGGTGCGGATGGTTCTGGAGCACCGCGGGGAGCACGACTCCCAATGGGCGGCGATCCGGTCGATCGCCGGCAAGATTGGTTGTACGACGGAGACACTGCGGCGCTGGGTCCGGCA
>JBBSEG010000015.1:0-86086 GCA_038239945.1 Burkholderiales bacterium
ACGTCGGCCTCGACCTCGAGCGTGCTCATGTCCGCCATGGCGACGACGGCCCCTTTCGAGTCCGTCGCGCTCGAGAACGGCGTGACCAGGTCGCCGACGTTGGCGCTCTTCGACAGGATCACGCCGTCGAACGGCGCGCGGATCTGCGTGTAGTCGACGGCCACGTCGGCATTGCGCGCGTTCGCGCCCGCCGCGGCCAGCGCGGCCTGCGCGCTCGCTACGCCGGCCACGGCGCGGTCGGAGCGGGCCCGGGCCGTGTCGAGCGCGGATTGCGAGATGAAGCCGCGCGCGACCAGGTCCTGGTTGCGCTTCAGCTCGACCTCGGCGTTGCGCTGCTCCACGCGCGCCTGCTCCACGGTCGCGCGGGCCGCGCCCACGTTCGCCTGCGCGCTTTGCGCCTGCGCCACGACGTCGCGGCTGTCGATACGCGCGATGATGTCGCCTGCCTTCACGCGCGAGCCTTCGGCGACCCCCAACCATTCCAGCCGGCCGGTGGCCTTCGAGGAGATCGCCGCCTTGCGCTGCGCCACGACGTAGCCGGTGGCGTTCAGCACGACGAACTGCTGCGACGGGTAGGCGGTGACCACGGGCGTGACCGTCACGCTCGCCACCTTGGGCTGGAGGGCGAAGTACGCGCTCGCCACCAGCGCCACGGCCACGATGCCGCCAAGCCACGCGTAGCGACGCCAGCGACTGCGCCGAAGCGGCGCCGCGCTGCGGTCGATGCGCAGCCGGGTGAGGTCGGGCGGAGGAGTGGCAGTCATGGCAGGCCGAAACGACGGCGCCGCCCGGCGAGCGGGCGGCGGAGGATCATTTTACTCTGAGCGGCGCCGCGAACGTGACGGCAGGGACGTGCGTGTCGCTGCGTGGCGCGCTTCGCGCGACGAACCGCGCAAGCGTGAAGCGTTGCGGCAGCGGCAGGCGCCGCTGCAACGGCGGCGGGTCAGCGCAGCCGGGGGGCGCCCGTCGTGCGCGGGTGCGGCGCGGGGGCATGCTTGCCGTGGCGGAGTGCCCACGGCACGACCACCCAGTACGCGGCCAGCACGATGAGGACCAGCAGCGCCGGCCGGGCGCGGTATCCCGTGAAGGACGCGAGCAGGCCGCCGAGCCGGCTCGAGTCGTCGATCAGCCACGCCGAATCCCACACCGGATCGACCAATCCGGGCAGGACGCCGAGCCCGATGAGCTTCTCGACCGCGCCCACCAGCAGCGCACCGGCGAGGAGCAGCAGCAGCGTCTCGCTCACCCGAAAAAAGTGCCGCCACGACAGAACCTTGCCGCCCTTCTGCAGGATCCAGAACGTGGCGAACGCGAGGCCGAGGCCCAACACGACCGTCAACGCGAAGTCGACCGAGCCGCCGTCCTGCGCGGCCAGCCCATACAGGAACACGACGGTTTCCGCGCTCTCGCGACCGACCGCGAGCGCCACCACCACGAGCAGTCCCCACCAGCGCGAGGCGCTCGCCTGGCGGGCCAGCTCACCTTCGAGATCCTTCTTGAGGGTGCGCCCGTGCTTGCGCATCCAGAACACCATCTGCACGATGAGGCCTGCGGCAACGAGTGTGATGCCGAGCTGGAAATAGTCGAGCGCCTCGCCCGACAGCGCCGAGGCGATTCCGAGCATGACCAGCGCCAGCGCCAGCGCGAGCCCGGCCCCGGCCGCCACGCCGCCCCAGAGAAAGCGCATGCCGGTGGCGGCGTCGGGTCGTTCCCGCAGCCATGCGTAGAGGATGCCGACGACCAGCATCGCCTCGGCCGATTCCCGCCAGATGATGAAGAGCGCGTTGCCCATGATGTCACTGCCCTGCCTGAAGGCACCTCCAGAGCCTCTAACGTAGCAGTGCCTGGCGCGAAAGTAAATAGGAATGATTTGCGTTCATCGCCGGGATGCGCTACGCTACCCCCTGGCCGTTCGAACCCACGTCCCACACCTGTTCGACCCAACCAGGCCCCACCTGCCGATCATGTACGTCTGCATCTGCAATGCCATCACCGACCGCGAGGTTCGCGGCGCTGTCGCGCTGGGCGCGCGCTCGCTGGCCGATCTCCAGTCCACGCTCGGAGTGGCCACCTGCTGCCGGCGCTGCGCCGATTGCGCATGCGCCGTCATGGCGGCGGCGCTGGAGACGCACGCCGAGCACGCCGGCGGCGACTGACCGCCGCCCGGGCGGCCGCTGCCGGCGGCGCCGGGGCCGCGTCTCGCGGAGGCTCCCCGAGCGCATCGCCGGACGGTTTATTCTGTCGGTCTATTCTTCGCGAGGACCGAACATGAAGGGCGATCCGGGGGTGCTCCGGCATCTCAACGCCGTGCTCACCAACGAGCTCACGGCGATCAACCAGTACTTTCTGCACTCCCGCATGTTCCGGCACTGGGGCTTCGCCCTCCTCGCCGAGCACGAGCACGCGGAGTCGATCGACGAGATGAAGCACGCCGACGGTCTCATCGAGCGCATCCTGTTCCTGGAAGGGCTGCCCAACCTGCAGGACCTGCACAAGCTCATGATCGGCGAGTCGCCTACCGAAGCGCTCGAATGCGACTTGCGCATGGAGCGCGCGGCGCACCCCGCGCTGAAGTCCGCCGTGGCGGCCTGCGAGGCGATCGGCGACTACGTTTCGCGCGAGCTCTTCGAGCGCATCCTCGAATCCGAGGAAGAGCACATCGACTGGCTCGAGACGCAGCTCGACCTGGTCACGCAACTGGGCCTGCCGAACTATCTGCAGTCACAGGTCGGCAGCAAGGCGAGCTAGAGCCCCGCCGCGGCCGTCGCTATCCGGCGTCGCCGGGCAGGCGATGGTCGAGCACATGGGCCGCAAGCGGCTGGCGCCGCGCGTGCAGCCCGAGCACGCCAAGGCCCGCGCCGATGCACGCGATGCCGCTCCACTCGCCCGGCGTGAGCGCCTCGCCGAACACCGCCATCGAGAGCAGCAGCGCGATGACCGGCACTGCGAACATGCTCAGCGAGGCGGTTCCGGCGGGCAGCCACCGCAGGATCTCGACCCAGGCCACGAACCCCGCGGCGGAGGCGACCAGCCCCACGTAGCCCAGCAGCAGCACCTGCGCGACGCTCCACTGCGTGGGCGGCAGCTCGAGGAAGAGCGGCGCGACCACGAAGGGAATCGACCCGACCAGCATCTGCCACGCGATGAACCCCAGCATGTCCATCCTGCGGTCGCGCTGGAAGTATTTCATCGCAACGGTCCCGCCCGCCCAGCCGAAGCCGGACAGCACGGCCCACGCCTTGGGCGCCACGTCACCCGACCAGCGCCATGGATCGACCACGAGCACCAGGCCCGCGACTGCGAGGGCAATCGCGAGCCATTGCATGCCGCGCACGCGCTCGTGCAGGAACGGCCACGCCAGCAGCAGCGTCCAGAACGGCATGGTGAACACCAGCACCGAGGTGCGTCCGGCGCCGCCGCCCGCGAGCGCCATGGTCGTCGAGCCGAAGTTGAGCGTGGTCTGCAGCAGCGCGGTGACCAGCACCGCGCGCCACGGCGGCGGGCGCAGCGTCGCGCCACGTGCGGCCATGAGCGCGAACAGGCCGGCCACGGCAAGCGCACTGCGCTGCGCGTTGAAAAGTACCGGATGCGCATGGGCAAGCGCCAGCTTCATCATGATCCAGTTCGCGCCCCAAACCACCGCGAGCCCGCCGAGCAGCGCATAAGCTCCAGCGCGGGAGCCGATGCGCACGACGGGCTTCATCGCGCCATGAGAAACGGCTCGAGCAGGCGCGCCACCGCAGCGGGCTGGTCGTGGTGCACCATGTGCCCCGCGTCGGGCAACACCTCGAGCCGCCCGTTGCGCACATGGGCGAGGCGCCGCCGCAGGCCGTCGAGCCCATCGGTGCCGTCCGCCGCTTGCACGTCGGGATCGAGCCAGCGCGGAATATCCGACTGCGCCGCGGCGATCCACAGCAAGGGCGCGGTGATGGCCTCCCACACCGCGAAGATCTCCTCCATCCGGTAAACGGTGGGAAATGGCAGCTTGTGGCGCGGATCGGATGCGAGCTCGGCGCGCCCGTCGGGCAGCGTCCGCCCCCAGTACTGCGCGAGGAATTCGGCACGCTCGCGCGGCAGGCGGGGATTGGTCTTCTGCAGCCGGTCCGCCACTTCGGCAAGGCTCGCATACGGCTTGAACGAGGGCGCATCGCGCAGCGCATCTAGCCAGCGCGTCATCTTCGCGGGCGCCACGCCGGCCGCCTCGGCTGGAATGCCGAAGCCGTCGAGCGAGACGACGGCCTGCACGCGCGCGGGTCGCGAGCCTGCGTAATGCATCACGATGTTGCCGCCGAGGCTGTGCCCGAGCAGGCGCACGGGCGCGCCGGGCGAGAAGCGCTCCGCCAGCGCGTCGAGATCGGCGACGTAGTCCCAAAACCAGTATCCCTGCGCCTGCCACTCGGACCTGCCGAACCCGCGCAGGTCCGGCGCAATCACGTGCCATTCGCCCGCCAGCGCTTCGACCAGGAACTGGAAGGAAGCGCCCACATCCATCCAGCCGTGCAGCATGAACACGGCGGGCGCCGCGGCGTCGCCCCACGTCAAAACATGCTGGCGCATGCCCCGCACGTCGACGGTATGCGACGCGGCGGAACTCAACGCTTGCGGCAAAGTGCGCTGCCGTCCTGCCATCCCGTCCGGTAGTTGGGATCGGCGCTGATGCGCGTGGCGTCCTTGCGCTCGGCTCCCTTGGCGCTCGCGCAGCCGTCGGCGTAGCCCTGCCGATATTGCAGGGGGAAACCGGACAGATTCACGTTCGGCGGCGGCGGCTCGGCCGTGGGGGGAAGCGGCGCCTCGCGCGTCGGCGGTCCCTGCGTCGCGCAAGCGCTCAACACGGCCGCCAGGATCGCCGGCGCGAGGCGATTGCGGACGCGCCGCGCAATCGCAGCTACGCTGCATGTCGACAGTGCGGGCAGGGCCATCCGGGGACTGATTCGGGTGCGAGAGACGGAGTAGAATTCTAGCATTGCGCGTCCGTCTTGAATGAGCAGCCCACTCTTCGTCCACCTGCGCCTCCACAGCGAGTACTCCGTGGTGGACGGCACGGTTCGCATCGACGACGCGGTGGCCGCCGCGGCGCGCGATCACATGCCCGCGCTCGCGCTCACCGACCTCGCGAACGAGTTCGGGCTGATCAAGTTCTACAAGTCGGCGCGCACCCATGGCGTCAAGCCGATCGCCGGCTGCGACGTCATGCTCACGCACGAGAGCGAGCGCGATGCGCCGCTGCGCGCGCTGCTGCTCGTCACCTCGCGTGCCGGCTGGCGACGGCTGTGCGACTGGCTGACGCGCGCCTACCGGACCAACCAGTATCGTGGCCGCGCCGAGCTCAAGCGCGAGTGGTTCGTAGAAGGAACCGACGGCCTGATCGCGCTGTCGGGTGGGCGGGACGGCGACATCGGCGCGGCCCTCCTCCAGGGCAACGTCGCCGCGGCTGCGCGCGCTGCCCGCGACTGGTCAACCTGGTTCCCGCAACGCTTCTACCTCGAGCTACAGCGCGCCGGACGGCCTGACGACGACGCGCTGGTCGCGGCCACCGCCGCGCTGGCAATGGAAGCGCGCCTGCCAGTGGTGGCCACGCATCCGGTCCAGTTCCTGCGCCGCGAGGACTTCCGCGCCCACGAGGCGCGCGTCTGCATCGCGGAAGGCCACATCTTGTCCGATGCGCGCCGGCCGCGGCGCTTTACCGCCGAGCAGTATTTCACCTCGCAGGCGGAGATGGCGCAGAAGTTCGCCGACTTTCCCGAGGCGCTGGCGAACACGCTAGCGATCGCGCAGCGCTGCAACCTCACCATCGCGCTCGGCCAGAATCACCTGCCCGTGTTCCCGACGCCCGCCGGAGTCACGCTCGACGATCATCTGCGCGCCGAGACGCTCGCAGGACTTGCGCTGCGGCTCGACCAGCTCTATCCCGAGGCAGAGGTACGCGAGCGGCGCCGCGCGGAGTACCTCGAACGCCTCGCGTTCGAGACGACGACCATCGTGCAGATGGGCTTCGCGGGCTACTTCCTGATCGTCGCCGACTTCATCAACTGGGCGAAGCGCCACGACGTGCCCGTGGGTCCGGGTCGCGGGTCGGGCGCCGGCTCGCTCGTGGCCTACGCCCTGGGCATCACCGATCTCGATCCGCTCCGCTACCAGCTCCTGTTCGAGCGCTTCTTGAACCCGGAGCGCGTGTCGATGCCCGACTTCGACATCGACTTCTGCCAGGACGGCCGCGACCGCGTGATCGACTACGTGAAGCAGAAGTACGGGGCCGCGTCGGTGTCACAGATCGCGACTTTCGGCACGCTCGCGGCCAAGGCCGCCGTGCGCGACGTCGGCCGCGTGCTCGACCTCCCCTATTCGTTCGTCGACGGCATCGCCAAGCTGATTCCGTTCCAGCCGGGCCGCACCGTCACGCTGCGCCGCCGGGGGAGCACGGCGGAATCGAACGTCATCTACGCGCGCGAAACCGAGCCGATGCTCGACGCACGCGAGCGCGACGAGGAGGAGGTGCGCGAGCTGCTCGCGCTCGCCGAGGAGCTCGAGGGCCTGCCGCGCAACGTCGGCATGCATGCGGGCGGCGTGCTGATCGCGCCGGGCGAGCTCACCGAGTTCTGTCCGCTCTATGTGCCGCCCGGTGCGGATGCGCCGGTGTCGCAATTCGACAAGGACGACGTCGAAGCCGTCGGGCTCGTGAAGTTCGACTTCCTGGGCCTCACCACTCTGACCATCCTCGACTGGACCCGCCGCTACATCCGCGCGCTCACCGGCCGCGATGTCGCGCTGCACACACTCCCTCTCGACGACAGGGCCGCGTACGAAGTATTCCGCACGGCCAACACCGCCGCCGTGTTCCAGTTCGAATCGCGCGGCATGCGCGATCTGCTGCTCCGCGCGCGGCCGGACCGCTTCGAGGACATCATCGCGCTGGTCGCGCTGTATCGACCGGGCCCGATGGATCTCATCCCCGACTACGTCGAGCGCAAGCTCGGCCGGCAGCGCACGGAATATCTCGACCCGCGTCTCGAGCCCATCCTCGGCCCGACGTACGGCGTGATGGTCTACCAGGAGCAGGTGATGCAGATCGCGCAGGAGATCGGCGGCTACACGCTCGGCGCCGCCGATCTCCTGCGCCGCGCGATGGGCAAGAAGAAGCCCGAGGAGATGGCGCTGCACCGCGACATTTTCGTCGACGGCGCACAGCGTAACGGGCTCGCGCGCGGCAAGGCCGAGCAGCTTTTCGCGCTGATGGAAAAATTCGCGGGCTACGGCTTCAACAAGTCGCACGCCGCAGCTTATGCACTGGTTGCATTCCAGACGGCATACTTCAAGGCTCACCACCCGGCCGCGTTCATGGCCGCGAACCTGTCGCTGGTCATGGACGACACCGACAAGGTGAAGAGCCTGTACGACGACACGCTCGCGCAGCGCCTCGCCGTTCTCCCGCCGGACGTCAACTCTTCGGCGTACCGCTTCGAGCCCGTCGACGAGCGCAGCCTCCGGTTCGGCCTGGGCGCCGTGAAGGGCACCGGCGCCGCGGCGATCGAGGCCATCGTCGCGGCTCGCATCGCGGGTGGTCCGTTCACCGACCTGTTCGACTTCGCCCGGCGCATCGACAAGCGGCTGGTCAATCGCCGCGCCGTCGAGGCGCTCGTACGGGCGGGCGCATTCGATGCCGTCGACGCCCGCCGCGCCACGCTGCTGGCGTCGGTCGGGCGCGCGCTCGAGGCCGGCGAGCGGGCGGCCGCAACCGCTGGGCAGGTCTCCCTGTTCGGCGGCGAGATCGCATCGCCGGGCAGCGCGCTGATCGCGACGCGCGAATGGACCGACGCTGACCGCCTGGTGCAGGAGAAGGCGGCGCTGGGCTTCTACCTCAGCGGCCACCCGTTCGCGGGCTACGCCGCAGAGCTCGCGCCGGTCGTGCGCACTTCGCTCGCCGCGCTCGGTCCGCGCCACGACCGTGTGCTGGTCGCTGGTATCGTCACCGCGCTGCGGGTCCAGTCGAGCCGGCGCGGGAAGATGGCCTTCGTGACGCTCGACGACGGCAAGGGACGCGCCGAGATCATGGTGTACAGCGAGACCTTCGAGGCGGCGCGCCCGCTGCTGCGGGAGGACCAGCTCATCGTGATGGAGGTCAAGGTGTCCGCGCGGATGTCCGACGATGGCGAGCAGCAGGGAATGCGCGTCATCGCCGAGACCGTGCTCGATCTCGCCGCCTTCCGCCGGCGTTGGGCGAAGGGCCTGCGGCTGGCCTGCAACGGCAACGCATCGGCCGCGCGCCTCGCCGAGATCCTGCAGCCGTTCCGCTCCGGCGAGAAGCCCGTCACGATCGCCTATCGAAACGCCCGCGTCGGCGGCGAGGTGGAGCTGCCGGACGAGTGGCGCGTCAAGCTCGACGATTCGCTCATCGAAGCGCTTGGCGAGTGGCTCAAGCCGGAGAACGTGCAGGTCGTGTATTGAGAGTGCCGGCGGCGCCCCGCGCATGCTGAGCGCGCTGGTCGCGCGCTACCGCGCATTTTTCGCGCTGCCCGACGTCGCGCGTCTGGTCGCCATGGCCCTGTTCGCGCGCATGCCCCTCGGCACGCAGGGTCTCGCGCTGCTGCTGCACGTGCGCGCATTGTCCGGCTCGTTTGCGGTTGCCGGCTTGACGGTCGGCACCTATCTTGCCGCCACCGCCGTCGCCGCACCGCTGGTTGGACGCATCGTCGACCGCATCGGCCCGCGTACGCCGCTGATGATCACCGGCGTGGTCTGCCCGCTGGCGCTGATGGTGCTGCTCGCCGCGCGCCCCCTCCACCTGGCGCCGGCGCTGATCTACCTGACGGCCGCGGTGGCGGGCGCGTTCGCGCCGCCCGTCACCGTGCTCACGCGCACGCTGTGGCGCCATCGCTTCGACGGCAATGCGGATGCCCAGCGCACCGCGTTTGCCGTCGACTCGGTGCTGGTGGAGCTGGCGTTCACGCTCGGCCCCGCGCTGGTTGCGCTCCTCGTCGCCCTCGCCGATGCGACGGCGGCATTCGCGATGGCGGTCGGTTTCGCGACGCTCGCGGTGCCCGTGTTCCTTGCGTCGCCGGCCACGCGCTATTGGCGCCTCGAGCCGGGCGCCGAGCGCCGCCTGCTGGGCCCGCTCACAGCACCGCGCCTGCTCGTGGTGTATGCCACCACCGGCCTCCTCACCGTGTCGCTGGGATTGCTCGAGGTCGGCTACCCCGGTTACGCGGCTGCCACCGGCGTCACCGCGCTCGCGGGCGTGCTGCTGGCGGTGAACTCAATCGGCAGCGCGATCGGCGGCCTGGCCTACGGCGGCGTGCGGGTGCCCCTGGCCATCGAGCGACACCTGCGCGGCTCGCTGCTGCTGCTGGCGCTTGCCATCGCGACCCAAGCGCTCGCACCCGGGGCATGGACGCTCGGCGTGCTGGCCTTCGTCGCCGGGCTGTTCATCGCGCCCTCGCTGATCGCCGTGACGATGCTGGTGACGGCCAACGCTCCGCCGCGTTACGCCACTGAGGCGTTCACGTGGTCGGCCACCTGCGTCGTCACGGGCCTGGGCACGGGGATGGCGCTCGGGGGCGCGCTCGTCGAGCGCTTCGACGCGCGCGCCGTGTTCCTCGCCTCCGCGCTGGCCGCGCTGCTGTCGTCGGCGGTGGCCCTCGCGTTGCGGCCGGTGCGGCGCGGCGATGCTCCGGTGGCTCAATAGGTCGCGCGCCCTCCCGACAGGTCGAACACGGCGCCGGTCGAAAACGCGCATTCCTCGGACGCGAGCCAGCACACCAGCGATGCGATCTCGTCAACCGTACCGAAGCGGCCGAGCGGAATCTTCGCGAGCATGAAATCGATGTGCTGCTGAGTCATCTGGTCGAAGATCGCAGTGCGCACGGCGGCGGGCGTCACGCAGTTCACTCGGACGTTCGTGCGGGCAAGCTCCTTGCCGAACGATTTGGTCAGGCCGATCACGGCGGCCTTCGACGCACTGTATGCCGATGCATTCGGATTGCCTTCCTTACCCGCGACCGATGCGATGTTCACGATGCGGCCGTAGTCCTGGCGCTGCATGTAAGGAACGACCGCGCGATTGCAGTGGAAAAGGCCGTGCACGTTGACGTCGAACACGCGCTTCCACTCGGCGACCGGATACTCGGCAAGTGGAACGTTGGGACCTGTAATGCCTGCCGAACACACTAGCACGTCAATGCCTCCGAACTCCGCGGCACTGGCGGCGGCCGCGCGGTGCACTGCGCCATCGTCCGCAACGTCGACGGCCTCGACGTGCACTCCATTCCCGAGTGCTGCCGCGGCTGCCGCGAGCGCCGCCGCGTCGCGGTCCCACAACGCGACCCGCGCTCCGCTGGCGACGAGGCGCTGCGCGACGCCGTAGCCGATCCCGGCGGCGCCGCCCGTGACCACGGCACGCCGGCCGTTGAAGTCGAGACGATTCATGCATCCCCCTCTCCGCCACCTTGGCCCGATGGCATAGCGGTTGCTTTGTTATCGATCAGGATTGGCCCAATGGCGTTCGGCCGATCGCTCGTTGCTCTGGCAGTGGGGCCGGCTTTACGGCGATCGGCTCCCCGGCTGCGTAATTCTTACATGCGTGCAAGTGTAATCCGGCGCGCGTAGGCCAGCGCATCTGAACAGTGCCGTGTGTTTTCGCCCGTCACAGGGAGGACTGTCATGTCGATCTCGTTGCTGGTGTTGATCGTGCTGATATTGCTGCTCGTCGGCGCACTGCCCACGTGGGGCTATAGCTCGGGTTGGGGCTACTGGCCAAGTGGCGGACTCGGCTTGGTGCTCGTGATCTTGCTGGTGCTCATGCTGATGGGTCGGCTGTAATTTCGGCGGGCCGCTCGACCCGGGCGGCCCGCGTCGCATCTTGCTGGCGCGACGGGAGCGTTAGCGAGCGTCGGCGCGCACGGCGCGCCGAGGGCGTAAGGTGGGCGGGGTGAACGTGTCGCCGCCTCCATCCGCAAACCCGGCGCCCGCCGGTTCAAGCGCGGCGGCCGCGCGTGGGCGACTTCACAAATGGTTCGACCTCGGCGTCTGGTTCAAGGGTGTGGAGGGCGCGTTCGAGATCCTCGCCGGCGCGTGGCTCGCGTACGATCCGGAGATCGTTCACGGCGTGCTGTTTCGTCTCGCTGCGAAGGAACTGCTGCACGATCCGCACGATCGGATCGCCGGCATCCTGCGCAGCATCGCCGAGGACTTCGACGCCGGTGGCCACACGTTCGCCACCCTCTACCTCGTCGCCCATGGCGTGGTCAAGGTGGTGCTCGCGATCGGGCTGTTGCGCAATCGACCCTGGGCATATCCGTTCGCGATCGTGACGTTGAGCGCGCTGGCCTTCTACCAGCTCTACCGGTACACCCACACACATTCGCTGATGCTGCCGGTGCTGGCCACCCTCGACCTGGCCATCGCGTGGCTGGTGTGGCGCGAGAGTCGCAACCGGTCGCCGGCCGGAGGCGGCGCAGTCCAAGTTCCGTGAACATCGCGCTCATCGCCCGCTGCGAGCCGGGCGCCTGCGAGTCTTCGACGCATGCGGCGCGGTGCTTTACGCAGCGTCCGCAGCGCTGGACGCTGCGACGACTCGATGCTCGAGTCTGGATCACGGCGTATAACGCAGCCCGAGTAAAAACGCCAGGGGCCCCCCCGGCGCGACGAACCGCGCGGTTGCAGCGTCGCCCGGCGCGAGGTGGGGCGCGAGCAGCGTACCGTTGGGAAAGAAGTCGTCGCCTAGCGCACCGTAAGTCTCGTACCGCTTGCCCAGCGCGTTGCCCACAGTTGCGTAGAGCTCGAGCCGTCGCTCAGGTCGCCATGACGCGCGCAGGTTAAGGAGGGCGTACCCGCCGACCGACGCGTCGGCGGTCCGCGCCTTCTCCCCTGCCACGGCGTCGGCGCGCAGGCCGTCCTCGTGGCCGACGGTCGCGAGCCGCGACGCTGCGAAGACATCGGCGCCGAGCGTCACCCCGGCGCCGGCGGCCCAGTCGATGGCCGCGCGCAGCGTATTGCGCGGCAGTCCGGCGAGCCGCATGCCGCGTGTGGCATCGATCGTTCGCTCCCCCGATACGATGCGGCCGCTCGCGTCGTAGGTCGCGTCGAGATAGCTGTACGACGCGTGCAGGCTTACGGATCCCAGCCGCTGTTCGAAGATTACGTCAACGCCCTGGTTGCGGGTGCGCGGGAAGTTGGCGAAATAACCCTGCTGCGTTTGCGGCGCGCGAAGGAACAGGATGTCGTCCTGGTTGCGCGTCCGAAACACCGACAGCGTCAGTTGCCCTTCGGGCCATGAGCGTGCCCGCAGGCCCGCCTCGATCGTGCGGGCCACCACCTGGGCCAGAAACGGGTCGGATTGCAGTCCCGCCGGCAACCGGCATGGCTCGACGGGGTTTGCGCACCCGAGCTCGATGGCGGTTGGCACGCGGGTGCTCTGCGAGTAGCCGCCGAATAGCGTCAAGCCTGAGCCGAACTGCTGGGCGAGGCCAAGCGCAGGATTGAGCTTGCGATACGCGAAGGCGTCGTCGGCCGTAGGATCCCCCTCTCCCGTTTCGAGGCGATTGCTCACCCGACTCGAGCTGTAGCGCAGCGAGCCTGTAACGTGCACGGTCGGCGCGATCGACCACGTGTCCGTTGCGTACGCGCCGGCGGCGAGGGAGCGTCCGCTCACGCCCGAGAAAAGCGTGATTGGCGCAGCAGGGTAGGCGCTCGCCTCGCGGTCGGCCGTGAAGCCGGCGCTCTGCTGGAACTGTTCGTAGCGGACCCGCCCATGCTGAACATCGCCGCCAACCGCGAAGCGGTGCGCGCCAGCGTGCATCGACCAGGTGCCCGCGATTCCACTCGACGTCTGGCGCGTCGTCGTGGTGTTGATGACGGCTGGAGGGAGCGACGCGCCCTGTCCAGCCATGAGGGAACAACCGGCGCTGACCGGCTCACCGTCGAGGCCGAAGCCGTTCGCGCAGTCCTCGACGTATCGAGCATAGGATTCGTCGACGTCGCCGCTGACGGTCTCGCGCCGCGCCACGCGATGGAATAGTTGCAGCGTCAATGCGGACTCTGCATCGAATCGATGCGTGCCACGTACCGTGCCCTGCAACACGCGGCTGGTTGCGCGGTCCGGCCACGTATAGACGACTCGCCGATCATCGTCGTACAGACCCGGGGTGCGGCCCGCGTCGGCCAGATGAAAGCTCGGAAGCAGTCCGTTGCCGGTCAGCGAGCTGCGGGCAGCGAGCACCGTTGCCTCCCAGGCGTCGAGACCGTCTGCGCGGCCCACTTTGACGAATGCGTTGCCAAGATGGCCCGGCGAATGATCGCGCCAGCCGTCCTCGCCAAAGGCCGTCGCCGCGACGAACGCATGGCGACCACTATCGTCGTGCCAGCCGAAGGTAATGTCGGCGCGCTCGCGCCCGAAGCTCCCCGCCTTCACGTCGAACGTGGCGCCTGGGCTCGTCAGTCCCGATCGCGTCGTGAGCGCGAGCGCACCTCCGAGCGTATTGAGGCCGTAGACCGGGTTCGAGCCGGTGATCAGCAACGCGCGCTCCAGCGCAGCTTCGGGTATCAGGTCC
This sequence comes from Burkholderiales bacterium, assembly GCA_038239945.1. Taxonomy (GTDB): domain Bacteria; phylum Pseudomonadota; class Gammaproteobacteria; order Burkholderiales; family Casimicrobiaceae; genus VBCG01. The sequence continues at coordinate 13,542 of JBBSEG010000015.1, forward strand.
CAGCTCACCACGCCGCCGAATGCCTCGTTGATGCGTACGCCGTCCAGGAACACCGATACACCCTGCGGGGCGCCCAGCAGCGAGGACGCGCGATAGCCGTGAAACGTCACCTCCGGAAGGAATGAATTGCCCTGCAGGTCGGAGGCGTTGACACCTGCGAACCGGCGCACCAGCGATTCGGACAGGGTGAGCGCACCCGCGCCTTGCATGTCGTGTGCCGAAAGGCTTTGCACCGAGTAGGGCAATTTGTCGCGCTCGACGCCCAACCCCGGTAACGGCGCCACGCCGATGACGGTGATGGACGACATCGGCAAAGTCGACCCATCTCCCTCGGCGGCCATCGCCGCGGACGAGACGACCAGCAGCGCCAGCACGGCCAGACCTGGGCGACGACTGCAACGACGCTCGCACGACGAAGCGACCCGCGCGTCGGTCAACGCATCCTCACGTCGATTGCGCTCAACGATCCGGCCGGGCTCAGCGCAGCTGAAGAATCGTGCAAGCTCCCGTGGCCAGGTGCGGTCGCCCCGAGCTCGCCGACGATTCCCACCAGCACGACGCTGGCAGCAATTTCGAGCCAGACGTTTTGGCGCAACGTCCGGCGCGCGCGCTGCGAGCCGGCCGCCAGCCGCGGCGTGAGCGCGTACCGATTGACGATCGCAAAAGTCAGCATGACGAAGACCACCGCCAGCTTCAGCAGCAACCAGCGTCCGTAGGACGTATCGGGCAGCGCGGCGATCGAGCCGATGCGATAGTAGACGTTCGCCAGGCCCGTCACGACCAGCGTCGCAACGCCCGCGGTGGCAAGGGTCGAAAACGTCCGCGTAGCCCGATAGGCGTCAGGCACGACGGCGCGGCTGCGCAGCGCAAGCGCAAGCGTGGGCAAGGCGCCCAGCCACGCGCCGGCCGCGAGAAGGTGGAGAGCGTCGCTGGCAACGTCGAGGCTGAGCTGCGCACCGGCGCCCGCCGCCGCGTGCGACACCCAGGCCAGCGACGCCAGATAGATCGCCGCCAGCACGCAAAGCGCAGACGACGTTGCGCGCAAGTGCCACCCCGGTCGCGCTCGCCCAAGCGCGAGCGTTGCGCATCCGAGCAGCACCACGAGGACGAAGCGAACGATCCATACGTGGCCGAACGTCGTCGCGCCCAGCACGACGGAGAGCGTGGCGGGAGTCACCGCTTCGACCCCTGGCCGGCCGCTCATGACAACGGCAACGATGGCGAGCCACGCAAGGCCCGACAACACGCTCACGGTCCCGCCGATCCACAGGACGGCAGCGAATCCGCACGCCCGCGCGACGGCAGGCGTTTCAGCGCGCCAGGTCAGCGTCGTGCACAGGCAGGCGTGGCCGAAGAGCATCAGGCACGTACCCTCGTGGACCGCGCGGGCGAGCGGCAACCACGCCGCCATGCCCTCGCCCATTGCGCTCATCATGGCAGCACGGTGAACCAGTAGTCGCCCGATGTCGGGTGCGTGTCGACCGAAAGCACGCGCCAGACGACGCGATAGCGCGCAGGTGCGAGTGACGGCACGACGACGCGAAGCACGTTCGGCTCGGTTGCATCGACGCGAACGGTGGCGCCCGGAATCACCCGGCCCGTCACATCCTGCACTTCGGCGACACTGAACGCGGACTCGATCCGCTCCGAGTAATGCAATCGGATTTCATGCGGGGCGAACCGCACCGAGGCACCAACCGGGGGCTCGGCACGCTCGAGGAACGCATGGGCGCGCGCCGCCGCGCAAATGCAGGCCAGCAGCGCAGCCCACCCGAACGACGGCGCGCGCGAGGCTTTCACTGGCGCACCAGCGGCCGTCCCAGCGATTGCGGAAACAGGTCGTCGAGGAAGAAGTGCAGCTGAACGAGCCAGCCTACCTGGCTGCCGCTGATGTGGTTGACCGGTATCACCGCCTCCACACCCACCTGGGCATACTGGCCCGCCCAGATCACACCCGGGTTCACGGTGCCGGTGGTGCCATGCCCGCCGCGATCGAGTGCCGTCTGCAGCGGCAGCTCGACCACGCCGATCATGCGGTTGAACGGCGCGGGGAGCCCGATGTCGCGCACATTGGCTTGCAGGTATTGCAGGCTGTACTCGAATGCGAATCCCCACGTCAGCAAGTGCGGATAGCGCTCGACCTCGACCTCGACGTCACCGTCGTCGCCGACCGTGCGCGAGCTCGCCCGCGTGGGGATCGCAACGCCGACCAGCCCGGTGACGGCGAGGGGTCGCAGCCACTGCGCCGGCTCTGGCAGGTCGCCGAACCCCTTGCCGAAGAACACGGCGGGCGTCACCGTGCTGAACGACTCGGCGTTGACCCGGCGCGCGCCGCTGCCGCCGATGTCCCAGTCGATTCCTGCCGATAGCAGGGCCTCGCGCGCGTCGTCCTGGTAGAACTTGTACTTGACGCCGACGCCGAGATTGTCGAAGCCGCGCGTGCGCTCGGCGCCCGCGGGCGACAGGCTGCGATACGTGGCGCCGACCTCGATGCCGAGATCGTCGGTGATGCGCCTCGCAATGTCGACCGATAGATCGGTGGCGCGCGTCGTCGCTCCGCCGCTTTCCCCCGGCACCCGCCGGTAGGACAACGTGGGCAACGACAGCTCATCCGCGACGAAGGGATCGTCGGTCGCAAGGGTCGCGGGAAAGAAGCGCTTGCCGGCAAAGCCATGACCGGCCGCCGGCGTTACCAGAAAAGCGGCGAGGGCGCCCGCCGCCAAGATGCGGACCAACACGTTTGCGTGGATTGGCACGATCAATCTCCGTGCGCGGCAGCGCCGGGATACCCGATGCCCTGCCACGAGAGAGTTCGCAGGTATCCCGCGACGACGCTGCAGCGCAAACTGCGCAGCAGCGACTCGACAGGACGGGCAACGCAAAGCGACGTGCGCTTGGGCTTGCGTTGCGTTAAGCGAAACCCGGAGGGGCGCGCGAAAGCGCGAAGCGCAGCGACGGCCGCACTGCAATGATCGCGGAGGGCGAAACCGGCACGGAAGACGCGACCCGCTCGCTCGGCGGAAGTGCGAACGGACTCGATCCCAGGGCCGCGCCGGCCGCGAAGTCCAGGCAGTACTGGCAGTGCGGAGCCGGATCGTGGGAACCGGAGGCACGGTCCAGCGCCTCGTTCGGAGGCGATGCGCTCTCGCCGGCCCGCACGGAACTGAGACGAGCCAGCGCCGTCGCCCGGTCCGGCTCGCGCCCGGGGTAAGCCATCGTCGCGGCACGCGCCAGGGCGCCATGATGCCCGGCGTGGGGCATCGGCAGCGCCAGATAGCCGAGCACCGGCGCAGCCGCATTGAGCAAAAGCGCCAGGACGGCGAGAACCCATCCCGACATGTATCGGTGCGACCTTCGGGAGTGCATCCGGTTTCGGCGGCTCGACGCCTGACGCTCTGGAGTGTGCGGGGGCCGCAATGGCCGACGCTGCGACCAGTATGCCACGGGCCTCAGTCGCTTCGTCCCGCGAATCGGGGCGAGGTGTTCGTGCGCAGGAACAGGTTTTCCCGCACCGGAGGCCGCACCAACACTCGCTCCGTCGCCTGCGCCTTCGTCGCCGGAGGACACGTGCCGGCCGCTCGATATTGCAGCGCCGCCGAGAGTCGCGCCTCCGGAGGATCGCCGAGCGCGCCGGTGAAGTCGTCCGCGACCGCGCAGCAGTGCACAGTGTTCGCCGCGCTTCCGGTGCCTCCTGGCACGAAGCCATCTGCATATTCGCCGAATCCGGTGTCATTGACGAGCTTCAGATTGACGGTGAAATACGTCGTGCTGCAGTTGTCCTGGGGCAGAAATCCGTACGGCTTTCCGCAGGTGGTACCCTCTACCTGGATGAGGTCGATGCCGACCCCCCGCAAGCCGTTGATGATGGATTCACTCGCGGAACAAGTGTCGCCACCCGTGATGACGTAGACGCGCGAAAGACCGAGCTCAGGCAACGTTTGCCCCGCGCGGCCCGAAAATCCCTGGCTCGTCGACAACAACGGCGTGATTCGCGCACTCGTGAACCCGTAGGGATTCTTGTCGTTGAAAGTCTCCCGTCCGAACGCGCGCCCCGTGGTCGCCTTCGCGCCGGCGATCATGTAGGCCAGCTCGCTTGCGATGTCGAGATACCCTCCGCCGTTGTAGCGGATGTCCAGGACCAGATCGCTGATGCCGGCGGCCTTGAGCTGCGTGACCGCCGCAATCAACCCGCTCTCGGCCGTCGCATTATGATCGTTGAACAGGATATATCCGACGGTGTCGTTCGGCGCCGGGAGGGTGCCCACATTTTGCACGGGCGCTTGCGTGACTTCGGCTGCGGTTATGGAAACGGTCCTGGGCGTCGCGCTGCCCACGTCGAGCACGACAAACGTATACCGATTCCCGAGAACGGGTGAGAACAGTCCCTCGTTCAAGGTCGCGAGATCGGCTCCCGACGCAACGTCGACGCCATTTACGGCGAGCAAGCGAGCGCCCCGGGTCAATCCGTTAACGATCTCGTCGAGGAACGAGGTCACGAAGTAGAAGTTCCAGGACGCGTAGTAGAACTCGACGGCGATTTGTGTCTGCGCCATTGCAAAGCGCGAGCCGCCGAGCAGACCGAAGATCGCGACGAGAAACGCGACGGCCGCGATACGCCCGCGCGACAACGGCCATGCCTGCATCGCCATCTCCCTCGCCACGTTCGACAACCGCGGCCACACTACGCTTCGCGTGGGTCGATGTCCAGGCGCAGGGCTACGAACACGCCGGCCGGAAAGCGTGTCCCGTTAAGGCCGGCTTAAGCGACCGGTCGTACAATCCCGCTGGTCGCGGAGTAGCATCGGCAAGGAGCCATCCGCCATTCCGGGAGATTCCATCGTGTCATCCAGATTGTTCGTCCTGTGCCTGGCCCTGCTGTTTGCCGGCGGTGCCGCTGCGCAAGCCAAGAAGCACATCGACAAGGCGGCGGACCTGCCGCGCTTCAGCTACAAGCTCGACAGCAGCATCGAGGACCTGGTCCGTGACGATGCCAAGTTCAAGCCCTTCGCCCGCGAAGTGCGCCGTGACCTGGAAAGCGTGCTGGGGCAGTACGACATCGACGACAAGGCTACCCAGCGCCAGCTCCTGGGCGAGCTCGCGCAACTCGACATGCTCGACGGCAACTACGACGCCGCGCTGGCGCGCATTGCGCAAGTCAAGGCGCTCGAGGACAAGCCCGCCGACAAGCTGCTCTCCGGCATTACCACGCGGGCCATCGCGGCCGGCGTTCGAGCCAACCCCGACCGGACGTCCGCGGCGTATCGGGCCGCGGTCTCGCAGTCGATCAAGGACGACCTGGCGGGCATGCCCTATGACCTGATCGCCAACGAGGCAAAGGAAATCAAGGCCGGCGCGGAGCTGCTGGGCGAAGGCCGCCTGATCGGCAACGTGCGCGAGGTGCTGCAGCCCGCGGTCGACAAGAACGGCTCGCTATCGTCCGACCTGGCGCCCACGCTCGTGCGCATCAAGTACGCTTACCAGTACGTCGTGCCATTGAAGCCGGCGCTGGTCGATGCATGGACCACCTATCTTGCCGCGCACAAGGTCGACAAGCCGGACATCTGGACCGCGCGCGCGGTCGCGCTTCCCACTGACGGCAAGTACACGCCGGTCACGATTGCCGTGTGGGACAGCGGCGTGGACACCAAGCTCTTTCCCGGCAACCTCGCCATGGCCAACGCGAGCGTACCCGTTATCGCCTTCGACCGCTTCGAGAAGCCGGACAAGGGCGAGCTGCAGGAGATTCCTGACGCGCTGAAAAACAAGGTGCCGCAGTTGAAGGCGCGGCTCAAGGGCTTCTCCGACCTGCAGTCGAACATCGACAGTGCGGAAGCGACGGAAATCAAGAACTACTTGTCGACGCTCAAGCCGGAAGACTACAAGGCGTTCGTGGAAGAGATCGGCCTGGCCGGAAACTGGATGCACGGAACGCACGTCGCGGGCATCACCGTTGCTGGCAATCCATTTGCGCGCGTGGTCGTTGGCCGCATCGAATTCGATTGGCATCTGATGCCCGACCCGTGTCCCACCCGCGAGCTAGCGCTGCAAAACGCCACGAATTCGCAGTCCTACGTCGACTTCTTCAAGCGGCAGGGTGTGCGCGTGGTGAACATGAGCTGGGGCGGCAGCGTGAAGGGGTACGAGGAAGCGCTGGAACTTTGCAACATCGGCAAGACGCCCGATGAGCGCAAGGTCATTGCCCGAGACTACTTCGACATCCAGAAGAATGCCCTCACCAAGGCGTTCGCCAGCGCGCCGGAAATCCTGTTCGTCACCGCCGCCGGCAACAGCAACCAGGACGCCACCTTTGTCGAAGACATTCCCGCGGACATCGTACTGCCCAACCTGCTCACGGTCGGCGCGGTGGACAAGGCCGGAGACGAGGCTTCGTTCACCAGCTACGGCCCCACGGTCAAGGTCCACGCCAATGGCTATCAGGTCGAGAGCTTCATCCCGGGCGGAGAAAAACTGGCCGAGTCGGGCACGTCCATGGCATCGCCGCAGGTAGTGAACCTGGCCGCCAAGATCCTCGCGATTGATCCGCGGCTGACGCCCGTCCAGGTGATCGCGCTCATCCGCGACAACGCCGACAAGACGCCCGACGGCCGCCGCACGCTGATCAACCCGAAGAAGACGATAGGGGCGATCCAGTCGGCGAAAGCTTCCTGATGCGAGCGATCGTGACGCGCGATGCAAAGGGAGCGGTGGAGTCCGCGGGACCGCTGCGACTCTAGTCGGGTGCCGGCAGTAGGAATCGAACCCACGACCAACGGTTTACAAAACCGCTGCTCTACCAACTGAGCTATGCCGGCGTTGCGAGGATTGTAGCGCCGGCCGAAGTCTCGCCGGCGCAGCCGATCGGCAGCCCCGCAGAAGAAAGCGGGCGACGAGCCTTACTTGACGACCTGCAGATGCGACCGACGCGGCTTTTCTTCGCTCCCCGCGTGGTCCTGGTCGCCGTCGATGAGATCGGGAGCGGTGGCGGCGATGAGCGAGGCCGCGGGGTCCTGCGGAACGCCGAAGGCAAACCCGTAGCCGGTTTCCTTCGCGAAGATGCCCGCCACCGCGCCCATCGGCACCGCCACCTCCTGCGACGATCCGTTGAAGCGCGCGTTGAAGCGGATCCATTCGTTGTCGATGGTCAGCTTGCGCGTGGCCGTGGACGAGATGTTGAGCACGATCTCGCCGTTCTTGACGAAAGAAGTGGGGACGCGCGTCTGGCCGTTCACGCGCACCGCGAGGTAGGGAGTCAGGCCGTTGTCGGCGCACCATTCGCAAATGGCGCGCACGAGATACGGCTTGGCTGACTGCTCGGACATGGTAAGGGCCATCTTACGCCCGCGGCAATCCCGCTTTGCAGCCCCGCTTTACGACTCGCGCGGCGCTACTTGCGCATGCCCCGTTCGGCGGACGTGAGCGCTTCGGAGAACGCCGGTCGCGCGAACAGACGCTCGGCGTACTTGAGAAGCGGGGCCGACTGCTTCGGCATGGCGATGCCGTAATAGTCGAGCCGCCATAGCAGCGGCGTGATCGCCACGTCGAGCATCGAATACTCCTCGCCGAGCATGTGCTTCTGCTTGGCGAACCGCGGCGCCACCTGCAGCAGCGAGTCGCGGACCTGCGCGCGTGCCTTGTCGGCATTCTTCTGGTTGTTGCCCTCGAGTGCCGGAATGTGGATGAAGAGCTCGCGCTCGAAGCCGTGCAGGAACAGCCGCGCACGCGCCCGCATCACCGGGTCGGCGGGCATCAGCTGCGGATGCGGAAACCGCTCGTCGATGTACTCGTTGATGATGTTGGACTCGTGCAGCACCAGGTCGCGCTCGACCAGGACGGGCACCTGGTTGTACGGATTCATCGTCGCGAGATCCTCGGGCTTGTGATCGAGGTCGACGTCGATGACCTGGAAATCCATGCCCTTCTCGTGCAGGACGATGCGGCAGCGCTGCGAGAACGGATCGGTGGTGCCTGAATAGAGGGTCATCATGGTGTCGTTCTCCAGAAGGAAGCGTGTCGCAACATCAATGGATGTCCTTCCAGAACTCCACCTTGGTCCAGTAGGCGAACAGGAACAGCACGCCGAGGAACAGCAGCACGATGATGCCGAGCCGGACGCGCTCGTTGCGGGCCGGCTCGGCCATGTAGTCCATATAGTTGACCAGGTCCGCGGCGAACGCTTCGTAGTCGGCGCGCGCCAGCCGGCCGGGCGACTCCTCGGCAGTGGTCATCACGAGGTACTTGTGATTGGCCGCCGGCTCGACTGCCGCGAGTCCCCGCACGGCAATAGCCGCACCGGTGGCCTTCTCGTGATCTTCGTACTCGGTCTCGACCAGCTTCTGCGTGCCGGACAGCTCCGCCAGCACGTTCGGCATGGCGACGTTCGGGAACACGAGGTTGTTCCAGCCGGTAGGCGTTTTGTCGTCGCGATAGAACCCGAGCAGGTAGTTGTAGAGCCAGTCGCGGCCGCGCACGCGCGCCTCGACCGAGAGGTCCGGCGGGATCGCGTTCAGCCAGCGCTTCGCGTCCTCGGGCCGCATCGCGACGTTCATCGTGTCGCCGGGCTTGTCGGTCGCGAACATCAGGTTCGCCTTGATCTGCTCTTCGGTGAGACCCAGGTCGGTCAACCGGTTGTAGCGCATGTATTTCGCGCTGTGGCAGTTGAGGCAGTAGTTGACGAAGTTGCGCGCGCCGCGCTGCAGCGATTCTTGGTCGAGGCGATTGACCGGCGCGGGCGCGAGGCGCAGGTCCGGACCGTTGGCAATCGCCGTACCGGCAGCGGCCAGCGCAACGACGGCGAGCAGGAATGCGACCCGCTTCTTCATGACCAGACCACCCTGTCCGGCTCGGGCTTGGTCTTGTCGCGCGCCGTGTACCAGGGCATCAGCAGGAAGAACAGGAAGTACACGACGGTGAATATGCGCGCCACGACCGTCGCCTTGTCGGCCGCGTAGAACGGAAAGCCTTCGGCGAACTGGCCCCACACCGTAACGGGCACGACGCCGAGATAGCCCAGGATCAGGAAGGCGACGATAAACGCCGCGAGCCAGCCCTTGTAGAGGTAGCCGCGATAGCGGATGGACTTCACGCGCCCGCGGTCGAGCCACGGCATGAAGAAGAAGATCACCACCGACGCGCCCATCACCAGCACGCCCCACACCTGAGTGTTCATCATTGACGGGACGGCGCGCAGCATCGCGTAGTACGGCGTGAAATACCAGACCGGCGCGATGTGCTCAGGCGTCTTTAGCGTATCGGCCGGAATGAAGTTGTTCGCTTCCAGGAAATAGCCGCCCATCTCCGGAAGAAAGAACACGATGATCGAGAACACCGCGAGGAAGACGATCACGCCGACGATGTCCTTCACGGTGTAGTACGGATGCGAATAGATCCCGTCGGGCGGCAGCCCGGTGACGGGATCGCGCGGCTGGTGCTTGACGTCCACACCGTCCGGATTGTTGGAGCCGACCTCGTGCAGCGCCATGATGTGCGCCGCGACCAGGCCGAGCAGCACGAGCGGCAGCGCGATCACGTGGAACGCGAAGAAGCGGTTGAGCGTGATGTCGGACACGGTGTAGTCGCCGCGTATCCACACGGCCAGGTCGTCGCCGATCACGGGGATGGTCGAGAACAGGTTGACGATCACCTGCGCGCCCCAGTACGACATCTGGCCCCACGGGAGCAGGTAGCCGAAGAACGCCTCGCCCATCAGCGCGAGGTAGATGAGGCAGCCGAAGATCCACAGCAGCTCGCGCGGCTTGCGATAGCTGCCGTACAGGAACGCGCGGAACATATGGAGGTAGACGACGACGAAGAACAGCGACGCGCCCGTCGAGTGCATGTACCGGATGAGCCATCCCCACTCGACGTCCCGCATGATGTACTCGACCGATTCGAAGGCTTTCGTCGCGTCGGGCTTGTAGTTCATGGTCAGGAAAATGCCGGTGACGATCTGCATCACGAGCACCAGTGCGGCGAGCGAGCCGAAGTAGTACCAGAAGTTGAAGTTCTTCGGCGCGATGTACTTGCCCCACTGCGACTCCCACAGGGAGGTCAGCGGGAACCGCTCGTCGATCCAGGTCATCAGGCGTTGCATTGCGTGTTGCTCCGGCGGTTCGGTCGGGTTGAAGCGGGTGAATGGAGCAGGCGCCGGTTCGGGCTGCAGACTCGCCTTGTCGGCACGCGGCGTGCGGTCAGGCCTTCGTGTCCTCGCCGATCACGACGCTGGCATCGCTGGCGTAGCGATGCGGCGGAACGATGAGGTTGGTGGGGGCCGGCACGCCCGAGAACACGCGCCCGGCGAGGTCGAACTTGGACTGATGGCAGGGGCAGAAAAAGCCGCCCAGCCACTCGGGTCCGAGGTCGGCAGGTGCGAGCTCGGGACGGAAGGTCGGCGAACAGCCCAGGTGCGTGCAGATGCCGACTGCGACGAACAGGTTCGGCTTGATCGAGCGGGTTGGATTTTTGCAATACGCGGGCTGGTGGTCGACGTTCGAGGCCGGATCGGCAAGCTTCGGGTCGACCTTCGCGAGGTTGGCGAGCATCTCGGGCGTGCGGTTCAGCACCCAGCAGACCTTGCCCCGCCATTCAACGTTGATCTTTTGGCCGGGCTCGACCTTGGAGATGTCGATGGTCACCGGCGCGCCGGCCGCCTTGGCTCGCTCGCTCGGGAAGAATGACATCACGAACGGCGCGGCGGCGGCGACGGCGCCCAATCCCCCGACCATGGCGGTCGTGCTCACCAGGAAACGGCGGCGCTTGTCGCGCTCGACCGTGTCCACCATTGCCTCTACCGGCACTTGTGTTGCCATGTCGAAATCTGCCTTGTCAGGGAGCCCCCCGAAGGTGGGCCGGTAGCAAAACCGCTCGATTATACGGGGTGGGCCGACGAACCGGAACCCGTGACTCAACCCGCGCCAGGATCGGCGGTCGGCGCGCCTGCCGCCTCGCCCTTTTGCGGCACCGTCACGAAGCGCGCGACGAACAGGCCGAGCTCGAACAATATCCAGAGCGGCACGGCGAGCAGGCACTGCGAGATGACATCGGGCGGCGTGAACACCGCACCGACGACGAACGCGCCGACGATCACGTAGGGACGCATCGACTTGAGCTTGTCGATCGGCACCACGCCCATGCGCACGAGCACGACGACCACCACGGGGGTCTCGAACGTGAGGCCGAACGCGATGAACATCGTCATGACGAACGACAGGTATTTGTCGATGTCGGTCATCATCTGCACGCCCGGCGGCGCGTAGCCGGCGAAAAATCCGAACGCGACGGGGAAGACGACGAAATACGCGAACGACATGCCGACTGCGAAGAAGAACACGCTCGATGCGATGACCGGCAATGCCAGGCGCTTCTCGTGCTGGTACAGGCCGGGCGCCACGAACGCCCAGGCCTGCCAGAGCACGAACGGCAGCGCGATCAGGAACGCGGCCATCAGCGTCACCTTGAGCGGCACCAGGAACGTGCCGGTGACATCGGTGGCAATCATCGTGGCGCCCGCCGGCAACACGTGGACCAGCGGCATCGCGAGGAAGCCGTAGATTTCCTTGGCGAACGGGAAGAGCGCGAGCAGCACGACCACCACGGCGATGAACGAGCGCACCAGACGCGTGCGCAGCTCGATCAGGTGCGACAGGAAGGTCTCCTGCAGGTCGTCCGGCTTGTCGCTCAACGGGTCGGGGCGGCGCAGAACGGTCGGCCTCGGATCAGATCTTGTCGAAGCCGGGGAGGGACGGCTGCCGGGGCGCCTCGACCGGCGGAGCCGGCTCGGCCGGCGACGCGGGCGTGAACGGCGGCGTTACCGGGACGCCGGGCGCTGCCGACGCCTCGCTACCGGCGTCGTTGAGCTGCTGCTCGACGCTGCGCATTCCCGACCGAAGATCGGTGCCCACGCCCGCCACCGTCTGCTGGAGCTCCTGCGCCGCCCCCTTGACCTGCTCGCGCAGGCTGCGCAGCTCGTCGAGCTCCATCTCGCGGTTGATGTCGGCCTTGACGTCGTTGACGTAGCGCTGGAGCCGGCCGAACAGATGTCCGAGCGTGCGGGCGGTCTTCGGCAGGCGTTCCGGCCCGATGACGACCAGCGCCACCACGCCGATCACCACGATTTCGGAGAAGCCGATGTCGAACATGGCAATTGCCGGTCCCGCTGCTGCGACTCGCCGCGATCACGCCCGGCGACCGCAGCCGCACGCGCTGCGCGGGAGACCGGACCGGTGGATCAGGCCTTGTCCTTGCGGGCCTGGCCTTCGATCGTGGTGCCGATATGCTGGGGGGGCACCTCGGGCGGCGGCGACTGCGCCGGGGGGATGTCGCCGTCGGGAGTCTTCATGCCTTCCTTGAAGCCCTTCACTGCGCCACCCAGGTCCTGCCCGATGTTGCGCAGCTTCTTCGTGCCGAAGATCATCACCACCACCAGCAGCACGATCAGCCAATGCCAGATGCTCAATCCGCCCATGGGGCTCTCCTCGATTAGGTCTTGCGCGGCAGCATGAGCCCCAGGGGCTCGCCTCCGCCGACCACGTGTACGTGAATGTGCATGACTTCCTGGCGCCCCACCCGCCCGGTGTTCACGATCGTCCGGAAGCCGTCGTCGGCGCCCTGCTCCCGCGCCAGACTTCCTGCCAGCGTCATGATTCGACCCAGGACGGGTGCATCCTCCGCGGCGGCGTCATAGAGCGAGGCGACGTGCTTCTTGGGCACAAGCATGAAATGGACCGGCGCCAAGGGCTGGATGTCGTGGAACCCCAGGATTTCGTCATCCTCGTAGAGCTTCCTGCTCGGGATCTCGCCTCGCACGATCTTGCAGAACACGCAGTTGGGGTCGCTCACGGGCAGTCTCGGGTGACGGGCGCCGGCCCCGGCTGGGGAGGACGATGGGTTACGCAGCCGGCGGCCGGGCGGCCCGCTCGGCGTGTCCCGAGGTGCCTTCGCGCCGGGCCAACTCCGCCAGCACGTCCTCCGGACGCAGCCCGTGCCGCGTGAGCAACACGAGGCAGTGAAACCACAGGTCCGCCACCTCGGCGCAGACCCGGATTTTATCACCGTCCTTTGCGGCCATGACGGTCTCGGTCGCCTCCTCACCGATCTTCTTGAGGATGGCGTCCTCCCCCTTGGCGAACAGCGCGGCCACGTAGGAGGTCGCAGGATCGGCGCCGCGCCGCGCGTCGATGGCGTCGGCGATACGCCCGAGCACGTCGCCGTCCGGGCGGTCAGGCATCGCCGTAGACGGTCGAGGGATCCTCGAGCACCGGCTCGACGACCTGCCACGTCCCGTCGACCAGCTGCTGGTAGAAGCACCGCTCGCGGCCGGTGTGACAGGCCACCCCTCCCGCCGGATCGACCATCAGGAGGATGGCGTCCTCGTCGCAATCGAGGCGAACTTCGCGGACGCGCTGGACATGTCCGGACTGCTCGCCCTTGCGCCAGAGCGTGCGGCGCGAGCGCGACCAGTAGTGCGCCTCGCCCGTGGCCACGGTGCGCGCGAGCGCCTCGCGGTCCATCCAGGCCAGGGTGAGCACGCGCAACGACGAGGCGTCCTGCGCGATCGCCGGGACGAGCCCCTGCGCGTCCCAGCGCACGGTGTCGAGCCAGCTCACGGGACACGCCCCAGCCGCGACGGGGCGCGAGGCAAGCCGGTCGACCGGATCTCGAGGCCGGCGGCCCGCATGGCCGCCTTCGCCTCACCGACGGTGAACTCGCCGTAGTGGAAGATCGAGGCCGCGAGCACGGCATCGGCGCGGCCGATCCGGATGCCGTCCACCAGGTCCTGAAGCGATCCGACGCCGCCCGACGCGATCACCGGCACGTCGACGGCGTCGGCGACCGCGCGGGTGAGGTCGAGGTCGAAGCCGCTGCGCACGCCATCGCGGTCCATGCTCGTGAGCAGGATCTCGCCGGCGCCCCGCCGCGCCACCTGGGCCGCCCACGTCACGGCATCGAGGCCGGTCGGCGTACGCCCGCCGTGCGTGTACACCTCCCAGCCACCGGACGGGCGGCGCTTCGCGTCGATGGCCGCGACGATGCACTGGGCGCCGAAATGACCCGCAGCTTCGTCGAAGAGCCCGGGCGTGCGCACGCCCGCCGTGTTGATGCTCACCTTGTCGGCGCCGGCGTTGAGGAGCGCGCGCACGTCCGCCACCGCGTTCACGCCGCCGCCCACGGTAAGCGGGATGAACACCTGGTCGGCCACCGCCTCGATCATGTCGTAGAGGAGGCCGCGCGTGTCGACGCTCGCCCGGATATCCAGGAACGCCAGCTCGTCGGCGCCCTGCTCGTCGTAGCGGCGCGCGACCTCCACCGGGTCGCCGGCATCGCGCAGGGCGATGAAGTTGATGCCCTTCACAACTCGCCCGTCGGCGATGTCGAGGCAGGGAATGATGCGCTTGGCGAGCATGCGGCCGCTCGCCTACTCGCCCTTTGCCGCCTTGATGGCCGCCTTGAAGTCGAGCTTGCCTTCGTAGAGCGCGCGGCCGGCGATGGCGCCGATGATGCCTTCGCTCTCGTAGGGGAGCAGGTTGGCGATGTCCTGCAGCGAGCCGATGCCACCGCTCGCGATCACCGGGATCTTGAGCTCCCGCGCGAGCTTCACGGTCGCCTCGATGTTGACCCCCGTAAGCATGCCGTCACGCCCGATGTCGGTGTAGATGATCGCCTCGACGCCGTAGTCCTCGTACTTCTTGGCGAGATCGACCACGTCGTGTCCCGTCATCTTCGACCAGCCGTCGGTCGCGACCTTGCCATCGCGCGCGTCGAGCCCGACGATGATGTGACCGGGAAACGCATAGCACGCATCGTGCAGGAAGCCGGGATTCTTCACCGCCGCCGTGCCGATGATCACGTAGCCGATGCCGTCGTCGAGATAGCGCTCGATGGTGTCGAGGTCGCGGATGCCGCCGCCCAACTGCACCGGGATCTCCTCCCCGATGACGCTCACGATCTCGCGGATGGCGAGCTCGTTTTTGGGCTTGCCCGCCACGGCGCCGTTCAGGTCGACGATGTGCAGTCGCTCGGCCCCGAGCTCCAGCCAATGCTGGGCCATGGCCGCGGGATCCTCGGAGAACACGGTGACCGACTGCATGTCACCCTGCTTGAGGCGCACGCAGTGACCGTCCTTGATGTCGATCGCGGGAATGATCTGCATGCGGGGGGCGGGACTGCGGGATGTGGCGCCCTCGCGGACGCCGCAAGACAATGTCAGGCGCGTCCGTTCCAGGCGACGAAATTGGCGAGTAGCCGAAGGCCGGCGCGATGGCTCTTTTCCGGATGGAACTGCACGGCGACGATATTATCCCTCGCAATCGCGCAAGTAAACGGCAGGGGATATTCCGCCGTGGCCAGGGTGATCGCCGGGTCGGAGGGCGCCGGATGGTAGCTGTGGGCGAAATAGAATCGCTCGCCCGGCTCGATGCCCTCCCACAGTGGGTGAGGGCGGGTCGGCTGCACGGGGCTCCAGCCCATGTGCGGCACCTTGAGCCGCGCGCCGTCGTCGCCCCGCATCGCCGCGTCGCGGAATCGCACCACGAGGCCGGGCAGGACCCCGAGGCCGTCGCACGGCCCTTCGTCGCTGCGGTCGAAGAGCATCTGCAGCCCCAGGCAGACGCCCAGGAACGGCCGGTCGCGCATCACCTCCAGCACGACCGCCCGCAGGCCGGTGGTGTCGAGGCAGCGGATCGAATCGGGCATGGCGCTCTGGCCGGGCAGCACCACCTGGTCGGCGCGCCGGATCACCTCCGCGTCCGCGGTGACGAGGACCTCGCGCTCCGGGGCTACGTGCGCGAGCGCCTTGGCCACCGACCGCAGGTTGCCCATGCCGTAGTCGACGACGGCGATCATTCCGTCTTACAGCGATCCCTTCGTTGAGGGCACGGACCCGGAAGCGCGGGGATCGCGCTCGCACGCCATGCGCAGCGCGCGCCCGAATGCCTTGAACACCGTCTCCGCCTGGTGATGGGCGTTTTCGCCGCGCAGGTTGTCGATGTGCAGCGTCGCCAGCGCGTGGTTGGCGAAGCCCTGGAAGAATTCGTGCACCAGGTCGACGTCGAAGGTACCGACGAGGCCCCGGGTGAACGGCACGTGGAACTCGAGGCCGGGACGGCCCGACAGGTCGATAACCACGCGCGACAAGGCTTCGTCCAGCGGCACGTACGCATGACCGTAGCGGCGCACGCCAACCTTGCCGCCGAGCGCCTGCTTGACCGCCTGGCCCAGCACGATGCCGACATCCTCGACCGTATGGTGAGCGTCGATGTAAAGGTCGCCCCGCGCCTCGACGTCGAGATCGAGCATGCCGTGCCGTCCGACCTGGTCGAGCATGTGGTCGAGAAAGGGCACGCCGGTCGCGAGCCGCGTGCGTCCGGTGCCGTCGAGGTCCACCCGAACCGTGATGCGCGTCTCGGCCGTGTCGCGGGCGACCTCCGCCAGGCGGGGCGCGGCCTGCAGCGGGGCGTTCATCGCGGAGCGCTCAGGATGCGCAGCAAGGCGTCGTTCTCCTCGGGCAAGCCAACCGTGATGCGCAGGCAATTGGCGAGCAGCGGATGCCACCCGTGCAGATTCTTGACCAATATGCCGCCGGCGCGCAACGCGGCGAACTCGTTGGTGGCATCGGGCACGCGTACGAGGACGAAGTTGGTCTCGGTGGCAAATACCCTGAACCCGGGGAGCGTCGCGAGCGCCGCGACGAGGCGCTCGCGCTCGCCGACGATTGCACGGGCTTGCTCGGCGAGCGCCGCGCCCGCTTCGAGCAGGATTGGCGCAACGGCCTGCGCAAGCGTCGAAACATTGTAGGGCGGCCGCACTTTCTCGAGCTCCGCGATCCACTCGGGGTGACCCGCGACGTAGCCCAGCCGCAACCCGGCCATGCCGATCTTGGACACGGTCCGGACCACGAGGACATTGGGATGATCGAGCACTCGCGGCAGGAACGAATCGCTGGCGTACGCGTAATACGCTTCGTCCACCACCACCAGGCCTGGCGCCGCGCGCGCGATCCGCTCGACGGCCGCACGCTCGAAACGATTGCCGGTCGGGTTGTTGGGATACGCGAGCCACACGAGTGCGGGCCGCTCGCGTGTCATTGCGGCGAGCATCGCGTCCTCGTCTAGGGCGAAATCGCTGCGCAGCGGCACCGGGACGTACCGCGCGTGGACGAGGCCGGCGTTCAACCGGTACATCACGAACGTCGGATCGGGCGCGACGATGCACGCACCCGGCGCCGCGACGGCCGTCGTGATGATCTGGATCAGCTCGTCGGAGCCGTTGCCGAGCATCAGCGCGACGGCGGGATCGAGTCCGAGCGTCCGGCGCAGGGACGCTTTCACCGCGTCGCCGCCGCCGTCCGGATACCGGTTGAGCGGCGCTGCGCTCACCGCGGCGGAGATGGCATCGCGCAGTGCAGGCGGCACGCCGTAAGGGCTCTCCATGGCGTCGAGCTTGACAAGACCGACCGCCTTGGCAACCGGGTACGCCGACAGCGCCCGAACATCCGCGCGAATCGTGGCGGCGACGCGCGAGGCGACCGAGTCGAGCAACGGCGCACGCTCCGGCGCGTTCATGTCAGTTGGGTCCGTCTTCAAAGCGCGCCGCGGCCGACCGGGCGTGGGCGTCGAGACCCTCGCCCCGTGCCAGGGTGACGGCCACGGGTCCGAGGGTGCGCGCCGCATCCTTCGAGATGCGCAGCATGCTGGTGCGCTTCTGGAAATCGTACACGCCCAGGGGCGAGGAGAAACGCGCGGTGCGCCCCGTGGGAAGCACGTGATTCGGCCCGGCGCAGTAGTCCCCCAGCGCCTCCGACGCATAGTGTCCAATGAAGATCGCACCCGCGTGACGGAGCGACGGCAGCAGCGCGTCGGCATCCGCCACCGCCAGCTCGAGATGCTCCGGGGCGATGCGGTTGGCAATGGAGCACGCTTCGGCGAGATCGCGCACCAGGATCAAGGCGCCCCGTCGGGCGAGCGCTGCGGCAATGATGGGAGCGCGCGGCATGGTGGCCAGGAGGCGTCGTGCGCTCGCGGCCACGCGCTCGAGCAGGCCGGCATCGGGGGTGAGCAAAATCGCTTGCGCGAGCTCGTCGTGCTCGGCCTGCGCGAACAGGTCGAGCGCCACCCAGTCGGGATTGGCCGTCGCATCGGCGATGACCAGTATCTCCGACGCGCCGGCGACCATGTCGATGCCCACCGCGCCGAAGACCCGGCGCTTGGCCGCCGCGACATAGGCATTGCCGGGGCCGCAGATCTTGTCGACCGGCGCGACGGTCTCCGTGCCAAAGGCGAGGGCGGCGATCGCCTGCGCGCCGCCGATCGTGAACGCCTTGCCAACGCCCGCTACGTGCGCGGCCGCGAGCACGAGGGGATTGCGAAGCCCGTTTGGCGTCGGCACGACCATGACGGTCTCGCCAACGCCGGCAACCGCCGCCGGCAACGCATTCATCAGCACTGACGACGGGTACGCTGCCTTGCCACCCGGCACGTAGATCCCGACGCGATCCAGAGGCGTGACACGCTGGCCGATCTCGGTGCCGTCGGCTTCGCGGTAGCTCCAGCCCACCGCCTTCTGCTTCTCGTGGAAGGCGCGAATGCGCATCGCCGCCACTTCGAGGGCGTCACGCTGCGCGGTTGGCAGCGCTTCGAACGCGCTCGCCATGTCGTCGGTGGTAATTACCAGGTCCGCCATCGAGGCCGCATCGATGCCGTCGAAGCGGCGCGTGCACTCGAGCACGGCGGCGTCGCCGCGTGCGCGTACGTCGGCGATGATGTCAGCGACAACCGCATCGACCGACGGGTCCTGGCCTGCCTCGAACGCGATCAGCCGGCCGAGAGCAGCGTCGAAATCCGGGGCCGCCGCATCCAGTCGTCTTAGCTCGAGCAGCGGCAGCGTCGCATTCACGCCGGCTCCGCCTGCGCGGCGACCGCGGTCGACAGCGCGTCGAGCAACGGCTTGACGACATCGCGCTTGAGCTTCAGCGCACCGGGGTTGACGATCAGGCGGGCGCTGATCGGCATGATCTCCTCCACCACCACCAGGTCGTTGGCCCGCAGGGTGTTGCCAGTGGAGACGAGATCGACGATGGCGTCGGCGAGCCCGGCAAGGGGGGCAAGCTCCATGGACCCGTACAGCTTTATCAGGTCGACGTGCATGCCTTTCGCAGCAAAGTGCTCGCGCGCCACCTGCAAGTATTTGGTGGCGACCCGCACGCGTGCACCCCGTTGCACGAGCCCCGCCCAATCGTAGCCCCGTCGGGTTGCCACGACGAGCCTGCAACGCCCGATCCGCAGGTCGAGCGGCAGGTAGAGTCCTTCACCCCCGGCTTCGAGCAGCACGTCCTTACCCACGACGCCGAGATCCGCTGCGCCGTAGCGAACATACGTAGGCACATCGGTGGCGCGCAATACGACCAAAGACACGTCGCTGCGGCCGGTGGGCAGGATCAGCTTGCGCGACGCGTCCGGATGCTCGAGCGGCACGATGCCGGCCGCTGCCAGCAGCGGCAGAGTTTCATCGAGGATACGGCCCTTGGAGAGGGCGATGCTGAGAGCGGTCACGCGCGATACTGAGAACGCGGGCCGGGTATTCTACCGGAGGCGTTGCGTTGGGGTGATGAAGAGGCTGTGGCCGTTGATCCGACGTCGGGCTGCGGCGTTCCGGGCATTCGGCACCTACCGCTCCCGATCATGCCCCACCCTTCCCCCGACGTACGTCGCCCGAACCGCGCGGTCATCCCCCAACGCCAGCTGCACCCCGAGCATTTCTTCCAGGGTGTCGACCCCGCGCATCCGGTACTCGATCAGGGGCGTCGATGCCAGATCGAGAACGACCAGGTCCGCCTCGCGGCCCGGCGCAACGGTTCCGATGACGTCGTCCAATCCGAGCGCCGCGGCGCCTCCGCCGGTCGCGAGCCACCACGCGTGCGACGGCGGCAGCGGGTGGCCGCGCATCTGCGCGACCTCGCATGCCGCCTGCATCGTGCGCAGCATCGACAGGCTGGTCCCGCCGCCGACGTCGGTGCCCAGGGCGACCGGCACCGGCCGCGGCGGATCCCGGGCGGCGCGCAAATCGAACCTGCCACTGCCGAGAAAATTGTTGGACGTCGGACAATGCGCAATCGCCGTTCCCGTCTCGTGAAGGGTGCGCCACTCGGTCTCGTCGAGGTGGATGCCGTGCGCATAGATCGCACGCGGGCCGAGCATCCCGTGATGCGCGTAGACATCCACGTAGCTGGCGCGCTCGGGGAAAAGCGCGCGGATCAAGTCCAGCTCGGCGACGTTCTCCGCGACGTGCGACTGCAGCCAGGTGCCGGGCCGCTCGCGCCACAGTTGCGCGGCTGCGTCGAGCTGCGCAGGCGACGAGCTGACGGCAAAGCGGGGCGTGATCGCGTAGCCCAGCCGTCCCTGCCCGGTCCAGCGATCGATCAGCGCCTTGGAGTCGTCATAGCCCTGCGTGACGGTATCGAGGAGCCCGGCCGGGCCGTGCCGATCCATCAGCACCTTCCCGGCGATCGTGCGAAGGCCACGCGCGAGCGCCGCCTCGAACAGCACGTCGACCGACACCGGGTGAACGGTGCCCCATACCGCAGAAGTGGTGGTGCCGTTGCGCAGCGCCTCGTCGAAATAGCGCGCGGCCGCCTCGCGCGCATGCGCGGCGTCCGCATAGCGCGCCTCGGCGGGAAACGTGTGCCGCTCGAGCCAGTCCAACAGCGGCACGCCGCCTGCGCCGATCACCGACAGCTGCGGATAGTGCACATGCGCGTCGACGAAGCCCGCGCTGATGAGCGCGTTCGCATATACGGTGACCGGCGTGCGCGGCGGCAGGCGCGCGAGCACGGCGCTCGCCGGTCCGCAATCCTCGACCAAGCCGTTCGCCATCACCACGACCGCATCGGACTCGTAGCGCACGGCATCGGGACCGTTGCAGAAGGGGTCGCCGGCGAACGTCAGCAGCCCGCCGCGCACCGCGGTGCGAACGGGTGTCATCGCTATTGGCGGGCGGTCCGCACGTTGGCCGGCACGGGCAGCCCGGCATCGGTGCGAAACGGGTTGATGTCGAGTCCGCCGCGCCGGTTGAATCGCGCATACACGGTCAGCCGCGCGGGAGCGCAGCGCGTCCTGATATCCATGAAGATGCGCTCCACGCAATGCTCGTGGAAGCCCGTGTGGTCCCGATAGGATACGAGGTAGCGAAGCAGCGCGGCGCGGTCGAGCGGCGGCCCCTCGTACGCGATCTGCATCGACCCCAGGTCGGGCTGGCCGGTGACCGGACAGATCGAGCGAAACAGATCGGTGCGCAGCACCTCCGCCGTCGTGCCGGCGCCAGCCGTCAGCAATCCGGCGTCGACATCGTAGGCGGAGCAATCGACATCGAGCGCGTCGAGATCGGTCCCGGTGAGCTCGGCGAGCGACGCTGCGCGGAACCGGGCGGGCCCGTCGAGCGTCACGCGCACCGCTGCGCCCGTGGCAGCCGAGAGGTCGCGCGTGAGCACCGCGGCGACGTCGAGCCGCCCGTCGAAACGCGTCTGCGCAAGCGACCCGAAGTACAGCTTCATCGATTTGGATTCGATGATCGCCGGCGAGCGAGCGTCGATGGCCACCGTCGCAATGGCCACCTGCGGGCGGCCGCGCGCGTCCACCCAGGTCAGGTCGTAAGCGGTCCAGATATCGGCGCCTTCGAACGGCGGGTCCGTCCCGATGCCGAGCGCCGCACGCTGCGGGGCCCGCGGCAGCGCGTACAGGAGCGCCGGCGCGTATCGGTCCGGGTGAGGCGTCGCGCGGCCGAGCGGCGCGTCGCGCAGCTCGGCCGCCGAGATGTCCGGCGTGCTCACGTGAGCCGGCGGATCCGCGCGCCGAGACCGGACAGCTTCTCCTCGATCCGCTCATACCCGCGATCGAGATGGTAGATGCGGTCGATCGTCGTCGCGCCTTCGGCGACCAGTCCCGCGATGACGAGGCACGCGGACGCACGCAGGTCGGTGGCCATCACGTTGGCGCCGGTGAGCTTCGCGACGCCGCGGACAATCGCGCTGTTGCCTTCGACCTCGATGTCGGCACCGAGGCGCACGAGCTCCTGAACGTGCATCATGCGGTTCTCGAAAATCGTCTCGGTGATCACCGAGGCGCCATCGGCGCGCGTGGCGAGCGCCATGAACTGCGCCTGCATGTCGGTGGGAAACGCCGGGAACGGCGCCGTGCGCACGTTGGCCGCGCGCAACGGGCCGTTGCGGCGCACGCGAATCACGTCGCGCTCGGTGGTCACGTCGACGTTGGCTTCGCGCAGCTTGTCGATCACCGCCCCCAGCGACGGCGGATCCGTGCCCGTGACGGCGACATCGCCGCCACTGGCCGCCGCGGCGGCCAGGAAGGTGCCCGTCTCGATCCGGTCCGGCATCACCGCATGCTGCGCACCATGCAACCGGTCGACACCCTCGATCGTGATGCAGCCCGTGCCCGCGCCCGAGATGCGCGCCCCCATCGCGTTGAGGCAATCCGCGAGGTCCACGATCTCGGGCTCGCGTGCGGCGTTCTCGAGGCTGGTCACTCCGTCCGCGAGCGTCGCGGCCATCATCAGGTTCTCGGTGCCGGTAACCGTGACCACGTCGAAGCCGAAGCGAACGCCGGAGAGCCGCTTGCCCCGCGCATTGATATAGCCATGGGTGAGATCGATCTCCGCGCCCATCGCCTGCAGGCCCTTGACGTGCTGGTCGACTGGACGCAGGCCGATCGCGCATCCGCCCGGGAGCGAGACGCGCGCCTCGCCGGTGCGCGCGACCAGCGGGCCGAGCGCCAGGATGGAAGCGCGCATGGTTCTCACGAGCTCATAGGGCGCAAGCGGCCAGTCGATACGCGCGGCGTCCAGCACCAGCGTGCCCGGCGTGCCGTCGTCGATGCGCACGCCCATCTGCGCCAGCAGCGACTGCATCGTTCGAACGTCGTTCAGGCGCGGTACGTTGGTGAGTGTCAGCGGCTCTTCGCACAGCAGCGCAGCGCACAAGATCGGCAACGCGGCGTTCTTGGCACCCGAGACGCGCACTTCGCCCCGTAACGGTGCGCCGCCTTCGATCAGCAGCTTGTCCATGCGCGCGCCGTCAGCCGCGCGCCGACCACTCGGCGGGAGTGAGCGTGGTCATCGACAGGGCGTGGACCTCCTCGCGCATGCGATCGCCGAGCGCGGCGTACACGCGCTGGTGGCGCTTGATGCGCGACAGTCCGTCGAAGTCGGCCGAGACGATCGTCGCCTCGAAATGCTGGCCGTCGCCGCGCACGGTGAGATGCTCGCAGGCGAGGCCGGCGGCGATGGACACGCGAATGGAATCGGGGGTCACCACGGTGCGATCCTCAATGACGGAGCTTCCAGCCGCGTTCGAGCAGCGCCAGCGCCAGCACGGCGAGGGCCGCAGCGCAGGCGCCCACCACGGCGAAGCTGTGCTGCGGGGGCACGTCGGACAGGCCGAAGAAGCCGTAGCGGAAGCCGTCGATCATATAAAAGAACGGGTTGAAATGCGACAGCGCCTGCCAGAAAGGCGGGAGCGTATGGATCGAGTAGAACACGCCCGACAGGAACGTCAAGGGAACGATGATGAAGTTCTGGAACGCGGCGAGCTGGTCGAACTTGTCGGCGGAGATGCCGGCGATGAGTCCGAGCGTGGCCAGGATCGCGCTGCCGAGCAGGGCGAACCCGAGCGCGACCAGCGGATGCGGCAGCGGCAGCAGCGTCGGTACCATGGCGAGCGTGACGGCGAACACCCCCAGGCCCACGACCAGTCCGCGCACCATGGCGCCGAGCACGTAGGCTGCGAACAGCTCGACCGGCGCGAGCGGGGTCACCAGGACGAAGATCAGGTTGCCGGTGATCTTCGATTGCGTCAGCGACGAGGATGCATTGGCGAAGCTGTTCTGCAGCACCGACATCATCACGAGGCCCGGCACGAGGAAGGCGCTGTAGCGCACGCGCCCGTCGAACACCGCGACGTGCGCTTCGAGCACGTGCGAGAAGATCAGCAGGTAGAGAAGGGCCGTGAGAATCGGCGCCGCGATCGTCTGGAAGCTCACCTTCCAGAAGCGCAGCAGCTCCTTGTGGAGCAGCGTGAGCCAGCCGTGGCCGCGTACGCTCACGGCGGGGACAGCGTTTCGGGAAGCAGCGGGGCGGGGCGCGCGACGTCCGGCTCGTCGGGGCCGGCCATGATGCGCAGGAACACCTGCTCGAGATCCGTCTCCGCCAACGCCAGCTCGTCGATGGGGATGGCAGCCTCGCGCAGGTCAGCCAGCAGCCGCTCGAGCTCGGCGTAAGTGGCAAGGCCGATATAGCGGGCCCCGCCTTCCTCGCGCAGGACGCGCTCCCGCCAGGCGTGCGGGAGGTCGCGCGCGACCAGCCGGACGGTCAGGCCCGCGAAGCGGGCGAGCAGGTTGCGCGTGGTGTCGAGGGCCACGACGCGCCCGGCCTTGAGCATGGCGATGCGCCCGCACAGCGCCTCGGCCTCCTCGAGGTAGTGCGTGGTCAGGATGATCGTGTGGCCGTCGCGATTGAGCTTGCGAATGAAGCCCCAGAGCGTCTGGCGGAGCTCGACGTCCACCCCGGCGGTGGGCTCGTCCAGCACGATCACGGGCGGCTTGTGGACCAGCGCCTGCCCCACCAGCACGCGGCGCTTCATTCCGCCCGAAAGCGCCCGCATGTTGGCGTCCGCCTTGCCGGTAAGATCGAGATGATGCAGCACCTCGTCGATCCAGGCATCGTTGTCGCGCAGGCCGAAGTAGCCCGACTGGATCCGCAGCGTCTCGCGGACGGTGAAGAAGGGATCGAACACCAGCTCCTGCGGCACCACGCCGAGCGCGCGGCGCGCCGCGCGATAATCCCGGGCCACATCGTGGCCGAGGATGCGGGCCGTGCCGCGGTCGGCGCGGGTCAGTCCTGCGAGGATCGAGATGAGGGTCGTCTTGCCGGCGCCATTGGGCCCGAGCAACCCGAAAAACTCGCCTGGCTCGACGCGCAGGCTGACGCCCGCAAGCGCGTCGACGGTGCCGAAGCGGCGCGCGACGTCGTCGACCTCGACGGCGGCAGTCATGGCATCGGATTGCGTGCGCGCGGATGAGCCGTGGCGAGCCGGACGCGTGGCGGCCGCCGCGCGGGCTACGCGGTCCCGCGCGCGAGGTCCTCGACGCCGTAAACGATCGCCAGCGACGCGAGCCCTGGGGGCAGCCCTTCGACGTGCAGGGCGCGGCCCTCGTGGAGCGCACGGCGGCGCAGGGCCATGATCACCGCCAGCGCGGCGGAGTCGGCCGGCCCGAGCTCCGTGAAGTCCACGCGTCCGTCGGCGGGCAGTGCGAGCGCGTCAGCGGCGCTCATCACCGCGGCGGCATTCTCGAGGGTCAGCGCGCCCGTGTAGCGCCAGCTCTCCCCGGATACCGAGAAGGCCCCGGAGGCCGGTCCGGCCTCGCAGGGCTCGGTCACTTGACGGGCGGAGGCGGCGGCCCCGCGTTCTTGGCGGTCAGCGCCTTCACCAGGCCGTCGACGCCGCCCGCCTGCACCTGCTGGCCGAACTCGTCGCGGTAGTTGGTGACGAGGGAGACGCCGCCGACGATCACGTCGTAGGCCTTCCACTCGCTGCCCTTTTTCGCCATGGAGTAATCGATCTGGACCGGCGCGCCGCCGGAGCGGACGATCTCGGTGCGCACGGTGGCCTCGCTGGCGGCCGCATCGATGCGCAGCGGCTTGTACACGATCTGCTGGTCGCGGTATTGCACGAACGCGTTGGAATAGGTGCGCGACAGCAGCGTGCGGAACTGGTCGGTGAGCTGCTTCTGCTGCTCAGGGGTGGCGGTGCGCCACGCGCGGCCCACCGCGAGGGAGGTCATGCGCTCGAAGTCGAAATGCGGCGCGAGCTTGCTGTCGATCACGTCGCGGATGCGATCGCGATCGCCCGCCTGCACCTTCGGATCGGTCTTGACGATCTGCAGCACCTCCTCGGAAACGCGCTTGACCAGCGCATCGGGTGCGTCCTGCGCATGGACGCCGGCCGCGCCGAGGAGCAGCGCGAGGGCAACGAGCGGGGCGCGCACGACGCGAAGCGGAACGGCGGATAAGGCGCAACGCATGATCAGGGTTCCTCCTTTTCGGGCGCGGGCTGTCCATCGCGCACCAGGTATTCCCGCCGCTGCAGGTACGCGCGGCGGATGAACGTGTAGCGGTCGAGCGCTGCCTGGTCGACGAACGACTCCGCCTGCAGCGCCTGCGCCCGCGCGTCGACGAAGCCGACCGCGTAGAAGATGTTGCGGACCGGCACGTCGGTGATGACGTAGCTGAGCGGGCTGGCATAGGCGCGGACCACGAGGCCGGTGCCGTCGCGCACCGTCGTGGGCCCGAGCACCGGCACGAACACATACGGTCCCTGCGGGATGCCCCAGAAGCCGAAGGTCTGCCCGAAGTCCTCGTTGCCCTTCTCGATCCCGGCGTCCGAGGCAATGTCGATCAGGCCGCCGATGCCGAAAAACGAGTTGATCATCACGCGGCCCATGTCGTTGCCGGCCTTGTCAAGCTTGCCCTGCAGGAAATCATTGAACACGGAGACGACATCGTCGAAATTGCCGAAGAAATTCATGACTCCGCGCTGGATGATCTTGGGCGTGTAGTCGACGTACGCCTGCGCGATCGGCTTGACCACCTTGCCGTCGACGACCTGGTGCACGTCGTACATCGCGCGGTTGAAGGGCTCGAACGGATCGTCCTTCGAAGCGACGGCCGCGCAGCCGGACAGCAGGACCCCTGCCGCCAGCGTGGCGACCCGCAACGGAATCCTGGTCATTTGGCACTCCCGGCGGCGGCCTTGTCGAAAAGGAACTGGCCGATCAGCTTCTCGAGGACGACGGCGGACTGCGTCTTGGCGATGCGCGTGCCGTCGACGAGCGACTGCGTGTCGCCGCCGCTGTCGATGCCGACGTACACCTCGCCCAGCAAGCCCGAGGTGAGGATGGACGCGATGGTGTCGCGGCTGAACTGGTAGCCCTGCTCGATGCGCATCGATACCACCGCCTGATAGGTTTTCGGGTCGAGCTTGATGGCGTCGACGCGGCCGACCACGACCCCGGCGGCCTTGACCGGCGCGCGCAGCTTGAGCCCGCCGATGTTGTCGAAGGCGGCTTCGAGGTGATAGCCGGGCGCGTTGTTGGCGGTGAGCAGGTTGCCCACGCGCAGCGAGAGGAACCCGACCGCGCAGATGCCGACCAGGACGAAGATGCCGACCCACAGGTCGATGCCGGCGCGGTTCATGCGGGACGATCCGGTTGCTGTTTGAAGTTCATACGCCTATGCCACGGAACATGAAGACGGTCAGGACGAAATCCAGCCCGAGGATCGCGAGCGAGCTCGTGACGACCGTGCGGGTGGTGGCGGTCGACACGCCCTCGGCGGTCGGCAGGGCGTCGTAGCCTTCGAAAACCGCGATGAGGCTCACCGCGAAGCCGAAGACCACGCTCTTGATGATGCCGTTGACGATGTCGCGGCGGAAGTCGACCGCCGACTGCATGTTGCCCCAGAACGCGCCGGAGTCGATGCCGAGCAGCTTCACGCCGACGAGATAGGCGCCGAAGATTCCCATCGTGGAGAACAGGGCCGTCAGGATCGGCATGGAGATGATCCCGCCCCAGAAACGCGGCGCGACGACGCGCGCGAGCGGATCCACGGCCATCATTTCCATTGCCGAAAGCTGCTCGGTGGTCTTCATGAGCCCGATTTCCGCCGTGATCGCGCTGCCGGCACGGCTTGCGAACAGCAGACCGGCGACCACCGGCCCGAGTTCCCGGACCAGCGAGAGCGCCACCAGGATTCCAAGCGACTCGTCGGCGCCGTAACGGGTCAGCGCCTCGTAGCCCTGCAGTGCCAGGACCATGCCGATGAACAGTCCCGACACCAGGATGATCGTGAGGGACAGGACGCCCGCGAAATAAATCTCGCGCAGCGTGAGCTGCAGGCGCCGGAACGCGGCCGGCGAGTTGCGCACCACCGCCACGAAAAACCGGCTGGCGAACCCTAGCCGCGTGATGGAATTGAGCGTGCCCCGCCCCACCCGCCGCAGTCCGTAGGCGAGCGACTCAAGCGCCACGGGCGAATTCCTCGGCGATGCCGGGCGCAGGATAGTGGAATGGCACCGGGCCATCGGGCGCGCCGTCGACGAACTGGCGCACGAACGCCTCGTCCGAAGCGCGAACTTCCTCGGGCGTGCCGGCGGCGACGACCCGGCCGTCGGAGACGAAATAGATGTAGTCGACGATTTTCAGCGACTCGTAGATGTCATGCGTGACGACCACCGACGTGATGCCGAGGGCGTCGTTGAGCTTGCGGATGAGCTGGCCCACCACGCCGAGCGAGATCGGGTCGAGCCCGGCGAACGGCTCGTCGTACATCACCAGCATGGGGTCGAGGGCGATGGCGCGCGCGAGCGCCACCCGCCGCGCCATGCCGCCAGAGAGCTCGGAGGGTCGCAGCCGAGCGGCACCCCGCAGGCCGACGGCGTTGAGCTTCATCAGCACCATGTCGCGCACGAGCGCGTCGGGCAGATCCGTGTGTTCGCGCAGCGGGAACGCGACATTCTCGAAGACATTCATGTCGGTGAACAGGGCGCCGAACTGGAACAGCATGCCGACCCGCCGGCGCATCGCGAACAACTCGTCGCGCGTGAGCTTCGGCACCTCGCGCCCGGCGACCGTGATGGCGCCGCTCTGCGGACGGAGCTGGCCGCCGATGAGCCGCAGGATGGTGGTCTTCCCCGACCCCGAGTTGCCCATGATCGCCACCACCTTGCCGCGTGGGATCGTCATGTCGATGCCCTTGAGGATCGGCCGGCGCCGGTCGTAGCCAAACTTGACCCCGTGCATCGACACGGCGATTTCGGTGGGACAGGTCGGGACGGCCGGAAGGGAGTCGGGCACGGCGAACAGCGCGAAGGATCGGACCGTCGATTGTACCTGCGCAGGGTGCGCGGCCACCTGAGCGCGCTTCGATACGGCACGGGGCGCGGCGCGGCGGACGCCGTAACCTCGCAGCCGCGTCGGCGGCGATCCCGCTTTGCGCTAGCCCTTGAGCAGCCGGTCCTCGGCCCGGGCGATGTTGCGGGCGAGCCCAAGGAGCACCACCGCATCGCCCACCTCGAAGCGCCACTCGGCGGGCGGGTGCACGGAGCGGGTACCGCGGCGGCGCACCCCGGTGACCTCGACCAGCTTCGCAAGGTCGAGGTCGTGGAGCGTGCGGCCCACCGCCTTCGCGCGGTCGCCGAGCAGCACCGTATGGAGGCGCGGCTGGTCGTCGTCGGTCGCCTCGACGTCGGTGGCGCCGTGGAAGAAGCCCCGGAACAGGCTGTAGCGCTCCTCCCGGATCGCGCGGATGTTCAGGAGCACGCGGTTGAGCGGCACACCCAGCACCAGGAGCGAATGCGAGGCGAGCATGAGGCTGCCTTCGAGGACCTCGGGCACGACCTCGGTAGCGCCCGCCGCCATCAGCTTGTCGATCTCGCTGTCGTCGAGCGTGCGCACGATCACCGGCAGCTCCGGCCGCATCTGCTGGACATGGTGCAGGATCTTCAGCGCGGCGGCCGTGTCCGCGAACGTGATCGCGAGCGCGCGCGCCTTCGCGAGCCCCGCGCTCACGAGCGCCTCGCGGCGCGTTGCATCGCCGTAGACCACGCTCCCGCCGTCGCCCGCGGCTTCGCGCACGCGCTGCGGGTCCGAGTCCAGCGCGACGTACGTGATGTCGACCCGGTCGAGGAGCCGCACGAGGTTCTGACCGCTGCGGCCGTAGCCGCACACGATCAGGTGGTCCTGCCGGCCCATGGTGCGCGCGGCGATCGCGGTGAGCTGCGCGGCGCGCGCGAGCCAGTCGTTGGCCGTGAGCCTGCGCACGAGCGGCTCCGCGAAATGGATCACCAGCGGCGCGGCGAGCATCGACAGGATCATGGCCGCGAGCACCGGCTGCGCAAGCGCGGGCGGCACGAGGCCGTTGGCGCCCGCCAGCGACAGCAGTACGAGCGCGAACTCGCCCGCCTGGGCCACGTAGAACCCGGTGCGCAGCGCGGTGCCGAGCGGGGCGCGGAACGCGCGCGCCAACAGCACCACCAGCAGGAGCTTCGCTCCCACCGGCACCAGCAGCAGCGCCAGCACCCAGCCGAGCTGCTGCCCAACCACGCGCAGGTCGAGCGCCATGCCGATCGTGATGAAGAACAGGCCAAGCAGCACGTCGCGGAACGGCGCGATGTCCTCCTCCACCTGATAGCGGAACTCGGTCTCGGCGATCAGCATGCCGGCCAGGAACGCGCCGAGCGCGAACGACAGGCCGGCGATCTCAGTGAACGCCGCCAACCCCAGGGTCACCAGCAGCACGTTGAGCACGAACAGCTCGGAGGAGCGCAGTCGCGCGACGAGATGGAACCACGCGCGCATCGGGCGCTGGCCGAGCACGAGGATGACGAGGAGCGCAACCGCGGCCTTGAGCAGCGCGATCATCAAGGCATCGGCGAGCTCCGCGCCCGGCCGCGCCAGCGCGGGGATGACAATGAGGAACGCGACGACCGCGAGGTCCTGGAACAGCAGCACTCCCATCACGTCGCGGCCGTGCGGTGTGCCGAGCTCCATGCGCTCGGCGAGCATCTTCGAGACGATGGCCGTCGAGCTCATCGCCAGCGCCCCGCCAAGCGCGAGCCCGGTCTGCCATCCGTACCCGAGCAGCTGCATCACGACGGTGGCGCCGAGCGTGGTGGCGGCCACCTGGGCGAGCCCCAGCCCGAACACGGTGCGTCGCATCGCGCGAAGCTGCGGCAGGCTGAACTCCAGGCCGATCGAGAACATCAGGAACACGACCCCGAATTCGCCGAGGTAGCGGACGTCGGCGTGGTCCGGAATCCAGCCGAGCGCGTGCGGTCCGACCGCGATGCCGACCAGCAGGTAGCCCAGGATCGGCGGCAGCCGCGCGAGGCGGCAGACCACGACCACCACCACGGCGGTCGCTAGAAGGACGAGCACGAGCTGCAGCGACTGCGGCATCGGGGCCTGCGCAAGTCGTTTCGAGGCGCGGCCACGTTAGCATGGCGACCCGGGAGCGACGCGTATACTTGCGTCCCCATGATATTGCAGGCAAATCCCGAGCACGACGCGCACGGCGGCGCAGCGCGCGTCGACGCGGGCCGCGCGCTGCGGGTGGCCGGTGAAGTGCTGCGCACCGAGGCCGAGGCGATCCTGGCGCTCGAGCAACGGCTCGGCGACGACTTCGTCCGCGCCCTCGACCAGCTCCTGTGCTGCACCGGCCGCATCGTCGTTACCGGTATCGGCAAGTCGGGCCACGTGGGCCGCAAGCTTGCCGCCACGCTCGCGTCCACCGGCACGCCGGCCTTCTTCGTGCATGCGGCCGAAGCCAGCCACGGCGACCTCGGCATGATCGCGCCCGACGACGTTGTCGTGATGCTGTCGCATTCGGGCGAGACCGACGAGCTCATCCTCCTCACGCCCCATCTCAAGCGCCACGGCGTGCGGGTGATCGCGATCACGGGTAACGCGCGGAGCTCGCTCGGCCAGGCGGCCGACGTGCATCTCGATGCGGGCGTCGACGCGGAGGCCGGTCCGCTCGGGCTCGCGCCGACCGCCAGCACCACCGCAGCGCTCGCGCTCGGCGACGCGCTCGCGCTCGCGCTGCTCGACGCGCGCGGCTTCTCCACCGAGGACTTCGCCCGCGCCCACCCGGGCGGCGCGCTCGGGCGGCGGCTGCTGACCCGCGTCGCCGATGTCATGCGTACCGGCGCCGCCCTGCCGGTGGTCGACTCCGACGCCACGCTCGCCGAAGCGGTGGTCGAGATGAGCGGCAAGGGCATGGGCATGACGGCCGTGGTGGGCCACGACGGCATGGTGGCCGGCATCTTCACCGACGGCGACCTGCGGCGCTGCATCGAGCGCATCCGCGACCTGCATGCCGCGACCGTCGCCGAGTTGATGACGCGCACGCCGCGCACCATCGCGCCCGACCGGCTCGCCATCGACTGCGTGGCGGCGATGGAGACGACGCCGAAGGTGTCGCAACTGCTGGTGGTGGATGCGCGCCGCATGCTGCTCGGCGCGCTGCACCTGCACGACCTCTTTCGCGCCCGCGTCATCTAGCCGTCGAGACGATGACGCCGGAAGTCCTCGCGCGAGCGCGCCGCATCCGCCTCCTGAGCTGCGACGTCGATGGGGTGCTCACCGACGGACGCATCTATGTCGACGACGACGGACGCGAGTCCAAGGCGTTCTCGGCGCTCGACGGCGTCGGGCTCCACCTGCTCGCACGGGCCGGCGTGATTGTGGCGTGGATCAC
Organism: Burkholderiales bacterium; assembly: GCA_038239945.1. Classification (GTDB taxonomy): domain Bacteria; phylum Pseudomonadota; class Gammaproteobacteria; order Burkholderiales; family Casimicrobiaceae; genus VBCG01. The sequence continues at coordinate 45,852 of JBBSEG010000015.1, forward strand.
CGGCAGCGCGGCGCCCGCCGTCGCGCACCGCGCTCGCCAGCTCCACGTGCCACACGTGATCCTCGATGCTTCCGACAAGCTCGCGTCGTGGACGGCCCTGCGGGAGCGGCTCGGCATCGCGCCGGAGGAATGCGCGCACATCGGCGATGACCTGCCCGACGCGCCGGTCATGGCCGCGTGCGGGCTCGCCGTGACGGTTCCGCATGCGCCGGCGGCCGTGCGCGCCGTGGCGCACCTCGTGACCTCGCGCGAGGGCGGCCGGGGGGCCGTGCGCGAGCTGGCCGAGCTCCTGCTCGCGGCGCAAGGCCCCCTCGAGCCGCCGGCGGCGGCGCCGCGGATCGGCTCGTCGCACGCGAGCGCGGACTGACCGTGCCCGGCACGCGTGCCCTGCTCGATCGCCTGGTCGCCTGGTCGCCGGTGCTGATGCTGGGCGCACTGGCCGCGCTTACGTACTGGCTCGACGCGCAGGTGCAGGGACCGCCCGACCGCCGCGACGGCTCCGCGCGCCACGACCCCGACGTGTTCCTCGAGAACTTCCGCGCCATCACGTTCGACGCCAATGGACAGGCGCGCGAGAAGCTGGCCGCCAGGCGCGCCGATCATTATCCCGACGACGACAGCGCGGTCGTGACGGCCCCCGAGCTCCTGCTGACCGAGACCGGCCGGCCCAGCGTCACCATAACCTCGGACAAGGCGCGGCTCACCGGCGACCGCGAGAACGGATTTTTCGAGGGCGACGTCAAGGTGCACCGCGAAGCGGAGGCGCCCGCCCCGGGCAACCAGAACCCGGCCGGGCCCGTTACGCTCACCACCGAGTACCTGCACGTCATTCCGAAGCAGTACAAGGTCGAAAGCGACCGCGCCGTGACGATCGAGGAGGCGCGTGGAATAATCCACGGCTTGGGCTTCACGCTCGACAACAAGGCCAAGACGGTGAAATTGCATTCGCGCGTGTCCGGCACCTTCCAACCCAGCGTCGAGGCCGGCAAATGAATCCGCGCGCAGCGCCGCGCGGGCTCGCCGCGCTCGCCTTTGCAGCGCTCGTCGCGGCGGCGCCCGCGGCATGGGGCGAGAAGGCCGACCGCGAAAAGCCCGTCAACTTCTCCTCCGATGATGCGGGCGGGGTTAACTACGAGACGCGCACCGGCTCGCTCAAGGGCAACGTCGTGATCACGCAGGGCACGATGACCATCCGCGCGGATCGCATCGACTTCAAGCAGAACGCCAACAACTCGCTCTCGGCCACGGTCTTCGGCAATCCGCTCTCGTTCCGGCAGAAGAAGGATGGCGCAGACGAGTTCTACGAGGCCTACGCGCAGCGTGCGGTGTACGACGGCCAGAAGGAGCTGCTCGAGCTGTTCGACCGCGCGCTCCTGAAGCAGGGCGTCGACGAGATTCGCAGCAACTACATCTCGTACAACACGAGCACGGGCGCCTACAAGGCCGAGGGTCGCCCCGACCAGCCCGGCGCCCCCGAGGGACCGGGGTCACGCGTCCGCGGCACGTTCCAGCCGCGCGGCGACGCGCTGCCCGGGCCGGCGAAGCCCGCACCCGGCGGGGCCGCGGCGCCGGCCACGCCGTTCGCCAAGGGCACTCCTCCCGCGAAAGCCGCGCCCCCCCTCGCCCTCACGCCGGACAGCGCGCTCAAGCAGTGACGCCGCGGTTCGCATGACGGCCGTCAGCCAGCTCTCCGCCAAGCATCTGCGGAAGCGCTACAAGACGCGCAAGGTGGTCGGGGACGTCTCGCTAGAGGTGGCGAGCGGCGAGGTGGTGGGCCTGCTCGGACCGAACGGCGCCGGCAAGACGACCTGCTTCTACATGATCGTCGGCCTCGTGCCGATGGACGGCGGGTCGATCGAGCTCGACGGCGAGGACCTGTCGCATATGCCGATCCACCGCCGCGCGCGCCGCGGCCTGTCCTACCTCCCGCAGGAAGCGTCCATCTTCCGCAAGCTGACTGTCGCGCAGAACGTCCGCGCGATCCTCGAGCTGCAGTCGCTCGACGCCGATGCGCTGGCGAACCGCCTCGATGCGCTGCTCGAGGACCTGTCGATCTCGCATCTTGCCGACGCCCCCGCGGTATCGTTGTCCGGCGGCGAGCGGCGGCGCGTCGAGATCGCCCGCGCGCTCGCGACCCGGCCGCGCTTCATCCTGCTCGACGAGCCGTTCGCGGGCGTCGATCCCATCGCGGTTCTCGACATCCAGAAGATCATCGGTTTTCTCAAGGAGCGCGGCATCGGGGTATTGATCACCGATCACAACGTGCGGGAGACCCTCGGCATCTGCGATCGCGCCTACATCATCAACGAAGGCCGCGTGCTCGCGTCGGGAGCGCCGGGTGAGATCGTCTATAATGAAGCCGTTCGCAAGGTCTATCTCGGCGAACATTTCCGGCTGTAGCGCGGGCGCCGCGCGGCGTCGCCGTCTCCGCGCGGCGCCCCGATGGTCATTGCGGTCTGCCCCAAGTCCCGGCACCATCGGACTTGCCTCCCTCCCTGCTCGCAACTGATGCGCGATATCCGCCTGGCCAGGATGCGCGCGGCGGCGGGATCCCAGCTCGACGCTTGGCCCGTTTCGATCCCGTGAAGCAGACGCTCCAACTCAAGCTCTCCCAGCACCTCACGCTCACGCCCCAGCTCCAGCAGTCGATCCGGCTGCTGCAGCTGTCGACGCTGGAGCTGAACGCGGAGGTCGAGCGCATCCTGCAGGAAAACCCCCTGCTCGAGCGCGAGGAGACAGACGAGAGCACGCCCGGCGAGGTCACGCTGGCGGGCCCGGGCCGCGCGGTCGACGCCGCCGATCCGGCGAGCGCCTCCGAAGCCGGCAGCAGCAGCGAGCGCACCGAAAGCGCGCCGGCGCGCGACGAAACACCGGAGGTCGCCGACTTCACCGATTACGGCAGCGGCGGCGACGGCGACTGGGGCGGCAGCGCGGGCAACGACGACGACGAGTTCTTTCCGCAGCAGGTGGCCACCAGCACGCTGCGCGACCACCTCAACGGCCAGGCCGCGCTGCTCAACCTGCCGCTGCGCGACCGGCATATCGTCAGCGCGCTCATCGACGCGCTCGACGACGACGGGTATCTCACCTCCACGCTGGAGGAGATCGCGGAGATGTTCCCGGCCGAGCTCGAGATCGAGCCGGAGGAGCTGGCGATCGCGCTGGCGTACGTGCAGAGCTTCGAGCCGGCCGGGGTGGGCGCGCGCGACTGCTCCGAGTCGCTGGGCCTGCAGCTGCGCGCCCTTCCCGCCGGGACGCCCTACCGCGCCGAGGCGCAAAAGCTGGTCAACGGCCACCTCACGCTGCTCGCCAACCGGGACTTCACCAAGCTAAAGCGCCTGCTGCATACCGACGACGCCGGCGTGCGCGCCGTGCGCGAGCTGATCCGCACGCTGACTCCTCGCCCGGGCGCGGCCTTCGCCAAGGCGGAGGCGAACTATGTCATTCCCGACGTGGTCGTACGCAAGACGCGGGGCCAGTGGGTTGCCGCATTGAACGAAGCTGCCATGCCGAAGCTGCGGCTCAATCGAATCTATGCGGACATCCTCACCCGCAACCGCGACAGCTCCAACCAGCAACTGGCGGCCCAGCTGCAGGAAGCCAAGTGGCTGATCCGCAACGTGCAGCAGCGCTTCGAGACGATCCTGCGGGTTGCCCAGGCCATCGTCGAGCGGCAGCGGCGCTTCTTCGAGCACGGCGAGGTCGCGATGCGGCCGATGGTGCTGCGCGAGATCGCCGACATGCTTTCGCTGCACGAGTCGACGATCTCGCGGGTGACCACGCAGAAATACATGCTCACGCCGCGCGGCACGTTCGAGCTGAAGTATTTCTTCGGCAGCCACGTTGCCACGGACAGCGGCGGCGCCGCGTCGGCGACCGCCATCCGGGCGCTGATCAAGCAGCTCATCGCCGGCGAGGATCCGAAGACGCCCCTCACCGACAGCCGCATCGCCGACGTGCTCGGCGAGCAGGGCATCCTGGTCGCGCGGCGCACCATCGCCAAGTACCGCGAGGCCCTGCAGATTCCGCCAGTCAACCTGCGCAAGGCCCTCTAGCGCCGTTCCGCCCCCACCGCAGCGTCGACCTTGCACCATCCGTCCCGAGGAGAGCCCGATGAACCTGCAACTGACCGGCCATCACATCGACGTGACCCCCGCGCTGCGCGACTACGTGACGAGCAAGCTCGACCGAGTGACGCGCCACTTCGACCACGTGATCGACATCGCCGTGGTGCTCACCGTCGACAAGCTGGAGCAGAAGGTCGAGGCCACCCTGCACGTGCGCGGCAAGGACCTCCATGCGGAGAGCACCGAGCCCGACATGTACGCGGCCATCGACATGCTCGCCGACAAGCTGGACCGGCAGGTGCTGAAGCACAAGGAAAAGATCACCGACCACCGCATCGACACTGCCGCGATCGCCCGCGCGGTGGCCATCCCGCCCGACTTTCCGAGCTGACCCGCGGCGTATAATCGCGGCGCCCTTTGAGTTCCGGCGGGATCGAGTCCGCCGGTTTTCGTTTCTGGATGCCGCTCGCCGCCTTCCGATGAACCAGATCGCCGCGCTGCTCGAGGCCGACCGCATCGTGCTGGACCTCGACGTCGGCACGAAAGCACGCCTGTTCGAGGCCGCCGGGGCGCTGTTCGAGCGCGGCGCCGGGCTGTCGGGCAACGCCGTGACGGCGAGCCTCGTGGCACGCGAGAAGCTCGGGTCGACGGGCCTGGGCCAGGGCGTCGCCATCCCGCATGGCCGCATCAAGGGCCTGCCGGAGGCCATCGGCGGCTTCGCGCGACTGATGCACGGCATCGACTTCGACGCGCCGGACGGGCGCCCCGTCGCGCAGGTTTTCGTGCTGCTGGTGCCCGAGCAGGCGACCGATCGCCACCTGCAGCTCCTCTCCGAGCTCGCGGGAATGTTTTCCGAGCGCACGTTTCGCGAGCGGCTCGCCGCGGCGGCCGATCCCGGCGCGCTGGCGCGGGTGTTCGCCGATTGGGAAGCGACCTGATGCGCCGCCCGACCCCTCGCCACGCCATTCGAGCCATGCCATGAACGAAGCCGGCCTCCGCCAGGTCAGCGTCCAGAAGCTGTTCGAAGACAACCGCGACAAGCTCGGGCTCACGTGGCTGGCGGGCCGGCAGGGCAGCAACCGCGTCCTGACCGGCGAAGCCGCGCTCAAGCCGACGATGGGTCAGATCGGTCATATGAACCTGATCCACCCCTTCCGGGTGCAGGTGATGGGCGCAGCCGAACTGGCCTACCTGCACGCCCTACCGGACGACGAGTTGCAGCGCCTCATTGCGCGGCTGTTCACCACCGAGCTCGTCGCGATCGTCGTGGCCAACGGCGAGCCCGTGCCTTCCCCCCTGCTCGAGCTGTGCAACACCCATCACATCGGGCTGTGGACCTCGCAGCAGCCTTCGCCCCACATCGTCGACGTGTTCCGGATCTACCTGTCGCGCACGCTCGCCGAATCGGCCACCCTGCACGGCGTTTTCCTGGACGTGCTCGAGCTCGGCGTCCTGATCACCGGCGCTTCCGCGATCGGCAAGAGCGAGCTCGCCCTCGAGCTCATCTCGCGCGGCAATGGGCTCATCGCCGACGACATCGTCGAGCTCTACCGCATCTCGCCCGATACGATCGAAGGCCGCTGCCCCGCCGTGCTGCGCGACTTCCTGGAGGTGCGGGGCATCGGGATCCTCAACATCCGGACCATCTTCGGCGAAACCGCCGTGCGCCCGCACAAGCTCCTGCGCCTCATCGTGCATCTCGAGGACCACAGCAACGAGGCGTTCGGCGAACTCGACCGGCTGCAGGTGAACGCCACCTACCAGGAAGTGCTCGCGATCCCGGTACGCAAGGTGACCATCCCCGTGGCCGCGGGCCGCAACCTGGCGGTGCTGGTGGAGGCGGCGGTGCGCAACTTCGTGCTGAACCAGCGCGGCATCGACAGCACGCGCGAGTTCATCGAGCGCCAGCAGCAGCTGATGGAGGACGGCGGATGAGCGTGCCGGCCGCGCGCTAGGCGCGCCGGCCTACGGCCGTCACCGCCTTCGGGCGAACCCCAAGGACCATGGACCTCATCCTCATCGGCGGCATGTCGGGCTCCGGCAAGAACGTCGCACTGGCCGCGCTCGAGGATTCCGGCTACTACGCGATCAACAACCTGCCGCCGCCGATGCTGCTCGACACGGCGGCGTACCTCGCGGGCAACGGCCGCGACCGCGTGGCGGTTGCGCTGGACGTCAAGACCGCGCCGGGGCTGCCGGGGCTCGCGACCGCCATCGCCGCGCTCGGCCAAGCCGGCTGGCAGGTGCGCTTCCTGTTCCTGGACTCGAGCGTCGATACGCTGGTCAAGCACTTTTCGGAGACGCGCCGCCGCCATCCGTTCTCCAGCGACGAGCGCACGCTCACGGAGGCGATCGAGTATGAGCGGCGCCTGCTCGCCGACGTGCGCCTGCTCGGCACTACCTTCGACACCAGCGGCCTGCACGCCACCGCGTTGCGCGCCTGGGCGACGGAGTTCCTGTCGGTCGACCCGTCGAAGCTCACGCTCCTCATCGAATCGTTCGGCTTCAAGCATGGCGTGCCGCTCGACGCCGACCTGGTCTTCGACGTGCGCTGCCTGCCGAACCCGCACTACGAGCCGGAGCTCGCGCTCCTGACCGGCCGCGACGAGGCGGTGATCGGCTTTCTCGAGGCGATACCGGAGGTCGAGCGGATGTACGGCGACATCTACCACTTCATCGCGAGCTGGCTGCCCGATTATGCCCGCGACAGCCGCAATTACCTCACTGTGGCGATCGGCTGCACGGGTGGCCAGCACCGCTCCGTCTATCTCGCCGAGCGCCTCGCCCAGGCGTTCTCGCCCCGCTACCAGGTGCTGGTGCGCCATCGCCAGCAGGTGGCTTCGCCGGCCGAATGATGGACTTCACCCGCACGGTCACCCTCGCCTTCACCGGCGCGTCGGGCATGCCCTATGGGCTGCGCGTGCTCGAGGGCCTCCTCGCGGCGCGGGCGCGAGTGCAGCTCCTCTACTCGGCGGCGGCGCAGATCGTCGCGCGGCAGGAATGCGACCTCGTGCTGTCCACTCAGCCGCGCGAGGCGGGCCGCGCGCTTGCCGAGCGCTTCGGCGCAGCCGAGGGGCAGCTGGAGGTGTTCGCGCGCGAGGACTGGTTCGCCCCGATGGCGTCCGGCAGCAACCCGGGCGATGCGATGGCGGTGTGCCCGTGCACCATGGGCACCCTGGGTGCCATCGCCTGCGGGCTGGCCGACAACCTGATCGAGCGCGCCGCCGACGTCATGCTGAAGGAGCGCCGGCCGCTCGTGCTCGTGCCGCGCGAGACGCCACTGTCCGCGATCCACCTCGAGAACATGCTGCGGCTGGCGCGGGCCGGCGCGGTGATCCTGCCCCCTGCGCCGGGCTTCTACGACCGGCCGCGATCCGTGGCCGATCTCGTCGACTTCGTCGCCGGTCGCGTGCTCGACCACGTGGGCGTTCCGCACGGCTTCGGCCCACGCTGGGGTCGGCGACCTTCCGCGGAAGAAGACGTTGCCCTGGAGCGTTTCCCGGCGGCGGCCGCCCCGGCCCCATCGCCGCGCGCCGACGCGCCGGCGCCCGCCGCGCCGGTCATCCTGCCGGCGGCTTGAGTGTTCGCCTTCGGCCAGGAAGGCGTGCGGGAGGGGCAGGAGCTGCCGGTGTTTCCGCTGCGCACCGTGCTGTTTCCCGGCGGCCTCCTGCCGCTCAAGGTGTTCGAGACGCGCTACATCGACATGACGAAGGCGTGCCTGAAGGAGGAGCGCCCCTTCGGCGTGTGCCTCATCACGCAGGGGGAGGAAGTGGCGCGCAAGGAGGCCGACGCGGCGTCGTTCGCGCCCATCGGCACCCTGGCGCGCATCATCGACTGGGACATGCCCCAGCTCGGCATCCTGCACCTGGCGACGATCGGCCTCACGCGCTTTCGCGTCGAGCGCCATTCGGTCGACGCCTCCGGGCTCACGCTGGCGCACGCGGTGCCGATCGCCGGCGAGCCGCGCCAGTCGCTCGACGAGGCGTTCGCGCCGCTCGCGCGCCTGCTCGAGCTCATCGCCACTCGCGTGGGACCGGAGAATTTTCCTGCCGAGCGTCCCTACGACGACGCCTCGTGGGTCGGTTATCGACTGGCCGAGCTGTTGCCCCTGCCGCTGCACATCAAGCAGTCGATGCTCGAGATCAACGATGCCGGCGTGCGGCTCCAGGTGCTGCAGCAGTTCCTCCAGCGCCAGGGCGTGATCTGAGGCGAGGCGATGCGGTCCGGGGGACGAGCGCACCCGAATCGTGCCGGTATAATTCCCGCTTCGCCTTCACGACACAGCGCACGCGCACGCCATGGCCGGCCACAGCAAATGGGCGAACATCAAGCACAAGAAGGCCGCCACCGATGCGAAGCGCGGCAAGATCTTCACGCGCCTCATCAAGGAGATCACGGTCGCCGCGCGCCTGGGCGGCGGTGATTCCTCGGCCAATCCGCGCCTTCGGCTCGCGATGGACAAGGCGATGGAGAACAACATGCCGAAGGACACGATCGAGCGCGCGATCAAGCGGGGCAGCGGCGCGCTCGAGGGCGTGGCCTACGAGGAGATCCGTTACGAGGGGTACGGCATCGGCGGCGCCGCGGTGATCGTGGACTGCATGACCGACAACCGCACGCGCACGGTGGCGGAGGTGCGCCACGCGTTCTCCAAGTACGGCGGCAATCTGGGCACCGACGGCTCGGTCGCCTTCCTCTTCCGCCACTGCGGCCAGCTCCTCTATCCCCCGGGCACGAGCGAGGAGCACGTGATGGAGGCGGCGATCGACGCCGGCGCCGAGGACATCGTCACCCACGAGGACGGCAGCATCGAGGTCGTCACCGATCCGTACGGGTTCGTGGGCATCAAGGACGCGCTCGGCAAGGCAGGCCTGCAGCCGGCCTACGCCGAGGTCATCATGAAGCCCGCAGCCGAGATCGACCTCGCCGGCGACGACGCCACGCGCATGCAGAAGCTGCTCGACGTGCTCGAATCGCTCGACGACGTGCAGGACGTCTATACCACCGCGGTGCTCGCCGAGGCTTGACCGCGCGTGTCCGTGCGCCCGCGCCGGATTCTCGGCATCGACCCCGGCCTGCGCATCACGGGATTCGGGCTGATCGAGATCCACGGCGCGGCGCTGGTCTATGTCGCGAGCGGCTGCATCCGCGCCAGCGGCTCGAGCCTGCCGGTGCGCCTGGGCGTGATCGCGCGCGATCTCGCCCACGTGATCGCCGATGCCGGGGCCACGGAGGTCGCGGTCGAGAAGGTCTTCGTCAATGTCAATCCTCACTCGACGCTACTCCTGGGACAGGCGCGCGGCGCGGCGATCGCAGCGGCGGTGCTGGCGGGGCTGCCGGTGACCGAGTACACGGCAGGCCAGGTGAAGCAGGCCGTGGTGGGCGGCGGCCGGGCGCACAAGTCGCAGGTGCAGGAGATGGTGCGGCGGCTGCTTTCGCTCCCCGGCATTCCTCCGCCGGACGCCGCCGACGCGCTCGCCGCCGCGATCTGCCACGCGCACGCGGCGAGCGGCGTCGGACTGCTCGCCGGCCGCGGCTACCGTGTGCGCGGCGGCCGCATGCTGAGCGCCGGCCGAGCGTGAAGGCAGCGTTGCGCCGGCGGCCCGGTGCCGTGGTGTTCGACATGGACGGACTCTTGCTCGATACCGAGCCGCTCGCCGCCCGCGCCTGGAGCGAGGCTGCCCGTCCGCTCGGCGTGCCGTTCGACGCGGCACTCGCGCTGCGCATGGTCGGCAGCCACTTCGCCGATTGCAGCGCGATGGTGCGCGCGCACTATCCGGCCGACTATCCGGTCGATGCCCTCCTGGCCGGCTGGCACGCGGCCTACGACGCCATCTGCGCTCGCGACGGCGTGCCCGTGATGGCGGGCGCGCTTGACCTGCTCGACTGGCTCGAAGAGATGGGCGTGCCGCGCGCCGTCGCGACCTCGACGCGGCGGGCCCGGGCGTGCGAGCGTCTTGCCGGGGCGGGGCTGCTGCCGCGTTTCGACGTGGTGGTTGGGGGCGACGAGGTCGCACGCGGTAAGCCGGCACCCGACATCTACCTGGAGGCGGCGCGGCGACTCGCAATGCCGCCCGCACGGTGCCTCGCGCTGGAAGACTCCGCACCGGGCGTGCGCGCCGCGCTGGCGGCCGGGCTCGCGGTGTGCATGGTGCCCGACCTGGTAGAGCTCTCGCCCGAGCTCGCCGCGGCCGGCGCGCTGGTCGTGCGCTCCCTCGACGAGGTCGGCGCGCGCCTGGCCGCGCTGCCGGCGGACGACTGACGGCGCGCGCTACTGCGGTGCGACGCCCGGCAGCTCGCGCTCGAGGGTGCCGAGCATGGCGGTCCAGCCGTTGCGGTTGCGCGCCACGGCTTCGCCCGGCACGCCGGCATGCGTCAAGGTGAGCACGCACCCGCTCCCGCTCCGCACGATTGCGACGGTCACGCGCGTCACGAGCGGCGAGAACGCGGGCACCGAGAAATCGAACATCAGGCGCGCCGGCCGCTCGATCTCGACGTACTCGCCGCGGTGCTCGACGTCCTGGCCACCGCGTCGAGCGTTCGCAACTGCGCCGACCAGGCCGCGCGCTGCGCGTCGATCCACGCGGCGGCATGGGCCAGCGGATCGTCGACCAGCGACAGGAAATGCTCGCGGCCACGAACGCGCCTGCGTACGAGTCCGGCACGCTCGAGCATGCGCAGATGCTTCGACACCGAATTGAGCGCGATCGAGAACGGCGCCGCCAGATCGGTGACACGCGCCTCCCCGGCCGCGAGCCGCTCGAGGAGCTTGCGGCGCGTGGGGTCGGCCAGCGCGATCAAGGTGTCGTCGAGCCCGGGCGGAGCCACTCCAATATTCATCCGCATGGGTGAATATTGCTGCCTCGAGCGCGCCGCGTCAACCGGCCGCGCCTGCCGCCCCATGAGAGCGCCGCGGCCGCTGGGCTACAATCGCGGGCCATGATCGGTCGCCTGTCGGGTGTCCTGCTCGAGAAGAACCCGCCACAGCTGCTGCTCGACGTGCAGGGCGTCGCGTACGAGGTGGACGTGCCGATGAGCACGTTCTACAACCTGCCCGGCACGGGCGAGCGCATCACCCTGTTCACCCACCTCGTCGTGCGCGAGGACGCCCACCTCCTGTACGGCTTTGGCAGCGAAAGCGAGCGGCGCGCGTTTCGCCAGCTGATCAAGGTGAATGGCATCGGCGCCAAGATCGCGCTGGCAGTGCTCTCCGGCCTTTCGGTGGCGGACCTCGCGCAGGCTGTCACGCTGCAGGAATCGGGACGTCTCATCAAGGTGCCGGGGATCGGCAAGAAGACTGCGGAGCGCATCCTGCTGGAGCTCAAGGACAAGCTCGGCGCGGAGCTCACGGGCGCCGTGGGCGTCAATCGACCGCCCCCGGCGTCGTCGGACATCCTCAACGCGCTACTCGCCCTCGGCTACAGCGACCGGGAAGCGCTCTTCGCGGTCAAGCAACTGCCCGAAGGCGCCTCCGTGGCCGACGGCATCCGGCAGGCGTTGAAGCTGCTGACCAAGAGCTGAAGCCTCCATGGCCATCCAGAACGACGAGCTGAAGCGCGTGGTCGCCGGCGCGCCCGTGGGGGCGCAGGAGGAGGTGCTCGAGCGCGCGCTGCGCCCGCGCCAGCTCGACGAGTACATCGGTCAGGAGAAGATCCGCGACCAGCTCGGCATCTTCATACAGGCGGCGCGCAAGCGCGGCGAAGCGCTCGACCACGTGCTGCTGTTCGGGCCGCCCGGGCTCGGCAAGACGACGCTGTCGCACATCATCGCCTACGAGCTCGGCGTGAACCTGCGCCAGACCTCCGGACCGGTGCTGGAACGCCCCGGCGACCTGGCGGCTCTCCTCACCAACCTCGAGCCGCGCGACGTGCTGTTCATCGACGAGATCCATCGCCTGTCGCCGATCGTCGAGGAGATACTCTACCCTGCGCTGGAGGACTTCCAGATCGACATCATGATCGGGGAAGGGCCGACGGCACGCAGCGTCAAGCTCGACCTTCCGCCTTTCACGCTGGTCGGCGCGACCACGCGCGCGGGCATGCTCACCAATCCGCTGCGCGACCGCTTCGGCATCGTGGCGCGGCTCGAGTTCTACACGACCGTCGAGCTGACGCGCATCGTGGCGCGCTCCGCCGCCCTGCTGGACATCCGCGTCGATCCGCTCGGCGCCATCGAGATCGCGCGGCGCTCGCGCGGCACGCCGCGCATCGCCAACCGGCTCCTGCGGCGCGTGCGCGATTTCGCCGAGGTGCGCGCCGAGGGACACGTTACGTGCGAGGTCGCCGACGCCGCGCTGTCGATGCTGGACGTGGACGCGTCCGGCCTCGACGTGATGGACCGCAAGCTGCTGCAGGCGGTGCTCGAGAAGTTCGACGGCGGTCCCGTGGGTCTCGACAACCTGTCGGCGGCCATCGGCGAGGAGCGCGACACCATCGAGGATGTGCTCGAGCCCTACCTCATCCAGCAGGGGTTCCTGCAGCGCACCTCGCGGGGGCGCGTGGCGACGCCGCTGTCGTACCGGCATTTCGGCATCGCCGGACCGGCCGGGCGGCCGGCCGCGGACCTGTTTCCCGATGCGTGACCACGAAGTCGCGCCGGCGGCACCCGCGGCGCACGCATTCGCGCTGCCGGTGCGCGTGTACTACGAGGACACCGACGCCGCCGGGGTCGTCTATTACGCAAACTACCTGCGCTTCATGGAGCGCGCGCGAACGGAATGGCTCGCGAGCCTCGGGCTGCCGGTCGCGTGTTTTGGCCGCGCGCACGGCGTGGTGTTCGTGGTGAGCCGCGTGGCCATCGACTACCGCCGCGCCGCGGGGCTAAACGATGCGCTCGACGTGACGGTCGAACTGCTCGACCACGGCGCCTGCCGGCTGGTGCTGCGCCAGGCGGTGCGGCGCGGCGGCGAGACGATCGCCGACGCGCAGGTGCATCTCGCCTGCGTCGACGCCGCCACGCTGCGGCCGCGCCGCATGCCCGCGCCGCTCGCCGGCGTCCTGGAGAAGCTGCAGTGAACGTGCACACCGACCTGTCCTTCCTCACCCTCGTCCTGCACGCCTCCGTGGTCGTCCAGGCGATCATGCTGCTGCTGGTCGCGCTGTCGGTGTGGTCGTGGTGGCAGATATTCCTCAAGCTGTTCCAACTGCGCCGCACGTCGAAGGACACGGACCGCTTCGAGGACGAGTTCTGGCAGGGCGGCGACCTGAACGAGCTGTACCAGCGCGCCAGCCAGGCGCGCATCGGCGGCGGTATGGAGCACATCTTCACCGCCGGATTTCGCGAGTTCTCGAAGCATCGCCGCCAGGGCAGCGCGTCGGCCATCACGCTCGATTCCGCGCGGCGCGCGATGCGCGCGGCGTACCAGCGGGAGATCGACGCGCTCGAGGCGCACCTGGCCGGCCTGGCCACGGTCGGATCGGTGTCCCCATACATCGGCTTGCTCGGCACCGTCTGGGGGATCATGAACGCCTTTCGCGGGCTCGCCAACGTCAGCCAGGCCACGCTCGCCAACGTCGCCCCCGGGATCGCCGAGGCGCTGATCGCCACCGCGATCGGCCTGTTCGCCGCTATCCCCGCGTTCGTCGCGTACAACCGCTTCACCCACGACGTGGACCGCCTTTCGGTGCGCTACGAGACGTTCATCGAGGAGTTCTCGAACATCCTGCAGCGGCAGGGCTAGGGCCGTCCGATGCGCCGCCATCGCAAGCCGATCAACCAGATCAACGTCGTGCCCTACATCGACGTCATGCTCGTGCTGCTGGTGATCTTCATGGTCACCGCGCCGCTGGTCGCGCCCGGCGAGATCGAGCTGCCGTCGGTCGGCAGCAAGCTCACCGTGCCGGTCCAGCCGCTTGAGGTGCGTCTGAAGGATCGCTCGCTTTTCCTGCGCGACCGCGCGACCGCCAATCCCGAGGTGCGGGTGTCGCGCGATGATCTGGTCGCCCGGGTGCTCGCCAAGCAGCAGCAGCAGGAGCAGCCGGTGGTGATCGCCGCGGACGGCAGGGCTTCCTACCAGGAGGTGCTCGACATCCTCAGCCTGCTGCAACAGAACGGCGTGCGCAGGGTCGGACTGCTGGCCCGCCCGCCGCCCGGATGATGGCGGCCGTCGGCGGCCCTCCGCAGGCGCGCCGCGTCCGTGGCAAATGGGTGGCACTGGGGCTGGCCGCGGGGGTCAACCTGCTGTTCGTCGGCGTGCTCGTGTTCTCGGTGTCATGGCAAAACCGCCAGCCGCAGGCGATCACCGCCGAGCTCTTCGCCCCGCCGGCACCGATGCCGCGCAACGAGCCGCGCCCCCCGCCGTCGCGACCCGAGCTGCCGCCGCCGAAGCCGCCCGAGCCCAAGGCCCAGCCGCTGCCCGATCCACTCGCGGCCGACATCGCGCTGAAGGCGCGCCAGGAGAACGAGCGCCGCGAGCGCGCCGACGACGAGCGCGAGCGGCTGCGCAAGGAAGCCGAGGCGAAGCGCGCGGCGGACGACAAGCGCGACGCGGAGCAGAAGGCGCGCCAGCAGCGCGACCTCGACGCGATGCGGGTGCAGGCCGAGCGCGAGACCCAGCAGCGCACCAAGGACGAGAAGGCGGCGCAGCAGAAAGCGCAGGCCGAGCGCGACGCCCAGCTGCGGGCCGCCGCGGAGGCGGAGGGCCAGCAGCGCGCGCGCGCTGCCGCCGATGCCGCGTCGGGCAACCGGGCGCAGGCGGAATGGATCGACAAGATCCGCGCGAAGATCAAAGGCAACCTGACCCTGCCGCCGGAGCTGCCGGGCAATCCGGAGGCCGTGTTCGAGGTCGTACAGCTGCCGACCGGCGAGATCCTCGACGTGCAGGTGCGCCGCTCGAGCGGGGTGCGCGCCTACGACGACGCGGTGCAGCGCGCGATCCTGAAATCGACTCCGTTGCCGCGGCCGGAGCGGCCCGAGCAGTTCGTGCGCACGCTGTCGCTGCGCTTCCGGCCGCTGGATTGAGCCGCCGGATCGGGCCACTGCGACTACTCGCGCGCCTGCTTCTCCGCGATCTGGATGGCCGCCCAGCTCCAGTCGGAACGCTGCTCGACCAGGTGGCGCAGCACGATGGTATAGAGCGAGCGCCCGGTGGCGAGATGGATCTGGCGCCCCTCTGCGTATTCATGCGTGGGAACGATGAGCGTCTTGACCGCCAGCGGCTTGTCGGGACGGGACGGCGGCGGCAGATACAGGCCGTCGAAGCGCGCGCCCATGGTCGAGATATCGATGCCGTTCACGACGAAGCCGCGGTCTTCCTTCTGGTCGCGCCGCGTATGCAGCGTGACGGGCACGATGCGCTCGGCGATGATCGACACGCCCGCCTCGACGTCGTCGTTGGTCACCTTGTTGAGGCGCCGTACCACGCCGAGCACCCAGTCGGACAGATCGGACTGACGGACCGCGACCAGCGCGCCCAGCATCAGTGACTGGCCGATGCCTCCCGCCGCGGAGATGCGCAGCCCCGCGACGCTACGATCCTTCACCTGCCACATCGGGTCGGAGAACTGCGAGAGGCTCATCGCGAGCGAATCATGCTCGTCCTGCACGAGGCGCTTCGGGCGCGGACCGTCGGACACCGCGTACACCTCGATGTGCTCGGTGCCGGCGTGGTCGTGCGCAGCGTCGCTCAGGTCCTTTGCGATGAGCTGCTGGACGATGCGCGACAGGCCGACGCGCACGCGCGCGGCCACCGAGCACGCGATGCGCGGATCGCGCCGCAGGTCGGCGTTGAGGTTGGGCGCCACCGCGGGGCGCACCTTCTCGAGCACCGCCACCCGCTGCTGGTTGATGGGCGCGGCGGGGCCGGCGTCCGTATCCTCGGCCTGGCGAAGCGCGGCGACGGCACGCTCGAGCTGCTCCGCCAGCGGCGTGGTGTCCAGATAGCGCAGCATCGAGCCCGAGTCCTGGCCGGTCCGGCGCAGCATGCCGGACTTGCCCGCGAGGTCGACGAAGAAGCCTTCCATCGAGCGCGGCACCGCGTCGAGCGCCAGCCGGCGGCTCCATGCCCGCAACTGCGCGCTCGCCCAATCCAGCTCGAGAGGCGACAGGTTGCCGGTGTTGAGCTGGTGGATCAACAGCACGAAGAGGTATTCTTGCTCGATCGTCCACTGCGTGGCCTGCGGGCCGGCGTGCCCGAGCGACGTGGGCACGCGCTCGAGGCCGAGCTCGGTCGCGCGGAGGTAGGTGCGGTGGAGCTCCATCCACTTGCCGGGAATCCAGCGCTCGAAACGGCTTACGCGAAGCTTGGCGTCGGTGCCGTAGAAATGCAGCAGGCGCGCGAACAGGATCGGCACCTGCCCCTTCCAGCGCGGGTTCAAGTTCTGGCGAAGCGACTCCTCGAGCGTGCTCTGGTACGCGTAGATGAAGCCCTGCGACATGTCGAAGATCGCCTGCCACAGCCGCTCGGCGAGCTTCGGCGCGCCGTCGATGTTCTCCACGTATTGCTTGATGAGCTGGCGTCGATCGGCGCCGAGCGCGGCGTCGAGCAGCTGGACCGCCTGCGCGCGCGGGGTCGATCGGGCGCCGCGACCGGCGCATGTCGTCGAACGCGCGCATCACGTTCTGCTGGCGACCGATCACGTCGAGCGTCGGCAGGTCGCGCAGCCACGTCGTGACGCCGCGCACCGACGCCAGCGGGTCGGCCGCATCCTTGGTACTGGGAGTCAGGAATCCGAACATGTCATGTCACGAGCGTGCCGTCGCGACGGTGCGCGTCGCGCGAGCGACGTGCGCGCCACCGGATGCGCGGTGCGGGGGGCGATCTTTATAGCCCAATCGCACACGCGGCGCAAAACGCCCGGGTGTCGGCTACAATTTCGCGTCCGTCCATTCACGCGCATGCCGTACTCCCGGCGTTCGCACCCCCACTCGACGAGGTCCCGCAATGCCGCGTTTGTTGCCCGCTCATTTCGCAACCGTTCTTCGGCTATCGCACTTTGGTGCAGCCGCAGTGGTCATAATCCTTACGTTGCATACCGGCTCATCGGACGCGCAAGCGCCGCGCAGTCCTGCCAGCGGAGATAGCAAGTTGAATGCCACTGTTACGACCCTTCAGAAAAACGATGTGAAACAAGGCACTGGTACGGAAGCTCAGGCCGGAAAAACGGTTGTGGTGCACTACACCGGGTGGCTTTATGACCCTGCGCAGCCCGGTGGCAAGGGCGCCAAGTTCGATAGCTCGCTCGATCGCAAGGAGCCGTTCGAGTTCCCGCTGGGGGGGAATCGCGTGATCCGGGGATGGGACGAAGGCGTGGCCGGCATGAAGGTCGGCGGCCAGCGCACGCTGATCATTCCGCCGGACATGGGCTACGGAGCGCGCGGCGCGGGCGGCGTGATTCCACCGAACGCGACGCTCATCTTCGACGTCGAGCTCCTGGACGTGAAGTAGCCGGACGGACGAGGAAGGCGAGCATCATGCTGCCGCGCGAGGGCCGCCCGCCGACCAAGCGGCGAGTCGATTACCGGCCGCCGGCCTTCCGCATCGACACGGCGGACCTCGCGTTCGACCTCGACCCCGAAGCGACGCTCGTCACTGCGACGCTCGCGTTTCGGCGCAACCCGGACGCCTCCGCCGAGGACGCAGGCTCGCCCATCGTCCTCGAAGGCGAGCAGCAGGCCGACGTGGAGGTGGCGCTCGACGGGCAGCTACTGCCACCGGCCCGCCTGCGCATCACGCCGACGCAGCTCGTCGTGCTCGATCCGCCCCACGCAGGCATCCTCGTGATCCGCTCGCGGATCGCCCCGGCGCGCAACGTCGCTCTGGAAGGGCTGTACCTGTCGTCGGGCGTCTTCTGCACGCAGTGCGAGCCGGAAGGCTTTCGACGCATCACGTATTTCCCGGACCGGCCCGATGTGCTGGCGCAATTCACGGTCACGCTGCGCGCCGAGCGCGCCCGCTATCCGGTGCTGCTTTCGAACGGCAATCTGGTGGACTCCGGCCCGCTCGACGGCCCGCGTCACTTCGCGACGTGGCGCGATCCGTTCCCCAAGCCGAGCTACCTGTTCGCGCTCGTCGCGGGCGACCTGGCAGCGCTCACCGACTCGTTCACCACCGCCTCAGGGCGCAACGTCGTGCTGCGCATCTATTCCACGGAACGGAACCTGCCGCGCTGTGGCCATGCGATGGCGTCGCTCAAGCGCGCGATGCGCTGGGACGAGGAGCGCTTCGGCCGCGAGTACGACCTCGACACCTTCATGATCTTCTGCGCCGACGACTTCAACATGGGCGCGATGGAGAACAAAGGCCTCAACATCTTCAATAGCCGGCTCGTGCTGGCTGATCCCGAGGTGGCCACCGACGCCGACTTCAACGCGATCGAGGGCGTGATCGGCCACGAGTACTTCCACAACTGGACCGGCAACCGCGTGACGTGCCGCGACTGGTTCCAGCTATCGCTCAAGGAAGGGCTCACGGTGTTTCGTGACCAGGAGTTCTCGAGCGACGTGGGGTCGCGCGCCGTGGAGCGCATCGCGGCGGTCGAGTACCTGCGCCGCGAGCAGTTCGCCGAGGACGCGGGTCCGATGGCCCATCCGGTGCGTCCGGACGAGTACCAGGAGATCAACAACTTCTACACCTCGACTGTCTACGAGAAGGGCGCCGAGGTCATCCGCATGCAGCACACGCTGCTTGGGTCGGACGCCTTCCGCAAGGGCATGGACCTGTACTTCGCGCGCTATGACGGGCGCGCCGTCACGTGCGACGACTTCGCGCAGGCGATGCAGGACGCGTCCGGTGCGGATCTCGGCCAGTTCCGGCGCTGGTACGGCCAGGCGGGCACACCCGTCGTCACGGCGCGCGGCCGCTACGATGCCCGCGAGCGAACCTACACGCTCGAGCTCGAGCAGCGCACCTCGCCGACGCCCGGCCAGCCGCGGAAGCTGCCGTTCCACATCCCCGTCAGCGTCGGCTTGGTCGGCAGCGAAGGCGGCGACCTGCCGCTGCGGCTGGCCGGCGAGGCCGCCGCGGGCGGCACGACGCGCGTGCTGAGCCTGACCAAGACCTCGCAGGCATTTCGCTTCGTCGACGTGGCCACGCGTCCGGTGCCATCGCTGCTGCGCGGCTTCTCCGCGCCGGTGCGCCTCGAGTTCGACTACAGCGACGAGGAGATCGCCTTCCTGGCGGCGCACGACAGCGATCCGGTCAACCGGTGGGATGCCGCGCAGCGCGCCTACGCGCAGGCCATCCTGCGGCTGGCGCGGGCCGCCCGCGCCGGCGCCCCCATGGTCGTGCCGGACACGCTGATCGCGCTGGTCGGGCGCCTGCTGCGCGACGTCGCGAGCGATCCGGCGCTCGTCGCACTTGCACTCACGCTGCCCGATCCCGCGTACGTCGCCGCGCTCGAGCCCGTGCTCGACGTGGATGGCGTGTCTGCCGCGTGGCAGCAGCTCAAGCTCACGCTCGCCAACGCGCATCGCGCCACCTTCGAGCGCGTCGAGTCCGCGCGCCGGCCGGATGGCGCCTACGCTCCCACACCCGCGCAGATCGGCCAGCGCAGCCTCGCCAACGTGTGCCTGCGCTACCTGGGTGCCCTCGACGACGCGCCGGCGCGCCGCCGCGCCATCCAGCGCTACGAGCGCGCAGGCAACATGACGGACGCCATCGCGGCGCTGGCCGCCATCAAGGACAGCATGGCCGGCGAGCGCGACGACCTGTTCGCCCGCTTCGAGGCGCGCTGGCGCGACGAGCCGCTGGTGCTCGACAAATGGTTTGCGCTGCAGGCGCGCAGCCAGCGCGACGATGCGCTCGCCCGCGTCGACGCGCTGCTGAAGCATCCGCGCTTCAACGTCAAGAATCCCAATCGCGTCCGCTCGCTGGTGGGCGCGTTCGCGCTCGGCAACTTCCCGCGCTTTCATGCGACGGACGGCGCGGGCTACGCGTTCACAGCAGATCAGGTGCTGGCGCTCGACCCGGGCAACCCGCAACTCGCATCGGCCCTCGCGGGCGCGTTCAACCTGTGGAAGCGCTTCCCGGACCCTCGGCGCAGCTCGATGGAGCGGGCGTTGCTGCACATCGCGCGGACGCCGGGTCTCTCCCCGGACGTGCGCGAGGTGGTCACGCGCACCCTCGAGGACTGAGCTACCAGTAGGTCTCCAGCGTGATCTGCCCAGGCTCGCGCCGCCGGTGGCGCCGCATGCCGCGCACCGCCAGCTCCTTCTGCACGTCGTCGACCATGGCCGGATTGCCGCACAGCATCACGTGCGCGTTGTCTGCATTGAGCGCCAGGCCGGCGCGCGCCTCGAGGCGCCCGTCCGCGACGGCCGCCGGAATGCGCCCCGGCAACGCCCCGGCATGCGATTCGCGCGTGATCATGGGCACATACGTGAAGGCACCGGCATGCGCGGCGCGGATCTCGCCGATCGCGTCCTGGTAGGTGAGATCGCGCGCGTGACGCACGCCGTGCACGAGCACGATGCGCGCGAACTTGTCCCACGCATCGGATGTGCGCAGCATCGACAGGAACGGCCCGATGCCGGTGCCGGTGGAAAGGCACCAGAGCGACTCGGCGGCGGGCACCTCGCCGATCGAGAAGAAGCCGTTGGCGCGGGGACCGAGCCAGAGCGCGTCGCCTGCGCGCAGCGCGGCGAGCCGCGGCGAGAGCGGACCGTCCGGCAGCACGATGAAATAGAACTCGTGCGGCGCGCGCTGCGGCGGATTGACGAACGAATACGGCCGGCCGAGCATCGGCTCGCGCTCGCCGGGGGGCGCCGGCAGTGCGAGGCGCGCGAACTGGCCCGCCGTGAACGTCACCTCCGGAGCCTCGACCTGGAGCGAGTACAGCGCGTCGGTCCAGCGGCGAACGCCCGCCACGCGCCCTTCGACCCAGGCCGTCATGCGGTTGCGTCCATCCAGCGGCGTCCACTCGCCATGCGCGAAGCCGGTTCGGTGCAGATAAGATCGCGATTATGCCCACCCGCTCCGCGCCGTCCCTTTCCACCGGCGCCCGCGTCTACCTGCGCTCGCCCCGGCGGGCGGACGCCACGCCCTTCCTCGCCGCCGCGCGCTCCAGCCGTGCCCTGCATGCGTCGTGGGTGCGCGCGCCGCTCACGACGGATGCCTTCGCGGCCTACGTC
The DNA here is from genome assembly GCA_038239945.1 of Burkholderiales bacterium. Lineage (GTDB taxonomy): Bacteria > Pseudomonadota > Gammaproteobacteria > Burkholderiales > Casimicrobiaceae > VBCG01. The sequence goes on from JBBSEG010000015.1 coordinate 66,986, forward strand.
GCGCGCTTCGGCCGGCGGCGTGCGGCCGCCCCCGCCCACGTCGGCTACCTGGCCCTCGATCGCACGGATGAGGCGCCGGTGGGCGTGTTCAACTTCTCCGAGATCGTGCGGGGGGCGTTCCAGAGCGCCTATCTGGGCTATTACGGCTTCCGCTCCCACGCGGGCCGCGGGCTGATGAAGGAAGCGCTGGCTCTGGCGCTGGATGCCGCCTACGGCCCGCTGGCGCTGCATCGCGTGGAAGTCAACGTACAGCCGGGCAACGTGCGCTCGATCGGGCTCGTCGAGTCGATGGGCTTCACGGACGAGGGCTTCTCGCGCCGCTACCTGCGCATCGCCGGCCGGTGGCGCGATCACCGGCGCTTCGCGATGCTGGCCGACGATTGGCGCGCCTTGAGGAGGTGTCTGGGCAAGCCCACGGGCCGGCCGGCGGGGCCGCCGCGGAGCTCGCCATGACGAGACCGCGCGCTGCGCAGCGCCTGGTGGCGGTGGTCCGCGGCCACCCGCGGGCACCTCGGGCGGCGATGCTCGCCGTCGCAGCGGCCCTTGCGGCCGCGACGTTGAGCGGTTGCGCCACCACCCCTGCGGCAAGTCCCGACGCACCGCGCTCCGTGAGCGGTCAGCCGCTGGCACCGCACGCGATGCACGAGGAATGCATGCCCCTCGCGGCGGGCGACCGTCTCGACTATCGCTTCACGAGCTCGGCGCCGGTGGGCTTCAACATCCACTATCGCGACCAGAATGCGGTGGTCATCCCGATCGCCCGGGAGGCCGTGACGGCCGACAGCGGCATCTTCCAGCCGGCGCTTCCGCAGGAGTATTGCCTGACCTGGGAGGCAGGCGGCGCGGGCGCCACCCTCGAGTACCGATTCGCGGTGCGCCGGCGCGGACCGTGAGCGGTTCCCCGGACCTCCTGTTCGACCTCGACGGCACGCTCACCGACAATTTCGCCGGCATCGCCGCCTCGATCCGGCACGCGCTCGCGTGCCTGAACGCGCCGCCCGCAGACGATTGCGACCTGCGCACCTGCGTGGGTCCGCCGCTGCGCGCGACGTTTGCGCGGCTCCTCGCCACCGCCGACCCGACGGCAATCGAGCGGGCGGTCGCGCACTACCGCGAACGCTTCGCCGACACGGGCTGGCGCGAGAACACCCCGTATCCGGGCGTCGGCGCGGCGCTCGCGCGGCTGCAAGCGGACGGGGCACGAATGTTCGTCTGCACGGCCAAGCCGCAGGTCTACGCCGAGCGGATCGTCGCGCATTTTTCCCTGCGACCCTACTTCGCGTGCGTGTACGGCGCCGACCTGGCCGGCCGTTTCGACGACAAGGCCGCGCTGATGGCGCACCTGATCGAGCGCGAGGGCGTGACGGCGGCAAGCGCGATCATGATCGGCGACCGGTCGCACGACATCCGCGCCGCACGCGCCAATGGCGCACGGGCCGTCGCGGTGCTCTGGGGCTACGGGACGGCGGACGAGCTGGCCGGCGCCGACGCGACCGCGCGCGAGCCCGCGGAGCTGCCCGGGATCCTGGCCGGCCTGCGAGCATGATGCGGAACGCTCCCTGTTCCAAAAAGGGTTGCACACGTGTGCATGCGCGCCTAGGATGCCGCACTCAGCAGCGAAACATACTTTGCCCGACGCGCCCACCGATCGAACCTTTGTCACCGCCGCCGACGTGGCGCGGAGCGCCGGCGTGTCCCGCTCGGCGGTGTCGCGCGCCTTCACGCCGGGCGCGAGCATCTCGCCGGCGGCCCGGGAGCGGGTCGAGCGCGCCGCCGGTGCGCTGGGCTATCGCGTCAACCGCCTCGCGCGCGGCCTCACCCACGCCAAGACGAACCTTGTCGGGCTCGTCGGCACCGACCTCCAGCAGCCGTTCCATGCGGCGCTGCTCACGGCACTATCCGCCGCGCTGCTCGCCGAGGGCTACCAGTGCATGCTGCAAAACGCCGGCAATTCGGAGCGCGACATGCGCGCGCTGATCGCCCGGGTGCTCGAGTACCGGGTGTGCGCGATCGTCGTCATGGCCGGCACGCCACCCGCGCGGATCGTCGAGGAATGCGTGGGCAACGGCGTGCGTGTCATCCTGGTCAACAAGCTGCTGCCGGGGCTCGCCACCGACACGGTGCTCGCCGACCATGCCGCGGGTGGGCGCGCGGCGGCGGAACGGCTCATCGCGGCCGGCTGTCGCCGCCTTGCGGTCGTGGCGAGCGCCGCGCGCACGCCCAGCGTGCTGCAACGGCTCGACGCGTTCCGCGCCAGGGCCCGCGAAGCGGGCGTGACGGTGCGCGTCCGGCAGCGCGGAGCGACCGACTATCGCGACGGCCACGCCGCCGGGTTGGACCTGCTGCCGCGCGAGCCCCGCGGTGACGATCCGGACGGGGTCTTCTGCGTGACGGATCTTCTCGCACTGGGCTTTCTCGATGCCGCACGGGTCGAGCGCGGCCGGCGGGTGCCCGACGACCTTTGCGTGATCGGCTTCGACGACATCCCGCAGGCCGGCTGGGGCGCCTATCGGCTGACCACGTTCCGCCAGCCCTGCGGCGAGCTCACGGCCCGGGTGATCGAGTCCATTCACCGGCACACGGACGGTGCGCTCGCCGCACCCACCCACGTAACGGTTCCGGTACACCTGGTCGAGCGCGCGACGGTCCGCGCGCCGGGACCGGTCGCTCAGCTCGCCGCATGAGGACCCCCGCAGTCGTGGCGCATCGCGGCAGCAGCGCCTTCCATCCCGACAACTCGTGGGCGGCGTTCGAGGCGGCCGTGGCCGAGGGCGCCGATGCGATCGAATGCGACGTCCAGGCGAGTCGCGACGGCATACTGTTGCTGCGCCACGATCTCGCGCTCGGCGTCGCGCGGGTGGCGGATCTCGACTTCGCGTCCATCGAGGCGCTCTGCCCGGGTGTTCCGCGCCTCGCCGACGTCCTGGCGTGGGCCGCCCGCGCGCCGATCGACCTCCTGGTGGAGATCAAGGATCCGGCCGCGGCCGGCGCCGCCGGTCGCATGATCGTCACGAGCGGGTGCGAGGATCGCTGCGTCGTCGGCGGCTTTCACGGCGGCGCGCTGCTGGCCGCCCGCGCCGCCGCCCCGGGCCTGCGGACTTCCTACATGATGGGCAGCGTGGCCGGTGCCGGCGAGCTGGTGCATCTGGCGCAGGCGTTTCGCGCCGACGGCGTGCACCTGTGCTGGGAAGCGCGCGCCCCGCGACCCCACACCCTGCTCGACCGCGCGCTGCTCGCCACGCTGCGCGACGCCGGGCTGGCGGTCACGCTGTGGCACGAGGAGCGCGAGGACGAGCTGCGCGCGCTGGTGGCGCTCGCGCCGGACGCGATCTGCACGAACACCCCGGTGGCGCTGCGGCGCATCGTCGACGAATGGAACGCCGGGCGCGACGACCTGCCGCGTCCGGGCCAGGCCGGAGAGCGAGCGCCGCTACAGGCGACCTGAACGGACATGCACCGGCCACTCGATAAGCGGGTCGAATCAATCGCGGCGCAGGGCGCCGACGCACAAGGAGGCAACATGAACTGGAAGCTCGCGATCTTAGCAACACTCGCCGTGGCGACGCTCGCCGAGCCGGTGGCAAGGGCCGAGGACATCGTCGTCAAGGTGTGGTCGCGCGCCGACCGCTCGGGTCCGCTGCGCGCCGGGAACCTCGTCACCGCGGCCGACGAGCTCAACCGCATGCTCGCGGCAGCCAGCAGCGACAAGCGCGTCAAGCTCGAGCTCAACGAGACCAACGCCAAGGGCTACGACGACGACGCGCTCGACCTGCTGAAGGCGTTCGCGGTGGACAAGGGACCGGACATCTTCGTGCTCGCGCACGAGTGGACCGGGGCATTCGCCGAAGCCGGCTACGCGTGGAACCTAGAGGACCACATCGGCAAGAACCCCGAGCTGTATGCGGACGTGATCGGCCCGCTCTGGCAATCGGTGACGTTCAAGGGCGCGCGGTACGGCGTGCCGCAGGATTCCGAAGTGCGCATGTTCTTCATCAACAACGACAAGCTGCGCAAGCTCGGCAAGACGGACAAGGAGATCGCCACGCTTGGCGCACGCGTCGACGCCGGCGAGTTCACGGCCAACGACCTGTGCGACCTCGCGGGACAGGCGGTGCAGAAGGGCGTGACCAAGTACGGCATCCTGCACCGGCCCAATGCGGGTCCCGATTTCCAGATGATCGCGGAGAGCTTCGGCCTCGAGCCCTACGACAAGGCCGCCGCGAAGCTGCAGGCGTCGAAGGCGGCGCTGCGCGGCTTCTACACGTGGGTCAAGTACTGCGTCGACAAGAAGGCGCTGTCGGCCAACAACACGTCGATGTCCTGGGACGCGATCGAGCAGTCCGCGATGGGCGGCGAGGAGTCCCTGGTGTTTTTCCACGGCGTGTGGCGAGTAACCGACCAGATGAAAGCGCTCAAGCTCACGGGCAAGGACGACTACTTCCATAAGTTCACCTGGATCAACATGCCGGCCGCGAAGAAGGGCGGCAAGCCGTCCAATCTCTCGCATCCGATCGCCTATGCGGTGTCGGCGAAGTCGCGCAACAAGGAGCTCGCGGCGTACATCGTCGGGCTCGCGAGCCAGCCAGTGATCAACCTGCGGCACGCCGTCAGCACCAACCACACGCCGATCAACTACGGCGAGCAGTCGATGCCCGAGATCGTCGACAAGGGATGGGCGCTGGTGGCGGCAACGCCCATGCTGAAGTACGCGAGCTTCATGCCCAACCATCCGAAGATCGGGCAGTACAACTCCATCATCTTCAAGGGCATCCAGGGCATCGAGACCGGCCGGCTCACCCCGGCGGCCGCGACCGACTTCGTCGTCGACGAGCTTTCCAACGAGCTCGGCAAGGACGTCACGATCCGCGACTGAAACGCGCGCGCCGTGAGCGTCGCTGCAGCCTGGCCGGCCGGGCACCCGCCCCGGCCTGCCTGAGGAGCTCAGCCCTTGTCCGACTTCGCCCGCGCGCAGGTGCGCCGGCAGCGCGCCAACTTCGCGCTGTTCCTCGGCCCCTCGCTGTTCCTGCTGGCGTGCTTCTTCGTCGCGCCGGTGATCGTCGACGTCGTGCTCGCGTTCACCGACATGGGTCGCACGCTCGCCGTCACCACGCTCACGCTCGAGAACTTCGAGCGGATGGCGTTGCGCGATACGCGGCTGCTGGGCGCGCTCGGCACCACCGCGGTGTTCGTCCTCGCCACGCTGGCGATCTTCAATGTCACGTTCGCGCTGCTGCTGGCGCTCGTTACCACGGCGGTGCCGCGCGCCACCGGGGCGTTCTTCCGCGCGGCCTGGCTGCTCCCGCGCATGAGCCCCTCGGTGGTCTACGCGCTGCTGTGGCTGTGGGTGGTGGACCCCAACGAGCGCGGCCTCCTCAACCAGGTGCTGGTGCATGCGTTCGGCCAGGCGCCGGTCGACCTCCGCTCGAATCATCCACTGCTGGTGATCATCCTCGCCAACGGCTTCGTGGGTGCATCGCTCGGCATGATCATCTTCACCTCGGCGATCCGCTCGATCCCAGAGCATCTCTTTCACGCGGCGCGCGCCGACGGCGCCGGCTCGCTGTCGATCGTCCGCCACATCGTCCTTCCGGCCCTGCGCTGGCCGATCTCCTACATGACCATCCACCAGACGCTGTCACTGCTGGTGAGCTTCGAATACATCCTGCTGATCACCGGCGGCGGGCCCTTCTACGACACGACCGTGTTCTCCCTCTACGCCTACCGCCGCGCGTTCGAGAACGGCCAGTACGCGTACGGCGCCGCGCTGTCGCTCATCCTGATCGTGATCGGCGTGGCGGCCGCGCTCGGCATGTGGCGCCTGATGGACATGCGCAAACTGCTGCAGTCGCCGCGCATCGAGGTGCACTGATGCCGCCCGCCTTCGACGCGCCCGCGCCGACGCCCGGCCCCGGCTCCAAAATCGCCTCGATGTGGCCCGTCCTCGCCCGCCGGGCCCGGGTGCGGCGCGCTGCGAGCCAGTCGGCGCTGCTCGCGTTCCTGCTGCTGGTCACCGTGCCGATCCTGCTGCCGTATTTCTGGATGGTGGTGATCTCGTTCACGGCGCGCAGCGGCGGGGTGGCCAGCAACGTGCTGTGGACGGCCTGCGCCGTGCTGGGGCCGGCGCTGCTCGGCTACATCGGCGTGCACATGGCCACGTCGTCGCGCCGGCTGCGCGTCATCGCAGGCGTGGCGCTCGCGGCCACCGCCGGCGCGCTGCTGGCGGCGCTGATCGGCGACGACCTGCACCTTGCCAACTACCGCTTCCTCTGGCGCTCCGACATCATGGAGGAGCTGCGCTCGAAGGCCACCTCGGGCAGCCAATTCCCGTCCGTCTGGACCGCCTTCTTCAACTCGCTCGCGCTGGCGCTGTCGGAGACGGCGATCATCCTCGTCGTCGCCTCGCTCGCGGGATACTACATCTCGCGCTTCGCGTTCCGCGGCCGCGAGGCGTTCCTGCAGGGATTGCTGGTACTGCACGCCTTCCCGGCGATGACGCTGATCATTCCGATCTTCCTGATCCTGCACTGGACCCACCTGCTGGACACGATCGTGGGCGTGATGCTCGTGCTCGCGACCATCGAGCTGCCGTTCTACGTGTTCGTGCTGAAGGGCTTCTTCGACGCGGTGCCCTGGGACATCGAGATGAGCGCGATGACCGACGGCGCCACGCGCCGCCAGGCATTCCGCATGGTCGTGCTGCCCCAGGTGCGCGTCGGCCTCATCGCCGTGGGGGTGTTCGCGTTCATCCGCGCGTGGGAGGAGTACATCTTCGTGCGCACGCTGCTCATCGAGAACAAGAACTGGGTGATGAGCCTGTACCTGTTCTGGGTCTCGGACGACATCATGGGCGTCGACTACGGCATCGTCGCCGCCGTCGCCGTGTTCTATGTCATGCCGAGCCTGCTCCTCTACGTCTTCTGCCAGAAGTACCTCACGCAGATGACCATCGGTGGCATCCGGGGGTAAGTCATGGCACGAGTGGAACTGCGCAACCTGCGCAAGGAATGGCCCGGCGCGGCGGCCGTCGCCGGCGTCGACCTCACGATCGAGGACGGCGCGTTCGTGGCGGTGCTCGGCCCTTCCGGGTGCGGCAAGTCCACCACGCTCCTGATGCTGGCGGGCATCTACAGCCCGACCTCCGGCGACATCCTGTTCGACGACACGCGGGTGAACGACGTGGAGGCGCGCGACCGCAACATCGGCATCGTGTTCCAGTCGTACGCGCTCTACCCCGCCATGACCGTACTCGAGAACGTGATGTTCCCGCTGCGCTTCAAGCGCATCGAGCGCGCCGAGGCCGAGCGACAGGCGCGCGAGATCGCCGCGCTGGTGCGCATCGAGGCGCTGCTCGAGCGGCGGCCGAGCCAGCTCTCCGGCGGGCAGCAGCAGCGCGTGGCGCTGGCGCGCGCGCTCGTCAAGCGTCCGCACTTGCTGCTGCTCGACGAGCCGCTGTCGAATCTCGACGCGTCGCTGCGCCTGACCATGCGCACCGAGATCCGCCGCATCGCGCGCGAGCTGCGCGTCACGACCATCCTCGTGACGCACGACCAGATCGAGGCCACCACCATGGCCGACCGGATCGTGGTGATGAACGGCGGGCGCATCGAGCAGGAGGGTTCGGCGAAGGACCTCTACGAACGACCGGCCACGCTGTTCGTCGCCACGTTCGTGGGCTCGCCCCCGATCAACCTGTTCGACGCCACGCGGGCGGGCGACGTGCTGCGCAGTGGTGCGGCGACGCTTGCCTGCACCGGCGCCGCCGCGGGCGCGCTCACCCTGGGAATCCGCCCCGAATGCCTGCGGACCGGCGGCGCGGGCATGCCGGCGACCGTGGTGGCGGTCGAGCCGATGGGGCGCGAGGTGCTCTACACCGCCGAGGGCGCGCTCGGCACGATCCGGTTCATGGAAGCGGGCGCCGAGGCCGCGCATCGCGCGGGCGACGAAGTCGCGCTCGCGTTCGCAGGCCCCGACGCGCTGCTGTTCGACCGCGCGAGCGGGCAGCGCGTGGACGGGCGCGTCACATCCTGACGCCAGGCGCGACGCGCGATGCACCTCGTCACGTACAACATCCAGTTCGCGCTGGGTAAGGACGGGCGCTACGATCTTGCACGCATCGCCGCCGAGGTGCGCGACGCCGACCTCATCGCGCTTCAGGAAGTCGACCGGCATTGGCAGCGCTCGGGCTGCGTCGACTCGCCCGCTGTGCTCGCGGCGCACCTGCCCGATCATCACTGGGTGTTCGGCGCCAACCTCGACACGGATGCGAGCTTTCGCGACGGCGCCGGCCGGCTCGTCAATCGCCGGCGTCAGTTCGGCACCATGATCCTGTCGCGCACGCCGATCGTGTCCGCGCGCAACCACTTGCTGCCGAAGTACGGCACGCTCGTCCAGCACAGCATCCAGCAGGGGGCGCTGGAGGCCGTGGTTCTCACGCCCGGCACGGGTGCGCTCCGCTTCTATTCGATCCACCTGAGCCACCTCGACCCGGCGACCCGCATGCCGCAGGTCGAGGCGCTCCTCGCGATCCACGCCAGGGCGCCGGACGAGGGCGGCGCATGGTGCGGCGGCCATCCCGATCCGGACGCCGGCTGGACCGAAGGCGGCATGCCGCCGATGCCCGCCGACGCGGTGCTGCTCGGCGATTTCAATTGCGATGCCGGCGCACCCGAATATGTCCGCATCGTGGGGCCGATGAGCGAGCGGTACGGCCGCCTCAACCGCCTCGGCGGATTCGTCGACGCGTGGGTGGCGGCTAGCGGGGGCGAGGCCGGCGGCGCGACGCTTGGCAACGGCCGGCGCATCGACTACTGCTTCGTCTCCGCCGCGCTGGCGCCGCGCGTGCGGCGCGCCTGGGTGGACACGCAGGCCTGCGGTTCGGACCACCAGCCCCTGTGGGTGGAGGTCGATGTCTAGCTACAACTCGGCGTAGCTGTACGTACGGCCGGACTCGACGGGCCGCTCGACCAGGCGCTCGATGGACTTGCGCGCGACGGTGGCGGCATCGACGAGCTGCCCGCCGCTGTGGAAGGCCTGGAACATGCCGACGCTCGGCAGCGCGTCGGCGGCCTGGCTGCGCATGAAGACCTGCATTTCGGTGTTGACGATGCCCGGACGCAGCGTGATCGCCGCCAGCGACGCGCCGGACTGCTCGGCCGCGATGGTGCGCGTCAGCATCTCCAGTCCGGCCTTCGCCACGCAATACGCACCGGCGCCGCCCAACGTTCGCTCGGCGGCGCCCGACGAAACGTTGATGATCCGCCGATCGCACCGAGCATCGTCGAAGGTGCGGATGAACTGATTGGCCAGCGCGGCCGGCGCCGCCAGGTTCACGGCAAGCGCGAACGCGATGTCCACGCCGGCGAGCGTGCCGTGGACGCCCACGGGCGCTGCGGTGGCGGCGTTGTTGACGAGCACCGCGAGGCCGGGCTGCGACGCCCGCAGCGCCGCGAACGGGCCCGCCACGGCGGCGTCGATGGCGGCCGCGTCGGCGAGTTCGCATTCGACGAACGTGTAGCGTGCGCCGGTCAGCTTCGGCGAGCTGCGGCGGCCGACGCCGGCGACGGCGAAGCCGCGGGCGAGAAAATCGGCAGCGAAGGCCTCGCCGAGGCCGCGCGACACGCCGGTGACGATCGCCACGCGAGGCGTCACGTCAGCGTCCCTGGAGCGAAACGACGACGATGATCGCGATGATGACGGCCATCACCAGCAACGCGACCTTCCACGGGCTCTTCGGATACTGGCCGCGGACCGCGCCCGAGACGCCGTTCATCACGCACTGGAACTTGCGGGCGCCGTACGAATACGACAGCAGCCAGATCGGCGCGAGGATGTGCTTGTACGTCTGGCCCGACCAGTCCGCGGCCACGCGGAGGTTGCGGTACGTGTCGCCCGGCACCTGCGCGGCGCACAGCGCCTGCAGCTTGGCCTCCATGGCCTCGCGCGAGCGCTGCGCAGCGCCCGCGAGATCGATCTGGTAACGCTCCACCACCCAGCCCGCGACGAAGCCCGCGTCGTACGGCTTGAGCTCGGCGGTCGGGAACGGCTCGACGCCCCGCACGAGGTCGGAGTCGACGCCAACCGATGCGCAGATGAGGTCATCGTCGAAAAAATGCGTCAGCGCGCCGGACGCCGGCTCCCAGCGGGTCTGCCGCACCTGCCGGGTGCGCGTCTGGCCATTCTCGCTGTAGGTCTCGGTCGTGTAGTAGTAGTGCCCCGCCTCGGCGGTCCAGCGGGCGTCGGCCTTCGCGTCGAAGGTCCAGTACGGCAGGTACACGCCCTTCACCGTGTCGGTGAGCGCGCGGCGTTTCAGCGCGTTGGGCGCGAGCCATAGCTTGCCGTACCAGCTGCGAATGCCTTCGCGGGCCGCGGATTCGGCGACCCGGAAGGGCAGCACGCTCTCGGGCCGGAACGCCGCTTCCTTCTCCTCGTACGGGACCAGCTGCGCGGAGCCGCAAAACTGGCAGTTCTGCGCCTGCCGCGCGGCGTCGAGCACCGAGATGGCGTTGCAACTCTGGCAGCGCACCTCGCGCTTGTCGGCCTGCCATCCGCGCGCGTCGCCGGTGGCGCCGCGCAGCGCCGCGGCGAGGTCGTGCTCGACGACGGCGCCGCCCGCGCCGAGCTCCGCCGACGACTCCGCGCCGCAGAACGGGCATACGAGCTTCTGCCTGGCCGGGTTCCAGATCGCCTCGCCGCCGCACGCGGGGCACGCGAACTTCGCGAGGGCGTCGGTCTCGGCCACGTCAGTGGACGACGTAGCCGATCACGCGCCACGCGCCGTCGGCCTCGTGCTCGAGCGTCACCGTTTCCTCGCCGTCGTCGCGCTTGGCGTACGCGGCGCGAAACGCGACGAGCGCGTAATCCCCTTCGGGCACGCCGGGAAACGTCGGAGTGAACGTGGTGCGCAGCATCGTGCGCTTGGCAAGCGGACCGAGCGGGGCGCGCACCTTGCGTACGGCCTCGGTCCAGCGCGCCGGCGTGATCGACAGCCGGAACTTTGCCCCCGCGGCCTTCCAGCTCGCGTCGTAGTTCGCGGCATCGACGAGCGCGAGCCAATCACGCGCGATGCGCTGCACGGTGGTCTGGCGCGCGTCCTGTGCCCAGGCGAACGGCGCGAGCAGCAACAGGGCGACCAGGACGCTGCGCCCGGCCGCCGCGCCCCGCGCGCTCGCGGCGCGCCTTTCCCGCCCCACCGGCCCGGCACCGGTCATGCGCGCAGAAACGTATCCACGGCGGTGCGCGACACCCGCCATTGCGTGCCGATCTTCTTGCCCTTCAGGTCGCCCGCCTCCAGGCTCGACACGACGTCGGTCTCGGCGACGCCCAGGATCTGCGCGACCTGAGCGGGATTGAGGAGCTCGGGCGGGGGACCGCTCGCTGGAGGCGGGCCCGGGATGGCGGGCGTCGACTGGGCCATCAGACCGCCCGACTGGTTCATCATCTGCTGCGCCATGGCCATCCCAACCGCCATCTCCGCCGCCACCCCACCGGCGCCACCGCCGCCACCCTTCTCCATGCCCTCGCCCATCTGGTATTTCACGTAGTCGTTGAGGTTGCCCACCGCGGCCATGCTCGAACGCTTGTCGATGGCCTGCTCGACCTCGGGCGGCACCGACACGTTCTCGAGGATGAAGGACGTCATCGTGAGCCCGTACTTCGCGCCGAGCACCGGGTTGATCACCGGCAGCAGCGCCTCCCCGAGCTCCGAATAGCGCGCGGCGACGTCGAGCGCGGGCACCTTGGCCTGCGCCAGCGCGTCGGTGAACACGCTGACGATGCGGGAGCGCATAGTGTCATCGAACTCGTCGAGCCGGAAGTGATCGTCGGTGCCGGCCACTTCCTTCAGGAACTTCGGCACGTCGCTGATCCGGAAATCGTATGTGCCGTACGCGCGCAGCCGCACGATGCCGAAATCCTGGTCGCGCATCATCACCGGGTTGGCGGTGCCCCACTTGTTGCCGGTGAACAGGCGCGTGACCACGTAGTAGACGTCGGCCTTGAACGGGCTCTGCAGGCCGTATTTCCAGCCCTTGAGGTCGGTCAGGATCGGGATGTTGTCCGTGGTGAGCGTGTGCGTGCCCGGCCCGAACGCGTCGCCGAACTGGCCGAGGTAGACGAACTGCGCCATCTGCGACTCGCGCACCACGAGCTGCGCGCCGTTCTTGATCTCGCGGTCCTCGTCGGGGAACCGGTACGACAGCGTATCCCTCGAGTCGTCAGTCCACTCGATGATGTCGATGAACTGCTTCTTGAGGAAATCGAGAATCGCCATCGGTCTCTCCAAAGTGAAAGCGGCGACCCGATCAAGGTCGCCGCCGAATTCGTCACCCCGTGGGGTTCGCCCGCCGGCTGTCGGCGGCTGCGGGCCCGGCTGCGGGCGCCTAGTTTACTTCGTCTGGGTGCCCTGCGAGGCGGCCAGCTTGCGCACCTCGACGCGCGCGTTGGCGAGCTCCTGCTCGATCTGGGCGGCCGGCAGCGCGCCCGGGACGAGCGAGCCGTCCTCGAAGACAAGCGTGGGGGTGGCCGAGATGTGGAGCGAGTTGCCCAGCGCCTGCGTGCGGGCCACCGGGTCGGCGCAATCGGCGTTGTTCTCGGGCACCGCGCCGCTCACGAAGAACTCGTCCCACGCCTTCTGCGGGTCGCCCGAGCACCAGATCTGCTTCGACTTGCGCGCAGCGTCGGGGTGAAGCTGGTCGATCGGGAACAGGAAGGTGTGAATGGTGATGTTGTCGAGCCCCTTGATCTCGTCCTCGAGCCGGTGGCAGAACGGGCAGTCGGCGTCGGAGAAGATGATCAGCTTGCGGGAGCCGTCGCCCTTGACGCGCTTGAACGACAGGTCCATCGGCAGCTTGTCCACCGCGACGCGGTTCAGCTTGCGCGTGCGCGCCTCGGTGAGGTTCTCCTTGCTGTTCGTGTCGTAGATCGAGCCGACGACGATGTAGTTGGCCTTGGCGTCGGTGTACACGAGCTTGTCGTCGAGCATCACTTCGTAGAGCCCCAGGTAGCCGGTCTTCGCCACATGGTTGATGGCCGCCCCGGGAAATTTCTGCTCCAGCACCTTCTTCACGGCCGCCGGCTCGCCGGTCAGGGCGGGCTGGGCGGACGCCGCGGGCCAGGGGCAGGCCAGGGCCGCGCCAAGAAGGGCGGCCGCCAAAACGCCGCGCAGGTTGACCATTGGGGTAGTAGACATCGTGGTTCTCCGGATTCAGGTTCGGACTGCAGTCGATCGGGCAAGGCGTCGGACGGTTCGACCACTCAGCGCAGAGCGGGTTGCGCAAGCGCGCGCTTGAGCGCGGGCAGCCGGTCGATTGCGGAAAGCCCAGCGTTGCGCAGCCGCCGCAGTCCGGGCGCCGACGCGCTGAACAGCCGCGCCAGGCCATCCGTGACCGCATGCATCGCCAGCACCGGTTCGGCGCGGCGCCGCGCATAGCGCGCAAGCAGCGCCGGCGCGCCGGCATCGTCCAACGGGCCGCGCTCGGCGATCACCCCGGCCAGCACGTCCGCGTCACCCAGCCCGAGGTTAACACCTTGACCCGCCAAGGGGTGCACGCCATGGGCGGCGTCGCCGACAAGCGCCATCCGATGGGCGACAGACGTGGGGAGGCGCAGGTGCTGCAAGGCAAACGCAGCGGGCGCCCCGACCAGTTCGAGCGCTCCCAGCGCGCTTCGGCCGGCGTCAGCGACGCGCGTAGCCAGCTCACCGGGCGCGAGCGCGAGCAGCTCGGCCGCCCGCGAATCGGCCGCCGACCATACCATCGAGATGCGGCGGCCGGGCAGGGGCAGCCACGCCAGGACGTCGCCGTCGGCGGCGAACCATTGGCGCGCGCATTGATGGTGCGGCAGAGCGCACCCGAGCGTGGCGACCAGCGCCGTCTGCCCGTACGGCTTGGGCTGCGCGAGGAGGCCGGCCGCCGCGCGCACCCACGACCGGATGCCGTCGGCGCCCACGACGAGTGCCGCAACCAGCTCGCGGCCGTCGGCGAGCCGCAGCGTGACGTCGTGCGCCGACCACGCAAGCGCTGCGAATGTCGCGCCGCCATGCAGCGTCACGCCCGCCGCGTGGACCGCCGCCAGCAGCATGGCCCGCAGCGCCCGCTCCTCGACGATCCAGGCCAGCGCGCGCTCGTTCAGGTCGTAGGCGGAGAACTCGAGCACGCCGTCGTCGTCGCCTTCGATGCGCATCGACTCGACGGGTGACATGCGCTCCGTCGGCAGCGCCTGCCAGGCGCCGAGCCGATGCAGGAATGCGGCGCTGCCCGGGCTGATGGCGTAGACGGGCGGGTCCCATGCGTCCGGCGACTCAGGCGCCGCGACCGGTCCCCGGTCGACGAGCGCCACGCGCAGGCCCGCCCTGCCCAGCGCTGCGGCCAGCGCGAGCCCCGGCAGCCCCGCGCCCGCGATCAGGACGTCGTGGCGCTCGGCGGTCATGCCCGAACGCGCGCGTGCGTGACGTTGCGGGGCATCGACGCGAGGCGATGGGCAGTCACGCGTCCAGCGTCTCCACGACGATCTGCTGGTTCGTGTAGATGCAGATCTCGCCTGCAATGCCAAGCGCCTCGCGCACGATCCGGGTGCAGTCGAGCTCGGTATGGGCGAGGAGCGCGCGCGCCGCGGCGAGCGCATACGCGCCGCCGGAGCCGATCGCCACGATGCCGTGCTCCGGCTCGAGCACGTCGCCGGTGCCCGTGATGACCAGCGACGCGCTGCGATCGGCAATCGCGAGCATGGCCTCGAGCCTTCGCAGCACGCGATCCGACCGCCAGTCCTTGGCGAGCTCGACGGCCGCCCGCGTGAGCTGCCCCTGGTGCTTCTCGAGCTGCGCCTCGAAGCGCTCGAACAGCGTGAACGCGTCCGCCGTGGCGCCGGCGAATCCCGCCAGCACGCGCTCGTGGTAGAGGCGCCGCACCTTGCGCGCCGTGGACTTCATGACGATCTGGCCGAGAGTCACCTGGCCGTCGCCGCCCAGCGCGACGGCGTTGCCGCGACGCACGCTGAGAATGGTCGTGCCGTGGAAGGATTCCATACGATCCGGAGGCGGCGGCGTAAGCCGCTTGCGCAGCCGTCTGCGCCGCGCTTCAGGCGGCCTTGCGGACGAAATGCCGGGGTGAGATGCCGATCAGCAGCAGCAGCGCGCGGACCATCGGCGAGGCGCCTGCGATCTGCACGGACTTGCGCTGGCCCTCGATGCGGGTGATCGTGTTGAGCAGCGCGCCCGCGCACACGAAGTCGACGCGCTCCACGGCGGTCATGTCGATGGCCACCGCGTGCCGGCCGATCGCGAAATCGTTGAGCTCGGTCAACTGGCGCATGCTCGAACCGGCCATCACGCCCGACCAGGCGAGCTGGTGCTCCCTGGCGGACGCCTCCGGCTCCTCGACGGCCTGCGCCGCGACCGGCGCCCCTGCGACCGTAGCGCTGGGCGGCGGCTCCCACGACGGCGGCGACAGCTCGAAGGCCACCGCGAACTCCATCGCGCGGTCGTCGAACGCCGCCTGCTCGTGCTGCCACTGCATCAGCTCGAGGGAGAGCTGCCAGGCGGCCTCGCCACCTTCGCGACCCTTGCGCACCGCGCTCTCCACGGCGGTCCACAGCTTCTCGGTCCGCTGGAGCGTGAGGTCGAGATCTGCCTTGCGCGCCCGCGCGAGCAACTCGACGAGAAGGCGCGCCCCGCTGTCGTCAAAGTCGGTGAGTTGCGAGAAATCCACGCGCGCGTGACCGACGCGCTTGTCGACCACCCGGCGCAGCCCCTCGAGCGGGCTCGCGACCCCGCCGGTGAGCTGGCCGGTGACGGCGACGTAGCCTGCCGCGGTGGGCCGGGACGGCGCCCCGCGCGGCGTGTCGCGCTCGTCCCAGGCCGGCGCCGAACGCTCGAACTGGACCACGTACTGCAGCGCGAGCTGGTCGAAGGCGGCGCGGTCGTGCATCCGCTGCAAAAGATCGAAGAGCGCGAGCCAGGCGAGCGGCGACATCTTGGCGTCGTGGTCGTTCACGACACCATGCTCGAGCAGCGTGCGCGCCTGGGCGGACTGGCCGCTCGCATACATGAGCGCGGCGTTTTCCAGCACGGAACAAAGGCCAGGATTGGCCTGCGCCACCTCGATCGGGGAAACGGCCGTCGACCAGTCGACCAGGCTCGCCCCCGTGACGGTGATGTCCGGCGGCTCGCTGCCGCCGCGGGTGGGCGTCTGCTTCTGACGTCCCGCCGCCTGCGCCGCGACCTCCCGCGCCGAAACCGGTCGCTGCCCCTGCGGACCGCGACTTTCCGGCTTGGCCGCCTCGGGTTTCTTCGCCGGCGGCTTGGAGAAGAGCGCCATGGTCAGGACGGATGCGGCGGAAACGCGCGACCCGGTCAGGCCTTGCTCAGGCCCGGGCCAGGTTGGCGTTGGCGAAGTCCCAGTTGAGCAGCTTGTCGATCGCCGCGGCGAGGTGGTCCACCCGGCGGTTCTGGTAGTCGAGGTAATACGCGTGCTCCCACACGTCGAGCGTGAGCAGCGGTACCTGCCCCTTGGTGAGCGGGTTCTCGGCGTTGCCGGTCTTGACGAGCTTGAGCTTGCCGCCCTCTGCCACCAGCCACGCCCAGCCGGAGCCGAACTGCGTGACGCCGGCCTGCGCGAAATCCTTCTTGAACTGCTCGAAGCCGCCGAGATCGGACTCGATCATCTGCGCGACCCGTCCGGTGGGCTTGCCGCCGCCGCCCGGCTTGAATCCGTTCCAGTAGAACGTGTGGTTCCAGGTCTGCGCTGCGTTGTTGAAGATCGGCATCTTGTCCGCCTTGCCCGCGGTGTCGGTGATGATCTTCTCGAGGGTGGCGCTCTCGTACTCCGTGCCGGCGACGAGCTTGTTCAGCGTCTCCACGTAGGTCTTGTGGTGCTTGCCGTAATGGAAGCTCAGCGTGTTCGCCGAGATGACCGGGTCGAGGGCGTTGTCCGGATACGGCAGCGGCGGCAGCGTGAACATGGCGGGGAGCCTCCTTCGGAATGGACGGGAATCTCCGGCCGGCAAGCGCCCCGGCCGGATGGCGCGCGGCTACCAGCGCCGCGCGCGGCCTGCGATCAGTCGCCGTACAGCTTCTGCACGCGCTCGCGGCGCTCCTGCGCCTCGATCGACAGGGTGGTCATCGGCCGCGCAATGAGCCGCGGCACGCCGATCGGCTCGCCGGTCTCCTCGCAGTAGCCGTAGGAGC
This sequence comes from Burkholderiales bacterium, assembly GCA_038239945.1. Lineage (GTDB taxonomy): Bacteria > Pseudomonadota > Gammaproteobacteria > Burkholderiales > Casimicrobiaceae > VBCG01. Next base: position 84,165 of record JBBSEG010000015.1, read on the forward strand.
CGTCCTCGATCATGCGCAACGACTTCTCGACCTTCTTGAGGAGCTTGCGCTCGCGGTCGCGCGTGCGAAGCTCGAGCGTGTACTCCTCCTCCAGCGTGGCGCGGTCGGAAGGATCGGTGGTGATCTCGTTCTCGCGCAGGTGCTCGCCCGTGTCGTCGGCGTTGCGGAGGATCTGGTCGCGAACCTCGACCAGCTTCTTCTTGAAAAAGGCGAGCTGCGCCTCGTTCATGTAGTCCTTCTCGGGCGCCTTGAGGATGTCCTCCTCCGAGAGCTCGCGAGGCGGCTGCGGCGGCTTCTTGACGGCAGTTGCGGACTTGGTGGCCATGCGTCGTTTTCCTGTGCCTGCGTGCGGTCGCGAACGATGCGGCCGGGTTGCGGGATATCCGGCCGGCTGAAGTCCGGCCGGCGCGCAATGAATCCGGCATTATAGCCTTCGGCCTCGCGCCGGGGCGAATCCCTGCGCCGGGGCGGCGGCGACCTGGCTGGACAACGGTTAGCAACAACGATGCCATCGGCGCGGGGGCACGACCGGGAGGGACCCTGCGCGGCCCGCCTGGCACCCCGGGCGTTGCGGGCCGGGTAAAATTTGCCGGCGCCATGCACCCGGTTCTTACCGTGTCCTTGGCACGCACGTCCCGCCTAGCCGGACGCGAGCCGGCACATTGCCCTACCATCGCCGGCTGGACGACGATCGTACCCGGCAAGGACTCCATGAGCGCTTCGATCGAACGGCGTACGCTGCGCCGCCCGGACGACTTCCACCTGCACCTGCGCGATGGACCGCAGCTCGCCGCCGTCGTCGCCGCCACCGCACGGGTATTCGGCCGCGCCATCGTCATGCCGAACCTGCGGCCGCCGGTGACCACGGTGGCCGCCGCCGCCGCCTATCGCGACCGGATCGTCGCGGCGCTGCCGCCCTCGGCGCGCTTCACGCCGCTCATGACGCTCTACCTCACCGAGGCGACCACTGCCGCCGAGGTCGAGCTCGCGCGGGCGAGCGGCTTCGTGCACGCGATCAAGTACTACCCGGCCGGCGCGACCACCCACTCCGAGTCAGGGGTGACGTCGCTACCGCGGGCGTACCCGGCGATTGCGGCGATGGAGCGCGCCGGCATGGTGCTGGCCATCCACGGCGAGGTGACGGACCCCGACGTCGACATGTTCGACCGCGAGCGCGTGTTCGTCGAACGCCACCTCACGCAGCTCGTGCGCGACTTTCCGGCGCTGCGCATCGTCGTCGAGCACGCGACCACCCGCGAGGCGGTGCAGTTCGTGGCGGACGCGCCGGCTACCGTCGCCGCGACGCTCACCCCCCAGCACCTCGCGTGGTCCCGCAACGCGCTGTTCGCGGGCGGCCTGCGCCCGCACTTCTACTGCCTGCCGATCCTCAAGCGGGAGGAGCACCGCCGCGCGCTCGTGACGGCCGCGACGTCGGGCAGCGCCAAGTTCTTCCTCGGCACCGACTCCGCGCCGCATGCCCGCCATGCGAAGGAGGCGGCGTGCTGCGGCGCGGGCTGCTATTCCGCGCCGCTCGCGCTCGAGCTCTACGCCGGCATCTTCGAGGCGGCCGGCGCGCTCGACCGCCTGGAGGGATTCGCGAGCGTCCACGGCGCGGCCTTCTATGGCCTCGCACCCAACGAGGGCACGGTCGCGCTCGTGCCGCAGCCCTGGATAGTGCCGGCGGAATATCCGTTCGGACCGGACACCCTCGTGCCGCTGTGCGCAGGAGAGGCGATGCGCTGGCGGGTCGAGGCCTGAGCGCGGCGGCACCGCGACGGGCGATGCTATGCTGGCGGTCCGAAGCGAGCCAGACCGTCGCTGCTCCGTTCGCGGGGCAGAGGAAAGTCCGGGCTCCACAGAGCAGGATGCCGGGTAACGCCCGGACGCTATAAGGCGCCGCTCGCGCGGCGACGAAGGCGAGG
>JBBSEG010000016.1:0-85451 GCA_038239945.1 Burkholderiales bacterium
AGGAAACGGTGGCCCACTTTCGAAACCCGCAACGTAGCTGTCGGTGCGTCTCGGCGGCCGTTGCTGCGCCGCGGCGGCGACGGGACTTGACTGAGTTCGAAAATCGCAAGCGAGGCAAGTATCTGATCGTAGATGACTGCACAGACGGTAGCACCGAGAGATGATTCACCGCCGCGGGGACGCGGGCGCAAGCGACTGGACGAGCTGGTGCGACCCATATCCGGTTCTCGAGGGACGCGTACTTGCAGTTGGCGCCCCATACGCCCGATCGGGCGCCACGGGAGAAGCCATGCCACGCCTTGAGCCGGAAAGACAGCCTCGCCGCTCGACCGACCGATCGCGTGTTGTCGATTCTGCGCCGGCCACGGGTCGACCGAGGAGGCACTTTCAAACGTCGCTGTCATCGCTGGTCGCTGCGGCGCTCGTCGTGCTTGGTTCGAGTGGCGCCGCGATCGGAGCCTTGAACCTCGAACCGCCGGCGGGTGGTGATGCGAGGTTCTACGAGCAGTTGCGGTCGGCGCTCGCGGTCATCGAGATTTCGCGAGACCCCCAATTGAGGGCCCTATGCGCCGCGGTGCATTGCTCGTCCACGAGCTCGTTCACGCTCTGATCTCGCGGCGGGCCGTTACAATCGGGATTACATGGTGCGCGAGCGACGCGCGGTCTTCGTGCAGAACCTCTGGCGTGCGCGGGTGGGATTTCCCCTGCGCGTCGCATATCACGGTCAGTTTCCAACGCTCGACTACCAATACGCGGCGTCGAAGGGTGCGATCCCGGCGTATGCGAACTACGTGTTGACCCGTGCCGACTTTCCGCCGGCACCTACCGGCGCCAAGGCCGGACGCAAGCGATAAAGGGAACGTCTGGTGTCGCGATCGATGAGAAGCCATGACGCGGAACCGCGCGCCGCATGGCTCGCGGCGTGGGGGTCGCCTGGTTCGAAGGCGCTGGGCTGGGCGATGGCCCACCTTCGCTTACGGCGTCGTGTCGTCCTGCGCGTCCTGAGCGAGGCCGTGGCAGTGTTCGGCATTCTCGTCTCGGTTGGATGGGCCCAAGCCCCGTCGAGCGTTCCGTCGCATCTCGCATTCGCGCGCGACCTTGTCGAGCACGTGGAGCGGCCCGATAATCATTACGTCCTCGGGGGCCGTTTCATCAGCTTTCCGGGCGATTCGCCCACCGCCGGCGACGCGGTGCGCGCCGACTGCTCCGGCTTTCTGCTCGCGGTCTTCGCACGGGCGGCGTATCCGACGCAGTCGCGGATGGCGTACCTGACGCCCGGGCCGAAGCGCAAGCGCCCGGCGGCTGAAGACTTCGTTCACTCGATCGAGAACGGTCGTGGATTCGATCGAATTCTCAGCGTGGCGGAGATCCGACCGGGCGACTTGATTGCCCATGCCATGATCAATCCCGAGGACCAGCAGGAGACTTCCACGACCGGTCATGTATTTCTGGTGGACAGCGTGCCGAAATCGATCTTCGCTCGTCCACCCTACGTTGCGGGCACCAAGCAGGTGCTCGTGGCGGTGATCGATTCCAACAACGAGTTATTGGGCGACGATGACACGCGACGAAGCGGGAAGCGCGACATGAGCCCGGGACTTGGCCGCGCGTCGATCCGGCTCTACGTCGACGACCAGGGCGCCGTAGTGGCGTGGGCCGGCACGTTCAAGGCCGCCCGTTACTTTTCATACGATCCGCGCTTCCCTTCCGATACGAAGTTGCGCAAGGCGGCCATTGGCCGGCCGCAGGCGAGCTGAGTGATGCCCGTGCGGATGATTCCCAGTTTGCCGCGATCGCAGCGGTGGCTGCCGCAGGTTCCCGCGCTGTTCGCGCCGTTGCTCCCGCGGATTCAAGGCGGGATCCGACGTAGTCGTCATCTCACGACCGAGGGGTGCGCCCCTGCGTGCCGGCTGCTGAAACCCCGCCGGCAAATCCACGCCGTGTCACTTGCTAGAACGTTCCGAGAACAAGACTCCGCCTTTGGCCTTCGAATCCGCTCGCACTTCTTGAAACGCGACCACGACTTGATCGGGCAAGACGTTGAGGTTCTTGACTACTGCATCCGTTATATCGCGAGCGAGCTGGCGTTTCTGGTCGACGGTTCGACCTTCGACCATGTGAACATAGACCTCGGGCATGGGTATATCCTCAAATTACGCGGTGTAACAGGGTTTCACCGTCACGCACGCGGCGACAGTTCTCGACGGCTATAGCCACGCTGCGAACGAGCGTCTCGGGTGTTTGCCAGGCGATATGAGGCGTAACGACCACGTTCGGCAACGCCAGCAGCGGGTTGTCCGCTTGCGCGGGTTCTTCCACCAGGACATCAAGTCCCGCGCCGCTGATCCTGCCATCTTGCAACGCTGCCCGCAAGGCGTCCTCATCGACCAATTGCCCGCGCGCGGTGTTGATCAGAATGGAACCGGGTTTCATGCGTGCGAGAGCTTCCGCATCCAGCAGTGGACCGTCGCCGGCACTCCACGGTATGTGGAGCGAGACGATGTCGGAGACCCGCAGAAGCTCATCCAAGGTGGTCCAGCGTGACGCCGCATGCGCCTTTGCAGCGCGGCTCGTATGCAAAACCGTCGCCCCCAGCGCTTGCAGGATGGGCGCCAGACGCGAGGGCACTTCGCCATAGCCAACGAGGCCCACGGTCCGTCCGGCAATTTCACCGGTGCTGTCCAGCAATTCTGGCGGTAGATTAGCCGCCGTCCCCGCTCGCGTCTCGCGGTCCAGGACCACGATGCGGCGCAGGACGCACAGCATGAGCGCGAGCGTATGTTCAGCAACAGCCTGGCTATTCGTTCCCGGCATGTTCGCGACGGCAATTCCGCGGCGACGCGCTGCGGCAAGATCAATGGTGTTTACGCCCACGCCGATCTTCTGAATCAGTTTGAGTCGACCAGCCGCTTCCATCACGCCTTTTGTGACGGGTTCTAGCACATGCCATAACACGTCGGCGTCGCGAAGCGCGCGGGCAAGATGGCTGGAGTAGGCCGGAGCGACCACCTCGACCTCGAGCCACGCGGGAAGCGTTTCTTCCAACAGCGCGCGAAGCGAAGAGCCGGCGCGAAAATGCAGCACGGCCTTCATGTCAGCTTCGGCTCGAACCCGCTGAGTTCCACAGCGCCGGCGGCGACGGCGTGACTGCCGCGTATCGGCAACGCGGCCTTCCCTGCAAATTCGGCGTCTGCGCCGAGCGCGCGCCCGATCCGGACACACTCGTTCCACTTGGCCATGCGCTCGGAGCGGGCGAACGATCCTACCTTCAGTTGACCGGCATTCCAGCCAACGGCCAGGTGCGAGATCATGGTGTCTTCGGTCTCGCCGGACCGCGCGGAGACAATCAAACCCCATTTCGCGGCGCGCGCCGCGTCCATGGCTGCGACGGTATCGGTGATCGTTCCCGACTGATTGGGCTTGAGAAGCACCGCATTGCAGGCCTCGAGCTGAACAGCCCTGAGCACCCGGCGAGCGTTGGTCGTCAGGTAGTCGTCGCCGACGATCTGGATACGGCCGTTTAACGCGGCGGTGATCCTGCGCATCCCCTCATCGTCGTCCTCGGCGACAGGATCTTCGATGGAGATGATCGGATATCGCGAGACCCACCCCAGAACAACATCGGTCCATTCCTCACTCTGAAATTCTTTGACGCCTAGCCGCGGCGCGTATCTACCGTTCGCGTAGAACTCGGATGCGGCGATGTCGAGAGAGATCATGACCTCGCCGTTCTTGAATCCGGCTGCTTCGATGGCTTGGGCCAGCACCTGGATGGCGTCCTCGTTCGTATCGAAGTGCGGCCACCACCCACCCTCGTCGGCCACGCCGAACTGCCGTCCGGTACGACGCATCAGCTCTCCGGCGGCCCGGTAGACCTCTGCGACCATGGCCAGCGCCTCGTCGAATGACTGCGCTTCCACGGGCATCACCATCAGGTCTTGCAAATCAGTGCGCCCACCCGCGTGCGCCCCGCCGCCGAAAATCTGGATCTCGGGCAACGGCAATCGGACCGGACGTCCTGCGCTGAGATGCTTCCACAGCGGGACGCCGGCGCGCAGCGCGCTCGCGGAGAGGACCGCCATGGAGACGGCGATGGTCGCGTTTCCACCCAGAGTCGCGCGCGTGGGCGTGTCGTCGAGCCCGGTGAGAAGCGCATCGATGGCGGCCTGATCGGTGCCGTCGTGGCCGATCAGCGTGCGCGCAATGACACCGTTGACATTCGCCAACGCGCGCGTGACGCCGAATCCTCCGAGCGTGGTTCCACCGTCGCGTAAATCGATTGCCTCGCGCCTGCCGCGCGACGCCCCTGCCGGCGCGATGCCACGCCCGACGGTGCCATCGGCAAGTTCGACTTCCACCTCGATAGTGGGGCGGCCGCGCGAATCCCAGATTTGATACCCGTCGATTCTTGCAATGGTGGTCCTCATTGAAGCCCTTGCCGGCCCCACCGGGTACGTATCGACGACAGTTGCGACACTGGTTTGCGCAAATGCTCGAAGGCAAATTGCCGCACCCGGGTTCTGTCGGCGGACTCCGTCAGATATTCGACCGGGGACTTTCCGTCGACGCGGGCCAGCAGAAGGCCAGGAAGCAGGTTCGCGGCCCTGCGTTCCAGCTCGCCCGGCTCTTCCCAATCGACCCCGGCAAGATAGGCGCTCGCCAAAGCATCGAAAGCTGCGAGTAACTGGCCCTGCGACGTTGGCCGCCATACGCTTTTCAATAGCAGATGGTTGAGACAGAACGCGAGGTCGAAGGCCGGATCGCCGTACCACGCGCATTCGGCATCGAGAAACACCGGCCCCGTCGGACCGACGAGGATGTTCTTGGGGCTGATGTCTCCGTGCACCAGAGCGCGTTTGGTGGACGCAGTAACGGTGACCAGGCGTTGTAACTCGTCCGCGACGAGCGGCTGCGCGCGAGCGGCTGCCTCGAGGTACGGCTCGAGACGAATGGCGTGAAATACATCGTTGTGCGCGAATTGGGCGGCTATCCGTCCGTCGCCGGCGGTAGCGGAGTGGATGGCAACTAGACGCTCCCCCACCTGTCGCGCCGTCCGGGCATCGACAAACCCGTCCCGCAGCTGTTCTTTCCACACGCGATAGTGGGCGGGGTCCATCCACTCCATCGCGAATGCCATGGCATCCGTGTCTTCGCCCAGGATCGACGGTACGGCCTGGGGTACCACGGTCGCGGCGATTTTCATCCAGGCGACCTCCGCTCGGTTGCGTTCGACCGGGGCGAACCAATCGGAGGCGACGCGCAGCTTGGGGAGCGCCTGCTTGACGCACACCGGACCGCGAGCGGTCCGGGCCAGCGCAATCCTCGACGAGACGCCGCCGGTGAGCGATATCAAAGGCGGGCACTCGTCCTGTTCGAGCAGATCCATCCTTCGCAGCGCCTCGGTCAGTTGATGCGTCTCCGCACCATCGAGTGCGTGGGTCTCCATTGTCACAAAGGGGTTGGAACACGGCGAGAATGCGCAGAAAGCAGACCTGCACGGATGCGTGGTCTCACGTCAAGCGTTCCGCGACGACAGGATTGCTCAGGATGCCGATCCCCTCGATCTCGATCTCGACGATATCGCCAGGCTTGATTGGCCCCACCCCCGCCGGCGTGCCGGTAATGATCAGGTCGCCCGGCAGAAGCGTCATCGACTGACTCAAGTAGGACACCAGCTGCGGCACACCGAACAACAGGTCGGACGTCCGGCTGTCCTGCCGGGTCTCCCCGTTGAGCCTCGCCCTCACACGCAGATCCGAGTATTCGATATCGGTCGCGATCACCGGCCCGATGGGGCAAAACGTGTCGAAGCCCTTGCTGGTGAGCAGACAGCCCTGGCTCATCTCCTCGCGCTGGATCACGCGCTCGCTGACGTCGTTGGCGCAGGTGTAACCGAGCACGTAATCGCAAGCTTCCGCTTCGCTTACGCGGCGTGCCCGCTTTCCGATCACGATGGTCAGCTCCGCCTCGAAGTGCACTTCCTGGCCTTCGCGTGGATAGACAATCGCTTCGCCCGGCCCGATTACCGCCGTTGGGGGTTTCATGAACAACATCGGGATGCGCGGAGTGGGTGCGTTCGCCTCCTTGATATGGCTCACATAGTTCAACCCGACGCCGATCACCCGCGTCGGCACGATGGGAGCCAGCAGGCGCACGTCCGCAAGCGCATGTCGTTCGCCCGAAAACCCGTGGATGTCGAACGGGGTACCGTGCAGTCGCTCCAACGTCCCATCTTCGTGCAACTGGCCATATACGGCGGATCCGGCAATGCTATAGCGGGCGATTTTCATCGGGATTCTCTCGATCATGCGGATTTTGAGTGCGGTCCTCGGCATACCGCGGGAACCAGCTGTCGACCATCGGCGCCTGGCCCTATGAAGCTTCGTTATCCACTCAAACCCGCCTTGCGCGCCGCCACGGCTGCCAGGGCGCCCCAATCGCGCGGCGTGTCGCTGTCAGCGATGGACTCGATCAAGTGATCCCTTAGGACGCTTGCAAACGGAAGCGAAACGTTGACCGCCTCTGCCGCCGCGAGCGCGAGCTTGATGTCCTTCAACCCGAGCTGCAGCGTCGACCCGACCGGCGCATAGTCCAGGCTCGCGATCATCGCGCTGTAGCCCCGGTAGACGGGAACATCGAACATTGCGGCAACGATCACGTTCATGAGCTCTGCGGCGCCGACGTCATGGGCGCGGGCAAGCGTCGCGGCCTCGGCCAAGGCTTCCACGACCGATAACACCATCAGATTGCCGGCGATCTTCGTCAGATTTGCGTGGCGCGGCTGTCCACCCACGCGCCACGTCTTGCACCCCATTGCGTCAAATAGCGGCTGACAGAAGGCAACAGCGTCCGCGTTTCCGGAAGCCACGATATGGAGTGCGCCTTGCGCAGCGACTTCCGGTCGGCCGAATACCGGAGCGGATATATAGCGGACGCCGTATTGCGTGTGCAGGCTCGCCAGCTCGTCCGCGCACACGATGGAGACGGTGGCCATGTTGGCGTGCACGGCGTTCCGATCCATGGACTGCAATAGCTCGCCGTTGAATACCTCCCGCACCGCGTGGTCGTCGGGCAGCATCGATATGATCGCGTCATGTCGGACGGCCTCGCGCGCGTCCCGAGCGATGATCGTGCCATCCGCAAGGGATGAAAGCGCGCCGGGGAGCCGATCCCATGCGTATACGCGGTGGCCATGCTTCAGCAGGTTGCTGGTCATTGCGCGGCCCATACGGCCCAGCCCGATAAAGCCTACGTCCATGGCGACACCAACTTCGGCGACCGCGTCCGCCGGCCAGGGCCCTTGGCATGCGTCGTCTCGTGGCCGATCGACAGGCCGATGGACGAGCCGAGTGGGGACGTCGAGTTTCTGACCTCGAGATGGGGGACGAACTGGGAAGCGCAGTGGTCGAGGCCGACGGTCGAAGTCGCGCTGCCGTCCACGGTCGGCGCGTACCCTAGAAGGGTTTCGGCAAGGGCGAACGCCATGTCTTCGACGGGTAGTGCAATCATGGTGAGACCGCCGAAAATGAGTTCCGACCAGCGCGCATTTCCATATCCGATCAACGACAACTCCTGCGGTACCCGGATACGCAGGTCGCACACGCATTGGGCAGCGCCGAGCGTCAACTCGTAGCCTGAGGCGATCACCGCCGTGGGCCGCGGGCTCAGCTTCGCGAACTGCATCATCGCCGAACGCGCGAAACTGGCGCGCGGCGGCCCCAACGCCACATACTTCGACTCGACGGCGATATCGGCTTTTCCCAATGCGGCGACATAGCCTGCCAGGCGGTGCTGCCCGCTGGAGAGCTGCGTCGAGCCACCGATGTAGGCAATGTCGCGATGACCCAAGTCCAAGAGATGGCGCATCGCCATCATCGCCGCGGCCTCTTCATCGACTACCAGGGTTCGGCCAGCGAGGCCATCGGCAATGCGCACCACTTGCACCGTGGGAAATTGTGCGAGCAACCTGATCGTCTCCGGGAGCGGCGCGGCGGTGAGCGTGACTGCGACAGCCGCCGCGCGAGCTTCCCGCATCGCGCGCACATGATCCAATTCGATGCGCGGATCGTCCTGCGTAATGGCAAGCACCATCTGGCAGCCGCGTTGCGCGAGGCGCGCTGCCACAAAGCTGGCCATCGTGGCATAGAACTCGTTCTCGATGTCGGGGACTACGAATCCCACCAGGGAACTGCGAGCGCGGTGCAATGTGTTCGCAGCGGCGTTCGAGACGTATCCGACCCGTTCCGCCGCATCGCGAACCCTGTGCTTGGTCCTTGCGCTGATGTGCGGATGATCACGTAGCGCCCGCGAGACGGTCGCGATCGATAGCTCGAGAGCGCGCGCGATGTCGCCCAGCGTCACGTCACGCGGAATCACGCGCCGAGGCCGTAGAATCGAACCGCATTGTCGTGAAAGATGCGTCGCTGGTCGTCCAGGCTGAACTCGCACAGCACCCTCCGGTAGGCCGACATCAACTCGCCGTAGCCGAACCAGAGCTTCTCCAGCGGGAAGTTGCTTCCGAACACGGTTCTCTCCACGCCGAAGATTTGGATCGAGTCGCGGATGACCTGACGCATATGGCGCGTGGTCGCACCGTGCGTATACATATTGAGCCCCGAGATCTTGACATGTACGTTCGGGTAGCTTGCCAGCTCCGCAAGGCCATCGCGCCATTGGTTGACGATATTGGCGTCGAAGGGGTCGATGAGCATCCCGGAATGAAGCAGCATGAACGGCGTTTGGGGAAACGCCTTTACGAGCGCGGCGGCAAAGCGGGCCTGCGATGCAAATATCTGCAGTTCGAAACGCAATCCATGCCCGGCCACCATTTCGAAGCCGCGGCGGAATGCCGGCGTATTGCAAAGGTCAGGACGATCGCACACCTGGTTCAGGGGATGCGAGTCCCAGTACAGCTGATGGCGCACGCCGCGCGTATTGGGCAGGTCGGCTTGTGCTTTGAGCTGTTCCGCCAAGTCGGGACTCGTAAGGTCGGCCTGGACAGTCGTCGCATGAGGGAATCCATGTTGGCTGGAAATTTCCTGCAGCCATCTGCTCTCGTCCACCGACCGGGTCGGCCCCCAGTTGGCAGTGACGTGAACGCTTTTCACTACGTTCTGGGGCAGAATGTCATTCATCCATTCGTCGATCGTAAAATCCCGACGTAATCCGAAATAATCGCCGAAAAGCTTTTGCGTGACGGGTGGATGAAGCCAGGCGACATCCTTGTGCAGCCAGATATGGTGGTGCGAATCGACAATGGGTCCTGCGTACATTGGCATTCGGCTGCTCCCTGAACGATTGAACTCAGGCAACTTCTTCGCGCCCTGCGCCGCGCCGGTATTGATCGACGCCTACTGCAATGAGCAACAGCAGTCCGTTGGCGACGGTCTGGTAGAAGCTGGGAACGGACAGTAACGTCATGCCGTTGTTCAACACACCGATGATCAGTACTCCGAGCAACGTCCCTACGACGCTGCCCTCTCCGCCGTGCAGGCTGGTACCCCCCAGCAATACCGCGGTGACGACCATGAGCTCGTAACCGGCCGCCGCCCCTGGCATGGCGGTGCCGGATTGCCCGTTCAGCAGGATGCCCGCAATGCCGGCGGAAGCACCGCTTGCGACGAATACCAACAGTCGGTAGCGCCCGAGTCTCAGTCCGGACAGAAGACTTGCGCGGGGGTTTGCGCCGATCGCATAGAACGACCGCCCGACACGCGTACGCGCGGCGATGAAATGCACCATGCAATAGATGGCCAGCATAAGCCACACCGAGACCGGGACGCCCCCCAGGCGGCCGGATCCCAGGTAAATGAGCGTGTCGTCGTTGATCAACGTGCTGGATCCATCGGTGAGCACGAACGCCACCCCGCGGAACACGGATAGCGTCCCGATCGTGGTGATGATCGAATTGATTCGAAACACATTGATAAAGATTCCATTGACGGCTCCGCACGCCGCCCCGACACCCACCGCTATCAGGATGGTTGTCCATGCAGGGAATCCCCATTTTGTCGCAACCGTTGCCGCGACGACACCCGCAAGAGCGGCAATCGACGCCACTGACAGGTCGAGGTTGCGCGAGACCATCACCAGGGTCGATACGGCGGCCATGGTGCCGATGACGGACACCGAAAGCAGGATATTGATCAGGTTGTTGGCGGTCATGAAATACGGCGACCCGAAGCTCAACGCGACGATCATCACGATCAGCAACGCCAGCAGGCCGATGCCCGGGAGACTTCCAAATCTAAAAATCGAAGGCAATGGGCCGGCCGGCTTTGCGCCGGTGCCGGAGTTGGTTCGAACGGCGCTCATAGAGCGGCTTCGGTAAGCGAGGAGACATTGAGGACGGCGCCGGATAACTCGGCGTTGATGCGGCCGCGCTTCAGAACATAAGCGCGGTCGCATGCGGTTGCAATTTCTTCAGCATCCGACGAAAAGATCACGCAGGTCTTGCCGGCCTGTACCCCGATGCGCAGCAGCTTGTAGATTTCGGCCTTCGCGCCGACGTCTACGCCTCGTGTCGGCTCTTCGAGCAGCATGACCTCGAGTTCCAGTAGGTCCCATTTTGCGAGGGCCACCTTTTGCTGATTGCCGCCGGACAGAGATTCGACGGGCGGTTCAGCCGACATACAGCGCACGCCGTACTTTTCGATCAATGAACGAACGCGTTCGCGTATCGCCGGAAAATCGAGCACACCGAAATGGGAGAACTGTCTCAGCGCAGGCAGAACGATGTTTTCGCGCACTGAGAGCCGCAGGATCACTCCGTCGCGCTTCCTGTCCGCAGGAACAAAGCCGATACGATGGGTGATCGCGTCCGAGGGTGAGGTAGGGAGTCTGTGAAGATTGCCCAGGCGGCATCGCCGAACGGTCGCGTCGCGCACGCCGAACAGCGCCTCGGCGATCGCACCTTGACCGGAGCCGAGGAGGCCGAAAAAACCGACTATTTCGCCCGTGGCGGCAAAAAAGGACACGTTGGTGATTTCCGGAAGACAGTCCAGTCCGTCGATCTCCGCCAGAGCCGTCCCGGACTGAGTGTTTTTTTCGGCAGAATAGGTGGATAACTCGCGGCCCAGGATCTCCCGGACGAGCCTTGCGCGTGTTGCCTCGTCTCGCGCCATGGTGTCCACAACTGCGCCGTCCCGTAACACCGTTATGCGGTCTGCGATCTCCAGCACCTCTTCCAATTTGTGCGAGATGTAGATGATTCCTGCGCCGGAATTCCTCAGGGAGCGCATCCGATCGAACAGGTGGCCGACTTCTACGGGTGGCAAGGCCGCGGTGGGCTCGTCCATGATCAGGACGCGTAGCTTTCGAACAATCGCCCGCGCTATCTCGACGACTTGGCGATCGCTCAAACGAAGGGTCGCGACGCGAATATCGGGATCGAGATCGGAGCCGAGCTGCGTTAGCACGGCGCGCGTGCGGTCCCGAAGTTGTGCGAAATCGACCACTCCGTGGCGAACGGGCGTGTTTCCCAGGAAGACGTTCTCCGCGATCGACAGCGGTAGCGCGAGTTCGAGTTCCTGATGGATCGTCTGGATGCCGAATTGGTGGGCGTCCCGCGCCGAGCCGAGCGTCACCGAGACGCCATCGATATAGAGCAAACCCTCATCCGGTTGGAAAACCCCGGCGAGCACCTTGACGAGTGTCGATTTGCCAGCGCCGTTCTCGCCTACCAGGGCATGAATTTCGCCGGCCGACACGGAAAAGTCCACGCCGCGTACCGCGTGTACGCCGCCGAAACGCTTGTGAATCCCGATCCCGCGGACCAGCGGCGGCGTGGCACGGCCCTCGATGCCGTTTCCGCTGTCGTTCACCTGCGGCGTCCTGCGAACCTCGAGTGCCTTGCCCTAGCGAGGATCGTATTCGTTGATGTTCACGTTGTTGATGAACAGCTGCTTGCGAGGGTTGACGCGCTCCGGGAGCGTTTCGCCATTAATCCGCCGCAGCGCCAGATCGATAACGTCCTGCCCCCAAAGCTGCGGGAAGAAGCTGAATGTCCCGACGAAGCCGCCGTTGGCCTTGCGGATCTCGGGGAATACCGATTTATCGCCGCCCGTAGCGACGATGACGACATCGCCTTCGGGTGGGGCATTTCGCGTGGCGGCGCGCGCCGATATTCCCATTGCATCCACGTGCGCCCAGATAATCAGTTTCTTATCTGGATTGCGCGTGAGGAAGTCCGCGGCAAGCTGCCGGCCCCGTGCCGTCTCGTTGTTGGTCGAGAATTCGGTGATTTTCGCGTCTGGGAAAACCTGCAGGATCGCTTTCTTCGCTGCTTCGGCGCGGTCGATAAACAAGGCGCCTTGCTCCGGCAATCCCAGTATCAGGACCTGGGGCACTGCGTCCGGCCAACGTGCCTTGAACGACTCCGCCGCGGCCTTTCCGGAATCGTTTCCGGACAACTTGTTGTCCACCGCGAACAGTGTCGCCCCGGCGAGTGGGGTCTGCACGGTTATCACCGGAAGGCCGGACTCCTTGAACTGTTGAGCCAGGCGGACATTGACATCGGGAAACGAGCTGTACCAGATGATTGCATCCGGTTTTGCGGCGATGATGGTGCGCGCATTCTCGATCGACTTGGCGGCGTCCTGTTTATTGTCGAAGTACAGCATTTCGACGTTCGGATATTTTTTGGCAGCTTCCTTGATGCCTTGCAACACCGATGCTCCGAAGATCGCTTCGTCGGAATAATTTGCGAACGCAATGCGCAATTTCTTCGAGGACGCGGGGGATTGGGCCCATGTCGCCGAGAGCGGGAGGACCGTCGCGAGGATGGAGGACAACACGAAAGTCAACAAACGGCGCCGCTGATTCGACATGGGTGCTCCTCCTATCATGGACTTTTTGAATGCGCTGCAACAATGCGCAAACCCTTGCGTAAACGCTACGCCGTTGCTGCTCCACATGTCAAGCCGCATGCGGTTCTGAGCAATGAAAATGGATGCGTGTATTCGCCGGAGCCGTTTGCATAAAGTTGCAAAAAGCGACCTGGCCGTGCCGCGTTGCCACCCTATTCTCTATTCCGGCCTAAGCTTCTGATCAACCGCCAGCTTCCGATAAGTTTCGTATTCCGCCTTGATCTGCTGCGCGAACTGCGCTGGCGTATTCGCGATCACCACGGAGCCCGTTTGCTCGATGCGCTCGCGCACCTGTGGATCCTCCAGCGTCTTCTTCACCGCGTCGTGGATCCTGGCGACGACGTCCGGTGGCAATCCCTTCGGACCGTAAATGCCGTAGAACGCGGCGCGGTTGACGTCCGGCAAGCCCACCTCGGCCAGCGTCGGGACGTTCGGCAATCCCGCGACGCGCTTGTCGCTGGCGACGACAATCGGGATGAGCCGGCCCTGCTGAATGAAAGGCAGGGAAGAGGGAAGATTGTCGAGCATGACCAGCACGTGGCCGGCGACCTCGTCGTTGAGCGCCGGACCCGCGCCCTTGTACGGCACGTGGACCATCGCGACGCCGGTCTTCGCCTTGAAGAGCTCCATCTGCATGTGCGTGATGGAGCCCGTCCCGGTGCTGGCGTAGCTGTACTTGGCGGGATTCTTCTTGAGCTCCGCGATGAACCCCTGGAAATCGCGTGCGGGGAATTGGGGATTGACCGTGATGACGTTCGGCGTGGCCGCGATGTTGATGATCGGTGTGAAGTCAGTAATCGGATCGTAGGGAACGTTCGGCTCCATCGCCGGCGCGGTCGCGATGGTGGACACCGTCGCAACGCCGAGGTTGTAGCCGTCCGGCGCCGCCCTGGCCGTTTCGGTAGCCCCGATGACGCCACCGGCGCCTGCCCGATTCTCCACGACCATCGGCTGCCCGAGGTTGGCCTGGATCTTCAGGCTGAGCACGCGCGCAATGATGTCGGTGGTACCGCCGGTCGCGAACGGCACGATCAGCCTTACGGGCCGGGTGGGGTACGAGTCGGCTGCCAGCACGACCGTCGCGAAAATCGCCCCCAACAGGGCGACCGTTGACACTGCCCGGAACTTCTTCATATCGCTCCTCCGACCGAGATCAGGTGCCTCGTGACGACCCGATTCTACGTGTGATACAAATGCGGGGGTGGGCGAGTCCACGCTGGTCTGCGCCGCCGATTGCGCCGCGCGCCGGTTCTTGATCGCCGATATAAGGTCACGATGAAACGCGTTTTTCGCTGCAGTGTTTCGTGCGAGTCGTGGCTGCCGTGGTAGCCGCGTGAGAATCATCCTGCTGATGCGCCACGCGGAGGAGCCCGCGATCGACGGCAGCCTCGACCTGTCGGACCTCGGCCGCGCCCGTGCGGAAAGGCTGGCGCCGTACCTGGCGAAGAAGTTCGGCCGTCCGGATTTCATCCACGTAGCGGCACCCACGGAGTCCAGCGCGCGTTGCTACCTCACGATGCGGCCGCTCGCCGACGCGGCGGGCGTGACGATCGATGGCCGCTACAAGTCGCTCGAGTTCGGGCTGCTCGCGGCGCGGCTGCTCGCCGACCCGGCGTACACGGGCAAGTCGTCGTTCGTTTGCTGGACACACAAGGATTTGCCGGCGCTCGCCGGTGCGCTCGACGTGCGCGTGGAGGACTTTCCGCTGCGGTGGGACGAACGGGTCTTCGACCACGTCTACCTGCTGAGTTACAAGCGACGGGGTCGGCCGCAGGTCAAGCGGTTTATTCAACGTTTCTGAGACGGCCGGCTCGTGGCGACGTCGGGTTGAACGAAACGCGCGGCACGGGTATTTTCGGATTGCGAGCCTGCGCTGTGTAGCGGGTCCATTCATCTACGTCGGAGGGGCACATGTCCAAAGGTATACCCGGCCCCGAAGGATCGGGGAACAGAGCCTCCAGGTCGTGAGCGCGCAGACGACGAAGCCGCTGACCTACCATCGGACCCCGCCGGGCCCGGTTGGCCTGCCGAAGATCCCGACGCTGGGCGACGTGGGCGATTTTGCCGGGACCGTGTGGCACTGGTCCATCGACGAGATGGCCGCGCTGACCAAGATCTCATGCGCTGCGGCGCCAGCCTCGGCAACATTCCCATGTACGTCAAGCTCATATTTGCGGGCTACTGGGGCCTCCTGTTCGACGCGATGGCGGGCAACAAGGAGAACCTCGAGTGCGTATGCGCGATCTGCCACGCCGGCGAGCCCGGCCATCCGACGCCGGGCGACATGCTGGTCCGCGAGTTCGCGCGCTGGTACGTCGCACGCTATGGGCCGATGGCACTGGCGCATTTCAACCACTACCTGGCGGAGTCGGGCGAGGACATCGTCGAGCCGCTCGAGGAGATCTTTGCCAAGGACGGAGGATGGCGCAAGACCGTGATCGACGCGATCATCAAGCGCGGCCGCACCGGGCCGTTCGGCGAGCACGCGTACGACGGCCTGTCCGGTGACGTCGAGATCCTCAAGGACAACATGGAAGTCCAGGATTACATTGGCGCCATGGGCAATATCGACCATCTGTTTTGGGAGCTGCTGACCACGACCGAGGCGCGCCGGCGCAATGTCGGCCAGCCCGGCAAGGCGCTGGTCCACGTGCGCCTGCGCGACAAGTACGAATGGCATCCAGCCGACGTACGCAACTCCGCCTGCATCCACCTGTCGATGGAGCACGCCAAGCGCAGCGGCGCCAAGGACTTCTGGGAGGTGGGCGAGGCCGACGTTTTCCTCGACCTGCCTGCGATGTTCATTCCGCCCGTCGTGCCGCCTACCCCGACGCCTCCTCCTCCGCCGACGCCCACACCCAAGCACAAGCGATGAGCGAGCAATTTTGAAGGATGACCTTGCAGCGGCGCGTGCGCGGTGGCAATGGCGCGGTCAGGCGCGCCCGCCGTTCGCCATCGCGCCGGGGCCTGGTCAGACGTCGGTCTGGGACTATCCGCGGCCGCCGGTTCTGAAGCGCGATCCCCGCGAAGTCGTCATCCGCTGGGGGAGCGTCGAGGTGGCCCGCACGCGACGCGCGCTGCGTGCGCTCGAGACCGCGCACCCGCCGAGCTTCTATCTGCCATGGGACGACGTGGCGCGCGTGCTGATGCAGCCCGCGCCGGGCGCATCGCTGTGCGAATGGAAGGGCGCCGCGCACTATTGGTCGCTGGTGAAGGGCGGAGACACGCTTGCAGGCGTAGCGTGGAGCTATCCGCATCCGCTCGCGGGTTCGGAGTCGCTGGCGGGCTGCGTCGCGTTCTATCCGACCCATCTCGACTGCACCGTCGGCGGCGAGGCGGTGAAGCCGCAGCCCGGCGGATTCTATGGCGGATGGATCACGCCGGAGCTGGTGGGCCCGTTCAAGGGCGAGCCGGGCAGCCAGGGGTGGTGATCCAGGGCGGGGCAACTGCGCACCCGCTCGGCGGGACGTCGCCGGCCGGCGGCTGAGAAACTTCGCATCGATGTATTACGTGATCGGCGATGGCAATGGTCACCAGGGCGCCGGCTTCGCTCACAACCCCTGGTATGCGCTGGTCGGGCCGCGGCCGATCGGGTGGATCAGCACGCTGTCGAAGCACGGCGTTGCGAATCCCGCGCCGTTCTCGTTCTTCAACGCCATTTCGGCCAATCCGCCCATGCTGATGTTTTGCGCCAACGGCGCACACGCGGAGGGCGGCGCCAAGGATTCGCAGCTCAACGCACGCGAGACCGGCGAGTTCGTGCAGAACGTGGCCACGTGGGACCTGCGGCTGAAGATGAATGCGAGCTCGACGATGACGCCGCGCGCGATCGACGAATTCGCGGTGGCGGGTCTGAGCAAGGCGCCTTCGCACCTGGTTGCGCCGCCGCGCGTGGCGGAATCGCCCATCAACCTCGAATGCAAGGTGGTGCAGGTGATCGACCTGCCGTCGGGCGTCGACGGGAGCGCGAACGTGATGGTGATCGGCCGGGTGGTCGCCGTCCACATTCGCGACGACCTGGTGGTCGAGGGGCGCGTCGACGTGACGAAGTTTCGTCCCATCGCCCGGCTCGGTTACCAGGACTATGCGGTGGTGAACGAAGTGTTCGAGATGCGCCGCCCGTCCTGGCCGCTCGGCTAGCGCTACAGCGCGTTGAGCGCGTCGACTGTCGGGCGGCGCAGTACGGCCATCAGCAAGCCGAGCACGACGAGCAGCGCGAAGATCGCTCCGCCGCTCAGCTCGGCCCAGCCCCGCAGCGAAAGCTGGAGCGGCACGGCGACGTGCAGGAGCTGCTCGGCCGCGGCGCCGTTGGCGGCTCGCGCCATCGCGATCGACAGCGCCACTGCCAGCGCGGCCGACGCGACCACCACCGCGCCGGCTTCGGTCAATAACACGACTACGATGTCGCGAGGCGATGCGCCCAGCGCGCGCAGCACGCCGATCTCGCGCTGCCGCTCGAGCACGTCCAATGCCGCGGTTGCGGCTACCAGCGCGATCAGGCCGATCGATCCGCGTCCATGGCGAAGGTCGCCCAGCACCTTGCGCGCTTGCATTCACATCACGCGGCCACGGGCATCTCATCGGCAACGATGCGGCCGTCCTTGAGCCGGACGACGCGCGACGCCGCCTGCGCCAGGGATTGGTCGTGCGTCACGATCAGGAGCGTCTTGCCCTCCCGGGCCAATGCGGCGAATAGCGCATGCACGTCTGTGGCCGTTTCGCTGTCGAGGTTGCCGGTGGGCTCGTCGGCGACCACCAGCGACGGATCGTTGGCCAGCGCCCGGGCAATGGCCGCGCGCTGCTGCTGGCCGCCCGAAAGTAGCGACGGCAGCTTGCCGGCCTCGTCCGCGAGGCCGACGCGCTCGAGCAGGTCCAGCGGAAGCGTCCGGCGGCGCGCGCGTGGCACCGTGCCAACGAATTCCATCGCGATCAGGATGTCTTCCAGCACGGTCAGCGTGGGGAGCAGCTGGAAGAACTGGAAGACGACTCCCACGGTGCGCCCACGCCAATGCGCGAGGGCGCGTTCACCGTGCTTGCCTAGATCCAGGTCGCCGACGCGTACCGTGCCCGTCGTGGGACGATCGAGGCCCGCAACGAGATTCAGCAATGTCGATTTGCCGCTCCCTGACTTGCCCAGGACGACGAGGAACTCGCCGCCGTCGCGTGATCGCGCGGATGATGGAGGAGGGCCGGCGCCTGGCCGAGGAAAACCGGGAGTTCGTCTAGTGCCGATCGTCATCAACCTCGACGTGATGCTGGCGCGTCACAAGATGAAGTCTAAGGACCTGGCGGCGTTCGTCGGGATCACCGAGCAAAACCTGTCACTGCTCAAATCGGGCAAGGTGAAGGGCATTCGATTCTCTACGCTCGAGCTGATCTGCGAGCGGCTGCATTGTCAGCCCGGAGACATCCTGGAATATCGCGGCGCAGCGACCGGCGCGCCCGCAGCCGCGCACCGCGAGGAAGCGAGCGAGCCCTAGGTCGCGGACGGAACGGCCCGTCGCAACCATCCGTACCATTGGTCCATGCCGGCGCCGGTCGCCGCCGACATTTCGATCGCCTCGACGCCCGGATTGAGGCGCCGCGCATTCGCGATGCACCGCGCCACGTCGAACGCGACGTACGGCAGCAGGTCGACCTTGTTGACCAGCACGAGGTTAGCGGCGCGAAACATGTGCGGATACTTGAGTGGCTTGTCGTCGCCTTCGGTGACCGCGATGAGAAGCACCTTGGCGTGCTCGCCGAGATCGAACAGCGCCGGGCAGACGAGATTGCCGACGTTCTCGATCATCACGATGGAGCGATCCGGCGGCGCGAGCTGTTGGAGGGCGGCACCGATCATCCGGGCCTCGAGATGACAGCCGGTACCGGTGTTGATCTGCAACGCCGCGCAGCCGGTGGCGCGGATGCGGTCCGCGTCCAGCGTGGTCTCCTGGTCGCCCTCGATCACGCCCATCGAAAACTCGCCGCGCAGGTCGCGCAACGTTCGCTCCAGCAGCGTGGTCTTCCCCGAGCCGGGCGAGCTCAGCAGGTTGAGCGCGAGCACCCGGTGGGCGGCCAGCCAGGCGCGGTTGCGTTGCGCGTCGCGGTCGTTGCCGGCGAGAACGGCCACATCGAGATCGACGTGCCTGTCGCCGGGCGCGAGTGACGCGGCGATCGGTGGCCGGTCGCCCATCAGCAGAGCTCCAGGTGGCGCACCCGCAGCTCGTGGCCACCCGAGACATCCAGCTCGACGGACCCGCAGGCACAGGTCGCGAGGAAGTCGCGGTGGCTGGCAATGGTGCCGCAGACCCGGCACCGGGCGCGCCGGGGATTACCGCCTGTTCTGCGCGGAATACTGCGGAACCGACCACGCCGCCATGCTCGGCCGGCTGGTCGTGCTGGAGCCCGCCGACTACCAGCGGTGGCTAGAGGCGCACAGCGCGGGCCCGTCGCTGGCCGCGCGTGGCGAAGCGCGTTTCCGCGACCTCGGTTGCAGCGGCTGCCACGGGCCGCGCTCGGCCGTGGCGGCGCCGTCGCTGGACGGCCTGTTCGGGCAACCCGTGAGGCTGGCAAGCGGTGTGACGGTGGTCGCGGACGAGCGCTATTTGCACGACTCGATCGTCCTGCCCTCAGCCGAGGTGACCGCGGGCTTCGCGTCGGTCATGCCGTCGTACGCGGGCCAGGTGTCGGAGGCGGACATCGTCGAGCTCGTCGCCTACATCAAGAGCCTGGGCACGCGGGCGAGGCCGCCATGAGCGCGCCGGCGGCGAATGGCGCAGCGCGGGGCGGCGCGAGCTATCTCACCGACGGGATGACGCTCTGGTCATGGCTCTCCACCCACGACCACAAGCGCATCGCGATCCTGTACGCCCTCGCCATCACCGTGTTCTTCTTCGTGGGTGGCGCCGCCGCCACGCTGATGCGCATCGAGCTCGCCACGCCGCAGGCCGACCTCGTCTCGGCGGACAC
The DNA here is from genome assembly GCA_038239945.1 of Burkholderiales bacterium. GTDB lineage: Bacteria > Pseudomonadota > Gammaproteobacteria > Burkholderiales > Casimicrobiaceae > VBCG01. The sequence goes on from JBBSEG010000016.1 coordinate 19,818, forward strand.
CTACAACCGGCTGTTCACCATGCATGGCGTCATCATGGTGTGGCTGTTCCTGATCCCGTCGATACCCGCAACCCTGGGCAACTTCCTGGTCCCGCTCATGATCGGCGCCCGCGACCTGGCCCTGCCGCGGCTCAATCTAGCGAGCTGGTACCTGTACGTCGTCGGGGGCGCGATCACCCTGGCTGCGCTCCTGCTCGGCGGCGTGGACACCGGCTGGACCTTCTACACGCCGTTCTCGACCCTGTTTTCCAACTCCCATGTGATGGCCGCGCTGGTCGGCATATTCGTCACGGGCTTCTCGTCGATCCTGACGGGACTGAACTTCATCGTGACCATTCACACGCGCCGCGCGCCCGGAATGACGTGGTTCAGGCTGCCGCTGTTCGTCTGGGCGCACTACGCGACGAGCGTGATCCTCGTGCTCGCCACGCCCGTGCTCGCGATGACCCTGGTGCTGCTGGGGATCGAGCGCGTCGCGCGGATCGGCATCTTCGATCCCGCGCTGGGCGGCGATCCGCTGCTGTTCCAGCATCTCTTCTGGTTCTACTCGCATCCGGCGGTGTACATCATGGTGCTGCCCGCGATGGGCATCGTCAGCGAGATCATCGCGTGCTTCGCGCGCAACCCGATCTTCGGCTATCGCAGCATGGCGTACGCGATGATCGCGATCGCAGTGGTCGGCTTCCTCGTGTGGGGCCATCACCTGTTCGTGGCGGGCCAGTCGGTGTACGCAAGCATGATCTTTTCGCTGCTGAGCTTCGTCGTCGCGGTTCCCTCGGCGATCAAGGTATTCAACTGGACCGCGACCCTCTACAAGGGCACGGTGAGCTTCGAAGCGCCCATGCTCTATGCGCTGGGCTTCATCGGCCTGTTCATGCTGGGCGGAATGGCCGGGCTGTTTCTCGCCGCCCTCGCGCTCGACGTCCACCTGAGCGACACCTATTTCGTCGTCGCGCATTTTCACTACATCATGGTCGGCGGATCGGTTTCGGCGTACCTGGGCGGCATTCACTTCTGGTGGCCCAAGATCACGGGCAGGAGCTACCCGGCAGCGTGGGGGGGCTTCGCCGCCATCCTGCTGTTCTTCAGCTTCAATTTCACGTTCTTTCCCCAATACCTGCTCGGCATGGCCGGCATGCCCCGGCGCTATCACGAATACGCGGCGGAATTCCAGGGGTTGAACGTCCTTTCGTCAGCGGGCGCAGTGATATTGGCGGCGGGTTACCTGATGCCGCTCGTCTACCTGACCTGGTCGCTGCGCCGGGGACCGCGCTCTCCGGCAAACCCGTGGCACGCGACGGGTCTCGAATGGACGGTGCCATCGCCGCCGCCGACCGCGAATTTCGCCGACCCGCCGACGGTCACCGAAGCCCCCTACGCGTATCCGGTGCAGGCCCATTCCCGCGGGCTCCCCCGACCGCCCGCAAGTCGACTCCCGCGCACTCCGTGACGGCGGGCGCGCACCCCTCCGTAACCGACGCTGCGGAAGGTGCGCGGGATGCGCGCGCGGTCGCCGGGCTCGCCATGTGGGTGTTCATCGCGTCGGAGGTGCTGTTCTTCGGCGTACTGTTCTTCGCGTACCTGATCGCGCGGCTGCGTTTCCCCGACGCTTTCTCAGCCGCCAGCCGGCGGACCAATCTCACGCTCGGCACGCTCAATACCGCCATCCTCCTGACCAGCAGCGTGTCGATGGCGTTGGGGGTGCAGGCGATCCGGGTGCGCCGGCGCGAGGCGGCTGCCGGCCTGCTCGCCGTGACCGCCGGACTGGGCATCGCGTTCCTGGCGGTCAAGGGCGTGGAATATCGCGACGACTACCGGCAGGCCCTGTTTCCGGGCGGGGCGTTCGCCTTCGCCGCGCCTCTGCGGTCGGGAGCGGAGCTGTTCTTCTGGCTCTACCTGACGATGACCGGCGTGCATGCGGTGCATCTTGCGATTGGCGTGGCGCTCGTAGGCGGGGCCGCGATCCGCACCGCCCGGTCGAAGGTTGCGATCCGGTTCCTGCTGTTCGTCGAGTGTGCCGGCCTCTACTGGCATTTCGTCGACCTGGTCTGGATATTTCTTTATCCATGCCTCTACCTGGTCAGTCGCTCATGACCCCGCTCGAGATACGTCGGCACGCAATCCTGTGGGCCGCGCTCGTCGCGCTGCTGGCGCTGACGGTTGCCACCTCGTTCCTCCGGCTCGGGTTCGTCAACCTGGTCCTCAACCTCGGGATAGCGATCGCCAAAGCCGCCATCGTGCTGATCTTCTTCATGCGGCTGGGTCGCGAGTCGCGTGCGGCGCAACTCGCGGCCGGTGCGGGCGTTCTGTGGCTTATGCTGCTCGTCGGATTGAGCCTGGCGGACTTCGCGCGCCGGAACTAAGTGACGCGCGGCGACGGCGCGCGCCACTCCCGTGCGCGGGCCGATCGGGGGCCCTCATCGTGTAAGAATGCGCTGGGGATCGTGTAGCAGTTGCCACGCACCATTCCCGAAGCGCCGGAGGGCGGCTCGGCTGCGGTGACCTTGGTCGACATTTCCGCAGCGAAATCCTCGTCAACCGGCGATCGGTCGAAGTGCGCTCGTCCGGCATCGAACTTGCTAGCAATGCCATTGATTCGCCATGCCTGCCCACGCCGTTCACGCCCTCGTTCTTCGCGTTGTCCCGGACCGTCGCCTTCCGCACGAGGACGCGACGACGCTCCATCGTCGCCTCGCGCGCTTCAACGCCCGGCGACTGGCCCCGGCGCTGCCTCGCGACGACTGGACCGACGAGCTGCATGCCGATTCACTGGCCCTGCTCGAGGAAGGCCGCTTCGTCGACGAAGAGCGCGCGGCGCTGCGGATCGAGTCGCACGCGGTGCCTGCCCAGGCAGCGAAATTCATGGCCTGGTTCGAGCGGCTGTCGCACGACGGTCCCGGTCAGGGCGATGCGCTGTTCCCGTGGCTGGCAGCGCACGCCGACCTTTCGCAGATGCGCTGGTTTCTCGCGCAGGAGGCGGCGGGCGAAGCGGGCTTCGATGACCTCGTCGCATTGACGCAAGTGCGTTTCCCGGTGCGCGCCAAGCTCGAGATGGCGCGCAATTACTGGGACGAGATGGGCCGCGGCCACGAGCGCGGCATGCACGGGCCGATGCTCGCTGCGGCGGTCACGGCGCTCGAGCTGCAGCCCGGCATCGACGCCACTGTATGGGAATCGCTCGCGTTGTCCAACCTGATGGTGGCGCTCGCCGCGAACCGGCGCTACGCGTATCACGCCGTCGGCGCGCTGGGGGCGATCGAGATGACCGCCCCTGGCCGGGTGGGGCAGGTCAACGAGGGCTTGAAGCGCCTGGGCATCTGCGCCGACGCGCGGCTGTATTTCCAGCTCCACGCGACGCTCGACGTCAAGCATTCCCGCGCGTGGAACCAGGAAGTGATCGCGCCGCTGGTCGCGGCCGATCCGGCTTGCGCGACGGCCATCGCCGAAGGCGCGCTGATGCGCCTGGCAAGCGGCGCACGGTGCTTCGCCCGCTATCGGCGGCACTTCGGCGTCGCGAGTCGATAGCGGTCGACCTGAGCGAAAGCGCGAATCACTCGGGCGTCGACCTGAGATGAAAGGCTGCGCCGTCCCAGATGGTGAACGGGTACATCCCCGGGACGATCACCTCGAACTCCGATGCGGCCGCGAGGCGCGCGACGTCCGCTCGGTCTGCTTCGATGCTGCCCCGGTAGCTGAACTCGAGGATGACGAGATCGCCGCCCGGCCGCAGCACCCGCTGGGCTTCCGCGAAATGGCACTCCACCAGGGGCATGCCGGACTGCACCAGGTAGGCGAACGAATCGACGGCGAACACCGCGTCGAACGCGCGATCGCCGAACGCGGCCAGGTCGCGGCCCGAGCATTCGTCGAGCGTGACGTTGACGAGGCCCGCGCAACGCGCGCGCGCCGCGGCGATCATTCCTGTCGACACGTCGATCCCGCAGATCGACCGCACGCGGGGTGACAGCGCCTGCTCGAAGCGTCCGGTGCCGCAGCCGATCTCGAGCAGGTCGCGATCGGGCCGCGTGATGCCCCAGCGTTGCAGCAGCGCCACGATCTCGAGCGTTGCCGCGGCCAGGATCTCGGGATTGCCGAGCGAATAGAGCGCAACGCTCGCGTCCGACGACTGCGTCACCGACCAATCGAACAGCCGCCGGCAGAAGGCGATCCCGTCGTCGACGCTGGGCGCCATGGCGTTGGTATCGACGCCACTGCGCAGCATGCTCGCGATGCGCTCGCAGCCGGCCCGGTTGTCGTCCAACAGCCCGATGAGCGTGCGCAACCGCTCCTGCTCCCCGCCGCGATCCGGTGCGCGCGCCAGGGCGGCGTCCCACATGCGGAGCTCGAGCGCGAGCGCGGAGACGTCCGGCACGGCCTGCAGGCTGTAGGCCAGGGTCATCGGTGCCGACGCCCGCCCCGCCAGGTAGCGCGCCAGCGTCGCATCTCGCGCGGCGGCGCGCTGCTGCGCGTCGAGCCCCGGCGCCCCGGCGCCTTCGAGTACCGTCACGCGGCGAGCCAGCCGAGCGCGCGCAGCGTGCCCAGCGCCTGCGCTTCCACGCGCTCGCCGATGTCGGTGCGATACCGCAGGTTCGGCACGACGACCTTCCCGGCCAGCGCGTACGCGGCCGCGCGGGCCTCGGGCACGCTTGCGCCGATGCCCGTCGCCACGCCCACGTAGCCCATCCTGCCCGCGGTGACGAGCTGGTCGCCGCGCATCGCCACCTCGGCCAGGTGGAGGCCGTTACGATCAGCGTCGCTCATGGAAGCCTCGAATGTGATCGGCAGTCCCTTGGAGAGCTCCTCGTAGCCGTGGCGGTACGGGAAGGGCGGCACCGTCAGCACCACGCCTGCCGCGTAGCCTTCGCGGGTCGCGATGCTTGCGCTGCTGCGGTCGAGCAGCTTGGTGAAGATCGCGTCCCAGGGCTCCTCGTGCAGCGCCTCGCAGATCGCGTAGCCCGGATAGCCGAAGCGGCTGGTGAACTCGATCGGCCACAGCCCCTGCTCGTTGGCCATCAGGTTGAGGTTGATGTACCCGCAATAGCCGCTCTGGCGCAGCGGCTCCTCCATGTGCGCGAGCGTGGCCGCGAAGATGGTCTCGGCGCCGCGGTAGGTGACGATGGTGCCCATCTCGCCGGTCAGCTCGCCCAGCTCGCCGTTGAAGAATCGCTTGTGCTCCCAGTCGAGGCAGGCGGGCACGAGAAACCGCTCGCCGTCGAAATACGCGCCCACGCCCACCTCGATGCCGTCGACGAATTCCATCAGCACGAAATCGGGGACGGCGCCCGCCTGCTGCCGGGCCGCATAGGTCGACAACAGCGCGACCATGTCGACGCCGCTTGGCATGCGTCCGATGTAGTTGCGCGTGCGCAGGCTGTCGGCGCCGTTGCTCTTGAACACGTAACGGCCGGGAGTGGCGCGCAGGAAATCGATCGCGTCGCGATAGCTCGTGAACCGCTGGCAGGGCGCGGTGCGCAGGCCGAAGCGCGCAAGCTGCGCCTGGCCGAACGTGCGGTCGCTTTCGAGGCGATCGCCGAAGGCGCTGCCGCCGATCACGCGGTACCCGTCCCGGCGCAGCTCGTCCTGGAGCACGCCACGGCTCGCCGACTCGAAGACGACCAGGCCTTCACGGCCGGCGGCGCGAATCCAGGGCAGCTCGGCGCGCCAGTCCGCCGTGTGCTCGACCATGCCCGCGAAGAGCTCGCGCGCCGCCGCGGCCTCGGCGTACATCCGCACGTCGTGGCCCGCGCGTGCGAGGCGGTAGTACATGTCGCCCAAATCACCATCCTCGCCGATACCGAGTATGCGCATGAACCGCCCTAGCCGCGCCGCTTAAGCACCAGGCCGACGGCGGCAATGCGCTCGACGGCAACGTAGGCAGGGTGCTCGAGCTCCTCGCCGAAGACGTCCGGATCGAGCTCGCGATAGGTCCAGCTGACGGGCGCGTCCTGCAGCGCATGCTCGATCGACGCGCGCAGCGTGTCCTGGCCCGCGACCACTGGCGCACCGGTGTAGAGCAGAAGCGTCCCGCCCGGCGCGAGCGCGGCGCTCGCCTCGCGCGCGATGCGCACCGACAGGCCGGTCCCGATCGCGCCGCCGCCGTCGCGGTAGACGCGCGCCTGCGGATCGGCGATGTAGGGTGGATTGGCGACGACGAGGTCCATCGGCTCGAGCCCGGCGAAGAGATCGCATTGTCGAAACGTCGCCCTCACCCCGGCAAGCTCCGCGTTCACCTGCGCACAAGCCAGCGCCGTTGCGTTGATATCCGTCATCGTAAGCGTGGCCCGGCCGCCGAGCGCGCGCATCGCGACCACGCCGCCCGCGCCGCTCCCGCAGCCGATGTCGACCACGCGCGCACGCGGGCCCACCGGGAACGTCACGAGCGCGTGGCGGATGAAGTCGGCGAAGCGGTACGTGTCGGGTCCGAAGAACACGGCGTCCGCGGCCGCTGTCGGAAACGCCGAGTGCACGTAGAGGGCGTCGTCCAGCGTGGAAAACCGGACGCGGCTGCGCAACCAGCCGCCCTCATGGGCGAGCGCCCCGGCCTCGCGCAGCCAGTCGAGCGCGGTGGGCGGCACGATGCCGGGACGGAAGCGCCGGCTCCAGCCGAACACATCGACGAGCGTCCGCGCCTCGCCGGCACCCGGCCGGGCGTTCACCCGCGCATGCGTCGCGGGCGTTCCGGTCACGAAGCGATAGCCCCCGTCGCGCAGCCATCGCCCTAGGCTCACCAGCGGTGGTCGAACGCTCATCGTCGTGGGGCTGTTGCTCGGTCCATTGTAAGCGAAACCGGAGCCTCGCTTGCTATGCTGCGGACGTTGCGCAGGAACGCTCGCGGAGTCGTGATGCGCGCCGACCCATGGAGCCGACGCCTTGAGTTCACCGCCTGCGGCGCCCGAATCCGGCGCGGGCAGGCTGGCGCGCAGCATCGCGCTGCCGGGCGCGCTGCTGCTCACGCTGTCCGCGATCACGCCCGCCTCGTCGGTGTTCGTGATCCTGCCGGGCGCACTCAAGCTCGCGGGCAGCGGCGCGCTGCTCTCGATGCTGGCCGCGATGCTCGTGGGCATCGGCATGGCGCTCGTCTATGCCGAGCTTTCCTCGGCGTATCCGCACACCGGCGGCGAGTACGTGTTCGTGGCGCGCACGCTCGGCGGCCTGCCGGGCTTCATGGTGCTCGGCCTGACGGTGGTCGGCGCGGTGCTGAGCCCTGCCGTGCTCGCCCTCGGCGCCGGCCAGTTCCTCGCGCTTCTGTGGCCCGGTCTCTCCGCGGTGCCGATGGCTTGCGTGATCATCGCCGGCGCGACGCTGCTCGGCGTGCTCAACATCAAGGCCAACGCGTGGCTGACGGGCGCCTTCCTGGGCCTGGAGCTCGTCGCGCTGGTGGCGCTCGCAGTGCTCGGCTTGCTATATCCTGCGCGGCCGCTGGCCGAGCTCCTGCTGCAGCCGGTGGCGCTGCTCGACGGGCAGTTGCATCCCGCCACGGCGTCGACCATCGGCGCGGCGACCGCGCTGGCGCTGTTCGCGTACAACGGCTACGGCGGCGCGGTCTATTTCGGCGAGGAGATGCGCGAGCCCGGCGCGCGCGTCGCCCGCACGATCCTGTGGGCGTTGGCGGTCGGCGTCGTCACGCAGATCGTGCCCGTGACCGCGGTGCTGATCGGCGCGCCGGACTTAGCGTCACTGCTGGCCGCCGAGTCACCTTTCAACCAGTTCATCCTGTCGCGGGGCGGGACTGCGCTCGACACCGCGATCAGCGCAGGCGTGGCGATTGCCATGATCAACGCCGCCATCGTCCTGATGCTCACCAACGCCCGCCTGCTCTTCAGCACCGGCCGGGATCGCGCGTGGTCGCGAGGTCTCAACCGTGCGCTCACCCGTGTTCATCCGACGCTGCAGTCCCCCTGGGTGGCGACCGTGATCGCCGGGGGCGTGTCGCTCGCGCCGTGCTTCCTCGACCTCGACGTGCTGCTCATCTTCACCGGGACGAGCCTGGTCGCGATCTATGCCGGCACGTGCGTGGCCGCCATCGCCGGGCGCCGCAACGGCGTGACCGGCCACGCTGTCTATCGCATGCCGTGGTATCCGCTCGCGCCGGCGGCCTGCCTGGTGGCGCTCGCGTACGTCGGGTACACGAACTGGCTGGATCCGCAGATCGGCCGCCCGAGCCTCCTCGTCAATGTCTATGTGATGGGCGCTGCGGCCGGCTATTACTTCGCGGTGGTGCGCCGGCGCGGCCGCTGGATCGTGAGAGGACCCGACGCGTAGCCGACTCCGAACTGCTGTCCCCTACAGCTCGCGGCCCACATCACGGGCCGAAACGCGTCAGCCAACGCCGATGCGCGGCGGTGGGGCGGCCGCACCGCTCCGTGTAAATGGGAGGATCCCGCGCGAACCGCCGGTCACCGGATCCGGGTGCCGACGGCCTTCGGCCGCGTGCGCTTGTCGGCGGCGGCTACAGGGACCGTGAGCGCGGCGGGCTCGCTGCATTGCCGGCCGAGCGTCTTCAGGCGCTTTTGCAGGGCTTCCGCGTCGTGCGCACGACCTTGCTGGACCGACACCATCGCCTGTCCGCACAATGCGCCGATGTCGTCAGCGTCGAGCGCGAGCGCGCGCTCGAACGTGGCATTTGCGTCCGGCAAGCGCTTGAGCTGGGCCTGCAGCCTGCCGGCTTGAACCAGGCTATCGACATTCCGGTCGTCGAACGCGCTCGCCTTGGTGAACGCCTCGAGCGCCTGCTCCGGCTCGTCGACGGCGACGTTCACCGCGCCGAGCGTGCGCCATGCGGCGGGGTCGGCGGGTGCCAGCCGGACGGCGGTGCGCGCGGCTTCGCGCGCCTCGTCATTCTGTCCGAGCTTCACATAGCCGACCGCCAGCAGGTTCCAGGCCGTGGCGTTCTCGGGCTGCTTGCGCGTCCACTCGGAGGCGTTCAGCACCATTACATTCCAGCTGCCGGCCGCGTAAAGGGACCGTACGTGCGCAGCGAGGCCGGCGGCGATCTCGGCGGTGGCGGCGGCGTCGGCCGCAGCGGCCGCGTCGCGGGTGTTGTCCTGGGTGACCGGCGCGCCCGAAACCACGGCGGCCGTCGGGACCGCGCCGACGGCCATGGCCGCGCGCGAATCGCGCATCTCGGTGAAGTACCACAGGGCGGCTAGAAAGCCGAGCACGGCCGCTGCGATCGACATGTGCACCACGCCGACCTTGCCGCGCAAGCGACGGCGAAAGGCGGGCGCGGACGTCGCCAGGGTGGCACCGTCACCGTCGTCGCGCGATTCCGGGGCGCGCGCGGTGGCGGCGCTGCGCAGCGCCTTGCCAGCCATGCGCTGGTCGCTGGCCGCGAGCCGCAAGGCCGTGGCGCGTGCGCGGATGTAGGCAGCGCGCGCCGAGGACTGGTCGTCTCCCGAGACGAGCAGCACCCGTGACCACAGGCGCTGGTTGATGGAGCCGTCCCTGATCTCTGCCGTCGCCTGGGCGATGAAGCGGTCGGGGGCATGCCCGCTTGCGCCGGACGGCGAGGTGGCCCGGCTTAGCGTCACCGCTTCCAGCGGACCGGGCAGCGGAGCAACGGTGGGCGGCCCGTCGATGGCACGGGTGGGCAGTTCGAGGGGCTCGAGGCTCAGCTCGAGAGTCGGCGGGTAAGTCGTCGGGGAGCTCATCCGGCCTGTGGTGCAAGCTCCGTACCACGCGCCTTTCGGCAGCGCCTCGTTGACTACAGCATGCGGCCCTGAGCCCCGCCGCGCCAGGAGCGCGACTGGATCCTGTACGCCGAGGAGCAGCCGAACGTGCCGGTATGGGCCGGCTACGACGCCGCCGAGGTGCGCCGCGCGCGCAAGCGCCGCGAGGAGCCGAGCTATCACGGCAACTTCTCGAGCGTGCGCCGTTACGTGCTCGAGACGTTCGCGAATACCGAGAGCGCGCAGATCAAGAAGCGCGTCGCGCGCTACATGATCGCGTCGGAACGTCCGGCATGCCACGGCAGGCGGCTGCGCCGCGAAGCGCTGTCGGTGACCTTCGCGGGCCGCGACATCGCCGCCTTGTCGCGCCTGCCGCTGAGGACCTCGGTGCGCTGCTGACGCCATGGGCCGACGGGAGCGCGTACGAGCTCGCCGCCATGGCGAGGCGGCGGCCCGAGAACGCCGCCGCGGCACGGCGCATCGCGGAGGACCTGGTCGCCCGGCTCGGCGTGCTCCTGCGCCTGGGGCTGGGCTACCTCTCGCTCGAGCGCAGCACGCCGACGCTGTCGCCCGGCGAGCTGCAGCGCCTGCGGCTGGCCACGCAGGTGCGTTCGAACCTGTTCGGCGTGGTGTACGTGCTCGATGAGCCGTCGGCGGGGCTCCATCCGGTCGACACCGAGGCGCTGCTCGACGCGCTCGATCGGCTGAAGTCCGGCGGCAACTCGCTGTTCGTGGTCGAGCACGAGCTCGACATCATTCGCCACGCCGACTGGATCGTGGACGTCGGACCGGCGGCGGGCGAGCAGGGCGGGCGCATCCTCTACAGCGGCCGGCCCGACGGATTACGTGGCATCGCCGGCTCGCAAACGCGCGCGCCGCGGTGGCCACGCTGAGTGGCTCGATTCGCGCGGGCATGGAGGGAATCGAGCGGCTCGTCCAGGTGGACCAGAAGCCTATCGGTCGCACGCCGCGCTCGAACCTGGCGACGTACACCGGGCTGTTCGACCATGTGCGCAAGCTGTTCGCGGCGACCCCTGCCGCGCGTGCCCGCCGCTTCGACGCCGGACGCTTCTCGTTCAACGTGGCGAAGGGGCGCTGCCCGACCTGCGAAGGCGAAGGCTATGTCTGCGTCGAGCTCCTGTTCCTGCCGAGCGTGTACGCGCCGTGCCCCGAATGCCATGGCGCGCGCTACAACGCCGCCACGCTCGCCATCGAGTATCGCGAGCGCAACGTCACGGAGGTGCTGGGATGACCGTCGACGAAGCGTTCGCGTTCTTCGCGGGCGAGCCGCCGGTGCATCGCGCGCTCGAAGTGCTGCGCGAGGTGGGGCTGGGCTACCTGCGCCTCGGCCAGGCGGCGACCGAGCTGTCGGGCGGCGAGGCGCAGCGGATCAAGCTCGCGACCGAATTGCAGCGGCTCTCGCGCGGAAGAACGCTGTATGTGCTCGATGAGCCGACCACCGGGCTGCACTCCGCCGACGTCGAGAAGCTCGTCGTGCAGCTCGACGGTCTCGTGGCGGCCGGCAACACCGTGATCGTCGTCGAGCACGATATGCGCGTGGTCGCGGGCAGCGACTGGGTGATCGACATGGGGCCGGGGGCGGGCGACGAAGGCGGCCGGATCGTCGCACAGGGCCCGCCCGCGGCGGTCGCGCAGGCGCGCGGCAGCCGGACGGCGCCGTATCTCGCACGATTCATGGCGTGACCGGCGGGCCGAGTCAGTCCTGCCGCACGTCGGGGAAGCGCACTTCCACCACCAGTCCGGGCCCGGCGCGCGCCACGTCCAACGCCACCGTCGCGCCGCATGCGCGCGCGATCTCCTGCACGATCGACAGGCCGAGGCCGGACCCGTCGCCGTCGGTCCCGAGATGCGATAGAAGCGCTCGAATACGCGCTCCCGCTCGGATGCGGCGATGCCCGGTCCGTTGTCGGCGACCGTGAGCGACCATCCGCCCTCGATGCGCGTCGTCGCCGCGGTGACCTGGCCCCCCGGCGGCGTGTAGCGCACCGCGTTGTCCACCAGGTTGGCGACCATCTCGAGGAGCAGCACCTCGTCGCCCTGGACCACCGCGGGTGTGCCGCCGCCTGCCACGTCGGCGTCGAAGCCGAGGTCGATGCCGCGCCGCTCGGCGAGCGACGCGACGTTCTCGAGCGCCATGCGGACCACGTCGTCGAGCAGCACGGGGGTGAGGCCGACCGGAATGCCGCTTTCCGGCTCGGCACGCGACAGCGTCAACAGCTGGTTCGCGATGCGGTTGCTTTGCCGGATGCAGTCGCGCAGCGCGTGGAGCGCCTCGTCCTTGGCGGCGAGCCCGGTCGTGGCCAGGGCGTAGTGAACCTGCGTATTGAGCACCGACAGCGGCGTGCGCAGCTGATGCGACGCATTCGCAATGAAGCGCCGCTGCGCCGCCATGCGCTGGCTGAGCCGCGCGATATAGGCGTTGATGGCGCTGACCAGCGGGCGGAGCTCGGATTGCACGGCCGTCGTGCTGAGCGGCTCCAGGGACTCGGGGCTGCGCCCGGTCACCGTACGGCCGAGCCGCAGCAGTGGGGTCAGGCCGCGCGTCAGCCCGATCCACGCGAGCAGCGCCGTCAGCGCGAGGATCACGATCTGCTGGCGGGCATTGCGGCCCCACGTCTCGCGCGCCAGCGCGTCGCGGCCGCGCAGCGTGGCGGCCACCTCGACGAGCAAGGGATCGCCGTCCTCCGGCCGCGCCGTTGGACGGATGAACGCGACGGCGCGCATCGGCTGGCCCAGGAACTCGACGTCGCGATACGCCGGCTCGTCGGCGGGAGGCGGCGCGGGTGCGCGGGGGAGCGCATCGTCGCCCGCCACGGTCCGGCCGCCGGGCTCGCTCACGCGGAAGTACACACGATCTGGAGCGGGCCAGGCGAGGAGCGCGAGCGTCCCCGCGCCGACCGTCACGGCAACCTGGCCGCCTTCCACGCGGATGTCCTGCTCGAGCGTGCGCGCGGCGGCGGTGAGCAACCGGTCGAACACGATGTCAGAGGTGCGCGTGGCGTCGAGATAGTCGTCGAGAATGTCGACGCCCGTCAGGAAGCCCAGCGGGATGAGCAGCCACGCGAGCAGCTGCGCGCGCAGGCTGCGGCGCGGCGCCGTCACGGCGAGTTGCGATCCTTCAGGAGATACCCCAGCCCGCGCAGGGTGATGATCCGCGCGTCGCCCGACTCGAGCTTGCGGCGCACGCGGTGGATGTAGATCTCGATGTTGTCGGGGCTCGAGCTGTCGTCGAAGCCGAACACGCTCTCCGCGAGCGTCTTCTTCGCGATGGTCTTGTTCATGCCGCGCATGAGCGCCTCGAGCACGGCGTGCTCGCGCGGCGTGAATGCCAGGGGCACGCCGCTCGTGCGGAACTGCCGGTCGTTGGTGTCGTAGGTCAGCGACCCGCACTGGAGCACCGGCGTGCGGCCCTGGCTCGACCGACGCAGGAGCGCCCGGATGCGGGCCTTGAGCTCGTCGAGGTCGAACGGCTTGGCGAGGTAATCGTCGGCACCGATATCCAGGCCGGAAACGCGGCTCACGGTGGTGTTGTCGGCCGTGAGGATGAGCACGGCGACGTTGTCGTTGCGGGCGCGGATGCGGCGCAGGACCTCCCGCCCGTCGAGGCGCGGCAGCGCCAGGTCGAGCACGGCGAGGTCGTAGGTGTTGGTCTGGAGCGCGGCGTCGGCGTCGGTGCCTGTGTAGACGCAGTCCACCACGTAGCGGTCCTGGCGCAGCACCTTCGCGAGCCAGTCCGACAGCGCGCGATTGTCCTCGACCAGCAGAATGCGCATCCATGTCTCCTGGTTGGCAGCTACCGCGTGCTGCGGGCGCGCCGTGCGCGGAGTCTACCCTCCGCGGCGGCGGCGGGATGCGCCGCGGTCGTGGGACGGCATGCCCTGTGTCGGTAGACTGAAAGCTAATTGAAAGGTTGGGGTCCTTAGAATCGCTCGCGTAGCCGAAGCAAGCAGTTCAGCGGGGATCGTCCTCCTTCTCCTGCCGGATTGATCGGGCGCCTATCCGCGCCCTTTTTTTTGCCTCGGCATCGCGCGTTCCGCTGCGCGCGACGCACCGACGCATCGGCCGCCTCCCCCAGGAAAATCCCATGAAGCGAATTGGCCATCCGAAGGACTTCTGGTCGGGCATGCTGTTCATGGGCATCGGCGCATTCGCGCTGATCGCCGGAGCGAAGTACACGATCGGCGCGGCGGCGCGGATGGGGCCGGGCTACTTTCCGCGCATCCTCGGCATCTTGATGGTGCTGCTGGGCGCGGTCCTGGCGTTCCGCTCGCTTCGCTCCAAGGGCGAGGCCGTGCCGCCGTGGAAATGGCGACCGACGCTCCTGGTGCTCGGCAGCGTCGTGCTGTTCGGCGCGATCGTCAAGACGCTCGGGATGGCGGTGTCGACCGTCATCCTGATCGTGGTGGCGAGCGCGGCGAGCCATGAGTTCCGCTGGAAGGAATCGCTTATCGCCGGAGTGGCGCTGGCCGTGCTGGCGGTGGGCGTGTTCGTGATCGGTCTCAGCCTCCAGCTGCCGATCTGGCCGGGGCAGGGCTGACCCATGGACCTATTCAGCCACCTGGCCGTCGGGTTCGGCGTCGCGCTCACCCCGATCAACCTCATGTATGCACTGATCGGCTGCCTGCTGGGCACGCTGATCGGCGTGCTTCCGGGCATCGGACCGGTCGCGACGATCGCGATGCTGCTGCCCACCACCTACGCGCTGGAGCCGGTGTCGGCGCTGATCATGCTGGCCGGCATCTACTATGGCGCGCAATACGGCGGCTCGACCACCGCGATCCTGGTCAACATGCCGGGGGAGACGTCGTCGGTGGTGACGTGCCTCGACGGCTACAAGATGGCGCTCAAGGGGCAGGCGGGCCAGGCGCTCGCCATCGCGGCGCTGGGATCGTTCTTCGCCGGAACGGTGTCGACGATCTTCGTGGCGGCCTTCTCGCCGCCGCTGTCCGCGCTGGCGCTCAAGTTCGGTCCCGCCGAATACTTCTCGCTGATGTGTCTCGGCCTGATCGGCTCGGTGGTGCTCGCCCGCGGCTCGCTGCTCAAGGCGATCGCGATGATCATCCTCGGCCTGCTCATGGGGATCGTCGGCACGGACGTGAACTCGGGCGTCGCGCGCTTCGACTTCGGCGTGCCCGAGCTGTCCGACGGCATCGGCATCGTGAGCGTGGCCATGGGGCTCTTCGGCTTCGCCGAGATCATCGTCAACCTCGAGTCCACCGAGGTACGCGAGCTCGTCTCCCGCAAGGTCAGCGGCCTGATGCTGTCCTGGGCCCAGATCAAGGCGGCCGCTCCCGCGGTGCTGCGCGGGACGGGCATCGGCTCGGTGCTGGGGCTGCTGCCCGGCGGTGGGGCGATGCTCGCGTCGTTCGCCTCGTACGCGGTGGAAAAGAAGATCTCCAAGCACCCCGAGGAATTCGGCCGCGGCGCGATCCAGGGCGTGGCCGGGCCGGAATCCGCGAACAACGCCGGCGCCCAAACCTCCTTCATTCCGCTGCTGACCTTGGGAATTCCCGAGAACGCCGTGATGGCGATGATGGTCGGCGCGATGACCATCCACAACATCCAGCCCGGCCCGCAGGTGATCACGTCGAATCCGCAGCTCTTCTGGGGGCTGATCGCCTCGATGTGGGTCGGCAATGCGATGCTGGTGGTGCTCAACCTGCCGCTGATCGGCATCTGGATCCGCCTGCTGACGGTCCCCTATCGCCTGCTGTACCCCGCGATCCTTCTGTTCTGCTCGATCGGCGTGTACACGGTCAACAACACCAGCTTCGACGTGATGCAGACCGCCGCCTTCGGCTTCCTGGGCGTGCTATTCGTGAAGCTCGAGATGGAGCCCGCGCCGCTGCTGCTGGGCTTCGTGCTGGGTCCGATGATGGAGGAGAACCTGCGCCGCGCGCTGCTGCTCTCGCGCGGCGATCCCACGGTGTTCATGACGCGCCCCATCTCGGCGGGGCTGCTGATCGCCGCGGCGCTGCTGATCGTGATCATCGCGCTGCCGAATATCCGCAACAAGCGCGAGGAGGCGTTCGCCGAAGAGGGTGCCTGACGCCTGCGTGCGCGATGCGTCCGGCTCCTCCGGCCGGGCATGGTCAAATGGCAGTAGATGGCGCGCGACGCCGGCGTCGAGCCGGGCTCGCGGGCCGCCGCACGGCTCCCGACGGGACGCGTGCCACGCGATTGGCCGGAGGGATCATGCAGGGTCACAACTACATCAATGGCGAGTGGCTGCGCGGCGGCGATGCCGCTCCCGACATCAACCCGTCAAACACCGGCGACGTCGTGGGCGAGTACGCGCGCGCCGATGCGGCGCAGGCGGCCACCGCCATCGAGGCCGCGCGCGCCGCCTTTCCGAAGTGGGCCGGCGCCACGATCCAGCAGCGCGCCGATGTCCTCGACGCGATCGGCACCGAGATACTGGCGCGCAAGGAGGAGCTCGGCACGCTGCTTTCGCGGGAGGAGGGCAAGACGCGGCCCGAGGGCATCGGCGAGGCCGCCCGCGCGGGCGCGATCTTCAAGTTCTTCGCCGGGGAGGCGCTGCGCGCCAACGGCGAGCTCGTCCCGTCGGTGCGGCCGGGCCTGTCCGTGGAGATCACCCGCGAGCCGGTGGGCGTGGTCGGCATGATCACGCCGTGGAACTTCCCGCTCGCGATCCCCGCGTGGAAGATCGCGCCGGCGCTCGCCCATGGCAACTGCATCGTGTTCAAGCCGGCCGATCTCGTGCCGGGTTGCGCATGGGCGCTGGCCGAGATCATCGCGCGCTCGGCGCTGCCGCCGGGCGTGTTCAACCTCGTCATGGGCCGCGGCTCGGTGGTGGGCGACGCGCTGGTGCGCTCGCCGCACATCGACGCGATCAGCTTCACGGGCTCGGTCGCCACGGGCAAGTCGATCGCGCGCACCGCCATCGAGTCGCTGAAGAAGCTCCAGCTCGAGATGGGCGGCAAGAATCCGCAGGTGGTGCTCGACGACGCGAACCTGGACCTGGCCGTGAACGCCTCGCTGCAAAGCGCGTTCTTCTCGACCGGCCAGCGCTGCACGGCGGCGAGCCGGCTGGTGGTCACCGAGGGCATCCACGATCGGTTCGTGGCCGCGCTGGTCGCGAAGATGAAGTCGCTCACCGTGGACGATGCGCTGAAGCCCGGCACCGACATCGGTCCCGTGGTTGACCAGTCGCAGCTCGACCAGGATCTCGACTACATCGGCGCGGCGCAAGCCGAGGGGGGCACGTTGGCTTTCGGGGGCGAGCGCCTGACCCGCGCGACCGCGGGGTTCTACCTCGCCCCGGCGCTGATCACCGGAACGCGGCCCGGCATGCGCATCAACCGCGAGGAGGTGTTCGGGCCGGTGGCTAGCGTGATCAAGGTGCGCGACTACGACGAGGCGCTCGCCGTGGCGAACGACACGCCGTTCGGGCTCACGGCGGGGATCTGCACCGATTCGCTCAAGGTCGCCGCGCATTTCAAGCGCAACGCCCAGGCGGGGATGGTGATGGTCAACCTGCCCACGGCGGGCGTCGACTATCACGTGCCGTTCGGCGGCCGCAAGGCGTCGAGCTACGGGCCGCGCGAGCAGGGCACCTATGCGCGCGAGTTCTATACGACGGTCAAGACCGCCTACGTCAACCCGGGCGCGTGAGTGGACGCATCGCCCCGGCCCCTGATCCGCAATCCCTCCCGGCGCGCCACGCCGTGAGCGCGGCGCAGCCGCCCCTCGCCGCGGCGACGCTCGAGCGCTTGCGCATCGTCAGCGTCGCGACGCTTTGCACGCAGCTGTTCAAGCGCGGCTTTCGCAACGTGTTCATCCAGGGCATCGGCCGGCTGACCAAGCCGTCCGGAGGAAACCTCGTGGGGCCGGCGTTTACCCTGCGCAACATCCCGGCGCGCGAGGACCTGGACCAGCTCGGCGCCTTCGACAACCCGGAGCATCCGCAGCGCAAGGCCATCGAGAGCGTGCCCCCCGGGTCCGTGCTGGTGGTCGACTGCCGCGGCGAGACGCGCGTCGCCTCGGGCGGCCAAATCCTCACTACGCGGCTCAAGGTGCGCGGCGCGGCGGGGCTCGTCTTGGACGGACCGGTGCGCGACAGCGGCGCCATCGCGCAGCTTGACTTTCCCGTGTATTGCGCCGGCGGCAGCGCTCCGCTCAACCTCATCCATCACCATGCGATCGATCTCGACGTCCCGATCGGCTGCGGCGGCGTCGCGGTCTATCCGGGCGACGTGATCGTGGGCGACGTGGAGGGCGTGGCGGTCATCCCGCGCCATCTCGCCGACGAGGTCGCGCAGGACGCGGCCCAGCAGGAGGAGATGGAGGCCTACCTCCTGATGCGCATCCAGGAGGGCGCCGCGCTGCCCGGGACGTACCCGCCGAACGCGCAGACGCGCGCGGCGTACGAAGCCTGGCGAAAGTCGCGTCCGGGCTGACACGCCCGGACCGCGCGGACGCTAATCCGGGAAGTCGCGCTCGCTCACGCCGATCAGGCGCGACACGCGGATCGGCGTGCCCTCGCGCTGGAACGTGTCGACGCGCTGCTGGATCGCGCGGTCGGCCACGGTCATGCGCGTGCGCTGGCGCACGTATTCCGACCACGACGTGAGCACGAAGCGCTCGACGAAGCGGCCCTCCGCGCCGATGTCGCGGTAGACCCGCCAGCTCGCCGCGCCGTTGCGCCGGCGCGTGCGTCCGACGGCGTGGATCGCGCCTAGGAATTCGCGCCGTCGCTCGGGGTCGATGTGGGATTCGATCTGGATCAGGACGGGACCGTCGTCGGGCATCGGCTGCACGGTCGGCGCGAGGTCCGGCAGGTGGAGGCTGGGCGTCACGTCGGCCTCGCTGCCCATCGCCACCTTTACTCGCCGGTTGGCGACGTACAGCAGCACCATGATCGCGGCGGCAGCGGCCAGGGCGACGCGCGTGCTGGTGCTCGACGCGACCGCGCCCCACACCGCGCTGCCAATGGCGATGCTGGCCTGCACGGCGACGAGGTTCATCCCCACGGCGCGGGCGCGCACCCACGCCGGCGCGGAGCTCTGCGTGCCCGCCGAGAGGCTCGCGAACACCGTCACCCACGCCATGCCCGCACCGAAGGCGCCGACCAGCGCGAGGAGCGTGTAGGTGGTCGCGGCAATCAGCAGCGTGGCGACCGTCCACAGCGCGACCCCCGACGTGACCACCGCGTTCAGCGTCTTGTGCTGGAGCTGCCCGGGGATGGCGAGCGCGCCGGTGACCGCGCCGATGCCGAAGCTCGCCGACAGGAGGCCGAAGCCGCCGGCGCCCAGCCCGAGCTGGTCGCGCGCGATCACGGGCAGCAGTGCCCAGAACGCGCTTGCGCACACGGCGAAAGTGAGGTTGCGGATGATGTACGAGCGCATCGCCTCGGAGTGGCGCGCGAAGCGCAGCCCGCTCAGCACACCGGAGAGCACGGTCTCCGGCACGCCCGGGAGCACCAGCGGCCGGCCCGTCCCCCCGCGGATGGCGACGATCATCGGCACGAAGAACATCGCGCTGCCGAGGAGCGCGCTGCCGGTGCCGATCCCCGCCGCGATGGCGCCCGCGAGCGCCGGTCCGGTGGCGCGCGCGACGTTGAACGCGACCGCGCCGAGCGCGACGGCCCGCGGCAGGTCGGCTCGCGTCACGAGCTCGTTGACGCTCGCCTGCTGGGCCGGCATGTAGAACGCGAAACCGGCGCCGATGACGAAGATCAGCAGCAGCAGCGTGATTGGACCGATCACGCCCGCCAGCGTGGCGATGCCGAGCACGGCGGCGGTCGCCAGCAGCACCACCTGGGTCACCAGGATGATGCGGCGCCGATCCATGATGTCGGCCAGGGCGCCCGCGAACAGCCCGAACAGCATCGACGGCGCGGTGCTGGCGGTCTGCACGAGGGCGACCATGAACGCCGACGGCGTAAGGGTGGCCATCAGCCACGCCGCCACCGTCGCCTGCATCGTGTAGCCGACGGCTGCGCCGATCGAGCCGAAGTAGAACAGGCGAAACGACGCGTGTCGCAGCGGCGAATCGGCGAGCAGCGGCGCCAGCCGCGCGGCGAAGGGTGTTGCCACGCCGCCAGTTTAGCGTGGCGCCGCGGGCGCTATGCGGCGACCAGACGCAGGCGCGTGATCTCCGACGGCGCGCCGAGGCGCTTGGGCGGCCCCCAGTAACCGGTGCCGCGGCTGGTGTAGACCCACAATCGCCCGAGGCGGTGAAGGCCGGCCGTGAACGGCTGCCAGAAGCGCACCAGGAGGTTCCAGGGAAAGAACTGTCCGCCGTGGGTGTGACCCGAGAGCTGCAGGTCGAAGCCGGCCTGCTCGGCCGCGGCGGCCGAGCGCGGCTGGTGCGCGAGCAGCACGCGCACCCGGGCGGCGGCAGGCGCGCCGGCCAGCGCGGCGGCCGGGTCGCTGCGATGGGACGGATGAAAATGGTGCGCGCCGAAATCGGTGACGCCCGCGAGCAGGAGGGATGCACCGTCGTGGTCCAGGACGACGTGCTCGTTCATCAGCACGTGCAGGCCGAGCCTTCGCAGCTCATTCACCCACGCGGTGACGCCCGAATAGTATTCGTGGTTGCCGGTGACGAAGTAGGTGCCGTGGCGGGCCGCGAGGCCGCGCAGGGGGGCAGTGTGCGCCGACAGGTGCTGGACCGCGCCGTCGACCAGGTCGCCCGTGATGGCGATGAGGTCGGCGTCGAGCGCGTTCACCGCGTCGACCACGGCCTCGACGTAGCGTCGCTTGATCGTGGGTCCGACGTGCAGGTCGCTGATCTGCGCGATCGTAAAGCCTTCGAGTGCGCTCGGCAGCCCGGCGATCGGCACGTCGACGTTGCGCACGCGGGCGCGCCGGCGTGCGTTGACGAACCCGATGGCCGTGAGCGCGAGCGCCAGCAATGGCACCGCGGCCGCGCTGGCGCCGCGTGCGTTGGCGAGTGGCAGCGCGAGAGCGGGCGAGGCCCATTGCGCGGCCGCCGCCAGGAGCAGCGCGACGTCGCGCCCGACCGTGAGCACGAGGAGCGACGAGAACGAGCCCATCGCGAGCAGGCCGGCGAACGCCACCCGGTCCGCGCCCGGCCGGCCGCTGGAGCGCCGCGCAGCGAAACCCTGGGGAATCAGGACGGCCGACGCGACCAGCCACGCGCAGAGCGCTAAGGCGGCCGCGAGGGACAGCGCGGTCGCCAGGCGCCACCCGATATAGACGTGCAGCACGGCGAGGAGAGGGTAGAGACGACGCATGGGAGAGGACGGCGCGGTTGCGCGGGTGAGCGGACGCTGGCGCACGGGTGCGACACCGGCAGCGGTCGCAAGTGCGGTACGCTCCCTAGATGGGTCGGGTCGGCCGCGCTTTAAAGCGGCGTTGGACCCAATCGGGGAGGCGCGGCCGGAAATGGGACGACTGGCGGTTCTGCTGCTGCAGCTCGCGCTCGCCGCGCTGGCGGGCTTCTGGGGCGGCCAGTATGCCCAGCGCGAACCGGGCGCGGGCCTGCCCCCGCCGGTGGTCGAAGCGCCGCGTCCAGCGCCGGCTGCTTCGCCGGGCGCCCTCGCCGCGGCGCGGGAGCAACGCGCCGCGGCCGGACCCGCGGCGGCGACCGCCGTCAACCTCTCGATCAGCTATCGCACGGCCGTGGAGCGGGCCGCGCCGTCGGTGGTCACGGTGCATTCGGCGCGAACGGCGTCGCGCGGGCCGCTTGGCATCGGCGGCCGCCAGATCCTGAGCCGGGGCTTGGGGTCCGGCGTGCTCATCGACGACGCCGGGCACATCGTCACCAACAACCACGTCGTCGAGGGCGCCACGGAACTTGCGATCGGCCTGCCTGACGGATCGCTGCGCAAGACGCGGCTGCTCGGCGTGGATCCGGACACCGACCTCGCGCTGCTGGAGATCGACCCGAGCGGGCTGCAGCCGATCGAGCTCGGCGACAGCCGGGCGCTGGCCGTCGGCGATGTCGTCCTGGCGGTCGGCAATCCGCTCGGCGTGGGTCAGACCGTGACGCAGGGCATCGTGAGTGCCGTCGGACGCAAGGGCATCGGGATCAATTCGATCGAGAACTTCATCCAGACCGACGCCGCGATCAATCCGGGCAATTCGGGAGGGGCGCTCATCGACACCGCCGGCCGCCTGGTCGGCATCAACTCGGCGATCCTGTCGCGCGGCGGCGGATCGGAGGGCATCGGCTTCGCCATTCCGGTCGACCTCGCCATCCGCGTGACGGCGAGCCTGCAGAAGCAGGGTCGGGTGGCGCGCGGCTATCTCGGCGTGTCGACCGAGCCGGCGCCGCGCGGGCAACCCGGCGTGATCGTCGCGGCCGTGCAGCGCGGCGGTCCAGCCGACCGGTCGGGTATCAAGCCGGGCGACCACGTGCTGCGGGTGGGGGAACGCGCGATCGAGCAGCCGGGCGATCTTGCCAGCTTCACGATGGAATTCGAGCCGGGCGCGCGCGTCCCCGTGGAAGTGGCACGCGACGGACGGCGCGTGACCGTGGAGGTCGAGCTCGGCCGCCGGCCCCCATTGCGACGCGCGCCGCAAGCGGGAGAGTAAGCGGATCGGCGCTACGCGGCCGGTTCGGGCGGTCGAAGGTGCCACGCACCTGAACTAACGCTCGTCCTCGCTGGCGACGGCGCGCTCCATCCGCTGGATGCTCGCAACCAGCGTAGCGGCGAAATCCCGTACCGTGCCGTCGACCGCAGGCTCGGCGTGGTCGAGCGCTTCGGTCAGCAGGTCGGACATCTCGCGCGCATGGCGCACCAGCTCGTTGAAGTCGGCGCCGTAGTGACCGCCTTGCGCCATCGCATGGGCTTCGCGCAGCGCATCGACGAGCGTGGCGGAGATGCGGCCGATCTCGTCGAGCTCGAATGGCATTTCGTGGTCGATGGCAGGTTTCATCGTTCACCGTAGCGGGAATGGCGACAGGGCCGCATGCGGCGATTGTAGCGAGCCGTGCGAGCGCCGGGGCCGTTGGCGATGGCCTAGTCCAAACGGTGGAGTTTTGATCGGCCGCACGACGAGGCGAGCGTGCTCGCGGCGCGCAGCGCACGCGCGGATGCGTGGCTAGCGCGCGAGGTGCGTGTCGAGCCAGACGATGAGCTGCGCCGCCGTCATCGCACCCGACGTGCGGGCGCTCTCGGCGCCGCCCTTGAACAGCATCAGCGTAGGAATGCCGCGAATGGCGTGCCGCTGCGCGAGCGCAGGGGCTTGGTCGGTGTCGATCTTGACGAAGCGCACTGCCGGGCGCTGGCGCGCGGCCGCGACGAATGCCGGCGCCATCGTCTTGCAGGGACCGCACCACTCGGCCCAGAAGTCCACCACCACCGGCAGCTCGGTGCCCGCGACGTAGCGCTCGAATCGCTCGCTGGTCAGGGCGACGGGCTCGGCGGAGGCGAGCAGCGCCGCGCAGTGGCCGCAGGTCGGACCATCGGCCAGGCGCGCGTCCAGCACCCGGTTCCGCGTGCCGCATTGGGGACAGACGAGCTGCATGCGGGTGGCCGACGCGCGCGACGACGCTCAGGGCAGGTCGCGCACGTCGCAGACGAACGCCACCACTTCGGCGCCGGGCTCGGCGGCGGCGTGGCCGAAGCTGATGCGGCCGCGTCCGCGCAGTACCAGCGCTTCGCGGCGCAGCTGGATCGGGCGCTCGCCGTCGATCGTCACGTACGTTCCGTTCGAGCTGTGATCGACAATGACGAACTTGCCGCTGCGCCGCTCGATGCGCGCATGCAGGCGCGACGCCATGCGGTCGACGATGACCAGGTCGTTGTGCGCATCGCGGCCGAGCGCCAGCGTGGGGTCGTGGTCGCCCAGCATGATCTCGCGCTCGCCGTGGCGCAGGCTGATGCGCGGGGGCGGGGCGAAGTGGCGCGTCGCCACCGTGGTGAGGTCTTCCGGCGCGTCGTTCCAGACCAGCTCGAAGATGCGCACGTCGCGCAGCTTGCCCCGGACGGTGAGCGTGTCGATCTCGCGCGTGCGGGCCCGCAGCCAGGGCGACAGCGCGGCGGCGGTCTCGGCGGACATGATCACCTGGGCGCGGTTGGCGACCGCGACGAGGCGCGCGGCGAGATTAACCGAGTCGCCGAAGATGTCGCCTTCGGCGATCAGCGCCGGTCCGAAGTGGAAGCCGACACGCAGGCCGAGGCGCTGCGAGCCGACCGGGGGCTCGGCGCTGATGCGCGCCTGGATCTCCGCGGCGGCCTCGGCCGCATGATCGGCGCCGGGGAACACCGCCATCGCCTCATCGCCGACGGTCTTCACGACGCGGCCCTGGTGGCCGTCGCAGGCGCTCTTGACCAGCGCGAGGCAGCGGCCGATTGTGGACAGCGCGGCCTCGTCGCCGAGCTCCTCGTAGAGGCGCGTGCTGCCGCTGACGTCGGCGAAGAGGACGGCGAGGTCCCGGGGAGGCGGAGGAGTATTCATGTGCCGGACGGCATCGAGACCGCGATTATACGGTTTGCCCGCGATCAGCCGGCCGTCGCCGGTTCCGCACGCAACCGGCGGATTCTGCAGGCCGCAACGTGCGGAATGTGCCCGCCGGCGCGCGTTGACGCCCACGCCGGGCGCACCTAATATCCCCGCATCCCCCCGGTCGCCTCGCGCAGTAGGTCAGTGCCGCTCAAGCAGCTCGTGGTATGGATGTTCCTGGGATTGGCGGCGCAGCCGCCGTCCGCCGCGGTGGCAGCTGCGCCGGCGGCAGCCGACGCGGGCTTCTATACGATCGTCGAGGGCGACGCGCGCATCCTGCGCGGCACCGCATGGTTCAAGCTGGCCCCCGGGTGGCGCACCCAGGAGGGCGATCTCATCGAAGCGAGCGAGCATGCACAAGTCCAGGTCGAGCTTTCGCAGGGGAGCGTGTTGAATTTCGTCGGGCCGGGGTCCGCGTACGCGACCGCGCTGCCGGCGGGCGCGCGGGCCGCCGCATCGGATTGGACGCTCGCCGGCGGTTGGGTAAAGGCCGTCCAGCCGTCAGGGGCCGCTCCGCTCACACTGCGCACGGCTGCGGGCGTGGTCGAGGTGGCCGAGGGCATCGTGGTGGCGGCGAGCGAGCCGGCCGGGCTGCGGGTCTTCGTGGAGAGCGGGTCGGCCAGGATCGCCGGCGCCAGCGGGCGCGGCAAGGTCGCGCCGTCGCGAGAGCTGCACGCCGGCGAGTATTGGGCGCGCGCCGGCGACGCTTTGCCGCAGACCCTGGCGCGGGTGCCTGCGAACGTGGTCGCGGCCATGCCGCGGCACCTGCTCGATCCCCTGCCTCGGCTGACCGCACGCTTTGCCGGGCCCGCGCCGGCGCCGGCAATGAAGGGCGGAATCGAGGCGAGCTTCGCCGAGGCCGAGCCCTGGCTTGCCGGACCGCATCGCAAGGCTTCGTCAAGCGCTTCACGCCGCGGCTGTCGGACGCGCCGTTTCGTGCCGCTGTCGAGGCGCATGCTTCCGCCTATCCGGAGTGGGAGCGGATCCTGCACCCGGAGAGGTCCGTGAACGAGAAGGCGCCGGCGCACCCCTGAAGCGCCGGCCGAGGAGACCCACGCGTGAAGCTCGTCTGGAAATTCAATCTGGTGCTGCTCGGCATCTTCCTGCTGGGCTTCGTCGTGGCGGGATACGTCTCACATCGCACGCTGCAGGCCAATGCCCGCGAGGAGATCCTGCAGAACGCGCGGCTCATGATGGAGGCGGCGCTCTCCTCGCGCACGTACACCAATACGCAGGTCAAGCCGTTGCTGGAGACGCAGCTCAAGTACACCTTCCTCCCGCAGACCGTGCCGGCCTACGCCGCCACCGAGGTCTTCAACGACATGCGCAAGACGCATCCGGACTATGGCTACAAGGAGGCGACGCTCAACCCGACCAATCCGCGCGACCGCGCGAACGACTGGGAGGCCGACATCGTCCACGCCTTTCGCCAGACCCCGGACAACAAGGAAATGGTCGGCGAGCGCGACACCGCGACCGGACGGGCGCTGTACCTGGCCCGGCCCATCCAGATCACCAACGCCGCGTGCCTCGTCTGCCACAGCATCCCCGACGTCGCGCCGCGCACGATGATCGACCAGTACGGCGCCGCGAACGGCTTCGGCTGGAAGCTCAACGAGGTGATCGGCGCGCAGGTGGTCTCGGTGCCCATGTCGGTGCCCATCCTGCGGGCCAACCAGACGTTTCGCACGTTCATGCTGTCGCTGTCCGCAATCTTCCTGACGGCCTTCGTCCTGCTCAACATCATGCTGCACACGATGGTCATCCGGCCCGTGACTCGCCTGGCCGCGCTTGCCGACCAGGTGAGCCTCGGCAATTTCGACGCGGGCGAGTTCAAGAGCCATGGCCGAGACGAGATCGGCGTCCTCACCGAAGCGCTCGGCCGGATGAAGACCAGCCTGGTCCAGGCCATGAAGATGCTGGAGACGTGAGCCCGGGCGCCCACCGCCCGGCCTGCCACGCGACGCGTCCTTGAACCCACCCGCCAAGCTCGGCAAGTACGAGGTGCAGGGCGTCCTGGGCAAGGGCGCGATGGGCGTCGTCTACAAGGCGCTGGACCCGCACATCGACCGGGTGGTCGCGATCAAGACGGTCCGCAAGGACCTGCTCGATTCCGACCTCGCCGAGCAGTTCCTCGGGCGGTTCCGCAACGAGGCCCGGGCCGCGGGCCGGTTGCATCATCCCAACATCATCGGGATCTACGAGTACGGCGAGGATGACAACGTCGCGTTCATCGCGATGGAGTACGTCGACGGCATCGGACTGCGCGAGTACCTCACCCGCCGCGCGGCGTTCGACCTCAACCAGCTCGTCGCCATCATGGCTCAGCTCCTGCAGGCGCTGGAGTTCGCGCACGGCCGCGGCGTGGTCCATCGCGACATCAAGCCCGCCAACCTCATCCTCACCGACGACGGCACGCTCAAGGTCGCGGACTTCGGCATCGCCCGCATCGACTCGTCCAACCTCACGATGACCGGCCTCGTGATGGGGACGCCGTCGTACATGTCGCCCGAGCAGTGCCAAGGGCTGCCAAGCGATCACCGGTCGGACCTGTTCAGCGCCGGCGTGGTGTTCTACGAGCTACTGACGGCGCGCAAGCCGTTTGCCGGGTCGGTCGAGTCCATTGCCTACCAGATCTGCCACAAGGATGCGCCCCCGCCGTCGAGCGTCGCGACGATCTCGCTGCCACCGGGGATCGACGACGTGATCGCCACCGCGCTCGCGAAGGACCCCGAGCAGCGGTTTCAGAACGCGCGCGCCTTCCAGTTCGCCTTGCGCGCCGCGGCCGGCGAGCCGGCCGCCGCGCCGGCGGGCGAGACGACGCTCGTCGACCTCGGGCAGGTGCCGCTGCGCGCGCCAGCGGCCGTCGCGTGGGACGACAACGTGCTCATGACCATCGAGCGGCAGCTCGCGCGCTTCGTCGGTCCGATGGCGCGCATCATGGTGCGGCAGGCGGCGCTCCAGGCGCGCGACGTGCAGGAGCTCTATGCGCGGCTCGCCGGCGGCATTGCCGACCCGGTGCGGCGCGAGCGCTTCTTGCGCAATCCCGAGGTCGCGGAGCCCACCGGGACGCACGGCACGCTGCGCCCGCCGGGCACCGCGGCCACGCGCGTCGGCACGCGCGCGACCGAGTCGCACCCGTCGATCGCGTCGCGCTCCCGTTCCGTCACCCGGCCGCTCGAGCCGGCATTCGTCGAGCACACGACCTCGTGCCTGGCCGTCTACCTCGGTCCGATCGCGCGCGTGGTCGCCCGCAAGGCGGCGTCTCAATCGGACAACACCGACGACTTCGTGGAGCGCTGCGCGCAGAACCTCGGCATGCAGGACCGACGCGCGTTCCTGCGCGAGCTCGGCCACCCCGAGCCCTGAGCCCGGCCGGGCCGGGCGGCTAAAGGCCGTCCTGGTGGACGCACAGGATGTTGCCGTCGGGGTCTTCCAGCCACGCGGCCTGCTCGCCGCCAAGCACGCACACGTGCTCGACCGTGCGCAGTCCCGGCAGGTCATAGTCCTTGAAGACGCCGCGCGCCTCGAGCGCCGCGATCGTCGCGCGGATGTCGTCGACTGCAAAGCTCGCGGCCGTGTACGCGGGGGGCGTGACGTCGTCACGCGGGAACAGCGCGAGCAACGCACCGTTGCCACAGCGGAACACGAACTTGCCGTCGGCCCGCGCCCCGACCGGCGCGAGCCCGAGCCCCTCTTCGTAGAAGCGCCGCGCTCGCGCGAGATCGCGTACCGGCAGCATCGTCGTCATCGGCGCGAGCGCGAGGGCGCTCACGGCCGCGCCTCGAGCACCAGGTTGAAGGGCGTCTGTGTCGCGCGGCGGAACCTGCGGAAGCCACCCTGCGTCGCGACGTCGCGCAGGCGCGCCTCGCCGGCCTGCGCGCCCAGGCACATCGCGCCATCCTGGGAGCGCGAGTTCGGCGTGCAGACGAGCGTCGACACGCCGTAGAAGATGCGCCCCACCGGGTTCAGGTTGTCCTCGAGGCGATCGTGCGCGAACGGCTCGACGATCATCCAGGTGCCGTCCGGACGCAGCGCGCGATGCACGTGGCGGGCCGCGGCCACCGGGTCGCCCATGTCATGCAGGCAATCGAACACCGTGACCAGGTCGTACCCGTCGCCCGGGAAGGCGTGCGCGCCGGCGACGGCGAAGGTCACGCGCCCTGCCACTCCCTGCGCCGTTGCGGCGGCGCGCGCCCATTCGATGGAAGGAGCGTGGTAGTCGAAGCCGGCGAACGTGGCGTGCGGAAATGCCTGCGCCATCAGGATCGTCGACGCGCCGAGGCCGCAACCCACGTCGGCGACTCGCCTGCCCGCCTCGAGCCGCGCCGTGACGCCCTCGAGCGAGGGCAGCCACCGGCTCACGAGGTTGGCCACGTAGCCGGGCCGGAAGAAGCGCTCGGTCCCGTGGAACAGGTTATGGTCGTGCTGGTGCCAGCCGAAGCCCGCGCCGGTGCGGAAGGCATCGATGACCTGCGGCAGGGCGCGCAGCGCGGCGGTCGCGACCTGGAACGCGCCGGGGACGAACGCGGGACTGCCCTCCTGCGCCAGCGCGAGCGCCTGCTCGTCGGATAGGCTGAAGTCCCCGGTCGCCGGCTCGTACTGGACGTAGCCGCCGGCCGCCTGCGAGCTCAACCACTCTCGTACGTAGCGCGGGTCCGTCTGCGTGCGCGCGGCCAGCGCGTCGGGCGTTGCGGGCGCGCCGGCCAGCGCCTTGTAGAGCCCCAGCGTGTCGCCGATCACCACCATGCCGGCATGGAACGTCGCGCCCAGATCGTCCACGAAGCGTCCGAGAAATGCGTCGAGCTTGACCGGGTCTGCCGCCATCGAAAGCTCCTTTTCCATTGGCCGGGTCGCCCGCGGCGGACCGCGCCCTGCGCTATACTGGTGGAGCCCGCGCGATGACGAAATACGCAGTCCTGCGTAGCCGCGTGGCTTTCGGGGTCCGGGCTCATGACGATCGGTCCTGCGCGGGTGTTCGCGACCGCGCGTGTGCTGGCGGAAGCGGCGTCGGCGCCGTCCGGCTTGCGTGCGTACACGCGCCAGACGCTGGACGCACTTTGCCGGCATATCGGCGCGGACCTTGCCAGGTTGTCGATCTGCGACCTGCGCAGCGGCCGCCGCCGGGTCGTGAGCGCGCCGGCCGACGCGCTCGATCCGGACGCCATCGCGGCGTTCGACCGGCAGTTCCGCGCGCATCCGTTGGTGCGCTTCCACGCCGCGCACCCGCAGGCCGGCAGTCATCGGATCTCCGATTCGTGGACCGGCGCGCAATTCCGCCGCACCGCGCTTTACGCCGACTACTATCGGCGCATCGGCACCGCCCACGCGATTGCCGTGCCGCTGCACGTAAATGCCCGCCGGCTCGTGAGCGTCGTGCTGAATCGCGTGTCGCGCGATTTTCACGCCGACGACGTGCGCGCCCTCGACTACCTGAGGGGTCCGCTCGCGATGTCGTTCCGCCGGATGGTCGAGCTGCGCGCGCTGCGCGGGGCGCTGGCGCAACCAGCCGCATCGTTGCGCGACGCCGAGATCGCGGTCACTGCGTTGACGCGCCGCGAGCGCGAGATGCTGGGCTGGGTCGCGGACGGCAAGACCTACGCCCAGGTCGCGGCGCTCACCGGCGCCGCGGTCCGCACCGTCCAGAAGCACCTGCAGAATGCCGACGTGAAGCTGGGTGTCGAGAATCGCACGGCCGCGTCGATGCGCGTGCTCAGTGCACGGCCGGCGGTTCCCCGGACGCGCGCGTCACCGGCCGGAACCGACGCCGGCCCCCTGTCGTAGACTCGCAGCCATGAGCGCATCGGGGCTTGCATTGGAGCGTCGCCGGCGAAGCGCGGGGCGCCGCAGCGTGTGGACGCTTGCAGCCTTGTCGCTGCTCGCGGGCGCGGCGCGTGCGGCGCTTCCCGACGCCACGGTGGTCGAGTACTACCGCGGCGACGTCGATCACTATTTCATCACCGCGTCGGTGAAGGAGCAGCGGTTGCTCGACGACGGGGCGCTGGCGGGGTGGCAACGCACCGGCGCGACGTTCCTCGCCTGGACGAGCGCCACCCAGGCGCCGGCCGATGCGCATCCGGTGTGTCGCTACTACGGGCGTCCGGAGGCTGGCCTCGACTCGCACTTCTACAGCGCGTTCGTTGACGAGTGCGACGCCATCGCGACGAAATTTCCGGTGGCGTGGCAGTTCGAGGCCCCGAACGTGTTCTACGTTCAGGCGCCGGACCGGGCGGCCGGTGCGTGCCCCGCCGGCACCGATCCGGTCTATCGCGTGTACGACAACCGTCGCGACGCCAACCATCGCTACCTGGTCGACGCGTCGCTGCGCACCCCCATGCTGGCGCGCGGCTGGATCGCCGAGGGTTATGGGCCGCAAGCCGTCGTGATGTGCGCGCCGAAAGCGCAAAGCGGCGCCAACGATCTCGCGCTGGCCGACCCCACGTTCTATTCCACCGCCCCTGCGGCGGCACTCGCGGGCCCCATCGACGCCGCCGCCGTCACGCACCACGCGATCGCGCTGGGGGGTGCGTCGTGGCCCTACACGGCGACGACCGGCCACCTCACGGCGCGCGATCCTGCCACCGGCCAGGCGGAAGTGTCGTTCTTCTACGTCGCCTATACCGCCGACGGCCAGAGCGCGGGGACTCGTCCGGTCACGTTCTTCTACAACGGCGGACCTGGATCGGCGACCGTGTGGCTGCATCTCGGCTCGTTCGGCCCGAAGCGCCTCGTCACCGGCAACCCGAGCACGACGGCGCCGCAGCCGTTTCCGCTGGTCGACAACGCCGAGAGCCTGCTCGACGTCACGGATTTGGTGTTCGTGGACGCCATCGGCAGCGGGCTCACGCAGGCGGTCGCGCCGTTCGTCAACCAGTTCTTCTTCGGCGTGGATCGCGACGCCGCGGCGTTTCGCGACTTCGTCACCCGCTACGTGCAGGCGAACGGGCGCGCGGCGTCGCCCAAATACCTGTTCGGCGAGTCCTACGGAACCACGCGCTCGGCGGTGCTCGCGCGCCTGCTCGAGACCGCCGGCACACCGCTCGACGGCATCGTGCTGCAGTCGTCGGTGCTGGACTACAACAGCAACTGCGGCGTGGACGATGTCGCGTTCGTGAGTTGCGCGGGTTATGTTCCGTCGTACGGGTCGATCGCCGCCTGGTTCGGTCGGGCCGCGCCGCCGCCGCCGAGCCTGCCGGTGTTTCGGGCGGGCATCGAGGCCTTCACGCTTGCGACCTACGCGGGCGCCGTCGCGCAATGGATCACGGACCTCACGCTCCCCGACCCGTCCGTGCTCGACACGCTGGTCGCCGACACCGGACTACCCGATGCGCTATGGCGTGCGCAGTTCAACCTCGACCCCGGCACCTTCCAGCACCGGCTGCTCCCAGGGGCGATCACCGGCCGCTACGACGCGCGCATGTCGGCGCCGGTCGGCAGCCTCCTGGCCCGCGAGGACGATCCGTCGAGCACGTTCATCTCCACCAGCTTCGCCACCACCATCCAAAGCTACCTGCAGACGTCGCTCAAGTACACGTTCCCGGTGATCTACGTCACGCTCAGCAACGCGATCTACACCTGGGATTTCGCGCACGACGGCCGCAGCCTGCCCGACGTCGTGCCCGACCTTGCGACCGCGCTGGCGCTCAACCCCCGTCTGCGCGTGCTGTCGCTGAACGGCTATCACGACCTCGCGACGCCTTACTTCCAGACGGCCGTCGACCTCGCCCGGCTGGGGAGCCGCGCCCCGGTGGAGGTGCGCAACTACGACGGCGGCCATATGACCTATCTCGACGATGGCTCCCGGGTGGCCGAGAAGGCGGACCTGCGAACGTTCTACCGCAGCGCGCCGACGCCGGCCGCCACGACGGTCGAGGCGCCATGAAGCGACGCTCGACCAGGCCGCCTCTACGGGGGGCAGTGCGGGCCGGGTCGACCCTTGCGAAGGCGGCGATGACGATAGCGGCGATGACGATAGCGGTGCTGGCGCTGGCGGGACCGGCGCAGGGCGCCGATGCCGGCGCGCCCGCCGCAGCGGGTGCCGGCTCCCCGCCGGCCGCGCTGCGCGATCCGTGGGTGCCGCCATCGACCCGCAAGTTGGCGTCGACGCCGCCTACCCGGGGCGTCGTGCTCAAAGCGCAGGTCGAGCAGAAGCTGCGCGCCAGCTTCGCGGCGGCCGATGTCGACGGGCAGGGCACCCTTACGCGGGAGCAGGCGCGCGCCGGCGGGCTGGGTGTCGTGGCGAATCATTTCGAGCGCATCGACGCGACGCACCGGGGCCGCGTGAGCTTCGACGATCTCGTGCGCTATCTGCGGGAGCAGGGCGCCGAACTGTGACGACGAGTGCGTGCGCGCGCCGTCGCGCCGACCACCGGTGCGCGTGAGCGGTGCGCGCAGCGCCGGCGTGCTGCTGTATCGCTGGCGCGAAGGCACGCTCGAGGTCCTGCTCGTCCACCCGGGCGGCCCCTATTGGCAGCGCCGGGACGACGGCGCGTGGTCGCTTCCGAAGGGAGAGTTCGAGGCGTCCGAAGCGCCCGACGCCGCGGCCCGGCGCGAATTTCGCGAGGAGACGGGCTTCGACGTGCCGGGTCCGCTAGAGCCTTTGACCGCCGTGCGTCAACCCCGCGGCAAGGTGATCCATCCGTTCGCCGTCGAAGGCGCGATCGACGCCGCCGCGATGCGCAGCAACACCTTCGACTTGGAATGGCCGCCGCGCTCCGGCTTGATGCAGGCGTTCCCGGAAGTCGATCGCGCGGCCTGGTTCGAACTCGCGGCTGCGAATCGCAAGCTGATCCCAGGCCAGCGCCCCATCCTCGCCGAACTGGCCGCGCGGCTCGCCCGCTAGCCGCCCGACCTCACGGCGCGTTCACGCCGAGCTGGTCGAGCATCGCGGCGGTGACCGGCTGGCGCAGCGTGAGATAGCCGGCCCATGGGTCGCGGCGCTTGCGCAGGCGCGCCAGTGCGTTGCGCAGGTTGAAGTGGTCGAAGCGCACGTCCTTGGCGAGCTCGCTCCAGTCGATCGGCATCGCTACCGGCGCGTTCGCCTTCGCGCGCACCGAGTACGACGCAATCGCGGTCGCGCCCTCGGCGTTGCGCAGGTAGTCGATGAAGATCTTTCCCGTGCGCGTGCGCTTCGTCAGCTTCGCCGTGAAGCGGTCGGGGAAGGTTTGCACCATGAGGTCCGCGATCGCCTTGGTGAACGCCTTGATCGTCGACCAGTCGTGCGTGGCGGCGATGGGCACGACCACGTGCAGGCCCTTTCCGCCGGTGGTGCGCAGGAAGCTTCGCAGCCCCAGCTTGTCGAGGAGCTTGCGCAGCACGGTCACGGCGTCGACCAGGCTCGACCACGGCAACGCCTCGTCCGGATCGAAGTCCATCACGATGGTGTCGGGCCGGTCGAGCGCGCCTGCGCGCGAGCCCCAGGGATGGATCTCAAGCACGCCCATCTGCACCAGCGCCACGACCGCGCCGATCGAGTTGGCCATCATGTAGGTCCCGCCGCCGTCGGGCACTTCGACGGGCTGGAGGTACTCGCCGAGCGATTCCTTCGCGTGCTTCTGGTAGAAACAGTGCGCGTGATAGCCGTTCGGGCAGCGCACGAGCGTCAGTGGTCGCTGGGCGAGCGCGGGCACCACATGCTCGGCCACCGCGACGTAATACTCGGCGAGCTCCCGTTTGGTGATGCCTGCCTCGCGATACAGCACCTTGGCCGGATGGCTGAGGGTCACGCCCGCGACCACGTCGGCCGCGGACACTTGCGACGGTCGGTTCACCGGCGCGTCCGTGGCACCCACATTGGGTGTACGTGGCGCGGCGGGCTTCACCGCCCTGGTCCGGGTCGGCTTGACTGCGGGCGCGCTCGGCGCGGCGCCTTGCGCACCATCGGCCGCGACGCCGGGCACCTCGCGCACCACGTCCCGCGCCGGCTTGTCGGTGCGAAGGCCCTGGAACGAAGGATGCCGCAACGTATTGTCCTGCGTCCATTCGGTGAACGTGACCTCGGCGACCAGGTCGGGGGTCACCCAGTGGGCCCGGCGACCCTCGGCGCCGGTCGGAGCATCGACGAACGGCGCCTGCTCCGCCGCACGCTTGCGCAACGCCGCGCTGAGGCTCACGAGCGTCCGGTCGTCGAAGCCGGTGCCTACCTTGCCCGCATAGCGGAGCTTTCCGTCCGAGTCGTGCACACCGAGCAGCAGCGCGCCGAAACCCGCGCGGGACCCCTGCGGATCGGTCCAGCCGCCAACCACCATCTCCTGCCGTTGCGCGCATTTCACCTTCACCCAGTCGCGACCGCGCTGACCGCGGTACGCGGCGTCACGGCGCTTCGACACGATGCCCTCCAGGCCGAGCTTGCACGCAGCGGCGAAGAACGCGGCGCCGTCGCCGTCGACGTGATCGCTGTAGCGCACCATTCCTTCACCGCGGGGCACCAGCTCCCGCAGAACGCGCTTGCGCTGCGACAGCGGAACCGTGCGCAGATCGAAGCCGTCGACCCAGGGCAGGTCGAAGGCGTAATAGGCGAGCCGGTCCGCCCCGTCGCCGGCGAACGCGTTCTGCAGCGCCTGGAAGCTGCTGCGACCCTGCGCGTCGGGGGCGATCACCTCGCCATCAATCCACGCGGCGGCGACCGGAAGGCCCGCCATCGCCGCGGCGAGGGCGGGGAGCTCAGCGGTCCAGTCCTTGCGGTTGCGCGAGAAGATCGTGCAGCGGCCGCCCGCGACGTGGCACAGCATGCGGTAGCCGTCGTACTTGATCTCGTGCAGCCACTCGTCGCCGCCGGGTGCTTCGGTCACCAGCGTGGCCAGCTCGGGCGCGAGCCACTCAGGGTCCGCCGACCGGCGCGCGCCCTCCAGCGCGGCGAGCTCGAGCTTCGGTGCAACGCGCTTCGCGGTTTTCGTCGCCTCGCGCGGTGCGGCTTTCGTCGCCTTGCGCCGCACGGCGCCCCCGCGCGCGTTCGCCTTGGCGGAACGGTTCGACTGCCACTCGCGCTCCGGGTCGGATGCGATCTCCTCCAGCCCGCGTCCCGACACCACGCTCTCTGGGCGCGCGTCGACGATGCGGGCCGCGCCGCGGCGCGCGTGCTCGTCGTTTTCCTTCATCAACAACCAACTCTTGTCGCCACCGTACCTGCCGCCGTGGCTCTTCACCAGTATCCACCCGCCAGTCAGCTTCTCGCCCGCGAGCTCGAACTTGAGCCGGCCTTTCGCGTAGCCCGCGACGGGGTCTTCCTTGGGAATCCAGGTGCCGCGATCCCACAGGAGCACCGTGCCCGATCCGTACTGTCCGGGGGGGATGATTCCTTCGAACGACCCGTAGTCGAGCGGATGATCCTCGACGTGCATCGCGAGCCGCTTGTCCTGCGGATCGAGGCTGGGCCCCTTCGGCACCGCCCAGCTCAGCAGCACGCCCCCGAGCTCGAGCCGGAAGTCGTAGTGCAGATGACTCGCGGCGTGCTTCTGGATGACGAACGACAGGGCCTTCGGCTTGCGCGCCCCGACCCGCCCCTTCGGCTCGGGCGTCGTCTTGAAATTGCGCTTTTTCTGGTAGAGCTCGAGGGCCATGCGGATGGAGGCGACGCCGCCGGTCGTACGACGCTGCACGCAGTTTGCGGCCGGCCGCCGCCGCGCGCTGTCGGCGAGGGGCGCAGCGGTGTGTCGGCTGCGCGCCGACACCGTGGCGCCGGAACGCTTCGAAAAACGTTGGCGCACGCTACCACTTCTTCGCGGGCGCGCTTGAAACCCGCGCCTTCGGCGCAATGTCGCGACCATGGCTCATGCAGTTCGACGCATCGGCGGCGATGCCCCCCATCTACAGCCGGCCGACGCGACACCGGTTCCCGACGCAGTCCTTCTGGACGCGTATTCGCATGCCGTCACGGCGGCGGTCGGCCGGGTCGCGCCGGCCGTCGCGCACGTCCGCGTCGAGCGCGCGAAGTCGCCGCGCGGGGCGCGCGAAGGATCGGGCTCGGGATTCGTCATCACGCCCGATGGCTATCTGGTCACCAACAGCCACGTCGCCGGCGGCGCGACCGCGCTGGAAGTGACGCTTCCCGACGGACGTACGGCAGCGGCATCCCTGGTGGGCGACGATCCGGATTCCGATCTCGCCGTGCTGAAGGTGGCGGCGGGCGACCTCGGGTGGTGCCGGTTCGGCGAGTCGAGCTCGGTGCAGGTCGGCCAGATCGCCATCGCGATCGGCAGCCCATATGGGTTCCAGCACACCGTCACGGCGGGAATCGTCAGCGCGCTCGGGCGATCGATGCGCGCGCGCACCGGCCGGCTGCTGGACAACATCCTGCAAACCGATGCGGCGCTCAATCCGGGCAACTCCGGCGGGCCGCTGATCGACGCGCACGGTCGCGTCATCGGCATCAACACGGCGGTGATCATGCCGGCGCAGGGCATCTGTTTCGCGATCGCGGCGTCGACGGCCGAGCGCGTGAGCGTCGCGCTGATCCGCGAGGGACGCGTGCGCCGCGCCTGGCTCGGCATCGGCGGGCAGACGCTCGCGCTGCCGCGGCGGTTCGTGCGCCATTACGCGCTGCAGCGGGACGGAGGAGTGCGCGTCGAGTCGGTGGAGCCGGGGTCGCCGGCGGCAGGCGCGGGAATCGTTCTCGGCGATGTGATCGTGGCGCTCGATGCCGCGCCGGTCGGCGGCATCGACGACCTCCAGCGTGCCCTTTCTGGCGACTCGATCGGCCGCGCGCTGTCGGTGACCGTATTGCGCCGCGACCGCCTGCTCGAGCGGGTGGCGACCCCAAGCGAGATGCCGCAGCGCGGCTGACGCGAGCCTCCATCGACCCGGGCGACGGGGATTCGGGCTACCGCCGGTCGCGGCGCAGGGGGGGCGCCGCTAGGCAACCCACCTCCGCCTGTGCCAGAATCGTGCCAACTAATTTGCATCAGGGTGTTTGCGATGCTCGACCGTGACGGCTTTCGCCCGAACGTCGCCATCGTCATCGTCAACGGCAAGAACCAGGTTTTCTGGGGCAAACGGATCCGCGAGCACTCGTGGCAATTTCCGCAGGGTGGCATCAATTCCGGTGAACCGCCCGAAACGGCGATGCTCCGGGAGCTTCACGAGGAAACCGGGCTCCTTCCGCACCATGTCAAGGTTCTGGGCCGTACGCGGGACTGGCTGCGTTATGAAGTGCCGCAGCATTGGATCAAGCGGGAATGGCGCGGCAGCTACCGCGGCCAGAAGCAGATCTGGTACCTGTTGCGCCTGACCGGGCGCGACAACGACGTGACGCTCCGTGCGACCGATCATCCCGAGTTCGACGCGTGGCGGTGGCACGACTACTGGGTCCCGCTCGAAACCGTGATCGACTTCAAGCGCGAGGTGTATCGCCGCGCGCTGCTGGAGCTCGAGCGCTACCTGCACGTCAAGCCGCAGACGCGCCGCGAGCGGCTCTTCGGCTTCGCGCACCCGGTGATGCCGTCCTCGTACGCCGAGCCCGCAACGCGCGGCGATTAGGTCCTCTGCGTAACGGCCGGAATCGCGGCACTCCGCGTCTAGTTGGAGCCGCTCAGCGGAGCATGCCGACCCCGGCCGGCGCCACGGTGCCGAAGCCCACCAGCGCGAAGATGATGCGCTGGACGATGATGCCGACCACCACCGCGCACAGCACCACGACGAGCGTGTACGGGACCGCCTTGTCTGCGCTGCAGCGCCCCAGCAGAGGGGCGCCGAGGAAGAACAGGTAGAAGCTGTAGATCATCGCGGCGAGCACCACCAGCCAGCCGAGGACCGGGACCAGCAGCGCGACCTGGCCCACCCACACCGCCGTGAAGCTGAACGCGACGAGCTTGAGCGAGCGCACGTAGTCCTTGCTCCCCCCGAAACTCGGCGCCAGGACGTCCACGATCAGCGCGAGCAGGCCCACCGCCACCAGCGAGTTCACGTAGGCCGCAAGCGCCGCGCGCAACCCGAAGCCGAAGCCGAGCGGCCCGGCGAACAGTGCCGAGCTCAGGATGATCATCACCGGTCCGATCGCCGCCAGCAGCATCACCCAGCCGGTGTAGAGCGACTGCACCGTGGCGGGCTCGGTGGCGATCTTCGGCCATTCGCTGCGCGGTGCGAGCAGGATGCCCTGGGCGCGTTCGACGAGGTTCATGCGGATCTCCAGAAAGGGACGGGGCGGGACGGGACCAAGGGTCAGGCGAGCAGCACGAGATTGTCGCGGTGGATGAGCTCGGGCTCGTCGACGTAGCCCAGGATCGACTCGATCTCGCTCGACGCCTTGCGCACGATGCGCGCCGTGTCCTGCGAGCCGTAGTTGACGAGCCCGCGCGCCACCTCGACTCCGTCCGGCGCGTAACAGCCCACCACCTCGCCACGGTCGAACGAGCCCTCCACCGAGACGACGCCGATCGGCAGCAGGCTCTTGCCGTCGCGCGCCAGCGCCTTCACGGCCCCGGCGTCGAGCCGCAGCCGGCCGGCGAGCTGCACGTGATCGGCGAGCCATTGCTTGCGCGCCGCGAGCGTGACGGGCGCGGCAACCAGCGCCGTGCCCACCGCTTCGCCGCTCGCGAGCCGCAGCAGCACCTCCGGCTCGCGCCCCGAGGCGATGATCGTCGACGCGCCGGAGCGCGCGGCGCGCCGGGCGGCGAGCACCTTGGTCAGCATCCCGCCGCGGCCGAGCGCGCTGCCCGCGCCGCCGCACATCGCCTCGAGCGCGGGGTCGCCGGCGCGCCCCTCGCGGATGAGCGTCGCGCCCGCGGCCTTGCGCGGGTCGGCGGTGTAGAGGCCCGCCTGGTCCGTCAGCAGCACGAGCACGTCGGCCTCGATCAGGTTGGTCACGAGCGCGCCGAGCGTGTCGTTGTCGCCGAAGCGGATCTCGTCGGTGGTGACGGTGTCGTTCTCGTTGATGACGGGAATGACGTTCAGGCGCAGGAGTGTCGTAAGCGTGGAACGTGCGTTGAGGTAGCGCCTGCGATCAGCCAGGTCGTCGTGCGTCAGCAGCACCTGGGCGGTGTGCAGGCCGTGGGTCGAGAATGCGCGCTCGTAGGCTTGCACGAGGCCCATCTGTCCGACCGCGGCGGCCGCCTGCAGGTCGTGGATCGCGCGCGGCCGGGTGGTCCAGCCGAGCCGCAGCATGCCCTCCGCAATGGCGCCCGACGACACGAGCACCACCTCCTTGCCCGTGGCGCGCAGCTGCGCGATCTCGCCGCTCCAGCGCGCGACCGCGGCGTGATCGAGACCCCGCCCTTCGTCGGTGACGAGACTCGACCCCACCTTCACGACCAGGCGGCGGGCCTGTGCGACCACGCGCGTCATGGCGCGTCGGGGGCGTTTCGGCGGCGGCGCGGCGCGACGGGAGCGGGGCGCACGACCGCCGGCGTGTCCGCGCCTTCGGCGGGAACTGCGGGCGCGGCCGGGTGCGCATCGAGCCAGTCCTGCACGGCGTAGGTGAGGGCGCGCGTGCCTTCCGCGGCGATCGCCGCGATGCCGAACACCGGTCCCTTCCAGCGCAGCGCCTTGACCAGCGCGTCCACCCGGGCGCCGCGCTCGTCTTCGGGGACGAGGTCGAGCTTGTTCACCACCAGCAGGCGCGGCTTGGCGTGCAGGGCGGGGTCGTACTTCTTCAGCTCACGGACGATGGCGCGCGCGCCCTGCACCGGATCGGCGTCCGGATCAAGTGGCGCGATGTCGACGAGATGGAGCAGGAGCCGCGTGCGGGCGAGGTGGCGCAGGAACTGGTGGCCGAGGCCGGCTCCTTCCGATGCGCCTTCGATCAACCCCGGAATATCGGCGACGACGAAGCTGCGTCGCGCGTCGGTGCGGACCACGCCGAGCTGCGGTGCGAGCGTGGTGAACGGGTAGTCGGCGACCTTGGGTCGCGCCGCGGAGATCGCGCGGATGAGCGTCGACTTGCCCGCGTTGGGCAGGCCGAGCAGCCCGACGTCCGCCAGAACGCGCAGCTCCATTCGCAGGCGGCGGGTCTCGCCCTTTTCCCCGGGCGTCGACTGGCGCGGCGCGCGGTTCACGCTCGACTTGAAGTGGATGTTGCCGAGGCCGCCGCCGCCGCCACGCGCCAGGAGCGCCCGCGCGCCGTCCTGCGCAAGGTCCGCGATGAAGGCGCCGCTCTCGGCGTCGGCTATCACCGTGCCGACCGGTACGCGCAGCACGATATCATCGGCACCGCGCCCGTATTGGGCCGCACCGCGACCGTTCTCGCCGCGCGCGCCGCGATGGATGCGGGCGAACCGGTAGTCGATCAGCGTGTTGATGTTGCGGTCGGCAACCGCGTGAATGCTGCCGCCGCGGCCCCCGTCGCCGCCGTCGGGCCCGCCGCGCGGCACGAATTTCTCGCGCCGGAACGACGCCGCGCCGTTGCCGCCGTCACCGGCCAGCACCTCGATGGTCGCTTCGTCGACGAACTTCATCCGCGCTCGCGTCGATAGAGGACGTAGCGCTCGGTGTCGTCGCCGCGGCGCCGCCCGTCCCACGTGACGAACCAGCCGGGCAGCGCCGTGGGAGGGCCTTCCTGGCGGCCGTACTGGACCAGCAGGTCGGCGCACGCGTGCGCGGGATTTACCTCCTCACGCACCGTGATCAAGTTCGCGAAATACTGCCACGCGACGCGCTGCGAATCGCCGAGATTCCGGCTCGCAACGCATCCGGAGCCGAGCAGGTACGCAGCCGAGCTCTCCACCACGTGCCGGTAGGTGCGACGCGAGTCCAGATACGGGAGCCAGATCGTCGAGTAGAGGCACCAGACGAGCGTCACGCCCGCGGCCCAGTTGAGCAGCGTGCGTCGATTGCTGCGGCGCGCCGGGCGCACGAGCATGATCCACAGGATGGTCAGCGCGACGGCCACCGCGATCGCGCCCAGGCGAAACGTAGGCTGATAGCCGACCTCGGTGTCTCGGAACAGCGACGCCACCTGGGACGACATGCCGTACAGCCGCGCGTCGATCCAGATGCCCCACACGACCAGCGCGAGCAGGCCGAAGGTCAGGATGCCGAACCAGTCGAGCGCAGCCGAAAAGCCGCGCGTGAGCGAGTCGACCTCGAGCGAGGCCAGCAGCGCGAGGGGCGCGAGCAGCGGCAGCGCATCGTTGGCGCGCGGGTCGGGATAAACGATCAGGCTCGCCAGCATCACCAGCGCGAGCACGCCCGGCAGCCGCACGCCGGCGGGCGACAGACCGCCGTTGAAGCCGCGGCCCCGCGTCCAGAGCATCCAGCCGATCAGCGGCAGCGCGGGGAAGGCGA
The DNA here is from genome assembly GCA_038239945.1 of Burkholderiales bacterium. Classification (GTDB taxonomy): domain Bacteria; phylum Pseudomonadota; class Gammaproteobacteria; order Burkholderiales; family Casimicrobiaceae; genus VBCG01. The sequence goes on from JBBSEG010000016.1 coordinate 61,159, forward strand.
ACCACAGGAGCGTGCGGAAGTAATACGTGGTGGCCGCGCCGTCCATGCCGGGCAGCGCAATGTGATGCCGCCATGATTCGGCGTCGAGCCAGGCGCCGAGCGACGCGCCGCCGCGCAGCCAGAGGGCGATCGGCCAGGGCAGCGCCAGCGCCAGCGCGATGATCAGCGCCACGCCGGCCGTGATTGCATAGGCGCGCGTGCGCCATGGTCCGCCGAGCGAGGGCAGCACCGCGCCGGTGATGACCACCCACGCCGGCCCGATGAGCCCGCGGCTGCCGAACGCGACCGCGCAGCCGATCCCGAGTGCCACGCCGCCCGCGACCGGGCGCCGCAAGGCGAGCGCGAAGCCATACATCGCCAGGACCATGCCCGCCGTGAGCCCGAGCTCCGGGGACAGGGCGTGGGCGCGGTCCCACAGGCCCACCGAGCCGATCAGGATCAGCACCGGCAGCCACCGATAGGCGCGTCCCGACAGCTCGAGGCTCGCGAGCGCGGTGAACAGCAAGATGACGGCCAGCACGCCGCCTGCCACCAGGCGCGCTGCGTCGAACGGCTCGAGCGGCGGGCTCAGCAGGCGGATGGACAGCGCCGACAACGCGGGCAGCAGCGGCGGCTGGGCCAGGAAATCCTCGCCGGCGAGCTGCGGCACCACCATATCGCCGCGTTGCGCGATGTCGAGGGCGAGGCCGAACGACGTCGCGTCCTCGACCTTCCACGGATCGTGCCCGACCAGCCCCAGTCCAATCCATGCCAGCGCCAGCAGGAGCAGCCCGGCCTGCTTGACCGCGCGCCACGGGCCCGCCGGGCTCAGCTCGGTCGGATCGACCGCCTCAGCGACGTACGGACGCGGGGCTCGCATCGGTGCGAGCATGGCGGCAATCAGGGGCTGTCGCAACGAAAAAGGCAGCCGAAGCTGCCTTTTCGACCGGGCGGAGAATGCCCGCCGGTGGCCGCCAGGGCGCCGATCGCGCTCAGGCGGACGTCGGGGCCGCGGGGGTCGCGGGGGTCTTCGACGCGTAGCGCTGGCGGAATTTCTCGACGCGGCCCGCGGTATCCATGACCTTCTGCTTGCCGGTGTAGAACGGGTGGCAGGCCGAGCAGACTTCCACGTGCAGCGGCTTGTTCACCGTGGAGCGCGTCGTGAACGTGTTGCCGCAGCTGCAGGCGACCGCGATTTCGGTGTACTTCGGATGCGTTTCTGCTTTCATGGCGGACCTCGTTGGGTGGCGCGAAGGCGCCGACCGGGGTTCTGCAGGCGATGCGCCAAGTGTTGGGCGCGTCGCGCGAAGACAGCGATTATCCCCGATTTGGCGATCCAAGACAAGGTTGGGGCGTCCGTCGAGCATTGCAAATGATGAACGCAAACGATTGAAATGAAATCGATTTCAGACCAACGGACGTGGCATCTCCTCGACTGCGCGCCGCTGCGCCTCGCCGCGATTGCGCTCGCGGCCACGATGGCGGCATTCGTGCTGCTCGCGGCGCGCCAGGTGGGACAGATCGGCTGGTTCCCCGGCCCGTACTACGACAAGCTCGTGCACGCGACGTACTACGGTACGATGGCCGTGCTACTCGACCACGGGTTCGCGCGCCGCACGCCGGTGGTGGCGATCCTGCTGGCGCTCGGGGCGGGTGCTGCCGACGAGATCCACCAGCTGTACGTGCCGCTGCGGGAGGGTTCGCTTCTGGACTGGCTGGCGGACCTGTCCGGCGCGCTGCTGTTCGCGCTTGCGTGGCGCCGCTTGCGCAAGCGCCTGGGCGGTTGACCGTGCGCGTCAGCCGCGGCGCATCGAATCGAAGAAGTCGCCGTTGGTCTTGGTCGCCTTGACCTTGTCGAGAAGGAATTCCATCGCCTCGAGCTCGTCCATCGGATAGAGCAGCTTGCGGAGGATCCACACCTTCTGAAGGATGTCGGGCTTGAGCAGCAGCTCTTCCTTGCGCGTCCCCGAGCGATTGACGTTGATCGCGGGATAGATGCGCTTCTCGGCCATGCGGCGGTCCAAGTGGATCTCCATGTTGCCGGTGCCCTTGAACTCCTCGTAGATCACGTCGTCCATGCGCGAGCCCGTGTCGATGAGCGCGGTAGCGATGATCGTGAGCGAGCCGCCTTCCTCGATGTTGCGCGCAGCGCCGAAGAAGCGCTTGGGCCGCTGCAGGGCGTTCGCGTCGACGCCGCCCGTGAGCACCTTGCCCGACGCGGGCACGACCGTGTTGTAGGCGCGCGCCAGCCGGGTGATCGAGTCGAGCAGGATCACGACGTCCTTCTTGTGCTCGATGAGGCGCTTCGCCTTCTCGATCACCATCTCGGCCACCTGCACGTGGCGCGTCGCCGGCTCGTCGAAGGTGGACGCCACGACCTCGCCGCGCACGGTGCGCTGCATTTCCGTCACTTCTTCCGGGCGCTCGTCGATCAGGAGCACGATCAAGATGACGTCGGGATGGTTCGCGGAGATCGCATGCGCGATGTGCTGCAGCATGACCGTCTTGCCGGACTTCGGCGAGGCGACCAGCAGGCCGCGCTGTCCCTTGCCGATGGGCGCGACGATGTCGATGATGCGGCCCGTGTAGTTCTCCTCCGCCTTGATGTCGCGCTCGAGGACCATCACCTCGTCGGGAAACAGCGGCGTCAGGTTCTCGAAAAGGATCTTGCTCTTCGCGTTCTCGGGCGGCTCGCTGTTGACCTTGTCGACCTTGACCAGCGCGAAGTAGCGCTCGCCGTCCTTCGGCGTGCGGATCTCGCCTTCGATCGTGTCGCCGGTGTGCAGGTTGAAGCGGCGGATCTGCGACGGCGAGATGTAGATGTCGTCGGTGCCGGCCAGGTAGCTCGTGTCGGGGGAGCGCAGGAAGCCGAAGCCGTCCGGCAGCACCTCGAGGACGCCCTCGCCGAAGATGCTTTCCCCCTTCCGCGCCTGGGTCCTCAGGAGCGCGAAGATGAGATCGTGCTTGCGCATGCGATTCGCGCCCTCGATCTCGAGCGAGTTCGCGATGTCGAGCAGTTCGCTGACGTGTTTGGTCTTGAGTTCGGAAAGGTGCATGGCGCGTGCGGGAGCGGCGGAAATCGCCGGAGGAGCCCGGCGAGGCCGGACGGGATGCGGATCGGGATGCCGGCGCGCCGCTGGAAGGAAGGCGCGGCGCCAAGGGTCTTGCGGCCGGACCTCCACGGGTGGCGGAGGCCGGCTCGCCGGCGCGGCGATGACGATCGCGCGCCGGGGGTCTGTTTCTACGTGACGCTGAGGGTAGCGGGCTTAGAGATTGCTGTCAAGGAAGGCCGTGAGCTGCGACTTGGTGAGCGCGCCGACCTTCTGGGCATGCACCTGCCCCGCCTTGTAGAGGATCACGGTCGGAATGCCGCGGATGCCGTACTTGCCCGGCGTGGCCGGGTTCGCGTCGATGTCGAGCTTGGCGATGGTCAGCTTCTCCTCGTACGTCTTGGCGACGTCGTCGAGCACCGGCGCGAACATCTTGCAGGGGCCGCACCACTCCGCCCAGAAGTCGACCAGCACCGGCTTGTCGGACTGCAGCACGTCCTTGTCGAAGCTGATGTCGGAGACTTGCTTGATCATGTCGTTCATGGAAATCCTCGGAAATGGCCCTCGCGTACGGGTCTTCGGGACGAGTCTACCGCAGCCGAGACGACCCGCGGGAGGAGCCGATCCGCAGGACATGAGGCCCGTTCTGGTAAAATTCAAGGTTGACGTTCGGGTGAAGGTTGGCAGGCCATGACGTATGTCGTCACCGAGAGCTGCATCAAGTGCAAGTACACCGACTGCGTCGACGTGTGCCCGGTCGACTGCTTCCGCGAAGGCCCCAATTTCCTGGTCATCGATCCGGACGAATGCATCGATTGCACGCTATGCGTGGCGGAGTGTCCGGTGGAGGCGATCTTCGCCGAGGACGACGTGCCGGCCAGCCAGCAGGAGTTCAAGGCTCTCAACGCCGAGCTCGCGAAAGCCTGGAAGCCCATCATCGAGCGCAAGCCCGCACCGCCGGATGCCGATGACTGGAAGGACGTCGCCGAAAAGCGCCAGTATCTCGAGAGCTGACCGGAATCACCCGATGCCCATGTTGCGACGCAGTTCCGTTGGTCTTGCTACCGCCGCCCTCGCGCTCGCGCTGGCCGCCCCCGCGATGGCGCAATCCCCGGCACCGGCCGGCGATCCTGCGAAGGGTCGCGAAAAGACGCAGATGTGCGAGGGCTGCCACGGCATCCCGGGCTGGCGCACCGCCTTCCCGGAGGTGTACCCGGTGCCGAAACTCGGCGGACAGCACGAGGCGTATCTCACGGCTGCGTTGAAGGCCTATCGCAGCGGTGATCGCAGCCATCCGTCGATGCGCGGCATCGCCTCGCCGCTCTCCGACGAGGATATCGCGAACCTCGCCGCGTACTACGCGCGCGGCGTCACCCTGACGGCCGGAAAATGAGGCGCGCCAGGACGTTCGCCGCCTTGCCCCTCGCGCTGGCGCTGGCGCTGGCCGCACCGGTTGCCCACGCCGCCGACGCGGGCGCAGGGCAGGTCAAGGCGAAGGAGATTTGCCAGGCGTGCCACGGCCTCGACGGCAACAGCGCCACCGCCGACTACCCGAAGCTCGCCGGCCAGTATCCGGACTATCTCGCCAAGGCGCTGCGCGATTACCAGACCGGCCGGCGCAAGAACGCCATCATGGCCGGCATGGCGGCCACGCTGACGCCGAAGGACATCGAGAACGTCGCGGCGTACTACGCAGTGCAGCCCGCGGTGCTGACCACGCACAAGTAGCGCGACCGGGGCGCGCCGATCAGACGGCGTTACCCGTGCGGCGCAGGCAGTCGAAGTACACCGCCGCGTCGGGCGCGGCGCGCAGGCGCTGCGCCTGCCACAGCGTCTCGCCGAGGCAGTCGATCAGCACATGGAGCGCGGCATGCTCGTCGCGCGTGGCGCACAGTCGTTCGAAGTGCGCGCGCAGGCCGGTCGGCTGGTCGATGTCGAGTTGCTCGGCGACCGCTAGATGCAGCGACAGGTGCAGGAACGGGTTGACCTCGCCGCCTTCCGGGCCGTAATCGCGCTCGACGTGCCGGGCCGGATCCTCGACCATGGCGTGATATTCGGGATGGCGCGCAACCAGCGCCGCGGCCTTCTGCTCGAGCGCCGACAACGGCTCCCCCGCCCGATGCCTGGCCCACGCATCCATCATGAAGCGGCGGGCCTCCTCGCGCGACGGCGTGAACACGCTCAGCCGCGCCCGCCGCGCTTCGGCACGCGCGGCACCGGCGGTGCGGCGGCGCCGCCGCGTGGCGCGGCGGCGGGGACGTCGGTCGTCTTGCGACGATATTCGCAGAGGTCGACGATGACGCACGCCGGACACTTCGGCATGCGCGCGATGCATGTGTAGCGCCCGTGCAGGATCAGCCAGTGGTGCGCATGCAGCTTGAACTCGGCGGGAACCAGCCGCTCGAGCCTGGCCTCGACTGCGAGGGGATCCTTGCCGGGCGCGAGGTTCGTGCGGTTGGCGACCCGAAACACATGCGTGTCCACGGCGATGGTCGGCTCGCCGAAGGCGACGTTCAGCACCACGTTCGCCGTCTTGCGGCCCACGCCGGGCAGTGCCTCGAGGAGCGCGCGGGTGCGCGGCACCTCGCCGCCGTGATCGCGCAGCAGGATCTGCGACAGCCCGACCACGCTCTGCGCCTTGTTGCGGAAGAGGCCGATCGAGCCGATGTACGGGATCAGCCGCTCGACGCCGAGCGCTGCGAGCGCGGCCGGCGTATTGGCTGCCTTGAACAGGACGGCCGTCGCCTGGTTGACGCTGCGATCGGTAGCCTGGGCCGACAGCACCACGGCGACGAGGAGCTCGAACGGGGTGGAAGAGACGAGCTCGGTATGCGGCGCGGGATTGGCTTCGCGCAGCCGGGCGAAGATGGCCTGGCGCTTCGCGGCGTTCATCGCATGCCGCCCTCCGGCCGGGCGAGACGGGCGAGGCGCGCCAGGCGCGCCGGCTCGCTCGCGACGAAGCCGGGATCGGCGGCGAGGAGCGCGTGCGCCTGCTGCGCCCACCGTTGCGCCGCCGCGTCATCGTGGCGGAGCGCGGCGAGCTCGGCCAGCTCCTCGTAGACGAAGCCGTCCGGCGCATCGGCATGCGTCGTCTGCGCGGCCAAGGCCAGCTGGATCGCCTCGGCCTCCGCGTAGCGATGCACCGAGCGCAGGCCGCGCGCCACCGTCCAGCGCGCGATCCGCGTTCCCGCCTCGTCGCGGTCGGCCGCGCGGACCGCGAGCGCGCGCTCCCAGAATGCCAGCGCCGCCGTGAAATCGCCGCGTTCGTGCGCGCTCCATCCGGAGTTGTTGAGCAGCGAGCCTCGCCAGTGCCGGGCGCGCTCGTCCCTGGCGGCCTCGGCGGCGGCGAGCGCGCGCCGGTTCCAGTCGGCGCGTTCGGCGAGCGGAGCGGCGATGCCCAGCATGTGCAACGTATCGATCCGGTAGAAGGCTGCCCCGGGCGGCCCGTCCGCGGGGGCGGCGCGCAGCGCGGCGTGGAACAACGGGACCGCCCGCGCCGGCGCACCCGACGAATTGCGCACCCGCCCGCGCTCGAGCAGGTAGCGTACGCGCAGCCGGGTCGGCTGCGTCTCGAGCCGGCCCGCGACCTCATCGAGGAGCGCATCGGCGCCCGCGAAGTCGCCCTGGAGTCCCTGCGCCCGCGCGAGCTGGGTGGCGGCTTCCAGCGCTTCGCGCGAGCCAGGGGGACGCGCGGCGCGCTCGGCACGGAAGCGGACGGCGGAATCGACCGGCGCCTCGAAGTCCCAGAGGCGATCGAGCGTGGCGGAGTAGTCCGCCCGGCCCACTGCGGGCATCCGCGCGGAGCCGGTTGCTGCCACCGCCGCGGTTGAAACGGTAGCGGCCGCCACGAAAGCGGCGAGGGCGAGCGGCAGTCCGTGCGGCAGCGGGCGGCCCCGCAAGCGCCGAGTCGCGCCGACCCCACCCCTGCCTATGACCGGCGAGCCGGCACCACGCAGCATGGTTCCGGCCGGCGCGCCCGCTCCGACCATCCTAGGCCACCTGCCGGCGCGCTCGCGCACGCTGGAGCGCCGCCGCGACGGCCTGGCGACGGCTTTGCGGGTCGTGCAGGCGCGCGTCGATGCGCTCGCCGCTCCCAAGGCGCACCGCCCGCGCACGGTGGCGGGCGCGGGCGGCGTCGGCATCGACGATGGTCCACGTGCGCCCTGCCGGAACCAGGTCGATGCAGTCAACCGGACACGGCGCGACGCACAGCCCGCATCCGGAGCACAGCGACGGCAGCAGGGCATGCAGTCGCTTCGGCGCGCCGAGGATGGCGTCCACTGGGCAGGCGGCGATGCACAGCGCGCACCCGATGCACCGCTCGGGGTCGATCACCGCGACCTGGAGGGGGAGCGACGGGCCGCAGGAGGGGTCGAGGGGGCGGACGAGGCGGCCGGTCAGCGCGGCAATGGCGGCGATCGTCGCATCGCCGCCGGGAGGGCAGCGGTCGATGTCCGCCCGGCCCTGCGCGATCGCCGTCGCGTAGGGGGCGCACCCCCCGAAACCGCAGCGGGCGCATTGCGTCTGCGGCAAGAGGGTGTCGATCGCGCTCGACAGGTCGGCGTCCGGGGTCACCGCGCAAGTTTATCGCGCCCGCCGGCCCGGTTCCGGGGACCGCTCGCGGCGGGCCACGACCGCTGGCGGCGGGCCACGACCGCTGGCGGCGCGCCACGACCGCTCGCGCCGCCGGGGGCCCGGCCGTCGCAGGAGACTCGCGGCCGGCGACGCGGAAGCGGACGATGGCGCTTCGGTCACGCTCAAAGGATCTTCATGTCGCACATCGCCGCCCGGACGCCGGGCGTGGCCGGATCCGTCCCCTGCGCGTTCACCCATCCGCTCGAGTTGATCCCGTGGTTCCGGCGCTGGCCGAGCAGCCGCGGGCGGGATTTCATCTACACCCTGATCTGGAGTTCGCTGATCGCGCTGGTCTTCACCGGCTTCGCGCTGCTGTTCGACGCGCGCACCCCCGTCCTCGAGGCGCTGCGTGTGAACATGGTGTTCGCGCAGTGCATCGGGCTCGTGATTCACGCGCTGTTCATGGTCGGCGACGTCGCATTTCCCGGCGTGCACCGCACGCGGCTGCCGATTCGCTTCGCGTACTACTCGGGCGTGCCGATCGTCGGCGTGTTCGTGGGCTACTCGGCGGGGGCGTTCGTGCTCGGGTACGACGACTTCCTGCACTGGCTGTTCACCCCGCGCGGCTTCGCAAGCGTAGCCTTCGTGTCGCTGTTGATCTCGGCGGTGCTGCTGGTCATCATCCTGCAGCGCGAACGGGCGGCGCGCGCGGAAACGGCGGTGGCACAGGAGCAGGTGCGCGTGGCCGCTGCGGAGCAGGCGGCCGCTACCGCGCGTTTGAAGCTTCTGGAAGCGCAGGTCGAGCCGCATTTTCTGTTCAACACGCTGGCGCATGTCATGTCCCTGATCGACGGCGACCCCGCCAATGCGAAGCATATGATCGAGCGGCTGATCGCGCTGCTGCGCACGACGGCCTCGTCCCCCGACGGCCCGGGGACCCTCGGCGGCCAGCTCGGCTGGCTGCGCGCCTACCTCGCCATCCTCGAGCTGCGCATGGGCCACCGCCTGCAGTGGCGTATCGACGTGCCGGACGAGCTGCTCGATTTGCGCGTCGCGCCCATGCTGCTGCAGCCGATCGTGGAGAACGCCATCAAGCACGGGCTCGAGCCCAAGATCGAGGGGGGCCGGATCGCGATCCGCGCCGTTCGCGAGGGCACCGGCGTGCGACTTGAAGTGCAGGATACCGGCCTCGGCTTCGACGCCACGCGCCGGGTGGGACAGGCGAGCCTTGGCCTCGCGAACCTGCGGGCGCGTCTGGCCGCCTGGTACGGCGATGCGGCGCGCCTCGTGATCGAGGACAACCAGCCGGCCGGCGCGCGGGTGTCGCTCATGCTTCCGGCGAGCGGACCCGTTTCGGCGTGACCGTCGACCCCGCCCGGCGCACGAGCGCCATCATCGCCGACGACGAGCCCCGTCTTGCCGAGTACCTGCGCGCGCGTCTCGCGCTGGCCTGGCCCGACCTGGTGATCGCGGGCATTGCCGAGAACGGCCCCGCCGCGGCGGCGCTGCTGCGCGACGAGGCGCCGGACATCGCCTTCCTGGACATTCGCATGCCGGGCCTGACCGGTCTCGAGGTCGCGCGCGGGGCGCAGGCCGGCACCGACATCGTCTTCGTCACCGCGCACGACCAGTACGCCATCGACGCGTTCGACCGAGCTGCCGTCGACTATCTCCTGAAGCCCGTCACCGACGCGCGCCTAAACGAGACGGTGGCGCGCCTGCAGGCACGCCGCGCCGGGCCGGCCCGTACCCAGGACCTCGAGGCGGCGCTGGCGGCGCTCGCCCGGCTGGCCGCGCGGGACACACCCGCGGGTAGCGCGGCCGCGCCGAACGGCGCACCGGTATCCCGGCTCGCGTGGATCCGCGCCCTGGTCGGCCAGCAGGTGCGCCTCATCGACGTCGAGGACGTCTGCTACTTCCAGGCAAATGACAAGTACACCAGCGTGTTCACGCAGGAAGGCGAGGCGCTGATCCGCACGCCGCTGAAGGAGCTCTCCGACCAGCTCGACCCCGACCGGTTCTGGCAGATCCACCGCGGCACGATCGTCAACATCGCGCACGTAAAGACCACGGTGCGCGACCTGTCGGGCCGGGTCGCGCTGGCGCTCAAGGCGCGGCCGGAAGCGGTGCAGGTGTCGCGCGCCTACGCGCACCGGTTCAAGCAGATGTAGCGCGCACCCCGGCCCCGTTTTGCCGGACAATGGCGCGCGTGGGCTTGGGCACGCACAACCAGTCGGAAACGGGCGCATCCCACGCGGGACACGGCCACGGGACGAGCCGCGCCACGCATGCGCATCACGGGGCGCGGGGTGGGGACGACGGGCCGCGGGCGCAGCGCGCGCTGGCCATCGCATTGGTGCTGACGGGCGGCTTCGCGCTGGTCGAGGCCGGCGCCGCCTGGTGGGCCGGCTCGCTGGCGCTACTGTCCGACGCCGGTCACATGGTCACCGACGCCGGCTCGCTCGGCCTCGCGCTGTTCGCGCAGCGGATCGCGGCACGGCCGCCGTCGCACCGGGCCTCCTACGGGTACGCACGCGCCGAGGTGCTCGCTTCGTTCGTCAACGCGCTCGCCTTGCTCGGCCTGGTCGTGTTCATCGCCGTCGAGGCGGTGCGGCGCCTGCTCGATCCGCAGCCGGTGGCGGGAATATGGGTGCTCAGCGTCGCCGTGGTGGGCCTCGTCGTCAATCTCGCGGCGCTGGCGGTGCTGTCGACCGCCACGGCATCGATGAACGCCCGCGGCGCCCTGCTGCACGTCCTTTCCGACCTGCTCGGCTCGGTCGCCGCCATCGTGGCCGGCGCCGTGATCGTGGCGACCGGCTGGATGTCGATCGACCCGATCCTGTCCGTCGTGGTGGCCGCGCTCATCGTGCGCTCGACCTGGCGGCTGCTGATGGAATCCACGCGCGTGCTGATGGAAGGCGTGCCGACTCATCTCGACTACGGCGACATCGGGCGCGCGCTGTGCGGCGTGAACGGGGTGATGTCGGTGCACGACCTGCACGTGTGGCACCCCGGCGCCGACGAGGTCGCGCTGTCGGCGCACCTCGCCCTGAACGACGGATCGCGGTGGCTCGAGGTGCTCGCTGCCGCGCAGCGGATGCTGGCGGCGGAGTACGCGATTCGCCACGTCACGCTGCAGCCGTCGTGGCCGGCGCCGCAGCCGTACGGCGACCGGCGCGTCATTCCCATCGCGCCGGCCGGTGACGGCGAGCGGGCCCGGCGCTGAGCCGCAGGAGCAGGCGCGCTGCCCGCCCTAGATCCAGTTCACCTTGCGGAAGCGCAGGAACAGCAGGAGGTCGATGAAGACCATCGCGCCTACGGCGAGGGGATAGCCGACCTCCCAGCTCAGCTCCGGCATGTTGTGGAAATTCATGCCGTAGATGCCGGCCACGAGCGTCGGCACCGTGATCAGCGCGCCGTATGCCGCCAGCCGCTTGGTTACCTCGTTGTCGGAGATGCCGATCAGCGCCAGGTTGACCTGGATGGCGGTGGTGAGCATTTCCCGGCTGCTCTCGATGGCGGCGTTGATGCGCGCGAGGTGGTCGTAGACGTCGCGAAAGTATTCCTGGGTGCCCTGGCACAGGTGGGGAACGCGGCCGCCGTAGAGCTTGCCGACGGCCTCCATCAGCGGCGTGACCGAGTGCTTGAGCGTCATCAGCATGCCCTTGAGCGCGTAGAGATCCTCGATCTGGCGACGCGACGCGGGCGCTGCGAACATCCGCTCCTCGGCTTTCTCGAGCCGGGTCTCGAGGTCGTCGAGCACCGGAAAGTAGCGATCGACCACGTTGTCGATGAGCGCATAGAACACGAAGCCAGCCCCGTGCCGCAGCAATTCGGGCTCGCGCTCGGTGCGCATCCGGACGGCCGCAAAGCCGAGCTTGGTGCGGTGGCGTACCGACAGGATGTAGTTGGCCCCGACGAAGATGTCGACTTCGCCCACGGTGAGGACATCGCTGCCCCCTTCGACCTTCTCGAACTCCACCGGATGGAGCACCGCGAACAGCGAGTCGCCGTATTCCTCGATCTTCGGCCGCTGGTGGCCCGTGCGGGCATCCTCGACGGCCAGCTCGTGCAGGGCGAACTCCTCCGCCATCTGGTCGAGCTCCTCGCGGGTGGGCTCGAACAGCGCGACCCACACGAAGCAATCCGGCCGGTGGACGTACTCGCTGATGTCCTCGACCGGGATGTCGGCAAGCTTGCTTCCGTTCTGGTAGGCAACGCAGCTGAGCAGCATGATGGGCGCGGGGTGGACGAAGGTGATGATAGCGGTCGGGCGCGGCGCTTGCCAACGCGGCGCGCGCGGGCGCCCGAGCGATGGGGCGAATGACCGGGCGAACGACCGGGCGCATGACCGGGCGCATGACCGGGCGCATGACCGGGCGCATGACCGGGCGCATGACCGGGCGCATGACCGGGCGCATGACCGGGCGCATGACCGGGCGACGGCGCGCTGGCCGCTGCGGTGCGGTGCGGGTAACATCGACCCCCCGCTTCGAACCGCGCCGCCGCGCTCGGCATGATGATCGAGTCGCTCCTCGACACCGACCTCTACAAGTTCACGATGATGCAGGTGGTCCTGCATCACTTTCCCGGCGCGCAGGTCGAATACCGGTTCAAGTGCCGCAATCGCGGTGTCGACCTGCTGCCGCACGTCGAGGCGATCGAGACGGGCATCCGCGAGCTGTGCCGGCTGCGCTTCCGCGGCCCCGAGCTCGAGTACCTGCGCAGCTGGCGATTCTTCAAGAGCGATTTCATCGACCTGCTCAAGCTGTTCCAGCTCGACGAGCGGTTCATCCGCGTCTCTCCGGCCGCGAACGGCGAGATCGACATCACGATCCGGGGACCGTGGCTGCACACCATCCTGTTCGAAGTGCCCGTGCTGGCGATCGTCTCGGAAGCGTACAACCGTGCGATGCACCCGACGCCCGACCTCGACGAAGGCCGGAAGCGCCTTGCGCGCAAGGTCACGCAGATCAACGGCGTGGTCGATCCGGAGTTTCGCATTGCCGACTACGGCACGCGGCGGCGCTTCGGGTATGCGTGGCAGGACGAAGTGGTGCGCACGCTCAAGCGCGATATCGGCCCGAAGTTCGTCGGCACGAGCAATGTCAAGCTCGCGCTCGACCACGAGCTCACCCCGCTCGGCACCATGGCGCACGAATATCTGCAGGCGTGCCAGGCGGTGGGGCCGCGATTGCGCGATTCGCAGGTCTTCGCGTTCAACACCTGGGCGCGCGAATACCGTGGCGACCTGGGGATCGCGCTGTCCGACGTCTGCGGGATGGATGCGTTCCTGCGCGACTTCGACCTGTTCTTCGTCAAGCTGTTCGACGGCGTGCGGCACGACTCCGGCGATCCGTTCGAGTGGGGGGAGAAGCTGATCGCGCACTACCGCAAAATGCGCATCGATCCGCGCACCAAGACCATGGTGTTCTCCGACAGCCTCACGGTCCCGCTCGCCATCCGGCTGTTCGACTACTTCTGCGGCCGCAGCCGCACCGCGTTCGGCATCGGCACCAATCTCACCAACGACCTGGGCTACGAGCCGCTGTCCATCGTCATCAAGATGACCCGCTGCAACGGCCAGCCGGTCGCCAAGATCAGCGACGAGCCCTCCAAGGCGATGGGCTATGACCCGTCGTATGTGGCCTACCTGCGCGAGGTGTTCCAAGTGCCGGCCGAGCCCGTGCCCGCTCCGGTGCCGGCTCCGGTGCCCGGCTGACCCGCCTCCTCGGCGACTCGCTCCCGCGAGGCGATTGGAGGCCTAGTCCGCGCGGCGCGTGTCGTCCGCAGCCCCGGACCATGCTGCCAGCGCCTGGCGATAGGCGTTCAGGGTCGGCGCGCCGAAGCAGGCAAAGACGACGTGCCGGGGCGGCCCCGCCTGCGCGAGATGGCGATGGACTTCGCGCACAGCGATGGCTACTGCCGCCTCGAGCGGATAGCCGTAGGCACCGCAACTGATGGCCGGAAACGCGATCGACGCGATGCCGCGCTGCCCGGCCAGGGCCAGGGAATTCCGATAGCAGGCCGCCAGGGTGGTGGGCTCATCGGCGTGGCCGCCTCGCCAGACCGGGCCGACGGTATGGATGACGTGGGCCGCGGGCAGGTCGTATCCCGCGGTGATGCGGGCTTCGCCGGGCGGGCAGCCGCCGAGCGCGCGGCATTCGGCCAGCATCGCCGGGCCCGCCCCGCGATGGATTGCGCCATCGACGCCGGCGCCGCCCAGCAGGCTCGAGTTCGCCGCGTTGACGATCGCACCAAGGGCGAGCGTCGTGATGTCCACGTCGAGCGCTTCGAGGCGGTACGGCGGGGCATCGCCATGCGGCATGTGCGCAACCTAGCGCCGTTCGTCGGTTGTTTGCAAGGGGTGGGCCGCCAGTGGGCCCCGGCCCAGGAGGAAGTGGGGGGTCCGGTGTAGAGTGGCCGCATGGCCTCGACCGTCTCCGCCCTTCCCGCCGCACGCACGGCGGCCTCCGACCGCAAGCTGCGGCTCGAGGATATCCTGAAACTCATGGTCGCCGACGGTTTGCTGCCGGCGTCCGAAGCGGACAAGTTCGTGCGCGCTCGGGTGCATCGCTTCGAGCATCCGTTGGAATTCGTCGCCGCGCAGCACATCAAGTCGCCGCACCCTCCGCACAGGCCGCTGACGCTCGAAGGCCTGGTCGAGTGGCTGGCCGGCAAGCTCGGCATTTCCTACCTGCACATCGATCCGTTGAAGATCGACCTCGGCGCGGTCACCCAGACGATGTCGAATGCCTACGCCGAACGCTACCGCATCCTTCCGGTGTCGGTCGATCGCATGACGCTCACCGTGGCGACCGCCGAGCCTTTCGTGCGCGCATGGGCCGACGAGCTGGAGAAGATCCTCAAGCTCGACGTGCGCTTCGTGTTCGCCAATCCGGTGGACATCCGTCGCTACCTGGGCGAGTTCTTCAATCTTGCCCGGTCCATGAAGAAGGCGCAGGAGAGCTCGAAGGGCAACCTTGCGGTCAACAGCTTCGAGCAGCTGGTGGAGCTCGGCAAGCACGGGCACCTCGACGCGAACGACACGCACGTCGTGCACATCGTCGACTGGCTGTGGCAGTACGCATTCGACCAGCGCGCCTCCGACATCCACATCGAGCCGCGCCGCGACGTCGGGCACGTGCGGTTCCGCATCGACGGCGTGTTGCATAGCGTCTACTCCATCCCGACCCTCGTGCTCAATGCCGTCACGTCGCGCATCAAGCTGCTGGCGCGTATGGAGATCGTCGAGAAGCGGCGCCCGCAGGACGGACGCATCAAGACCGTGGCGCCCGATGGCGGCGAGATCGAGCTGCGGATCTCGACCATGCCCACTGCATTCGGCGAGAAGATCGTGATGCGGATCTTCAGCCCCGAAGTGCTGGTGCGCGACTTCAGCGACCTGGGCTTCACGCCCGACGACCTGACGCGCTGGGAGACCATGACCCGCGAGCCCAACGGCATCATCCTGGTCACGGGGCCGACCGGCTCGGGCAAGACCACTACGCTCTATTCGACGCTCAAGGGTCTGGCGCGGCCCGAGGTGAACGTCTGCACCGTGGAGGACCCGATCGAGATGATCGAGCCCTCGTTCAACCAGATGCAGGTCCAGCCCATCATCGGCGTGGACTTCGCGACCGGCGTGCGCACCCTGATGCGCCAGGATCCGGACATCATCATGGTGGGGGAGATCCGCGACCGCGACACCGCGGACATGGCAGTACAGGCGGCGCTGACCGGCCACCTCGTGCTGTCCACGCTGCACACGAACGACGCCCCGACCGCGGTGACGCGGCTGCTCGACCTGGGCGTGCCGGCCTACCTGCTGAGCTCGACGCTGCTGGGCGTGATGGCGCAGCGGTTGATCCGCACGCTCTGCCCGCACTGCAAGAAGCCCGTGGAACCCCCCGACGACGAAAGCTGGGCGACGGTGACGGCGCCCTGGCGTGCGGACAAGCCCGCGCAGGTAATGGGTCCAGGTGGGTGCCTCGAATGCCGGATGACGGGATACTACGGCCGCATCGGGCTCTACGAGGTGATGGTCACGACGCAGGGCATCCGCAAGCTGCTCACGCGCGAGGCCGACGACCATTCGATTCGCGAGCAGGCCTACAAAGACGGCATGAAGCCCCTGCGCGTATCCGGCGCGATGAAGGTCGCGGCCGGGCTCACGACGCTCGACGAGGTGATCAAGGTCGCGCCGCTCATCTGATCGGCCGCTTCACAGGCTGTCGACGCGCCACAGTCCATCGCGTCCGCGCAGCAGGTAGATCATGAAGAGCGTCGGTCCCTGAGCGGTATCGCGGACGAGCGTCAGCTCCGCGAGGTCGTCTCCGACCACGCCGTCGACCAGATGGCGCAGCTCCGGTGCGACCGCCGCAAGGTTGCTGCCCAGCGCGGCGAAGATCTCGGCGTAGCGAGACTGAGCATCGCCGGTGAACACGCGGAGCGCACCGGCGGCGTTGCCGGCCGCGAGGCGCTCGACCATCGAGAAGTAGGTGCCCACGACCTTGCCCGCGAGCTCGGCGCGGTCGAACACGCGCAACTGCCGGCGCGCCTGGTAGATCACCCGGTTGGTGGCGTCGTATACCGTCACTTTCACCGGAAACACGCCCGCGCCGGTGATCGTGTAGTCGATACGCGCCTCGTTGTCGACCAGGGAGGTCAGCGTGGCGTCGACGCGACCATCGTCCTGGGCATCGATCTCGATGCGCGCAAACGGCACGTTGCCGCGATTGCGGATGGTGAGCGTGCCCAGGAGCGGCGCGAATCCGTCCTGCGGCGAGAAGTCCACCGAGAACGGGGCGCTTCCGGCGCTGTTGACGGCGAGGACCCGCTGCACCGGCGGGGCATCGAGCGTGTTGAGCGTGACCGTCAGGAGATTCGATCCCGGCGCCAGCGGAACGTTTTCGACGACGAAGTTGCCCTGCGGGTCGATGGTCGCAGGGCGTCCGTTGACGACGAGCGCCGCATTCACCGGCGCCTCGAGGCGCCCCGTGATCCGCATGACGTCGTCGGCCTGCACGCTGTTATCCTGCCCGTTATCGATGACGATTCCCGGCGCGGTTACGACCCGCACCAGCACGGGGCCGGAGCTCGTGATGGTTCCCTGGGTGTCCACCGCGCGCACGCCGATGACATGACTGCCGAAGCCTGCGCCACGCCACACGTAGGCAAAGGGCGGCGCGGATGCGCTGCCAATCAATGCGCCGTCCGCCGTGAACTCGACGCGGGCGATGCCCGCCAGCGCGCCAGACGGCGCGGCCTGGATGCGAATCTCCGCGGGCATGACGAAGACCTGACCGTCGTACGGCTCGGCCAGGGCCACGGAAAAATCGCCGACCTGGATGACGACGGCCGGCGACGACAGCGTGCTGTTGTCGGTGGCGACGCTGCGCGCGACGAGGGTGTGCGGACCGGGCGACGCTTGCGTCCAGTGGAAAGTCGTGTTGGCGACGCTGCCGCTGCCTCCCACCGACACCGAGCCTGCTACGACGCCATCCACCATGTACTGGACGTAAGACACGGAGCGGCCGGGCATGACGGTTTGGGCAACGATGTCGATCGGATTGCCGGAAACGAGCGTTGCCGCCGCGGAGGGGGCGGTGATGGATACCGCCGCCACTGCCGGTACCACGGTGATGGCGACCGGTGCCGAGAGGGTGGACGCACCCTGCGCGTCCGTCGCCGTGGCGGTGATTGCGTAGGTGCCCGGCGCGGCGGGCGTCCAGGTCGTGCCGTACGGCGCGCTGGCGACGGTTGCGATGGTGGCGCCACTCACGGCGAAGACCACCCGCGCGACGGTACCGTCGGGGTCGACCGAATACGCCATGATCGGAACCGCTTCGCCGACTGCGAACGCCTGTCCCGGGCGCGGCGCGCTAACCGTGATCACGGGCGGAACGTTGCTCAGGATATTCAAGGTGACGGGAGTCGACCCGGCGTTGCTGCCGTTGGTCGCGGAGTAGGCGACCGCCACGATCTGGTTCTGCCCGGGCACCGTCCGCCAGACGATCGACCATGGGGGTGCCGTCGCGGTGCCGATCAGATTGTGATTCACCGTCGTATAAAACTCGACCTTCGACACGCCGGCAATGCCCTGGGCATCGGCGGTCAGCGTCGCAAACATGCCGGGCGAGAAGGTCGCACCGGGGGTCGGCGAGGTGATCGCGACCACCGGCGCCGGCGCGAAGGCCGACACCAGGGCGAACACGGGCGCCGACTCGGTCTCCACGCCGCGATCGTCGGTCGCACGAGCGCTCAGCATGTGCACACCGGGCAGCACGTTTGCGTAAGGGGCGGACCAGGGTGGCGCGAACACCGTGGGCGAGTAGTCGGAATCGGTCGTGAGGTCGACGCGCTGGACGGTGCCGTCGGCGTCGCTGGCGAGGGCAGCCATGGGAATGCTCGTGGCGCCGCCAGTGGCGACGGGAATGAGCTGGTACATCGACGGAGATACAAGACGTACGGCAGGGGGCAAATCCGGCGCACGCACCTGCACATTGACGGGCGGGCCGGTCACCACGAAGCCCGCTGCGTCCGTCCCCCGCAGCTGCAAGGCGTGGATTCCGACCGGCACGTTGCGCCAGAAGGTGGTGAATTGCGCGTACGGCAGATGGGGGAGCGGAAGCGTCGCAATCGCTATTCCATCGCTCAGCAGCTCGAGGCTGGTCAGCGGATCGGGGTCGGCGACGTCGCCATCGAGCGCGAAATAGAATGCCGCGCGTCCGACGACGGTGATTGTCGCGGGCGCGTCGAGCGTGAGCTGCGCCGCGGGCGTCGGCTCGAGAATGGCGAGATCCCACGACGGCTGGTCGGAGACGAAGACCTGCGCGTGAGCACTGGCGGCCGTCGCGCCGGCGTCGTCGTCCGCCTCTGCCCAGACTTCGTAGTCGACGACGTTTCCGCCGATGGGCGGCACCGCACGCCACGTCGCGACGTAAGGGGGTGCGGCGATCGTGGCGATGACGATCGGGGCGCCGAAGGTAGTATCGACGAACATCGGCGCGGCCACGAAGCGAACTCGAACGACCGAGCCATCCGGGTCCTGCACGGTGGCGGACATGGACAGGTCGACCGGGGCCGCCGACACGACCGACGTGTGCATCGCCGGCGCCGTCAGCGTGACGACCGGAGGCTGGTTCACGACTCCGGTGAGCGTGACCGGCGCCGACGTTTTGCGCAGGCCGAGGTTGTCGACCGCCACCGCCGTGACGACGGTGACGCCAGCGGGAACCGTAGCGCTGGCCGAGTAGGGGCTGGTCGAATCCGTCGCGACGAGCGTCGCGCCGAACCAGAACTCGACGCGAGCGATCGACCCGTCGGGATCGGATGCCGTGGCCGCAAGGCTTAACGTGGATCCGGCGTAGCGCTGTAGGTTCGCTCCGGGGGCCGTCAGTGCGACCACCGGAGGCTGGTTGACGGCGACGGTGACGGCAACCGGAGCGGAGATCGTGGTCGCCCCCAGGTTGTCCGTCGCCTTCGCCGTCCAGACGTAGCTGCCCGGCGCAACGTTGCTCCAGGCCACGCTATACGGATTGGTCGTATCGGTTCCGAAGAGCGCGCCGTCGCGGAAAAACTCGACCTTGGCGATCGTGCCGTCCGTATCCGCCGCATTGGCCTTCACCGTCACGCTGGCGGGTGCGACGAAGCTCGATCCGCTTGCCGGCGAAGTGATCGCCACGCTCGGCGGATTGTTCACCTTGGCCGTGATGGCGACAGACGTCGTGGAGGCGCCCTTGTCGTCGGTTGCCTTGGCGGTGAGGCTGTACGTGCCCGCGGGGACGTTGCGCCAGACGTAGGTATAGGGCTTGGTGGTGATCGAGCCGATCGCCGTGCTGCCGCCGCGCAGGAAATCGACTCGCGCTACCGTTCCGTCGCTGTCCGTGGCGTTGGCGGAGAGCGTGATGGTGGCCGGTGCGACGAAGTTGCTCCCGTTGGGCGGCGAGACCAGGGACACCGTGGGCGCGACGTTGGCCTTCACCTGCACGGAAACGGCGGCCGAGACCTTTATTCCGCCGGCATTGTCGTAGGCCTTGGCCGTGAGGCTGTAGGTGCCGATCGGCACGGCCGTCCAGGACCAGGCGTAGGGCGCCGATGCGTCGGCGCCGAGCAGCACGCCGTTTCGGTAGAACTCTACCTTGACGATCGTGCCGTCGGAATCGCTGGCGGTCGCCGTGATATTGAACGCGGCCGGCGCCACGGCGACGGCGCCGCCGGCGGGTGCGATGATCGCGACGTTTGGCAGAGCGTTGGTCTTGTGGCGATCCCTGAACAGGGCGTCGAGAGGCGCCGCGGCGGTGGCCGGATTGCCGTAGCCGTCCACCGCGGCGATGCGCACCCGGGCGCCCGAGTCGATCTCGTCGTCGCGAAGGGTCAGGAACACGTTTCCGCCGCCGTCGCGCTCGATTCGGCGGGTCGCATCGACGTTGCCGACCGCCGCGACGAAGGTGGCGTGACCGGTGTAGCGAGGATCGTCGCGGCACTCGACCGGGGCGCAGGACGGACGGATGCGCAGGCTCAGCGTATTACGCGGACGCTCCGGATCGGCGCCCATTTCCAGCGTGGGGACGAACGTTGGCGTTCCCTCGGGCAGAGCCGGTCGATCGCGCATGCCGCGCCACACGAGGGTTGCAAGGTCGAGCTCGATCGACGCGTCGGCATGGTCGAGCCGGGCGACG
Organism: Burkholderiales bacterium; assembly: GCA_038239945.1. Lineage (GTDB taxonomy): Bacteria > Pseudomonadota > Gammaproteobacteria > Burkholderiales > Casimicrobiaceae > VBCG01. The sequence continues at coordinate 81,446 of JBBSEG010000016.1, forward strand.
CTTCTTGCACTGTCGACGCTCAGCGTCGCCGTCCCCGCTGCCAGGTTCGGCGGAAGCTCGATACTGGCGAGAATCGTGCCGTCGGCTTCGGCGGCGCACAGCCGCCCGTCCGCGACGACCCATAGAAGACCTTGTCCTGCGTCAAAGGCACTCGCGGACGTGCCGGCGATCGGCAGCCGCAATCGCTCGCGCAGCCCGTCGTAGGCGTCGAGCCCCACGATGTCGCTCGACCGGATCACCCACACGAACCCGCGCGCGAGATCGGCCTGCAGGGCGAGCGTCGCAGGCGCGCCCGCGAGGTCGTTCCACCGCGCCTCGATGATCCCGTCGGCCCGGATGGCGAACACGGCCTCGCGAGTGGCGACGAGCGCGGCGGCACGACCCGCGCCGGCGACGGCGACGATTGGCGCGCCCGCATCGCGGACGAGGCGAATCTCGCCCGATGCGTCGGTCTGCAACAACGACCGGCCTTGCGCAAGCCACGCGGAATTGCGGTCGACCCACGCCGTTGCAGCGGGCTGCGCGAACGCGTGCAGCGCGCACCACGCGCAGGCCAATCCAAGCCACCACCGGAAGTCGACGAGGCGTGGTTTGTGCCGGGCAACGCGCGTTAGGTACATGCGCCGGCCTGATTGACTGCGAGATAGACCAGTGGCGAGACGTAGCCGTCGAAAATCGTCGCTCCGCTGTACATGGCATCGATGCGATGCACGCCGCGCGCCAGCGGCACCGAAAGCGTGGCGATGCCGGCCCGGACGCCCACCGTTCCCGCGCCGACACCGTCGACCCGGAACGACACGCTGCCGATGTCGCCCGCGGCGGCGACGAGCGCATCGATCGGCAGGGGTGCGTCTTCGCATGCGGGGCTGATGCGCGGCAGCACGTCGACCGGGAACCGGCCGGCGCTCAGTTGACGCAGGAAGCTGCCGCCCGCCACCCGCAGGTTGCCCGCGCTGTCGAGCGCCGCGCCCCGGATTGCGGCGCGCACGGTGTACCACGTCGAGTAGACGAGGCCGCCGTTCGCGTCGATCGCGTAGAAGAATGCGTCGCCGTAGTTGGCCAGCGCATTGCGGCTGACGTTGACCAGGCGGATGGAGGGATCACCGAATCCGGTCGCGGCGACGCCCCCGCCGCGGTCGAGGGAAATCCTGACCGGGGCGCGCACCAAGCCCGCGCCGCATTCGTCCAGCTCGGAGCCGGCCGCGGGCAGATAGCCCGACCACAAGATCCGCGACCCGTCGGAGGCGAGCTTTGCAATGAAGCCCATTTCGGGCGTGTTCAGCAGGCAGATGACGCCGGCCGGCGACGGCCGGGGCAGGGCACCGCCGAAGCTGGGAAACGATGCAGAGGTGGTCTTGCCGCCCACGTAGACATTGCCCGAGGGGTCGATCGCGACAGACGTGGCGCGCTCGCGGTTCTCGCCGCCGAGACGGACGCTCCACGCGATGGACGAGCCGGATGCGTCCACCTTCGTCAGGAACGCATGCGACGCGACCAGTCCGGCGTTTTGAAGGATGGTGGGTACCTTCGGAGCGAGGTCGACCGCGCCCGGCGTGGCCCGCGCGCCGGTCTCCGCCTGTCCCGCAACATAGGCGTTGCCGATGTCGTCCAAGGCGACCGCGTATGCGCCGGGATCGTATGAAGTACCTGCAAGCCGATTGCTGCACGGCTCTCCCTGCGTGCCGGAATACGCGAGGTAGGTTGCGTAGAGAGGCTGCGTGCCCGACGGTGACCACTTGGCAACGAACGGCGCGACGCAGGCCGTGCCCACCGCTGCCGATGGATACGGTGCGCCCACGGTGGTGACGAGGCCTCCTGCCGCGCTGCCGGCCAGATAGACATTTCCGCCTGAATCCGCGGCCATCGCGTGCACGCGCCGGATGGCAGGATCGAGCGGGATGGGGAACTGGGTGACCTGCCCCAGCGGCGACACCCGATAGACGAACGGGCGAGGCGAGGGCGCACGGTAAACGCCTCCCGCCGGAAGGTCGTAGGGCCCGTCGTAGGCGATGACGTAGGCGTTGCCGCTTGCGTCGACCGCGAACCCGTCGAACCATTCCTGCTGGGCTGTCGGATAGGACGGCACCGGCGAACCGACCACCGTGACGCTCTGCCGCACGCCGTTGGCGTCGAGCCGCACCACGAATCTCAGCCCGAGTCCGCCGTTGGTCACGCGCGCCGAGTCGACGCCCGGGAAATGATCCGTGCCGGTCGTACCGACCAGGACGGTATTGCCTTGCGCATCGATGGCGAGATCGGTGATGCTCGCCGCATTGGGCGCGCCGCCCAGCGTGATGCGCTGGCTGACGAGCCAGGCCGGATCGGGCGCTACGGCGGCTGCGGCTACGCACCATGCGATAGCCGTAAAAACAACGCATTGCGCTGCGCGACGCAGGGCGCGACTCATCGATCATCCCGTCAAGTCAGCCGGACGACGCGCATTCTTGGCTGCGGCGCGCGCGCTGACAATCGTCCGGATGGATGACCTGTCAGGAATCGCGGGGTGTTGACTCCGAGGTGAATGGGTTGCGCGCAATCGAACGGCTGCGCGCGTGCGTCGCTCGGGACCGGGCGGTCCCGAGCGATTCAATCGACGCTAGTAACGCCGGCCGTCGTGAACCCGGTGCACGTAACCTGCGCCGGCCCAGCCCCCGATCGCAGCCGCGACCAGCGCGATCAGGCTGCTCAGCAGCAGGCCCCACATCACCGCGGCCGTGTAACGGCGCGCCTGGTCGGCGGCTTCCTTCAATTGCGCCTTGGCCCGCTCGGCTTGCGCCGACATGCTTTGCATCACCTGGTCGACCTCGGCGGCGGGCATGCCCGTTTCCGCGGCCAGGCGCGACTTCGCGTCGTCGGGCTTGCCGCGCAGCAGGTCGAGCGCGATCGCGTTGGTCGCGGCAACGTCCATGGCGGGCGCTCCGCGCGTGTCGCCGGGCGTAGCCGGGTTCGCTCCCGTTGCCGGCGTTCCGGCGGCAGCGGCCGGACTGCCCGGCTGGCCCGCGTTGCGCTGGCTCACCGCGCGCTTGAGCTGCGCGCTGAGCAGACCCGAGGCGCGCGACATCGCCGAATCGCCTCCGCCACCCTGGGCGGTACCCGCCGCACCTGCACCGGCCGCACCGACGGTCGCGGCCCCCTTGATGAGCGACGCGCCTCCCTGCATCAGCGTGCTCGCCCCGACCGCGCCAAGGAGAATGGTCACAGTCATCGCGAGGCCCCATACCGCGATGCCGTGCAAGGTTCCGACGGCCTGGTCCGGGCGCCCGTCGACCCAGCTCGCGAACATCCCGCCGAGGAAGAGCGAGACCGCCCAGGTCAGGATCAGCCACACCGTGGTGCCGATGCCGATGCCCTTGGCGACCGAATCCGTATCGGAAAGATCGAACGAGGTGAAACCGACCGCGAGGCCGCCGACGAAGAACACCCAGCCGATGCCCATCGCGACCAGCCAGCCGCTGATCACGGCAATGGAGCTCATCACGGGGCGCCGCGCGTCGAGCACGGTCGCATTGCCAACGGTAGTTTCGATCATGTTGTCCCCTTGCTCAGTTGAATTCAAGCGCAGCCGCGCAGCAGCGAGATCAGAATGAGGACCGGAATGGGTATGCCCAGTAACCACAGCAGGACGTAGCTGATGCCTCCGCGCTGCTTCCACTTCGATAACATCTGCTTCATTTCTCCTCCGGATTTTCGATTAACGACGGTGCGGCCGCGCCATGCTGCGCCCGCGCAGCGGTGGGGGCAAGCGTGTTTCGATCGGTCGAATGCGATCCGATCGCATCGTCAACGCAACAGGACACTGCGCATGTCAAGTCGTGTGATCGGCGTGACACTTCATGTCCGGGCGAAGCGCGTTGCGTCGCTCAGACGGCACGGCGTGACCGGCACGTACACCACGTCCTGGCTGGCGTCGCCCAACGCCTTCGCCTGCAACAACGACGGCCGGATCGGGGCCTCCGACATCAGCGCCGCCGACACCACATCGCGCAACCCCTCGATGCTGCCCGCC
>JBBSEG010000017.1:0-82718 GCA_038239945.1 Burkholderiales bacterium
ATGCGCTCCACCAGATATGCCTTGAACGGATCCAATTTGCTCGGCCGCACGCTCGCCTGCCGTTGCGCTTGCGCACCCCGCAAATAGCGCCGCACCGTGTTGCGTGACATCCCCATCGTTTGCGCCAGCTGTCGGATCGACCGTTCCGCTCGGGAACCGTGCTCGCGCTGCTCTCGCCTCCGCGATTGAAATGCCGAGTTCCGGCGCGAACTGGCCGCGCTTGGCGCGCTGCACAAAGTGCTGCGCAATGGCGGATTGAATCGACGCCCCGCCTAAAGCTTGAACGCCCCGCCAGTTCATCGAGGATCTGCTGAGCCTTGTCAAGGCCGCTGTCCTCGAGGATGTCAGATAGCGCTGCGATTTGCCCGCGGCCGAGGTTGGGTGGAACGGTCCATTGATCATTTCCACTCTGCTCGCCTTGCGCCGGATCTGTCGGAGGTGCAAGCGCCCCCGCAGCCTCGCTCTGTGGTGGTAGCGGGTTACTTAATGGGTAGTAACGGGTACTCGGACAGCCGTGTCCACCACCCCGGACAACGCTGTCCGGTTGTGGTCGAGTAGGTAGGCCATTCGGCTTTCCGCTCACAGATCCGGGCGTGCGGCTTTCCCGCACCCGGCTCTTCCTGAAGGTGATGGCACACGCCATAGACGTTGCTCAGCCCAGGAGTGAGTGATGCGCGGCGGGGGCAAAGGATACCGAGCGGTGATCGCAGCGAACCAATCCCAGCCGGCTCGACGTGAACGTTGACTACGTCGTCGAAGAAGACCATTCCCGGTGCAACTCAACGACGCCGCGGTAGCTGTGCTTCGCGCGCAACGCGGTGCGCACGCGCGGTGGGTTTTCCCGTATCGCGGCAGAACCGGTCACACGCGCACGTTAGATGGAAGACGCGAAACCCCGAGGTCTCGCAACAGAATCAATGGGGTGGCCGATGGGATTCGAACCCACAACAACTGGAATCACAATCCAGGACTCTACCGTTGAGCTACGGCCACCGCTGGAACCGGAACTGCGAACGGCACCGTCGCGGCACCGCAAACTGGCACGCCCGACAGGAATCGAACCTGTAACCGCCGGCTTAGAAGGCCGGTGCTCTATCCAGTTGAGCTACGGGCGCGAAGCCGGGCCGGACGGGCGCGCAGCGCGCGCGTTCGAGCGGCGCTGCATGGTGGTCGGGGTGGAGAGATTTGAACTCCCGACATCTTGCTCCCAAAGCAAGCGCGCTACCAGGCTGCGCTACACCCCGAGGGTACCGATTATGCCATTCGCGGCTGACTCCGGCAAACGTACCGCCACGCCCCGCGCAGCGCGCCGCTATACTCGTCGGCCCGTCGACTCGATCCTCGGAATCGCCCATGCCCGCCACCCGCAATGTCGCCTTGCTCATCGGCAGCCTGCGCAAGGAATCGTTCAGCCGCAAGATGGCCAACGCCGTCACGGAGGTCGCCCCACCTTCGCTGCGTTTCACGCCCATCGACATCGGCGGCTTGCCGCTCTACAACCAGGACCTCGATCCCGATCAGCCCCCCGCGGCGTGGGTCGCGTTTCGCGACGCGCTGCGGCCCGCGGACGCGCTGCTGTTCGTCACGCCCGAGTACAACCGCTCGGTGCCGGGCGTCCTCAAGAACGCGATCGACGTCGGCTCGCGTCCGTACGGCAAGAGCGTGTGGAGCGGCAAGCCCGCAGCGGTCATCAGCGTGACCCCGGGCGCGCTCGGCGGGTTCGGCGCGAACCATCATCTGCGCCAGTCACTGGTGTTCCTGAATGTCCCTGCGATGCAGCAGCCCGAAGCATATTTGAGCGGCGTGGACAAGATGTTCGACGCGAGCGGCAAGCTCACCAACGACTCGACGCGCGAGTTCCTGGTTAAGTTCGCGCAGGCATTCGCCGCCTGGATCGAGCGCAACGCCGCGGCCTGATTGCGCTTTCAGCGCGCGAACCGGCCCGTCAGCCTTCGCGCTTCATCTGCGGGAACAGGATGACGTCGCGGATCGAGGCCGCATCCGTCAGCAGCATCACCACGCGATCGATGCCGATGCCCTCGCCCGCGGTGGGTGGCAGGCCGTGCTCGAGCGCGCGGATATAGTCGGCGTCGAAGAACATCGCCTCCTCGTCGCCGGCCTCCTTGGCGCGCGCCTGCGCCTCGAACCGCGCCGCCTGGTCCTCCGGATCGTTCAGCTCCGAGAAGCCGTTGGCGATCTCGCGGCGCGTGATGAAGAGCTCGAAGCGATCCGTCACCGCCGGGTCGGCATCGCTGGCCCGCGCAAGCGGGCTCACGTCGGTCGGATGCGCGACGATGAAGGTCGGCTGGACGAGCTTCTCCTCGGTGGTCGCCTCGAACAGTTTGAGCTGCAGGAGGCCCACGCCGTCGGTCGGCAGGACGCCCACGCCGAGCGCGGCGAGCGCGTCGCGCAGGAAGCCCGCCTCGCCGAGCGGCTCGCGCGCGTAGTGCGGATTGAAGCGATGGATCGCCTCGGCCATGGTGAGGCGCGCGAACGGCGGACCGAGGTCGATCGTCTCGCCCTGGTAGGTGACGGCCGTGGTGCCGAGCACCTTGCGCGCCACCTCGCGTAGTAGCTCCTCGGTGAGGTCCATGAGGTCGCGATAGTCGCGGTACGCCTCGTAGAACTCGAGCATCGTGAACTCGGGGTTGTGCCGCGTGGACATGCCCTCGTTGCGAAAGTTGCGGTTGATCTCGAAGACCTTCTCGAGGCCGCCCACGACCAGGCGCTTCAGGTAGAGCTCCGGAGCGATGCGCAGGTACAGCTCCATGTCGAGCGCGTTGTGGTGCGTGACGAACGGCCGCGCCGCAGCGCCACCGGGGATCGGATGCATCATCGGCGTCTCGACCTCGAGATAGCCGCGCGCCACGAAGAACTCGCGCATGGCCTGCATGATCTGCGAGCGCTTGACGAACACCTCGCGCGACGCCGGATTCGTGATGAGGTCGACGTAGCGGTGGCGATACTTCTGCTCGGTATCGGTGAGGCCGTGGAACTTCTCGGGCAGCGGGCGCAGCGCCTTGGCGAGCAGCCGCACGTCGTCGCACCGGATGGACAGCTCCCCGGTGCGGGTCCGGAACAGCGTTCCGGCGGCGCCGACGATATCACCCAGGTCCCAGTGCTTGAACGCGTCGAGCTTGTCGGCGCCGACCGCGTCGAGCGTGATGTAAAGCTGGATGCGCCCCGACATGTCCTGCAGCGTCGCGAAGCACGCCTTGCCCATCACGCGCTTCAGCATCATGCGGCCGGCCACCGCCGCGCGCAGGCCCTGCGGCTCGAGCTCCGCGTTGTCGATCGCGCCGTAACGCTCGTGCAGCGGCTGCGCGAGCGAATCGCGGCGAAAGTCGTTGGGATACGCCGCGCCGTGTGCGCGCATCGCCGCGAGCTTCTGGCGACGCTCGGCGACGATCTGGTTCTCGTCGGCCTCGCCGTGCGGTGCGACCGGATCGGTCATCGCTAGACTCCCTGCTTCAGGCTGGCCGCGATGAAATCGTCCAGGTCGCCGTCGAGCACCGCCTGCGTATTGCCGACCTCGTAGTTGGTGCGCAGGTCCTTGATTCGCGACTGGTCGAGCACGTAGCTGCGTATCTGGTGGCCCCAGCCGATGTCGGTCTTCGAGTCCTCGAGCTTCTGCTGCTCGTCGCGCCGCTTGCGCAGCTCGAGCTCGTAGAGCTTCGACTTCAGCATGGCGAAGGCCTCGGCGCGATTGCGGTGCTGCGAACGATCCGTCTGGCACTGCACGACGATGCCGCTCGGCAGGTGCGTGATGCGGACGGCGGAGTCGGTCTTGTTGACGTGCTGCCCGCCGGCGCCGGAGGCGCGGTAGGTGTCGATGCGCAGGTCGGCCGGATTGATGTCCACCACGATGGAATCGTCCACCTCTGGGTACACGAACACGCTGGCGAACGACGTGTGGCGGCGGGCGTTCGAGTCGAACGGACTCTTGCGCACCAGCCGGTGCACGCCCGTCTCGGTCTTCAGGTACCCGTAGGCGTAGTCGCCGTCGACCTTGATGGACGCGCTCTTGATGCCCGCGACCTCGCCCGGCGACTCTTCCAGGATCTCCACCCGGTACCCCTTGCGCTCGCCGTAGCGCACGTACATGCGCAGCAGCATCGACGCCCAGTCCTGCGCCTCGGTGCCGCCGCTGCCGGCCTGGATGTCGACGAACGCGTTGTTGGGGTCGACCGGGCCCGCGAACATCCGGCGGAACTCGAGGCCCTCCACCACGCCGCGCAGCTTCGCGACGTCGCCATCGACGGCTACGAGCGTCGCGTCGTCGCCTTCAGTGCGCGCGAGGTCGAACAGATCGCCGCTGTCATCGAGGCCGCTCTGCAGCGTCGCGAGCGTGCCCACCACGCCGTCGAGGAGCTTCTTTTCCCGGCCGAGCTCCTGCGCGCGCGCCGGCGTGTCCCACACCTTCGGATCTTCGAGCTCGCGCGCCACCGACGCGAGCCGCTCGGACTTCACGTCGAAGTCAAAGGTACCTCCGCAACTGGCCCGTGCGATCCTTCAGATCGGCGAGCGTGTTGGCGAGGGCGTTCAGATGTTCGGCTTCCATGGCGATCCCGTTGTGCGCGCGGCGACCCGCGAGTATAGCGGCTCCCACGCTAAGTCCTTGTCGAGCCGGCCCGTTTTGCGGCCGCGGCGATGCGCCCGTCCCTGATCGCCGAGCCCGCGGCGGCGCTGCCGCCGGCGTCACCAACCCCGGCGCCCGTGCCCGGCCGCGCGATCGTCGCGCTTTCGTTCGCCGCGTGCGGATCGGCCGCGGCGCTGCGCGTGTGCGATCCGCTGCTGCCGAGGCTGACGGTCGAGTACGGCGTCGGGCTCGGCGCCGCGGCGCAAACCGTGACGGCGTTCGCGGTGGCGTACGGGGTGCTGCAGCTCGCCTACGGTCCGATCGGCGACCGCTACGGAAAATACCGCGTCGTCATGTGGGCCTGCGCCGCTTCCGCGCTCACGTCGCTCGGCTGCGCGCTCGCCCCGACCTTCGACGCGTTGGTCATCGCGCGCCTGTTCGCCGGCGCCACCGCGGGGGCGCTCATCCCGCTCTCGCTGGCCTTCATCGGCGACGCAGTGCCCTACGACCGCCGCCAGCCGGTGCTTGCGCGCTTTCTCCTCGGCCAGATGTTCGGCATCGCCCTCGGGCAGCTCATCGGCGGACTGGGCGCGGACCATCTCGGCCCGGTGCCGGTGTTCCTGGCGCTGTGTGCCTGGTTCGCGGGCTCGGCGCTGGTTCTCTGGCGCGCCCTCCCGGCCGCGGGATCGGCCGGCGCCGGTGTCGTGCCCGCAGGCTCGGTGGTGTCGCGCTTCGCCGCCGTGCTTCGCATCCGCTGGGCGCGCTTCGTGCTGGGCGCGGTGTTCATCGAAGGCCTCGTCCTGTTTGGCGCCGTCGCGTTCATTCCAACGCATCTGCACCACGCCTACGGCTTGCCGTTGACGCTCGCCGGCTCGATGCTGATGCTCTACGGCGTGGGCGGCATGATCTTCGCCGCCTTCTCGGCCGTGCTCGTCCGAAGGCTCGGCGAGCCGCGCCTCGCGGCACTCGGGGGGAGCGTGGTGTGCGCGTGCCTGCTCGCGCTCGCCATCGCGCGCTCGGGACCGGCGGCCGCCGCGGCGTGCCTGTTCGCCGGGCTGGGCTTCTACATGCTGCACAACACGCTGCAGGTCAACGCGACGCAGATGGCGCCGCTGCATCGCGGGAGCGCCATCGCATTGTTCGCGGCCTGTCTGTTCCTCGGCCAATCGGCCGGCGTCGCGCTGGCGGGCCAGGTTGCGGAACGCATCGGGACCGGCCCCGTGCTCGCGAGCGGCGGCGCGGCCGTGCTGTTGCTGGCGCTGACCTTCGCCGCGGTACGCGCCCGCGCGCTCGCGGCCGCGGCGGCGATGGGATAATGCAGGCCCTGCCCGCGCCGCGGGCGACACTCGCACAACGTGCACACTCCCAGCGGCTTCCATCCGGGGCACGCGCTGCCGCCGGCGCTCGACCCCGGCGCATTCGCCTTCGCGTTCACCGACGGCAACCTGGTCGTCCAAACCCGGGACGGCACGGCGGCGATTCCCACGCTGGCCGATCTTGCGATGCTCGGCCCGCCCTCGGCGCTGCACTACCTGGGCGAGCTCGATGCACGCGCGTGCGTAGCGCTCGCGCTGCCGCCGCGCGCGCTTCTGCCGTCCGGGTTCGAGGCGAGCGGGCTGCGCGCCCTGTTTGCCCGCCTGCCCGCGGCGCTGCTGTCGCTGGCGGCGCGCGCGGCGCAGATCGTCGCCTTCGACGCGACCCATCGCTACTGCGGGCGGTGCGCCACGGCGACGGTCATGCGAGCCGGGGAGCGGGCCCGGGAGTGCCCGGCCTGCCGGCTGGTCGTCTATCCACGCGTCGCGCCGGCCATGATGGCGCTCGTGATTCGCGAGCGCACGCTTCTGCTCGCGCGCGCACCGCGCTTTCCGGGGGCAATGTACAGCGCGCTGGCCGGCTTCGTCGAGCCGGGCGAGACGATCGAGGATTGCGTGCACCGCGAAGTGCGCGAAGAGGTCGGCATCGAGGTCGACGGGCTCGAATACTTCTCGAGCCAGCCGTGGGCCTTTCCGCATTCGCTCATGATCGCGTTCACCGCCCGCTATGCGGGAGGCGAGCTCAGGCCCGATCCGGCGGAGATCGCCGACGCGCGCTGGTTCGCGATCGACGACCTGCCTCACCTGCCGTCGTCGGTGTCGATCGCACGGCACCTCATCGACGCCACGGTGGCCCGGCTCGTGACGCAGGCGCCCGAGCCCATGCGCTAGAATGACCGCATCCTCGGGTCTCTTCGCTCATGTCCGCTGCGGTTCGCCTCCTGCTCCTGTCGTCGCTCGTCGCCGGCCTCGCGCTCGCGCGGCCCACGCCGGCCCAGACGGCTGGCCAGGCCGTCGACCGATCGGCCGTCGACCGATCCGCGTTAGACCCATCGGCGATCGACCGATCGGCCGCGCCGTCGCCGATCGTCGATCCCCGGGTCCTGAGCGACGCCGATCGGCGGGCGTACGCGGGCACGCTGCGCGAGGCGCGCGACCTCATCGACCGCAAGCAATACGACGGCGCCATCGCCGCGCTCGACCGCCTCACGGCCGCACATCCGCGCGAGCCGCAGGCGCGCTTCATGAAGGGCGTTGCGCAAACCGACGCCGGCAAGGGAGACGACGCGATCGGAACGTTCCGTGCGTTGCTGGCCGATTTCCCGGAGCTGCCCGAGCCGCGCAACAATCTCGCGGTGCTCTACGCGCAACGGGGCGACTACGCTCTCGCGCGCACCGAGCTCGAGATCGCGCTCAAGGCCGCGCCGGATTACGCCGTGGCGCACGAGAATCTCGCGGACGTGTACGCGCGCCTCGCCGCCACGCACTACGAGCGCTCGATCGCGCTCGATCCGCGCAACAAGACCGCCGCGCCGAAGCTGAAGCTCGTGCGCGACGTCTCACCTCACTGAAAACCCCGCATTCGGAGGATCGATGCTGCACCGCTGCCTCGCGCTGTTCTGCCTGTCCGTCGCGTTCGCCGCCAGCGCCGCGGCCGCCAATCCCCAGGTCGACTTCGACACGTCGGCCGGTCGCATCCGCGTCGAGCTCTATCCGGACGCCGCGCCGAAGACCGTCGCGAACTTCCTCGAGTACGTGAAGGCGAAGCACTACGACGGCACGCAGTTCCATCGCGTGATCGCCGGCTTCATGATCCAGGGTGGCGGCTTCTCGGGCGATTTCCAGCAGAAGCCCACCCGTCCCCCCGTGCCGATCGAGTCGGAGCAGAGCGTCAAGGCGGGCCTGTCGAATGGTCCGGGCACCCTCGCGATGGCGCGCACGGGCGACCCGAATTCCGCCACCGCGCAGTTCTTCATCAACGTGGCCGACAACCAGCGACTCAACTTCCGCTCGGCCGATCCTTCCGGCTACGGCTATACCGTGTTCGGCAAGGTCGTCGAGGGCATGGACGTCGTGAACAAGATCGCGCAAGCGGCCACCGGCCCGGGCGGCCCGTTCCCGGCCGACGTACCGAAAGAGCGCGTGACAATCAAGTCCGCTGCCCTGGTCAACGGCTGAGGAGCTCACCATGGTCATCCTGCACACCACGATGGGCGACATCAAGCTTGCGCTCGACACCGAGAACGCGCCGGCGACGGTCGCCAACTTCCGCCAGTACGTGCGTGAAGGACACTACGACAACACGGTATTCCATCGCGTCATCGACGGCTTTATGGTCCAGGGCGGCGGCTTCGAGCCCGGGATGAAGCAGAAGAGCACCCGGGCTCCCGTCGCCAATGAGGCGGGCAACGGGCTCAAGAACGCGAAGTACACCGTCGCGATGGCGCGCACGTCGGACCCCCATTCCGCCACCGCCCAGTTCTTCATCAACGTGGGCGACAACGCGTTCCTCGACCACAAGGGGCCGAGCCCGCAGGGCTGGGGTTACTGCGTGTTCGGCAAGGTGGCCGAGGGCATCGACGTCGTCGACAAGATCAGATCCGTCGCGACCGGCAGCGCCGGCGCGCACCAGGACGTGCCCCAGCAGGACGTCATCATCACCAAGGCAGAGGACGTCGAGGGTTGAGCACGGCCGTGCGCCGTCCGCCCGGTCGCTGATCGCCCCCGGTGCCGCTCCCGGTGCCGCTGCCGCGATGACTCCCACGCTGCTGCTGTCCGATCTGCACCTCGCGCCCGCGCGTCCCCGCGCCGCCGCCGCGTTCGAAGCCTTCGCGCACGGGCCCGCCAGGCGCGCCGCCGCGGTGTACGTCCTCGGCGACCTGTTCGACTGGTGGATCGGCGACGACCAGCTCCGCGACCCGTTCGCGCAAAGCGTCGCGGCCGCGCTGCGCTCGATCGCGGCCACGGGCGTGCCGCTGTTCGTCGCGCACGGGAACCGCGACTTCCTGCTCGGGCCGGCGTTCGCATCGGCGACGGGTGCCACGCTGCTGTCCGAGCACACGGTGCTGCCGCTCGGGGGAGTGGCGACGTTGCTCACGCACGGCGACGAGCTGTGCACCGACGACGCGGCTTACCAGCGCCTGCGTGCCCGCACCCGGAACGTGGCCTGGCAGCGCGCCATCCTCAGCAAGCCGTACTGGGTGCGCCGGGGCGTGGCGGGGTACATGCGGCTGGCGAGCCGGCGGGCCACGGCGAACAAGCCGGCGGCGATCATGGACGTGAACCCTGGCGCCGTCGCCGCAGCCTTCCGTTGCCACGCGGTGGCGCGCATCGTGCACGGCCACACCCACCGGCCGGCGCATCACGAGCATGTCGTCGACGGTTTGCCACGCGAGCGCCACGTGCTCGCGGCGTGGCACGAGGCCGGCTCCTACCTCGAGATCGACGACGCCGGCGTGCGGGCCTGCACGATCGATGCGGGGAGCTGACGACCCCCGCGCCCGGCGCGCGCGATCGGGCCGCGGCGGTCGCTAGCCCAACGCCTGGGCGAAGTCGCCGATCAGGTCGTCGATCTCCTCGATGCCCACGGAAATCCGGATGAGCGATTCCGCGATGCCCATCTCGGCACGCCGTTGCGGCCCCATCTCGAAGTAGATGGTCTGCGCCACTGGTATCGCCAGCGTGCGGTTGTCGCCGAGGTTCGACGACAGGACCACCACGGCCAGCCGGTTCAGCACCTCGATCGGATCGTGCCCGGACGCGAGCTCGAACGAGAAGAGGGCCCCCGGCGCGCGGAAGAGCGCGCTGCACAGCGCATGCTGGGGATGGCTCGGCAGCCCCGGATAGTGCACCGCCGCCACCTCCGGCCGCGCCTCGAGCCAGCGCGCTAGCGCGAGCGCGTTGGCGCACTGGCGATCCATGCGCAGCGCGAGCGTCTCGGCGCCCACCGCGATGGTGTGCGCCTGCTCGGACGAAAGGGTGGCGCCCAAGTCGCGCAGGCCTTTCTTGCGCAGTTGCGTGATGCCCCATAGCGCGGGCTTCTGGGTCCGATACGCGGTCGCGATGTTCGGATAGCGCGTCCAGTCGAACAGGCCGGTGTCGGTGACCGCTCCCCCGAGCGCATTGCCGTGGCCGCCGATGTATTTCGTCAGCGCGTTCACCACGAGCGAGGCGCCAACCGTGCGCGGGCGGAACAGCCACGGCGACGTCATCGTATTGTCGACGACGTACAGGATCCCGCGCGCGCGGCACAGCGCGCCGATGCGGGCGAGGTCGGCGACCTGGGTGCGCGGATTGGCGATGGTCTCGACGAACACCAGGCGCGTCGCCGGGGTCAGCGCGCGCTCGACCGCTGACACGTCGGTGGCGTCGACGAAGGCGACGTCGATCGCGTGGTCCTGCAGCGTGCCGAACAGGCTGTTGGTGTTGCCGAACAGGAAGGCGCTCGACACCACGTGGTCGCCCGCCTTGAGCAGCGCGAAGGTAATGGCGCCGATGGCGGCCATGCCCGTGGCGAATGACACCGTGGCGATGCCCTCCTCCATGGACGTGATCTTCGCCTCGAGGGCCGCCGATGTCGGGTTGCCCTGGCGTCCGTAGACGAACCCGGACTGACGGTTCTGGAAGACGGCCGCGAGATCGCGCGCGTCACGATACCCGTAGGCGACCGACACGTGCAGGGGCTTGTGAAGCGCGCCGTGCTCGACACCCCCGGCGCGGTCGGAGTGCAGGATCGCGGTGGTGAAGCCGCGCTTGGCGCTGTCCTGGGTCATGGCGTGATGGACAAAAAACCCGCGTGGCGTCCGCCAAGCGGGTTTCGTGTGCCCCGCCCGGTATCTCCGGACTGAGGCGAACCTCGCTTTAGCGGCATTTGTTAAGCGCCCGCAAGCTGCGGCTCAAATCGGCGCGAGCCCACTCTAGCACGGCGGCGGCGGTTCGCGCCAGGCGGGCGGGTCGCCCGCCACGGGGATGCGCGGCAGCGGCTAGCACGCAGTCTCCCGCGACGCCCGCTCCCGCCTCGGTGGCGTTTAGTCCAAAAGTGCAATATGATTCGTTATAATCTGAATTTGGATATGATCGCCCGTTCCGCCCGTCCCACGCCGCCCCTGCCGGCCGCGTCAACCGCCGACCCGGCATTGGCCGGCCTGGCCGGGCCGGCGCTGCGCACGTTCTTCTCAGTTGCGCGCGCCTGGACGCTGTCCAACGACGAGTGCATCACGCTCCTGGGCGAACCGCGCCGCTCGACCTATTTCGAGTGGAAGCGGGCGATGGACGGCCGCCGCGCCCGCGACACGCTGGAGCGCATCTCCTACGTGCTCGGCATCTACAAGGCGCTGCAGATCCTCCTGCCCGATCCGGCCGCGGCCGACGCCTGGGTGCGCAAGCCCAACGACGGGCCGCTGTTCGGCGGGCGGCCGGCACTCGCCCGCCTGCTATCGGGCAATGTCGCGGACCTGTACGTGGTCCGCCAGTACCTCGATGCCATCCGCGGCGGCGGCTGACGCGCCGCGGCTGCGGCGGGTCGCCTGGCACCCGTCGTACCGGCTGGTTCCGAGCCGCTTCCCGCCGGTCGGGTTGTTCGACCGTGTCGCGCGGGCGGAAGACCTCGACGCGATCTTCGCGCTCGAGGCGCTGACCAACGATCGCATCCGGCAGGAGGCCGGCGCGCTGTCGCTGGTGCCGCCCGAGGAGCGGATCGCAGGCCCGGGGACCACGCCGATCATGGCGGCGTTCACCCATCTCAATCCAGAGGGGAGCCGGTTCTCGGACGGCCGCTTCGGCGTCTACTACTGCGCCCGCGAGCTCGACACGGCGCTCGCCGAGGTGCGGTTCCACCAGGAGCGTTTCCTGCGCCGCACGCGCGAGGCGCCGCTGCGCCTACAGATGCGGCTCTACCTCGCCGACCTCGATGCGCGCCTCGTCGACCTGCGCGGGCGCGCCGATGTGCAGGACCCCGATCGGTACGAGGCGGGCCGCGCCGCCGGCGCCGCGGCCCGCAGCGCCCGGCGCGACGGCATCCTGTATCGCAGCGTGCGCGCGCCGGGCGGGTCGTGCGCCGCCGTGCTGCGTCCGCGCGTGCTGAGCCGCTGCCGGCAGTCGCGCCACTTCGACCTGCACTTCGACGGGCGCGACATCGTTTCCGTCACCGAGCAGAAAGGCGTGTGGTCGGCGCCCGGTGCGGCACCGACCAGCGAGGAATAGCGCGCGGCCAATCGTGCGCGGCCCGCAGGCGCTCACGCACACAGCGCGGCGCGCGGCCCGCTCACTGCCGGCAGGTCGCCCGCCGCCCGCGAATAGAAGCGGAGCAGGCGATGCGCTTCCCGTGACAGGCCGATGCGCGTGGTCACGCCCACGCGCGGCACGGGTGCACCGTCGGTCGCGAGCCAGAGGGGACCGCGCGCGCACAGGTCGGTGCCGTCGAGCGAGCGGTCGATCGCGAGCGCCGTCGCCAGGCGTCCCGGGCCCCGCGCCAGCATGCGGCCGTCGCGCACGCTGTCCAACCCGCGGCGCGTCGCCATCAGCGCCGCTCCGTCGCGGGGCACCAGCGCGCGCAGCAGCACGCCCGCGCCGACGCCCTGCACCTCCGCGCTGACGTTGATTGCATGCCAGCACCCGTAGATGAAGTACACGTACGCATGGCCGCGGGCGCGGAACATCGAGCGGTTGCGCGGCGTCTCGCCCCGGAAAGCGTGGGCTGCGGCGTCGCCAACGAGATACGCCTCGGTCTCCACGATGCGTCCGCTCGCCCGTCCGTCGGGGTGATCGCGCACGAGGTAGCGGCCGATCAGATACCGCGCCAGCACCGTGGCGTCCACCGGCAGTTCCGCGCGGCGCTGGCGGCGCAACCGTGTGCGCGGCGCGCCGCGCGCGGCCAAGTCGTCCGGCGCCTTCAATCCCGGCCGCGCTGGACCCAGAATCGATACATGCCGGCGAACGTGTCAGGAAATTCGGCTTCGAAGGCGTCCCAGCACGCGAGTTCGGTGCGCGACCGATCGTCCGGAAAGCGTTGCGCGTAGCGCTGCGCGACGTCGGGCTCGAGCAGGAACCCTACGAAGCGCAGCGCATGCGCGTCGAGCCACGCGGCGATGGCCGGAATCGTCAAACGTTGCTCGCGCACGTGGAAGAGCAGGTCGCGGCACGCGCTCGTAGCGTGGAAATCGCGGCGGGCAGTCAACGACGAGAACTCGGCGCGCGCAGCCAGGTCCTGCCGGCACTGCCGGATGCCCGCCGCGTCCGGCGCGTAGCCGCGTTCCGCGATGAATGCGCGTGCCGCCACGACATCGCGGCGGCCCCGCTCGCTGTAGAGGCCGAGCCGCATGACGCCCCCGGCGCGGAGCACGCCGGCCAGAGCGCGCAGTCCGGCGGCGGGCTCCGCCAGGTGATGGAGCACGCCCATTGACGAAACCACATCGAAAGTGCGCTCGAGCTCGCCCATGCGCAGGAGGTCGGCCTGCGCGTAGGCGACGTTGGCGGCGCCGGCCTCGAGCGACTTGCGCCGCGCGTACCCGAGGCTGGCCCGGCTCAGGTCCACGGCCAGGATGCGCGCGTCGGGAAACTGACGGGCGGCCGCAACCGATTCCTGCCCCGTCCCGCATCCGGCGATGAGCATGTCGGCGCGGCCGTCCGCCGGCAGCGACTCGAGCGGCGCGAAAGGAAACTGGCGCCGCAGGTAGCCTTCGACCGTGGCGACCGCCACCACGGACTCCGCGCGCGCCCAGCGTGGATACGGATGCTCCTCGTACTGGCCGCGCACGCGCACGGACGTGACGTCGTCGACGGCCGTCAACGTGGGCATTTCCGTGGCATATCGCCGCTCCTCCGCCGGCTCCGCGACCTGCTCGGCCAGCAACGCCGACAGCGGCGCCGGCCATGTCCGCTCCAGCAGCGCGTTCGCGTGCGCGATATCGTCCAGGCGGACATACGCCGCGGTCGCGGCGACCCAATACGCGTGAACCGGAGCGCACGCGGCGAGGGCGGCGGCGATGCGCTCGCGCACCACGCCGACCTGCGCAAGCTCGCGGTCGTCGCACGCGAACACGAACTCGTTGATGAAGCACTGGCGGGCCAGCGCGCAGGCCAGCTCGAGGCCCGCTTCCGCTTGCGCCTCTCGCGGGTCTGCGAGGCCCACGGCACGCTCGAGCAGCGTGCGTCTCAACCGGGTCAGGCGCCGCTCGAGCGGCAGGGCGGCGACCGGCGCGCTCACCAGCAGTGCCAGCAGCAGCTGATCGGCGCAAAGCGCCGCGTCGTCGAGCGTGCAGTCGATCGCTTCGGCGGCAGCGGCGGCGAGGTCGGCGGGGCGGATCCACGCCTGCACGATCGCGCGGGTGAGCAGCTCGCGCATCGGGACGTCGGCGCCGGCCCAGCGCCAATGGCGGGCGCCGCGCGCGAAGTTGGCACGGATGTGCGGCGCGTCGTCGAGCTCGAGGGCGCGGCGATAGCTCGCGAGCGCCGCACCGAGGTCGCCGCGCTGTTGCTGCACATTGCCGAGGTTGCTGTACAGCCCGGCATCCGGCGGCCCCTGCGATAGCGCCGCCGTGAAGCAGTCGATGGCCTCGTCGAGGCGGCCGTCCGTGCCCAGCACCTGGCCGAGGTTGACCCGCGCCGCGCGATATCCGGGCTGGAGGCGCAGCGCCGCATGGTAGGCCTCGATCGCCTCGACCACGCGACCCGCGTCGCGGCAGGCGTTGCCGAGGTTGTAATGCGCATCGGCCCGGCCGGGTTGCGCTCGCAGCAACCGTCGATACGTACCGATGGCCGCGTCGAGTCTGCCCACCTGCTGCTGCGCGACGCCGAGGTTGAAGCGCGCCTCGACGTGATCCGGCGCCAGCGCCAGCGCCTTGCCGTAGCTTGCCAGCGCCGCGTCAGGGGCGCCTCGCGCGGCCAGCGCGTTGCCCAGATTGTTGTGCGCGACGACCAGGTCCGGCCGCCGGACGAGCGCTTGCCGGTAGCAGTCGATGGCCTGGTCGAGCAGGCCCTGGTCGTGCAGCGCCGTTGCCAGGTTGAAATGCAGCTCGGCTTTCGACGGTGCGAGCGCGATCGCCTCGCGATAGCGCGCGGCCGCGTCCTCCGGACGACCCTGCCCTTGCAGGACCGCGCCCTGCGCATTCAGCGTGGCGAAATCCAGGTGCGCGGCCGCACCGGAAGGCGCGCTCGCGAGGCAGCATTGCTTGTGCTTGCGACCGCTGCCGCAGGGACACGGATCGTTGCGCCCGACTTTCATCGCTCAGCGGCGGGCCGGCCAGCGGTGTGCAGCACGCAGCGCGCGACGCGAACGGGCGGGCCGGTCAGGAATCGGCCGGCTCGCCGGAGGCGACCTCGAGCTTCGCTTCCTCGAGCAGGTCCTCGGTGTCGCGCCGCTCGTCGCGGTGCGCGGCGAGCTGCGACAGGTAGTCGGAGGTGATGTCGCCGGTGATGTAGCGGCCGTCGAAGCACGACGCCTCGAATTGCGTCAAGGCCGGATTCACCATTCGCACCGCGCGCTGCATCGCCTCGAGGTCCTGGTAGACCAGCAGGTCCGCGCCGATCTCCCGCGCGATGCCTTCCTCGGATCGTCCGGTCGCGACCAGCTCGTCCTGGTTCGGCATGTCGATGCCATATACGTTGGGAAAGCGCACGGGCGGACTGGCCGACGCGAAGTAGACCTTGCGCGCGCCCGCATCGCGGGCCATCTGGACGATCTCGCGCGACGTGGTGCCGCGCACGATCGAGTCGTCGACCAGCAGCACCACCTTGTCCTTGAACTCCATGCCGATGGGATTGAGCTTCTGGCGCACGCTCTTCTTGCGCATCGCCTGGCCCGGCATGATGAACGTGCGGCCGATGTAGCGGTTCTTGACGAAGCCCTCGCGGTACGTCTTCCCGAGCTGATTAGCGAGCTCGAGGGCGTACGGTCGGCTCGAATCCGGGATCGGGATGACGACGTCGATGTCCCGCGCGGCGGGAATGCCGCGGATCTTGCGCGCAAGCTCGCCGCCCATGTTGAGCCGCGACTCGTACACCGACGCCCCGTCGATCACCGAGTCGGGCCGGGCGAGGTAGACGAACTCGAAGATGCACGGGTTGAGCGAGACGCGCTCGGCGCACTGGCGCGCGTGGAAGCCGCCGGTCTGGTCGACATAGATCGCCTCGCCCGGCGCGACGTCGCGCAGTACCGAGAAGCCGAGCGGCTCGAGCGCCACCGACTCGGAGGCGACGGCGTATTCGCGGCCGCCCATGGCCTCGTTGACACCCACGATCAGCGGCCGGATGCCATACGGGTCGCGAAACGCCAGCAGGCCGTAACCGGCGATCATCGCGACGACCGCGTAGGCGCCGCGGCAGCGCCGGTGCACGCCGGCGACCGCCTTGAAGATGGCGTCGGGGTCGAGGCGATGGTGCTGCGCCGCGCGCTCGAGCTCGAGCGCCAGCACGTTGAGCAGCACCTCGCTGTCCGAGTTGGTGTTGACGTGGCGAAAGTCGAGCTGGAACAGCTCGCGCTTCAATGCCTCGCTGTTGGTCAGGTTGCCGTTGTGCGCGAGCGTGATGCCGAACGGCGAGTTGACGTAGAACGGCTGCGACTCCAGCTCCGAGAACGCCGAGCCGGCGGTCGGATAGCGGCAGTGCGCGATGCCCGCATTGCCGGAGAGCTCGCGCATGTTGCGGGTGCGGAACACGTCGCGCACGTAGCCCGGCCCCTTGTACATGTGGAACATCGAGCCTTCGCTGGTCACGATGCCGGCCGCGTCCTGGCCGCGGTGCTGGAGCAGCAGCAGTCCGTCGTACAGGAGCTGGTTGACGGGCGTGTGGGCCACGACGCCGACGATGCCGCACATGGCGCTTCAGGCCCTCAGCGTTCCCGCGCCGGGCTTGCGCCCCGTCCGCGAATAGTCAAGCGCGTCCGCCCAGGCGCGCGGCAGGTTCGCCGCCACCATCAACGCCGCCGCGACGAGCGGCGCGGCCAGCAGCGAGTCCTGCCACCAGGACGCGCGCGGCAGGCCGGTGAGCCCCGCGAGGAGCACGGCGGCCACCGTCACGATCACGCCGCGCGCCACGCCGAACACGCCGCCGAGGAAGCGATCGACGAAGCCGAGTCCCGCGGCGCGCACCGCCTTTGCGAGCGGCCACGCGACGACCGCCCCTGCCAACAGCGCCGCGATGAGGATGATGGTGAATGCGGCCAGGTAGCGAAGCGCCGGCTGCGGAATCGAATCGGGAAGCCATCCGCCGACCAGCGGCGTGAAGGTGATCGCCGCGAAGATGCCGAGGATCCATGCGAGCAGCGCGACCAGCTCGCGGATCACGCCGCGTGCGAACGCGAACAGCGTCGAAAGGACGACGATTGCGAGCGCTCCGAGGTCGAACGCCGTCATCGTCAGTGCGCCGGCGCGACGATGCCGTTCTGGCCCTCGCCCTTCAGCTTGTCGCGCGCCGCCGCCGCGGCGTCCTTGCTCGGATAAGGTCCCACGCGCACGCGGTAGAGCGTGCCGCGCGAGGTCTTGAGCGGCTCCGTATAGGCGCTGTACCCCGAGCGCTTGAGGCGCGCGGCGAGCGCGTTGGCGCCCTTGTCGTCGGAGAACGCGGCGAGTTGCACAGCAAAGCTCGCCTCGGCGCCGGACGCGCCGGGAGCCGTGGGACCGCCCGTCGCGGCGGACGATCCGCCGGCGGCCGGTGCGACCGCGCCTTTCGACGCGGGCTTGTCCGCGGTGGCCTTCGGCGCGGGCTTGTCGGTCGCAGCGGTCGACCTTTGCGCCATCCGCTCCGGGCCGGGCGGCGCAGTGACCGCGGCCCCGTCCTTGGAGGCAAGCGCCGTGTCGTACTTCGAGCGGGCGGAAGAGCCGCTGGAGGTGATCGGCGCGGTCGTTCCGGCGCCGGGGGGTAAAGAGGGCGCGCTCCCCGCATCGATCGGCGCGGCAGATCCGGGGACGGCAGACCCGGGGACGGCAGATCCGGGGACGGCGGACCCGGGCGCGGCGGCTCCCGGAGCCACGGGCGTGGAAGGCGGAAGGGCCGCCGGTGCCGACGCGCCGGCCGGCGGCGGGCGCGCGTCGCGTACGCCCTTGGCGACATCGTCTGCGCGCGGCGTCGGCGTGGGCACGGGCGCCTTGCCGGCGTCGTTGAGCCGGTTCACGAACTTGCCATCGTCCACCGGCGGAATGCGCACGGCGACGTCCTCGCCGAGCGGCCGCGGCTCGCTTTCCAGCAGCATGGGCACCACTACCGCGGCGCCGAGAGCGAGTACGACCGCACCCACGAGGCGCCGGCGTGCCCGGCGGCGCAGATCATCGACGTTGACGTCTTCGGCCAAGCTAGCCAATGCGGCGTTCACCCGGCGCGGCGGCGGCCCGCAGCGGCGATGGTGAGAAAGGACCCGAAGGCGACGATTCTATCAGCCTGGCCCGCTTCCTCTTGCGCTGCGTCAAAGGCCGCCTCGACGGCGCGGTGCAGGACGATGTCGCGCGGCGCGATGCCGGCCGCCTGCAGCCGGCCGGCCAGCGCCGCAGCGGTGGCGCCGCGCGGACCCGGCAGCGGGGCGACATGCCAGCGGTCGACCCGCGCGCGCATCGCGTCGATCACGCTGTCGATGTCCTTGTCGGCGAGCATGCCGAATACCGCCAGCGTGCGCGGGTGAAAGCCCATCTCCCCCAGCGTGGCGGCGAGGGCGCGCGCCGCGTGCGGGTTGTGCGCCACGTCGAGCACGATGGTCGGGCGGCCCGCGAGCACCTCGAAGCGGCCGGGCAGCGCGACGCCCGTCAAGCCGGCGCGCACGGCGCCGCCGTCGAGCGGCAGGCGCGCGCGCAGGAGCTCGAGCGCTGTGAGCGCCGTCGCCGCGTTGGCGAGCTGGTAGCGTCCGCGCAGCGCGGGCATCGGCAAGCCGAAGCGCTCTCCCGAAGGGCCGCGGTAGCGCCATTGCATGCCTTCGTCGATGTAGCCGAACTCGTGCCCGATGCGCCACAGCGGAGCGCCGACGGCGGCCGCGCGGGCCACCAGCGTGGCCGGAGGGTCGGCGTCTCCGCACACCGCCGGCCGTCCGGCGCGGAAGATCCCCGCCTTTTCGCGGCCGATGTCCGCGCGGGTATCGCCCAGGTACTGCTGGTGATCGAGGTCCACGCTCGTCACGACGGCCACGTCGGCATCGATCAGGTTCACCGCGTCCAGCCGGCCGCCGAGGCCGACCTCGAGCACGAGCGCATCCAGTCGAGCCGGCGCGAACAGGACGAGCGCCGCGAGGGTGCCGAACTCGAAGTAGGTCAGCTGCGTGGCGGGCGCAGCCGCGGTGCGCGCCGCCTCGACCGACTCGAACGCACGGACCAGCGCGGCATCCTCGACGACGCGACCGGCGATGCGCACCCGCTCGTTGTAGCGGTGCAGGTGCGGGGACGTGTACGTGCCCACCGCATAGCCGGCCGCCGCGAGGATGGCCTCGAGCAGTGCGCAGGTGGAACCCTTGCCGTTGGTCCCGCCCACCACGAGGGCAGGCACGTCCAGGTGCAGCGCGAGGCGGTCGAAGACCTCGCGCACGCGAGCGAGGCCGAGGGCGATCGGCTGCGGGTGCAGCGTCTCGAGATACGCGAGCCAGTCGGACAGCGTCGTGCGCGGCGGGATCAGGTGGTGGGGGCCGGCTGCCGCGTGAGGAGCGCCAGCAGGCGCGCGAGCTCGTCGCGCAGCTGGCGACGGTCGACGATCTGGTCGATCGCCCCCTTTTCCAGCAGGAATTCGGCGCGTTGGAATCCTTCGGGCAGCTTTTCGCGCACCGTCTGCTCGATCACGCGCGGGCCCGCGAATCCGATCAGCGCATTGGGCTCGGCGAGCACCAGGTCGGCGACGAATGCGAACGACGCCGACACGCCGCCCATCGTGGGGTCGGTCAGCAGCGAGATGAACGGAAGCTGCGCGCGCGTGAGCTCCTGGAGCACGGCGGTGGTCTTCGCCATCTGGAACAGCGAGCTCACGCCCTCCTGCATGCGCGCTCCGCCGGACGCCGCGACGCATACGAACGGGATGCGGTTCTCGTAGGCCACGCGCACGCCCCGCACGAAGCGCTCGCCCACCACCGATCCCATCGAGCCGCCCATGAACTCGAACTCGAACGCCGCAAGCACGAGCGGCACGCTGCGGATGCTGCCCTGCATCACCACCAGGGCATCGGTCTCGCCGGTGCCCTCGAGCGCCGCCTCGAGGCGCTCGGGATACTTCTTCTGGTCGCGGAACTTGAGCGAGTCCATCGGCAGCACTTCGGACCCGATCTCGAAACGCCCCTCGGTGTCGAGGAGCTGCTCGATGCGCTCGCGCGCGGCGATGCGGTTGTGATAGCTGCACTTCGGACAGACGTGCAGGTTCTTCTCGAGGTCGGTCCGGTAGAGCGTTGCCTCGCAGGACGGGCACTTGATCCACAGCCCCTCGGGCACCGGCGTGCGGCGCTCGCCCGGCGTGCTCTTAATCCGCGGCGGCAGCAGCTTCTGGAGCCAGCTCACGCGCGCCTCGTGGGATGCTCGTTCATCGTGTGAGGCCGCTGCGCGCGTCACGCGGCGCGCTTGCGCTCCATGGCGTCGAGCGCGGTCCGGATGCCCCCGAGCCAGGCGCCGGCACGGGCCGCAGCGTCCTCGGGGCGGCCCGCCTCCATTTCCTGGATGATGCGGCTGCCGATGACCACGGCGTCGGCGTGCGCGGCGACGGCGGCCGCCGACGCGGCGTCGCGAATGCCGAAGCCCACGCCCACGGGGAGGCGCACATGGCGCCGTATCTCCGCAAGCTTGCGTGCGACCTCGGCCGTGTCGAGATGCCCGGCACCGGTGACGCCCTTCAGCGATACGTAGTACACGTAGCCGCGCGCCAGCCGGGCAATCGACGCGATGCGCGCCTCCGGCGTGGTCGGCGACAGCATGAAGATGAGCGCGATGTCCCGCGCCGCCAGCAGCGCCGCGAACGCGTGCGCCTCCTCCGGGGGGTAGTCCACCACCAGCACCCCGTCGACGCCCGCGGCGCGCGCCGCATCGGCGAACCCCGCGACGCCCATCGACTCGATCGGGTTGGCGTAGCCCATCAGCACCATCGGCGTACGGGCGTCGCGGGCGCGGAACGTGCGCACGACGTCGAGCACATGGCGCAGGCTCACGCCTTGGGCGAGCGCACGCTCCGACGCGCGCTGGACGACGGGCCCGTCGGCCATCGGGTCGGAGAACGGAACGCCGAGCTCGATCAAGTCGGCCCCTGCCTCGACCAGCGCCTGCAGGATGCCCGGCGTGGCGGCCAGCGAGGGATCGCCCACGGTCACGTACGGGATCAGGGCGGTCCGTCCGGCGCCGCGCCGCGCGGCGAACATTGCGTCGATGCGATTCATGCGCCGCCGCGCGCGCCTGGATCGCACTCGGGGCGGCAGAAAAACTGGAGCCCCGAGCGCTCGGCAACCGTGTTCATGTCCTTGTCGCCGCGCCCGGAGAGGTTGACCAGGATGATGCGGTCACGCGCGAGCGTGGGCGCGAGCTGTGCGGCGTACGCCAGCGCATGCGCCGACTCGAGCGCCGGGATGATGCCCTCGATGCGGCAGCAGTCGTGAAACGCGGCGAGCGCCTGATCGTCGGTGATGGCGACGTAATCGGCGCGACCGGCATCCTTGAGCCACGCGTGCTCGGGACCGACGCCGGGGTAGTCGAGCCCGGCCGAGATCGAGTGCGTTGCGGCGATCTGCCCGTCGGCGTCCTGCAGGAGGTAGGTGCGGTTGCCGTGGAGCACGCCGGGGCGCCCCGCGGTGAGCGATGCGGAATGACGGCCCGTGGCGAGGCCTTCGCCCGCGGCCTCTACGCCCACGAGCCGCACCTCCGGTCGGTCGAGGTACGCGTGGAAGATTCCCATCGCGTTGCTGCCGCCGCCGACGCACGCGACCACGCAATCCGGGTCGCGCCCGGCCGCGGCAGGCATCTGCACGAGGCATTCCGCCCCGATCACGCTCTGGAAATCCCGCACCATCATCGGGTAGGGGTGCGGTCCGGCGACGGTGCCGATGATGTAGAACGTAGTCTCGACGTTGGTGACCCAGTCGCGCATCGCCTCGTTGAGCGCGTCCTTGAGCGTCTTCGACCCGGATTCGACCGGCACCACCGTGGCGCCCAGCAGCTTCATCCGGAAGACGTTCTGCGCCTGGCGCTTCACGTCCTCGGACCCCATGTAGACCACGCATTCCATGCCGAAGCGCGCGGCCACCGTCGCGGTGGCGACCCCATGCTGCCCGGCGCCGGTCTCGGCGATGACGCGCGGCTTGCCGAGCCTGCGCGCCAGCAACGCCTGGCCGATGCAGTTGTTCACCTTGTGCGCGCCGGTGTGGTTGAGATCCTCGCGCTTCATCCAGATCTGCGCGCCGCCCAGCCGTTCGGACCAGCGCCGCGCGTGATACACGGGCGAAGGACGGCCGACATAGTGCTCGAGCTCGTCGCGGAACTCGGCGATAAACGCCGGATCGACGCGATAGCGCGCGTACGCGGCCTTGAGCTCGTCGAGTGCGCGCACGAGCGTCTCGGCGACGAACACCCCGCCGTAGGGTCCGAAGTGGCCCGCCGCATCGGGCAGCGCGTAGCGCGCAGCCGCCGCGGCGGTTTCGGCGTCGTCAGGCGTCAAGATCGGGCTGTCCTGCATCGGCACTGCGTACTCCCTGCATGAACGCCCTTATGCGCGCGGCATCTTTTCGCCCGCGGCGCGGCGACCCGTCGCCATCGACCTCCTCGACTCCCGAGGACACGTCCACGGCATACGGCCGAACCGCGCGAATCGCGCGGCCGACGTTGCGGGCGTCCAGCCCGCCCGACAGCACGAGCGGCACCCGCATGCGATCCCGCAAAGCGGCCGTGATGCGCGACCAGTCGAACACGTGGCCCGTCCCGCCCGGCAGGTCGCCGGGGCGGTAGGCGTCGAACAGGATCCCGGCAGCGTCGTCGAATTGCGACACCCATTCTAGCAAATCGATTTCATCCTTTACCGGAATGGCCTTGAGGTAGGGCCGGCCGAACGAGCGGCAAAACGCCGCGTCCTCGCTGCCGTGGAACTGCAGCACGTCGAGCGGCACGGCGGCGAGCGCCGCGGCGACCGTCGCGCGGTCCGCATCGACGAACAGTCCGACGCGTGCCACGAAGGGCGGCAGCGCGTCAGCGATGGCCCGCGCTTGCGGGAGCTCAACGCGCCGCGGCGTGCCCGTCCAGAACACCAGGCCGATCGCATCGACGCCCGCGTGCGCGGCGGCCGTGGCGTCGGCGATGCGCGTGATGCCGCAGATCTTGACGCGCGTCCGCACCCGTGTCACGCGACCGGAAGCGCCATCTCGTGGCGCGTTGCACGCAGGCCGTGCGCGGCCGGGTAGTCCGCGCCGGTGAAGTAGAGCCCGTCCGGCGCGAAGGTCGGCGCCGCGTGCGTGCGGTCGCGCCCGGCGAGCAGCGCGCCGATCCACTCGGCCGGCTGCTTGCCGGCCCCTACGTACACCAGCGCGCCGACCAGGTTGCGGACCATGTGATGGAGAAAGGCGGTCGCGGCGAAGTCGCAGCGCAAAAGCTCGCCGCAGCGCGCGATGCGCACGTCGCTAAGCGTCTTCACCGGCGACTTCGCCTGGCATTCCGCCGCCCGGAAGGCGGAGAAGTCGTGCGTGCCGACGAGCGCCCGGGCGGCCTGCGACATGCGCGCGACGTCGAGCGGACGATGGTACCAGCCCACCCGTCCGGCGGAGAGGCCGGGTCGCTGCGGGCGGTCGAGCAGCCAATAGGTGTAGTAGCGCGCCTGTGCGCTGAAGCGCGCGTGGAATTCGTTCGACACCGGCTGCGCCCACCGCACCGCGACCGCGGCCGGCAGGTGCGCATTGGTGCCGCGCACCCAGGCTGTGTCGGAGCGCTCGATCGACGTATCGAAATGGACGAGCTGCGCGGTCGCGTGAACCCCCGCGTCGGTGCGCCCGGCGGCGATCACGCCGATCGGACCGGCCGCGACCGCGCACAGCGCGCGCTCCACGGCGTCCTGCACCCCGCAACCGTCGGCCTGGCTCTGGAAGCCACAGAATCCGCGGCCGTCGTATTCCAGGCAGAGCGCGTAGCGCATCGGGTTCCCGTGCGGGGCGGACGTTGCGTGCCCGCGCATGATGCGCGCGCTTGGGGCGCGGGCGCGGTGCGCATGCACCAAAGACGACGGCGGACCCCGGAGGGACCGCCGTCGCGACCGCGGGTTGCCGGATCAGCCGAGCTTGCCGAGCAGTGCCTGGGCTTCCGACTTCTGCTGGCCGTCGCCTTCGTGCAGGACTTCCTGGAGGATCTCGCGCGCACCCTCGAGATCGCCCATCTCCTGGTAGGCCTTGGCGAGATCGAGCTTGGTCGCCGCGTCGTGCCACTGGCCGTCGAGCACCGAGGGGGTCGGATCCTCGAACGTCGAGCGCTCGGGGTCGAAAGACAGGTCGAGCTTGTCGAGCTCGAGGGCCGCGGCCGGGCGCGTGAGCTGCGATGGCGCGGTGCCGACCGCTGCGGTGGCGGTGGCGATGGCCATCTCCGGCTCGCGCGGGTCGACGCGCTTCATCGGCGCGGGCTTGTCCGCCTCGTCGAGATGGAAATCGAGATCGTACTTCGGCTCCTTGCCGACATCGGCGCGGGCGTCGTAGCTCGCCTTGCTCGCCGCGAGCGCCCCCGCCAGCGCGGCGGTGGCCGCGCCCGCCGCGTCGACGGCCGAGGCGCGCGGACGCTCGGCGCTCGCCACCGGGGCACGCGAGCGCTCGACGGCGTCCTCGGCACCCGCGAGGATGTCCGCCGGCGTCTTCGGCCGTGCGCCCGACGTGGGCGAGATCGAGATTTCCTCGTCGATCATGTTGTCGAGCGGCCGGTCCGGATGCATCGAGGGCTCGTTGGAGCGCTCGCGCAGCGTGGGCTGCATCGCCAGCGTGGTTTCCGAGGCGCGGTCGGCCGTCGGCGGCGGCGGCGCGCCGCCTTCGCTGAACATCGGGTTGGCCGGATCGAGCTGGCGGCCGAGCGCGACGGCCTTGTGCCACACCTCGCCCTGGCCGTGACTGACCGCGTAGAGCTCGGAGGCGACCGTCTCGAACGCCGACGGCTTGTTGTGCTGCGCATGGATCTCGAGGAGCTTGAGGTAGATCTCCTGGCGCTGCGGATCCTTCTTAAGCGCGTCCTTCAGGATCTCCTCGGCCTGCGCGTCGCGGCCGTACGCGAGATACACCTCGGCCTCGGCGATCGGATCGACCTCGTCGGTATCGATGTTGCCGAGACCTTCGCGACTGAAATCGCTCGCGAGCGAGTTGTCGCCCGTGTTCACGACGCCGCCGCCGGTGGAGCCGAACACCGTGTTGGTCTTGATGTCGGTGCCCGAGATGATGCTGTCCTCGAACTTGGTCGTCTTGCGGCGGCGCGCGGCGAACAGGGCCGCGATGCCGCCCAGGATGGCGAGCGCGCCGAGGCCGATCGCCCAGCCCGGCATGTTGCCGGCCAGGTCCTCGAAGAAGCCGGGCGGTTCCTTGCCGGCTACCTTGGCCTTCGTGGACTTCGGGACCGCGCCCTTGTCGGTGACCGTCGACTTGCTCGCATCGACGACGGGCGGCGCGACGACCGGCGGCGCGACGGCCGGCGCAATGACCGGCGCCGTGGCATCCTTGTTAGCGTCGGACTTGGCGGCGTCGGCCGCCTTGGTATCGACCGGCGCGGGCGACACCACGGGCGGCACTACGACCGGCGCGGCGACTGCGGGCGTCGGAACCGGCGCCGGCGCTGCGGCGACGACGGGCGGCGGCGTTGCGGTCGACGCCGGCGGCGTGCTGATGGGCGCAGCGACGCTGGTGGTGGGGGCCGCGGCGGCGGGCGCGGCAGACTTTGCCCGCGCGGCATCGGCCTGGCTCTGCGCCGCGGCGAGCGTCGGGTTGCGCAGGTCGAGGGTGCGCTGCATGTCTTGCACCATCTTCTCGAGCTGCGCGATGCGGGCCTGCGCCTCGCGCAGCTGATTGCCCTGCGCGACTGAATCCTCGCCGGCGGCGCCGCGACCGGTGCGCGCCTCGCGCGACACGCGGATCTGGTCTCGACCCGGCGTGGCGGCCGGCGTGGCCTCGGTGACGGCGGTGCCGATGCGGCCGCCCGATTCGCGGGTGCCCGCGCTGTCGGCGACCGGCGCATTGGATGCGACACGATCGCGATACGAGCGCCAGTCGGTCGACTGCACGCGCACGAGCTTGGTGGCCTCGACGGATTGCGTGGCGCCGGCGTCGGCGGCCGAAGGCACCGCGAGAATGGTTCCCGTACGCAGGCGGTTCATGTTGCGGCCTTCGAACGCATTCTCGTTGGCGCGGAACATGGCGACGAGCATCTGGTCGAGCGTGATCTCGGCGGGCTTCACCTGCGCGGCGATCTTCGACAGCGTGTCGCCGCGCTTGACGGCGTAGCTGCCGTCGGCAGGCGTGCCGCCGGCCGAGGGCGCCGCGGCGACCGCCGGAGCGGCCTCCGCGCGCACTGCGGGCGCGCGCGGCGCAGTGCCCACGCGGGCCGGAGTGACGGGATCGGCGGCCGCCACGGCCGTGTTCGAGCCCGGCGGATCGAGCAGGAAAGTGTATTCGCGGACGACCCGGCCGGAGGCCCAGTTCAACTCCACCATGAGGTCGAGGAACGGCTCCTGCACCGAGACGGGCGAGGTGACGCGAAGATAAGGCGTGCCGCTGACGTTCTCGAGCGTGATGCGAGTGCGCGACAGCGCGCCCTGGTAGGTCAGGTTGTTCTGGCGATAGAGGCCGGGATCGGCGACGCGGGCGGACAACGAGTCGATCTCGTCCTTGGTGGCGGACGTGAGCTCGATGCGGGCCGAGAGCGGCTGTCCGAGGGAGGAATCGACGGTTAGCTTGCCGAGGCCCAGGGCCAGGGCAGGGCCCGGCAGCGCGAGCGCGCCCGCGACCAGGCCGTAGGTCAACATTGGTTTTGCGCGCATGCCGATTCCTTCCGATGACAAGCTCAAGCGAACATAACATCATGGATTTAGCGGTGCAAGCTAAACCCCGGTGTTAGCTCGGCTGCTTGTGAGCCACAATGTGCCGCGCTGCGGCATGTCCGTGCCGACCGACCACGCGACCGCTAATCCTAGGTCGCACCTCGCTGGCCTGCCACAAGATGTTGTGGCATCCGCGCGCCCTCGAACTGTTGCATCGGCGCGAAGACCCGCGAGCTGGCGACCCCCCGTTGCCGGGCCGCGTCACCGGACTTCGGCTACTTGCGCCAAATCCGCTCGACTAAGCTCGACTGACGCCCCATCCAGCAAGCGCCATGCCCGCGCCCCGATTCAATGCGCCGGCAGGATGCGCAGCATGCGGCGCAACGGCTCCGCGGCGCCCCACAGGAGCTGGTCGCCGCACGTGAACGCCCCCACGAATTCCGGCCCGAGCGCGAGCTTGCGCACCCGGCCCACCGCGATGTCGAGGCGGCCGGTGACCGCGGCGGGGGTGAGCTCGCGGATGCTCGCGGCGCGGGTGTTCGGGATGAGGCGCACCCATTCGTTGCCGCCGGCGAGAGCCTCCTCGATCGCGCCGAGCGGCAAATCACGACGCAGCTTGATCGTGAGCGCCTGCGCATGGCAGCGCATCGTGCCCACCCGGACGCAGATCGACTCCAGCGGGATGGGGGGAAGCCCGGGCCCGCCCCGGCCGAGGATGCGATTGGCCTCCGCGCCTCCCTTCCACTCCTCGCGGCTCATGCCGTTGCCGAGGTCCAGATCGATCCATGGGATGAGGCTGCCCGCCAATGGGACACCGAACTGCTCGGTCGGGAAACGCGCGTCGCGCAGCACGCCCGACACCGCGCGGTCGATGTCGAGGATCGACGCCCCGGGGTCGGCGAGCATCGCCTTCGCCGCGTCGTGCGCCGCGCCCATCTGCTGCAGGAGCTCGCGCATGTTTTTCGCCCCCGCGCCGGAGGCCGCCTGGTAGGTCATGCACGTCATCCACTCGACGAGATCCGCCGCGAACAGGCCCGCTAGCCCCATCATCATCAGGCTCACGGTGCAGTTGCCGCCGATGAAATCGCGCACGCCGCGCGCGAGCGCCGCGTCGATCACCGGGCGGTTCACCGGGTCGAGGACGATTACGGCGTCATCGCTCATCCGCAGCGTGGACGCCGCGTCGATCCAGTAGCCGCGAAAGCCGCGGGCGCGTAGCTGCGGGTGCATGGCGCTCGTCCAGTCGCCGCCCTGGCAGGTGACGATGGCGTCGAGCCCGTCGAATGCGGCCGGGTCGCCGGCGTCGCGCAGGGCCCCGGCCGGTCGGCCGATCGGCGGCCCGATGCCACCGCGGTTGGACGTGGAATAGAACACCGGGTCGAGGCGCTCGAAGTCGCGCTCCTCGAGCATGCGCTGCATCAGCACCGAGCCGACCATGCCGCGCCAGCCGACGAATCCCACTCGCATTGGAACCACCCTGCCCCGCATTTTTCTCGCGTCCTCCGCCGCTCGCGGGGACGAAGCGGGGGCGACGCGCGCGTCAGGTCGTCTTGATCGCCTTCGTGGTCGCGACACCCGGCGCGGCGCCGGTCCGCACCGCCAGTGTGGCAAACGGCGCAGGCTGCACGGCGCGCAGCGCGGGCCGCGCATGTCCAACCAAGGGAATGGCATGGCGCATGAACGCAATGGTAGCAAACGCGGGTGCAAAGGTGCTCACGCCAGCGCCGCACGCACGGCGGCACCCATCGCCCGGGTGCCGACCACCGGCTCGCCCGGCTGCGCAAGGTCCGGCGTGCGCAGTCCCGCCTGCAGCACCTTGCGCACGGCCGTCTCGATGCGCGCGGCAACGTCCGCGCGGCCGAAGGTGTAGCGGAACATCATCGCGACGGAGAGGAGGGTGGCCAGCGGGTTGGCGCGATCCTGCCCCGCGATGTCGGGCGCCGAACCGTGGATCGGCTCGTATAGACCCTTGCCCGAAGCGTCGAGCGACGCCGAGGGCAGCATGCCGATCGACCCGGCGAGCATCGACGCCTCGTCGGACAGGATGTCGCCGAACAGGTTGCCCGTCACGATCACGTCGAAGCTCGTTGGGCTGCGTACGAGCTCCATGGCCACGGTGTCGACGTACATGTGCGCGAGCGCGACGTCGGGATAGCCGGCCGCGACGGCGGTCACCACCTCGCGCCAGAAAATCGACGTGTCGAGCACGTTTGCCTTGTCCACCGAGGTGAGACGACATGACCGCTGGCGGGCGGCCTCGAAGGCGACCCGCGCGATGCGCTCGATCTCGCTTTGCGCGTAATGCATCGTGTCGAACGCTTCCGGCTCACCGGCGGCGTTGGTGCGCCGACCGCGCGGCTGCCCGAAATAGATGTCGCCCGTGAGCTCGCGCACGATCAGCACGTCGAGCCCCGCGACGACCTCCGGCTTCAGCGTGGACGCGCCGGCGAGCTCAGGATAGAGCACCGCCGGGCGCAGATTCGCGAACAGGCCGAGCGCCTTGCGAATGGCCAGCAATCCCTGCTCGGGACGCAGCGCGCGCGGCAGCGCATCGAAGCGCGGGCCGCCCACCGCGCCCAGGAGCAGGGCGTCAGCACGCTGCGCCAGCGCGAGCGTAGCGGGCGGCAGCGGCGCACCGGCGGACTCGTAGCCGGCGCCCCCGATCGGCGCGGTGGCCGTCTCGATCGGCAGCCCGGACTCGCGCAGCGCGTCGAGCAGCAACGCGGCCTCGGCGACGATCTCCGGCCCGATGCCGTCGCCGGGCAGGAGCGCGATCAGCACCTCAAGCCAGCCAGGGCTGCTCGCCGAGATGGCGGGCTTCGTAGCTGCGGATCTCGTCCGCGTGCTGGAGCGTGAGCCCGATGTCGTCGAAGCCGTTCAGCAGGCAGTGGCGGCGAAACGCGTCGACCTCGAATGAAAGCGCGCGGCTGCCGTCCTGCGTGCCCAGCGTCTGTCGCTCGAGGTCGATGGTCAGCATGAAGCCGGGAAACGCGGCCACATCGGCGAACAGCCGGTCGACGTCCGCTTCGGGCAGCACGATCGGCAACAGGCCATTCTTGAAGCAGTTGTTGAAGAAGATATCGGCGTATGAGGGCGCCACGATCGCGCGAAAGCCATAGTCGGCGAGCGCCCACGGGGCATGCTCGCGCGAGCTGCCGCAGCCGAAGTTGCGCCGGGCGAGCAGGATGGACGCACCCCGGTAGCGCGGCTGGTTCAGGACAAAGTCCGGGTTGAGCGGACGGCCTGCGTTGCTGCGTCCGGGCTCGCCGTGGTCGAGGTAGCGCCACGCGTCGAACAGGTTGGGGCCGAAGCCCGCGCGCTGGATGGACTTCAGGAACTGCTTCGGAATGATGGCATCGGTATCCACGTTCGCGCGGTCGAGCGGCGCGACGATCCCGGTGTGCACGCGGAATGGCTCCATCGCGCGATCCTCAGCTCGAGAGCCGGCGGATGTCGACGAAGCGGCCGGCGATCGCGGCCGCCGCGGCCATGGCCGGGCTGACGAGATGGGTGCGCCCGCCGTCTCCCTGGCGGCCTTCGAAGTTGCGGTTCGACGTGGATGCGCAGCGCTCGCCGGGCTCGAGCCGGTCGTCGTTCATCGCCAGGCACATCGAGCACCCGGGCTCGCGCCACTCGAAGCCCGCGTCGCGGAACACGCGATCGAGTCCCTCGGCTTCCGCCTGGGTCTTCACGAGGCCGGAGCCCGGGACCACCAGCGCAAGGCGCACGCTGCTGGCAACCCGTCGCCCGCGCGCCACCGCCGCCGCTTCGCGCAGGTCCTCGATGCGCGCGTTGGTGCACGAGCCGATGAAGACCTTGTCGATGGGGATGTCCGTGATCGCGGTGTCGGGCGCGAGGCCCATGTACTCGAGCGCCCGGGCAAATCCCTCGCGTCGCGTCGCATCCCGCTCGCGCTCGGGATCGGGCACGCGGCCCTCGATGGACACCACCATCTCGGGCGAGGTGCCCCATGTGACCTGCGGGCGCACTTGCGCGGCGTCGAACACGTGCGTCGCGTCGAACTTCGCGTGCGGGTCGCTCACCAGGCTGCGCCAGTGCGCCTCGGCGCGATCCCACCGCTCGCCCTGCGGCGCGAACGGCCGGCCGCGCAGGTAGTCGAGCGTGCGCTGGTCGACGCCGACCATCCCGGCCCGCGCGCCGGCCTCGATCGCCATGTTGCACACGGTCATCCGGCCTTCCATCGACAGCGCGCGCAGCGCCTCGCCGCCGAATTCGATCGCGTGTCCGGTACCCCCCGCCGTGCCGATGCGGCCGATGATCGACAGCACCAGGTCCTTCGCGGTGACGCCGCGCTGCAGCCGGCCGTCGACGCGGATCTGCATCGAGCGCGACTTGCGCGTCAGCAGGCACTGCGTCGCCAGCACGTGCTCGACCTCGGACGTGCCGATCCCGAAGGCGAGTGCTGCGAAGGCGCCGTGCGTGCTGGTATGCGAATCGCCGCAGACGACGGTCATGCCCGGCAGGGTTGCGCCCTGCTCGGGCCCGATCACGTGCACGATGCCCTGGCGACGGTCGAGGAACGGGAAGTAGGCCTTGGCGCCGCTGGCCTTGATGTTGGCGTCCAGCGTGTCGACCTGCAGGCGGGAGATGGGGTCGCGAATGCCCTGGCCCCAATCCTTGGTCGGCGTGTTGTGATCGGCCGTCGCGACGATCGAGTCGGCGCGCCACGGCTTGCGGCCCGCGAGCTTCAGGCCTTCGAACGCCTGCGGGCTGGTCACCTCGTGGACAAGATGCCGGTCGATGTACAGGAGCGCGGTGCCGTCGGACTCTTCCCGAACGACGTGATCGGACCACAATTTGTCGTACAGCGTACGTGGGTGCATGAAGCTGAATGGCCGGTTTGAACGGGAACGCGTTGAAAACTAGCGAGTATCGAATTATGCCCCAATCTGGCCCGATGGTTGCTTGATTTCATGGTCTTTGTCTCTCGACCCGCACCCCGGAAACTCACTGTGAAACGACTTTCCGTCGAGTACAAACTGCTCGGCGCGTTCGTGGTCGGCGCATTGCTCCTGGCACTCGCCGCGTGGTTCGCCGTCGCCAGCGCTGGCGACTATCTCGAGGCCAGCGGTCGCGCCGACCGGCTCGCCGATGCCACTCGTGCCACGGCCGAGCTCTTCGTCACGCTCGAGAATGTGGAATCGAGCGCGAACCGGTACCTGCTCGCCGGCGACGACGCGCATCTCGCGCGTTTCCTGCGTGCGCCGGCCGCCGTCGATGCCACGCTGGCGCGCGTGCAGGCGATCCTCGACGGCGATCGCGAGGCGGCCGTGCATCTTGCCCGCATCGCCGACGTCACGCCCGCCTGGCTCACGGCCCTGAAGGCCCCGGTGGAGGCACGCACGGCAGGCATCGAGCCCGCGCTGCGCGTGCTGGCGGCGCGGCGCGCCGACGCCGGGAGCGACAGCCTGCGCAGCGAGATCCATGCGCTCGACGAGCTTGTTTCGCTCCGCACGCGCGAGGCGCGGACGCTCGCCCGCGAGCATGGCGAGGGCGCCCGGCGCGCGATCTGGATGCTCGGCGTGCTGGTGGTCATGCTGTTCAGCGGCGCCTACGCCATCATCCTCGGCAACCTGCGCGACGGCCGCCGCCTGCTGATGCGACTGCGGCAGACGGCGAACCACGACGTCCCGACCGGCCTGCCGAACCGCCGCTTCTTCGGCGAATGGCTGAACTACGCGATCGCCCACGCGCGGCGCGAGATGCGCCACGTGGGCCTCCTGTTCATCGACGTCGACGGCCTCAAGACCGTCGACGAGCTGCACGGTCCGCATGCCGCCGACGCCCTGCTGCTCGAGATCGCGCGCCGGTTTCGCGAGACGGCGCGCGAGGGCGACGTGCTGGCGCGCATCGGCGCCAACCAGTTCGCGCTGGCCGTGCCCGACGTCACCGATCCACGCGAGGTCGCGCCGCTGGCGCAGCGCTTGCGCGACGCCCTGACCGATCCGGCGCGACCGCCGCTGGCCGACACGCCCATCGGCGCGAGCGTCGGCGTGGCGCTCTATCCCGACGACGCCGACGATCCGGCCGGCGTGATGGCCGCGGCGGACGCCGCGATGTACGCCGCCAAGGGCGCCGGCAAGAATCGCGTGACGATCCACGCGCTCGCGCACGCCGCCTGACGCCGCGTCGCGGTCCGGGTGGGCGTGCCGCAGGTCGGCAGGGCGGAAGGGCGATTGCGCCGCTGGGCGGCCGGGCGCGAGCCCACGCGCCGCCGCCGGCGGCCGAACGGGCTACCCGCGGGCCGCGGACAGCGCGCCCCGCCGACTGGCGATGAGCTCGCCCATCCGCGCCAGTGTGTCGGCCGCGTGCGCATCGAAGATGTGCGCCCGCGTCGACCGCAGCCACGTGCACTGGCGCTTTGCGAGCTGGCGCGTCGCCGCGATGCCGCGCTCGCGCAGCTCATCGCGGTCGATCGTGCCGCCGAGGAAGTCCCACGCCTGCCGGTAACCGACCGTGCGCATCGACGGGAGCCGTTCGTGCAGAACATGGCGCGACCGAAGCAAGCGCAGCTCCTCGACCAGCCCCGCCGCCAGCATGGCGTCGAAGCGGCGCTCGATGTCGACGTGCAGCCGCGCGCGCTCGGGCAGCAGCGCGACGGGCAGCAGATCGTCGATCGCGGGTGCGACGCGCCGCCCTTGCAGCCTGGAAAGCGGCACCCCGGTTAACCGGTGGACTTCGATTCCGCGCTGGATCCGCTGCGCATCGAGCGGCGCGACGCGCGCGGCCAGCACCGGGTCGACGCGCGCAAGCTCCGCGTGCAGCGCAGGCCAGCCGTTTTGTGCGGCCTGCGCGTCGATCTGCGCGCGCAGCGACGCATCGGCGCCCGGCAGCTCCGACAGCCCCTCGGTGAGCGCCTTGAAATACAGCATGGTGCCGCCCACGACGATCGGCAGCCCGCCGCGCGCCCGAATCGACGCGATCGCGGCCTGCGCGTCTACGGCGAACGCCGCGGCCGAGTAGCGCTGCGTCGGCTCGACGAGATCGATCAGGTGGTGGGCGACGCGGGCGCGGGTGGCTGCGTCGGGCTTCGCGGTGCCGATGTCCATGCCGCGGAACACCTGCGCGGAGTCGACGCTCACGATCTCGCCTTCGAAGCGCTCCGCGAGCGACAGCGCGAGCGCGCTCTTACCCGACGCGGTCGGACCCATCAGGAGCACAGCCGGGTGCGCCGCGGCCCGCGGCATCGGCACGGCGCTCAGCGTCCGCGCAGGAACAGGGAGTCGAGCTCGGCCAGCGACAGCGCATACCACGTCGGCCGGCCGTGGTTGCACTGGCCCGAACGCTCGGTGGCCTCCATGTCGCGCAGCAGCGCATTCATTTCGGGGACGCTCAGAGCGCGATTGGCGCGCACGGCGGCGTGGCAGGCCATCCCGGCGAGCAGCTCGTCGCGGCGCGCCTCGAGCGCGCGCGAGCCGCCGAACTCGCGGAGGTCGTGGAGCACCGTGCGCGCCAGCGCCGCCGGGTCGGCATCGTGCAGCGGCGCGGGAACGCCGCGCACGCACAGCGTGGCGGGGCCGAGCGGCGCCACCGCGAAACCCAGCGCATCGAGGGCGTCCGCTTCCTCCAAGGCGGTGACGAGCTCGAGCGGCTCGGCCGCGAAGCTCACGGGGACCAGCAGCGGCTGCACCGGCACGCGATCGGCCATCGAGCGCTTCAGACGCTCGTAGACGATGCGCTCGTGCGCGGCGTGCATATCGACGAGCACGAGCCCGCGACGATTCTGCGCGACGATGAACGTGCCATGCACCTGCGCGAGCGCGAAGCCGAGCGGATGTGCGTCGTCGTCGCCGGGCGCTGCGGCAGGTGGCATCCGTTCGCCGAAGAGCCGCGCGTAGAACGGCGCGGGCTCGCCGCTCGCCAGGGCCAGGCCGGACTGCGCCCCGGCCTGGCCGTGCGCGGATCCCCACGCGGTCCCACCCGCTGCGAACGCGCCGCTCGCCCGGACGTCGTCCCGCGCGAATGGCGGTCGCGGCGGCATCCGTGCGGCGGCAATGCCGAGACGCTCGGCCGCCGACACCGCCGGCTGCGCGGCGGCCGTCGCTGCCAGCGCACGGTCGACGGCATGCCGGACGAACTGGTGCACGGCACCGCTGTCGCGGAAGCGGACCTCGTGCTTTTGCGGATGCACGTTGACGTCCACCCGGCGCGGGTCGATCGTGAGCCACAGGGCGTAGGACGGCTGCCGGTCGTGATGCAGGATGTCGCGGTAGGCTTCGCGCAGGGCGTGCGCGAGCATGCGATCGCGCACGTGTCGACCGTTGACGAACAGGTACTGGCCTCCCGGTCCGGCCGCGTAAGCCGGCCGCACCGCGAAGCCCTCGAGCGAGACGTCCCCGGCGGCAGCCTCCACGCGCGCCCCCTGGGCGACGAAGGGATCGCCGAGCAGCGCCTCGACGCGCGCCTGGCGGCCGCCGGCGATCAGCCGATACTGCACGCGGGCGTTGTGCTGGAGCGTGAACCCGGTTTGCGGGTGCGCGAGGGCGAGGCGCCGGAACGCTTCGTCGCAATGCGCCCACTCGGTCGCCTCGGTGCGGAGGAACTTGCGCCGCGCGGGCGTGTTGAAGTAGAGCTCCTCGACCGTGATCGTCGTGCCGGCGGCGAGCGCGGCCGGACCGATTCCCCCCACCGTGCCGCCCTCCACTTCGAGGCGCCACGCATGCGGTCGGCCGGCCGCACGCGAGGTGAGCGCCAGCTTTGAAACGGCCGCGATCGAGGCGAGCGCCTCGCCCCGAAAGCCGAGCGTGGCGATGGCCTCGAGGTCGGTCGCCGTCGCGATCTTCGACGTCGCGTGGCGTGCCAGCGCGAGCGGTAGATCGTCCCGCTCGATGCCGTGGCCGTCGTCGGCGACGCGCATCCGCTTGATGCCGCCCCCCGCGATGTCGACGTCGATCTGCGCCGCACCCGCATCGAGCGCGTTCTCCAGCAGCTCCTTCAGCGCGGCGGCAGGGCGCTCGACCACCTCGCCCGCGGCGATCTGGTTGATCAACAGGTCGGATAGCGCGCGGATCACGCCCATCGTCAGGCCGGCAACCCCTGCGCCCACCGGTCGTAGATGCCATCGGCCACCGCGTTAAGCGCGGCGAGCCGCGCGGGCGCCTCGCGCAGAATGTCGTCACGCGACTGCAGCGGTCCGTCCGAGCGCTCTGACAGCTCCGCCGCGCCGGTGCGGCACCACGTCCTGACCAGGTCTTGGGTCATCTCGACGTGGCACTGGAACCCGATGTGCCGGTCGTCGATGACGTACCCCTGGTGCGGGTTGTACGCATTGCGCAGCACCGGCGTGGCGCCGGCGGGCAGGTCGAACACATCGTAGTGCCACTGGAACGGCGTGAACGACGCGCGCCCGCCGAACCACTCGCGCGCCCGTTGCGCGTCGAGCGTCTCGACGTCGATCCAGCCGATTTCGGGCGTGCTCGTGCGGCGCACTGCCGCGCCGAGCGACTGCGCCAGCAGCTGCCCGCCCAGGCAATGACCGAGCACCGGCACGCCACGCTCGACCGCGCGGCGCACGAATGCGTTGAGCGGCGGAATCCAGGGCAGCGCGTCGTAGACGCTCATCGGGCCGCCCATCATGCCGATGCCGGCGAAGGCGGTGGGGTCGTCGGGGATCGGGTCGCCGCGATCGATGGCAATGAGCCGCCACGGCAGGCGCCGCGCGTCAAGCCACTCCGCAAAGTGCGCGGGGCCTTCGGTGAGCGAGAACCGGAAGACGGCGATGGGCAGCATGACCGAGGGCCGGCCAGGCGCGTGTGCTGCCGGCAGGCCGCTACAATCGGCGCATTCTAACAGCGGGCACGCGCACGGCGGCCCAGACCGCCATGCCCACGCACGCTGCCATCCGCCGACCGCTTTCTGCACTAGCAGCGCTCGTGCTGTGCCTCGCGGCGACCGTGTCGCCCGGGCAGGACGTCGCCGTGCCGAACGAGCATCTCACCGTTAGCGGCGTCGC
Source organism: Burkholderiales bacterium (assembly GCA_038239945.1). Lineage (GTDB taxonomy): Bacteria > Pseudomonadota > Gammaproteobacteria > Burkholderiales > Casimicrobiaceae > VBCG01. The sequence continues at coordinate 36,779 of JBBSEG010000017.1, forward strand.
GCCCGTGCCGACGGCGCTGATGCAGGCGCTGGCGCCGTACACCGAATTCCGGCCGCGCGTGGTCGCGTCGTGGCATCCCGTGCGCCGCGAGCTGATTGTCGCAACCCGGGCCCGCAATACCGCGCAGCTTCATCGCGTCGCCGCACCGCTCGCCCCGCTCGAGCAGCTCACCGATTACGCGGAGCCTGTGCGCAGCGGCGCGTGGCTGCACCAGCGCCCCGATACGCTGGTGTTCGTGCGCGATACGGGTGGCAACGAGCAGACGCGACTGTTCCGGCTCGACCCTGGAGCTGCGGAGCCGGTCGGACTGACCGACCCCGACCGGCGCAGCGAGGTGCTGGCGCGCAATCATGCGCGCACGCGCTTCCTGGTCGGCTCCGTCGCACTCGACCGCACAGGCCGCCAGGAGGCGCCCACGCAGGCCATTACGCTCCTCGACCCACTCGATTCACAGGCGGCGCGCGCCGTAGCGACGCTGCCGGGCGCCGGATGGGGCGACTTCTCCTTCTCGTTCGACGATCGCCGCGTAGCGATGGTGGAGTATCGGTCCATCGAGGACGCGCGCGTGCACGTCATGGACCTCGCGACGGGACGGCGCACGCAGGTGCACCCGGCGAACGGCGCCACCCGGCGCGTGTCGAGCAGCGACGTGAAGTTCGCGCGCGACGGCCGCAGCCTCCTGCTGGCCACGGACGACGGGGGCGAGTTCCGCCGGGCCGCGCGCCTGACGCTGGCGACCGGCGCGCTGCACGCATTCGGGCCCCCCGACGCCGACGTCGAGCAGCTCGCGCTGTCCCCGGACGGCCGTACGATCGCGCTGGTGGTCAATCGCGGCGGCAACGGCGTGCTCCTGCTCTACGACGCCGACACGCTGCGCAAGCGCCCCGCACCGGCGCTCCCGCCGGGCACGGTGTCGAACGCGGTATGGCACGAGAACTCGCACGACCTGGCCTTCAACCTCAACTCGGCGCAGAGCCCGAGCGACGTGTGGTCGGTCGACGTGGCCAGCGGCACCCTGACGCGCTGGACCGAAACCACGGTCGCGGGACTCGACGCACGCGGCTTCGCCGCCGCGCGGACGATCGAATGGCCGAGCTTCGACGGCCGCACCATCCGCGGCTTCCTGACCCGCCCTCCGGCACGCTTCACCGGCCGCCGCCCCGTCCTCGTCGACATCCACGGCGGCCCGGAAGCACAGGCTCGCCCCGGCTTCATGGGGCGCTACAACTATCTCATCGACCAGCTCGGCATCGCGGTGATCGAGCCCAACGTGCGCGGGTCGAGCGGCTACGGACGCACGTTCGTGTCGCTGGACAACGGCCCGAAGCGCGAGGACTCGGTGCGCGACATCGGCGCGCTGTTCGACTGGATCGCCGCCCAGCCCGACCTGGACCCTGCGCGCGTTGCCGTGATCGGCGGCAGCTACGGCGGCTACATGAGCCTCGCGGTGGCGACGCTCTATTCGGACCGGATCGCCGGCAGCGTGGACATCGTCGGCATCGCCAACTTCGTAACGTTCCTCGAGCGCACCGAGAGCTATAGGCGCGACCTGCGGCGCGTCGAATACGGCGACGAGCGCGACCCGGCGATGCGCGAAGTCCTCACGCGCATCTCGCCGGTGACCCATGCCGAGCGCATCCGCAAGCCCCTGCTGGTGGTGCATGGCCGCAACGATCCGCGCGTGCCCTACACCGAAGCCGAACAGATCGTGGAAACGGTCCGGCGAGGCGGCGTCCCGGTGGGCTACATCCTTGCCGACAACGAAGGGCACGGCTTTGCGCGCAAGGACAACGCCGATTACTACTTCGCGGCGATGACCCAGTTCCTGAAGGACCTGCTCGGGCTCTAGTCGCTCATCCGGACGAGCGGAGGCACCCAGGCAGCCCGCGCCAGCGCGGCGCGCGCGCCTCTACATCTGCTTGAACACGTGCGTGAACTGACGCGAGATCGGCAGCTTCTCCTGCCGGTTCTTCAACAGCACGAACTGCCGCTCCGCATCCTCGCGCCACACGCCCGCCACGGCCTCGAGATTCACGATCGTCCCTCGATGGATCTGGCAGAACCGGTCCGGGTCGAGGTCGGCCATCAACTCCTTTAGCGGCGTGCGAATCAGCGCCTCGCCCGAGACCAGCACGACGCGGGTGTATTTCGCGTCGGACTGGAAATACACGACGTCGCTCACCGCGATCAGCTTGACCTGCTTGCCCACGGCGGCCTTGATCCACTTCATCCGCGCCGGTCCCTGCGAGAGCGAAGTGCGCAGCTGCTGCACCAGGGCGGTCAGGTCCGCCGGGGGCTTCGACAGGTTGCGCTTGACGCGCTCGATCGCCGCGGCCAGCCGGTCCGCCTCGACGGGCTTCAGAAGGTAGTCGACCGCGCCCGCCTCGAACGCCTTCAGCGCGTAGTCGTCGTACGCGGTGATGAACACCACGTGGCACTCGTGGCCGATGGCGGCGGCGACATCCAGCCCCGATTGCCCCGGCATGCGAATGTCCAGGAACGCGAGCTGCGGGCGATGCAGCGCGAACGCTTCGAGCGCGGCGTTGCCGTCGGCCACCTCGGCGACGATGTCGAGCTCCGGCCATGTATCCGCCAGCTTTTCCTTCAGTCGCTCGCGCATCAGCGGCTCGTCCTCCGCGATCATCGCGGTGGGCGCGCTCACCGGGCCTACACCGCGCCCGTCGCGTCGCGCGCCATTGCCGGCGCGACCGGCGGCTCGAGCGGCAGCTTGAGGCGTGCGACGAAACCGCGCGGCACGTTCTCCTCGAGCTCGAGCGAGGCCGCAGCGCCGTGCAGCAACGCGAGCCGCTCGCGGATGTTGGCGAGCCCGATGCCCTGCCCCGGCGCGCCGCTGCCGAGGCCCGCGCCCGTGTCGGCGACGGTCAGCACCAGCGCCGCCTCCTGAGCGTCCAGGCGCGCGGTGACGGCGAGGCTGCCCCCGCCGGCGCGCCGCTCGATCCCGTGCTTGATCGCGTTCTCAACGAGCGTGATGAGCATGCCCGGCGGCACGGGCAGCAGGCCGAGTGCCGCCGGCACGTCGATCCGGTAATCGAGGCGAGGTCCGAGGCGCGTGCGCATGATCGCGAGATACGCCTCGATCATGGCTGCCTCGTCCGCCAGCGGCGCCCACTCGCGACGCAGCACCGGGGTGGCGGCCCGGAGGAAGCGGATCAGGTCGGCGATCAGCCGCGCGGCGTCGGGTGCGCCCTTCTCGGCGAGCTGCTGCGCGCTGCCCAGCGTGTTGAACAGGAAATGCGGCTCGATCTGCAGCTGCAGCATCTTGAGCTGCGATTCGGCGAGCTGCCGCTGCAGCGCGCTCTGGCGGGCCTCACCCTCGAGATGGCGCGTGAGCGCCGCGTATTCGCGATTGCGCAGGTTCGCGATCAGCGCCACCAAACCCATGTAGAGGAAGCCCATCACGATGAGCGCCGTGACCACGTGCCGCAGCTTGGCGCTGTCGAAGATCCACGCGTACGGGGGGCGGCCGTACATGAGGTCGACCGCCGAGGCGCCGCGGCAGCCCGCGAGCACGCCCGCTGCCATGGTGACGAGCGTGAAGCGCAGCACCTTCCCATGGAACTTGCGATACCCGAACCAGGCGGTGAAGCCGGTCCACAGCAGCGTGAGGACGACGGCATTGAAAAGGATCGCGGCCTCGAGGAACGACATGTTCCACGGCAGCACCGAGGCCACGAACGCCACCAGTGTCGTGGCGGCGATGATCGCCAACAGCGTGCGCCAACCGCGCTCGCGGTGGAACCATGCGTCGAACGCGCGCACGTCGCGCCGCTCGATCTCGGACAGCGAGGCGAGCACGCGTTCGGAAAAGGCCGTGTAGCGCTGGGCGAGTTGGGCGAGCGGCATCAAGGATCGAGGCGGCCGGGGGCAGCTCCATTCTAGGCGCCGGCGGACCCTGGCAGGACCCGGTTGCGACGGGCAGCGGCGGCCCGCGACGGACGACGCCCGGACGGCTACCAGCCCCGCGCGATGCGGGCGTAGGCCGAGTGGTTGTGGATCGACTCGAAGTTCTCGGCCTCGACCACGAAACCGGCGAAGCGCGGGTCGGCGGCCAGGCGCGCGGCAACTCCGCGCACGAGGTCCTCGACGAAGCGAGGATGGTCGTACGCGCGCTCGGTTACGTACTTCTCGTCCACGCGCTTGAGGATGCCGTACAGCTCGGCCGAGGCTTCCTCCTCGCCGATGCGCACAAGCTCGGCGACGAACACCGGTGCCCGCGGCCGCACGCCGATCGTCACCAGCGAGCGCTGGTTGTGGGCGCCGTAGTCCGAGATCTCCTTGGAGCACGGGCACAGCGACGTCACCGGGACCGTCACCGACACGGTGGAGGCGAACCCGCGCGCGTCGCGCGAGGCGGCGAGCGATACGTCGTAGTCCAGCAGGCTCGCCACGCCCGAGACGGGCGCGAGCTTGCGGACGAAATAGGGAAACGCGAGCTCGATCCGCCCGCCCGGCGCCTCGAGGCGCGCGACCAGGTCGTCGAGCAGCGGGGCGAGCCCGCCGACGCTGAGTGGCGGCGCGCCCGGCATGGCGCGCTCCTCGAGCAGCGCTACGAGGCGCGACATGTGCGTGCCCTTGCGATCGGCGGGCAGGGCGACGTACACGTTGCACGTGGCGATGGTGGTGCGCGCTACGCCGTCGCGGTCGACGAACGGCAACGGATAGCGGAGCCCCTTGATGCCGACCGCGTCGATCGCGATGTCGCGGTCGTCGGCGGCGCCCTGCGTATCGGGCATGGGCATCAGGTGGGCGGGCTGCTCGGGTCGATTCATGGCAAGGCAATGATAGCGTAGGGCTTCTTGCGGCGGCTCTAGCGATTGCGATCGACGATCCAGTCGGCGAGCTCGCGAAGCCGCCGCGCGCCGGCGCCGAAAGGCGCGAGGGCGTCGTGCGCCGCGTGGCGCAGCGTAGCAAGGCGCGCCTTCGCGGCCGGCATGCCGAGGGCCGTGACGAAGGTCGACTTGCCCTGCGCGGCGTCCTTGCCGGCAGTCTTGCCGAGCGTGGCCGTGGCGCCCTCGACGTCCAGGATGTCGTCGGCGACCTGGAATGCGAGCCCGGCCGCCGCGACGAACTCGTCGAGCGCGCGTGCTTGCGCGAGTGCAAGCGGCCGGCCGGCCGCGGCGCCCAGCCGCACCGCCGCGCCGATCAGCGCGCCGGTCTTCATCCGGTGCATTTCGGCGAGCGCGGATTCGGACTGCGCGTGGCCGGTTGCCGCCAGGTCGACCGCCTGGCCCCCCGCCATGCCCGCCCCCCCGGCGGCCTTGGCCAGGATCGCGCAGGCTCGCGCGGATGCCACGGTGCCCGCGCCGGCGAGCGTGGCGAAGGCGAGCGATTGCAGCGCATCACCGGCGAGCAGCGCGGTCGCCTCATCGAACGCGACATGACAGGTGGGGCGGCCGCGGCGCAACGCATCGTCGTCCATGCACGGAAGGTCGTCGTGCACCAGCGAATACGCATGGATGAGCTCGACCGCCGCGGCGGCGGCGTCGACGTCCGCGGGATTCGCCCCGGCGGCCTCGCCCGCCGCGTAGGCCAACAGCGGGCGGATCCGCTTGCCGCCGCCGAGCGCGGCATACCGCATGGCGTCGTGCAGCCGGCCCCGGCACTCCTGCGGCGCATCGAGCACGCGCTCGAGCACGCCTTCGATGCGTGCGACACGTGTGTGGGACCACGCCGCGAATGGGCTGTCGCTAGGCATCGCCCTCGACATCGGGGCGGAACGACTTGAGCACGCCCTTCTCGAGCACGTCGACCTGCTGCTGCGCATCGCGCAGCGATTCCTGGCAATACGCGAGGAGCTTCGCGCCGCGCTCGTACGCGCCCAGCGATTCCTTGAGCGGGAGCTGGCCGGATTCCATGGTGGCCACGAGCGCCTCGAGCTCCGCGAGGGCAGCTTCGAAACTCGCGGGACTTTCGGCGGTCATGATAGAAATGGCTCGTGGGGCCCGCAACCTCGGACGTTTTTGAAGCGAGCAGAAATCGACGGGCGCGTCTTGACCCTGGCCGAGCGAGCCCAATATACTAGCATGTTTGACGACGCGGCCTTTGAAGGTGGTCCTGGCTGAAACGGACCACCGCGCGAGACTTTCGCGTGGCCGACTTGGCAAAGCGGTCCGGGGCGGCATCCATTTCGCCGCAAGCGTCCCGGGTTGTTGGGTTGGGTTGGTGCAACACGTGAAAGGGTGCATCGATGTCGGATCTCGCTACCGCTGCGCGGCTGCGGCAGGCTGCGTCGCAGCTGCCCGCCTCCTGGTATGTCGATCCCCGCGTGTTCGAGGCCGAGCGGCGCCTGCTGCTGCCGCGCGCCGCGAACTATGTCGGCCACCGGCTGATGGTCCCCGAGCCGGGCGACTATCACGTGCTCTCGGCGCGCGACAACGCGCAAACACTGGTGCGCAACGCCAATGGCGTCGAGCTCATCTCGAACGTGTGCCGGCACCGCCAGGCCATCATGTTGAACGGCAACGGCAACGCGCCCAACATCGTGTGCCCGATTCACCGGTGGACGTACGATCTCCAGGGCGAGCTGCTCGGCGCGCCGCATTTTCCGGACAAGCCGTGCCTCAACCTCGACCGCTCGCCGCTCGTCGACTGGAACGGCTTGCTGTTCGACGGTCCGCGTGACGTCGCGGCCGATCTCGCGAAGCTGCCGCTCCACGACCTGGATTTCGCCGGTTACGTGTTCGACCGCGTCGAATTCCACGAATGCAACTACAACTGGAAGACGTTCATCGAGGTGTATCTCGAGGATTACCACGTGGAGCCGTTTCATCCGGGCCTCGGGCAGTTCGTCGATTGCGACAACCTGCGCTGGGACTTCGCCGACTGGGCGTCGGTGCAGTTCGTCGGCCTCAACAACGCGCTGGCCAAGCCCGGCACGCAGACCTACGAACGCTGGCACCAGGCGGTGCTCGACTACTACCGCGGCGAGCAGCCCCGCCAGGGCGCCATCTGGCTCACCTACTATCCGAACGTGATGGTCGAGTGGTATCCGCACGTGCTGGTCGTGAGTACGCTCATCCCCAAGGCCGTCGACAAGACGCTCAACGTGGTCGAGTTCTACTATCCCGAGGACATCGCGCTGTTCGAGCGGGATTTCGTCGACGCCGAGCAGGCGGCCTATCGCGAGACGGCCAAAGAAGACGACGAGATCGCGGAGCGCATGGACGCCGGCCGCCGCGCGCTGTTTCGCCAGGGTCGCAGCGAGGTCGGCCCCTACCAGTCGCCGATGGAGGACGGGATGCAGCACTTCCACGAGTTCTACCGCAGGGAAATGGAAGCCCACATTGCCCACCTCTGAGCGAGCAGCCTTCGGCCCGTTGATCAGCGGGGCGGATCTCGCGGCGCGCCTTGGCGATCCCGGGCTCGCCATCGTCGACGTGCGGCACGACCTCGCGCAACCCGAGAGCTGGGGTGAGCAGCAGTATCGCGCCGGACACGTGCCGGGCGCGCGCTTCGCAAGCGTCGACCGTGACCTGTCCGGGGCCAGGAGCGGCCGGAACGGTCGTCATCCGCTGCCTACGCCCGAAGCGGCCTCGGCAACGCTCGGCCGTCTCGGCATCGACGGATCGCGCCAGGTGGTGGCATACGACCAGGGCAATGGCATGTTCGCCGCGCGGCTCTGGTGGATGCTGCGCTGGCTTGGCCACGACGCCGTCGCGGTGCTCGACGGCGGCTACGCCGGCTGGATCGCCGCCGGCCATCCCGTGAGCCTCGCACCGCCGGCGACGGGCGCGGTCATGTTCGGCGTGTCGCGCGTGCTGCCTACCGTTGCCGCCGCGGGCGTGGCAGCGAGCCTGCCCCGTCACACGCTGTTGCTGGTCGATGCCCGCGCGCCGGAGCGGTATCGCGGCGAGGTGGAGCCCGTCGATCCCGTGGCCGGACACATTCCCGGCGCGCTGAACCACCCCTATGTCCGCAACGTCGGCCCGGACGGCCGGTTTCGTCCGCCCGACGAGCTGCGCGCCGAGTTCGAGACGATGCTGCGCGGACGTTCGGCTGAGGACATCGTGCATTACTGCGGGTCGGGCATGTCCGCCTGCCACAACGTACTCGCGATGGCCGTGGCAGGCTATCCCCTGCCGCGCCTGTACCCCGGCTCCTGGAGCGAATGGGTGGCCGATCGTGGCCATCCGGTCGCCACCGGCGCCGCCTGAGCGGCCCGGCCTGCGGACCCTGCGCACGAACACCGGAGCGGCCGCCCTGCCGCGCAATCGTTGCGATCTATCCGTTGGCGACGTGTAGTCCGGCCGCCGGCGCATCGAAGAACTGCTCGTCCTCGGTCGAATGGCGCAAGGCCGTGGTGGACGACTGGTTGCCCTGCACCGTTGTCGTGACCGCATCGAAATAGCCGGTGCCCACCTCGCGCTGGTGCTTCACCGCCGTGAAGCCCTTGGCGGCTGCGGCGAACTCGGCTTCCTGCAACTCGACGAAGGCCTTCATATTGTCGCGCGCGTAACCGTAGGCCAGGTTGAACATCGAGTAGTTGAGGCTGTGGAATCCCGCGAGCGTGATGAACTGGAACTTATAGCCCATCGCGCCGAGCTCGCGCTGGAAACGCCCGATCGTGCCGTCGTCGAGGTTCTTGCGCCAGTTGAACGACGGCGAGCAGTTGTAGGCGAGCATCTTGCCCGGAAACTTCGTTTGGATCTCCTCGGCGAATGCGCGCGCGAACTGCAGGTCCGGCCGGCCCGTCTCGCACCAGATGAGATCCGCATACGGCGCATAGGCCAGTCCGCGCGAGACCGCCTGGTCGAGCCCCTTGCGCGTGCGGTAGAAACCCTCCGCGGTACGCTCGCCCGTGCAGAACGGCCGGTCGATCTCGTCGACATCGGAGGTCACCAGATCCGCGGCCTCGGCGTCCGTGCGCGCGAGCAGAATCGTCGGCACGCCCATGCAATCGGCTGCAAGACGCGCCGCCACCAGCTTCTCGACCGCCTCGCGGGTGGGAACGAGCACCTTGCCGCCCATGTGTCCGCACTTCTTCACCGAAGCGAGCTGATCCTCGAAATGGACGCCTGCCGCGCCCGCCTCGATCATCGCCTTCATGAGCTCGAACGCGTTCAGCACGCCGCCGAAACCTGCCTCCGCATCGGCGACGATCGGGGCGAAATAGTCGATGTCGCCCTTTCCCTCCATGTGCTGGATCTGGTCGGCGCGTGTGAACGTGTTGTTGATTCGCCGCACGACGTGGGGGACGGAGTTCACCGGATAAAGCGACTGGTCGGGATACATCTCACCGGCGATGTTGGCGTCCGCGGCCACCTGCCAGCCGGACAGATAGATCGCCTTGAGCCCGGCCTTGACTTGTTGCAGCGCCTGGTTGCCGGTAAGCGCACCGAGCGTATTGACGAACGGCTCCGTGTCCAGCAGCTCCCACAGCTTCTCTGCGCCCCGGCGCGCGAGCGTGTGCTCGATGTGCACCGAGCCGCGCAGCCGTACGACGTCCTCGGCGGAGTAGGTTCGCTGGATGCCTTTCCAGCGGCTGCTTTCCGCCCAATCCTTCTTCAACCGCGCTGCTTCCAGGTCGTAGTTCATGACGCTCCCATCGAATGCCGCGGTGCCGGCGCAAAGCCGGCGATTGGTCGGGCGGCGCGGGTCGCGGTGGCGCGTGCGCCGGCAAGAATCGTCGCGGCCGACCGCGCGGCGGCCGCGGCGCCGAGGATGGCTCGGCGCCCATGGCGCGCGCTCGACGGACCCTTCGCACGCAGCGCGGTAACGGCGGCGGCGGGTCGCGATCGGCCCTTGCACACTAGCGCAGCATCACGGGCTTTACAAGTCGACATGCCGCATTGCATCAAGATTTAAATTCCATCAAAACAAATGGTTAAAATTTGATTTCGTCTGGCGGAAATGATGGGGCGCTAATCGCCATAAACGTTGCTGCGTTGCGCGTTCAGACGTCGCATCCGTGGGCGTCGGGGTCAGTTGAGACGTCGTAAGCAACTGTTCTTGCTAACTTGACAATACGACGGGGGCAGAATGATCTCTGACCGAACGGCTCCGCCCAGTGGAAACTGTTTCCGGCGCAGTCGCGGCCATCGGCGGGTGGCTGGGGCTGGCCGGCGCGCTCGAGACTCCATGCTACTGTCGTCGCGCCCCGCTCTTCGTTGGATGCTCATGCATCGAATCGCCGGTATCGGCCTATTGTCGCTGGCATGCGGCGCGCACGTTGCCTGCGCCCAGGACGCGCGCTCCATGGCCGCGGGTTGCGCGGCGTGCCATGCCACGACGGACCGCGGGGATGGCCCACTTCGCGCGCTCGCGGGAATGCCACGCGCCCAGGTCGCGCAGGCCATGCGCGCGTTCAAGTCGGGCGAGCGTCCCGGAACCGTGATGCCTCAGCTCGCCAAGGGATATACCGACCGCGAGATCGACCTCATCGCCGAAGCCATCGCCAGCCGCGACGTCGCTCGATGAATGGCCGGCGCGCGTTCATCCGCAACGCCGCCCTTGCACTCGCCGCGGCGAGCACCGGCTGCGCCTCCGTTGCGGTGCGGCGGCCGCTTGCGAAGGTGGTGGTGGTCGGCGGCGGCTACGGGGGCGCGAGCGCGGCACGGTACCTGAAGCTGTGGGGCGGCGACACCGTCGACGTCACGCTCGTCGAAGCGCGTGCCGCGTTCGTCTCGTGTCCGTTGTCCAATCTCGTGCTCGGCGGCAGCCGCACGATGGCGCAGATCACGGTCGGATACGAGCGCCTCGCGCAGCGCGGCGTGCGCGTCGTAAACGATAACGCGACGGCCGTGGACATCGAGCGCCGCCAGGTCCGCCTGGCTCGGGGCGCGGCGCTGCCCTACGATCGGCTGGTCCTGTCGCCCGGCGTGGACTTCGACTTCGACCGCATCGAGGGCATGGGGAGCGATGCCGCGCGGGCGCGCTACCTGCACGCCTGGAAGGCGGGTCCGCAGACTGCTGCATTGCGGCGTCAGCTCGAGGCGATGCACGACGGTGGCGTCTTTGCGATCTCGATCCCGCGTGCGCCCTTCCGCTGCCCGCCGGGCCCCTACGAACGCGCGTGCCAGGTGGCGTGGTACTTCAAGCGCGCGAAACCGCGCAGCAAGGTCCTCATTCTCGACGGCAACGAGGACGTACAGTCGAAGAAAGCGCTGTTCATGCGCGCCTGGAGCGACGACTACGCCGGCATCGTCGAGTACCGTCCCGACTACGTGCTCACGGGGATCGACCCGACCACGTCGACTGCACGCTTCGAGACCGCGGACGACGAGCACGCCGACGTGCTCAACGTCATTCCACCGAACGGCGCCGGCGATATCGCCCGCCAGGCTGGCGTCATCACGGTCAACGATCGATGGTGCGAGGTGGATTTCCGCAGCTTCGAATCGATCCGAGTACCGGGTGTGCACGTGCTGGGTGACGCGATCCAGATCGCGCCGGCGATGCCGAAATCGGGTCACATGGCGAACCAGCACGGCAAAGCGGCGGCCGGCGCGATCCTCGCAGCGCTCGCCGGGCGCGACTACGAGCCCCCGACCCTCAACAACACCTGCTACAGCTTCATCAACGACCGCGAGGCGGTGCACGTCGCCTCGGTGCATCGCTACGAAACGTCGCAGCGCACCTATGCCGCGGTGCCCGGATCGGGCGGATTGTCGAGCGCGAAGAGCGTCGTCGAAGGCGACTACGGCCTCGCGTGGGCGCGCAGCATCTGGGCGGACATGCTGGGCTGAGGCTACGCAGGCTCGGTGCGGGGCATCTGCGGCGCTCGCGATCAGTCCAGCGGTTTGGCCATCGGGATGAATTCGATGGTCGTGCCATCGGGCAACACGTGCGGAATGCGCTGGTGACCCAGGTAGCCGGACGCGCGATACAGCCGTGCCCCGGGCAACGTGGCCATCAGTTGCATCGACCGAAACCCCGCCGCCCTGGCCTCGCCTTCGCACCGTGCGATCAACGCTCGCCCAATGCCGCGGCGCGACCAGTCGGGCCGCACGAAGAACGCGCGAAGGCGCGCCGCCTCGCGCGCAGGGTCGGGGAGCCGCGACTGCCGGCCCGTTCCGCCGTCGCCACCGAACAGCGTCTCGCGCCGGCTCCATCCGCCACACCCGACGATCCCGGCCGAGGACTCGACGGCGAAGTACGTGCCGTCCCGGATCAGCTCGCGATCGAGTCCGAGCGCCGTACCCAAGGCGGCGTCGATCTGCTCGCCGCTGTAGTCCGCCCGGCTGAGCGCGCGCACCGATTCGACGATGAGACGCTCGAGCGCGGGAGCATCCTCGAGCGAGGTCTGGCGCAACGCGAACGGCTTGGTGGAAAGCTCGGGCATGACGCCACGCGATGCGTACGGAAGGCATATGATGCGCCCCACGGCCGACCTGCGCAGCGTGCGCTGCCAGCGACTGCCGACCCGCACGGCCGCAGCCACCAGAGGTCGCGAACCCACGATGGAGGAGAACGGATGAAAGCTCATCGCACTGGCACGAAATCCCGGGCAGCGCATGCCCGACGTGCGCTCGCACCGGCCCGCACTGCGCTTTTAGCGGCGCTCGCGGCGTTCGCGCTGCTCGCGCTGCCTCCGGTCGATGCGCAAACGCCCGCGCTCCCGAAAAGCCCCGTCACGCTCAGCGTCGTGGACGTCGCCGGCGACCTCGCGCTGACGCAAGGCGCCATCGAGGCGTACCAGGCGAAGCATCCCGACCTCGTGTCGAAGGTCACGTTCACCAAGGCGCCGGCGCCGGAGCTCGCGGGCAAGCTCAAGGCCATGCAGGGAGCCGGACGCAGCGACATCGACCTCGTGCTCACCGGAGTCGGGGCGTTGTCGGCAGGCGTCGACCAGGGACTCTGGGTCAGGCTCATGCCCGACTTCGCCGCCAAGTTTCCGAACGTGCTCGACAACTACCTGCCGGCCGCGCGCAGAATGAACGATCTCGCGCAGAGCCAAGCGCTCGTCGTCACGTTCATGCCCGCAGGACCGCTGCTCGAATACAACCCGGCCAAGGTGAAGCAGGTGCCCACCACGCCGCAGGAGCTGTTGGCGTGGTGCAAGGCCAACCCCAATCGATTCGCATACGCGCGGCCCGCGAACTCGGGGCCCGGCTTCACGTTCATCATGGGACTTCCCTACATCCTCGGCGACACCGATCCGCGCGACCCCGCCAAGGGGTGGGAGAAGACCTGGGCCTACTTAAAGGAGCTCGATTCGTGCATCGAGTACTACACCACGGGCACTGGCGCGGTGATGAAGGAGCTGGGCGAAGGCTCGCGCGACATGACGGTCACGATGACCGGGTGGGACCTGAATCCGCGCATTCTCGGCATCGTGCCGAAGGAATTCAAGGTCACGCCGTTCAAGAACATGACCTGGGTGAACGACGCGCACTACATGGCGGTTCCGAAAGGCATCGCGCCCGACAAGCTCGCCGTGGTGCTCGACCTGATGGCCTATCTGCTCACGCCGGAAGCCCAAGCGCTCACCTACGACAAGGGCTACTTCTATCCCGGCCCCGCGGTGAAGAACGTGCCGCTGTCGATGGCGCCCAAGGAGAGCCAGGACGCGATCAGGGAGTTCGGCCGTCCCGAGTACGACACGTGGCTCGCGCAGTACCCGCACGTGCCGACGCTCGATGCGAAGGCCATCGTCGAGGCCTATCGCCGCTGGGACGCCGACATCGGTGCACGCAAGACCAAGTAGCCAACGCACCGTCGTCCGCGCTACGAGGGTGACGAGGCGCTCGAAGCGCTACGAACCAAGCGGCCATGTCCTCACCGCGAACGTGGCATGTATTCCACGCGATGAGGAGGCATGGCAACCGGATCGGGGCCGCTGAATGTACGCAAACGCCCGCCTACGCGACGCTGGCTCTCTTGGGGAGGTCGTCCTCGACCTCCAGCCAATCGACGTGCGTCTCGTAGTAGACGTGCGCTTGCGGCGCGGCATCGAGGGGATCGGCGAACAGCGCCCGCGCGACGTGCTGCTCGCCCGGCCAGCGCTCCGACCTGAAGAACATGGGACTTCCGCATTCGCCACAGAAGCCACGCAACCCGCCTTCGGCGGCGACGTGCCAGCGAAGCGACGCTGCTGGATCATCGACCTGAACCGACGCCGTGTCGAAGCCGGCCCAGGTGACGAACGCCGCGCCATGGGCGCGCCGGCACCGCGTGCAGTGGCAGTGGGCCACCCAGCGCGACGGCCATCGGGCATTGAAGCGGACCCGCCCGCACAGGCAGGTGCCGCGCGAAGTCCCGGGTTCCACCGTCGGCTACCGTGGTTCCGCGGCCGAGTCTGCCGAAGTTGCGCGACCACCCGACGGGGAAGTTTTCCTGCTGCGCAAGGTTGCGAGCGCCCGGGCGCCCGACTCAGTGACGAACACCTGGCGCCCGGTGCCCCCCGTGGTGCGCGTGCCCGACGTACCCGCGGGCATTAGCTTCCTCCCAGACCGGCAGGCGTGGACACGAGGTGCGCCACGCGTCGATGACCTCGGCGTAGGGTCGCGCCGCAGGGCCGATCCATTCAAGCAGGTCCAGCACGAGGGCATGGACGGGATCCGTCATGCGCGTCCTTCGTGAATTCGTTGCTCGTGACGATACCCCACCCGGGAGGGCCGGCAACGGCTTGGACAATGCGACGCCAACGCGCGATCGTCGGTCTTCGGCGCCTTGCGCACCGATGTTCGAGCTACCCGGCGTAGAACACATCCAGCGTCGGGAGCTGCGCGGCCCCGCGCACGCAATCCCACAGATACACCGCGAAGCCGGGATCGCCGGTCCACAGCGAGTATCGTCCCTGGCCGTGGAATTCCGCATGCGCGCGCGTCTGCGCAATGCCGTGCATCGCAAAGGCCCGCGCGCGCTCGAGCCATTCCACGCCACCGGTCCTCTGGTGAAGCTTCAGGAATGCGTAACCGTTGCCGCCCGTGCCGTGGCACAGGTTGGAACCCTTGGCCAGCGGCCCGGCCGACCACACGGTTTCACCGGCTGCCAGCAGCAGGTCATCGAGCGCGCTCGTCTCCATCGCCGCGAGACAGATGACGAAGCCGGGGGCGCGATGGCAGAACTGCAGGAGCTTCTTCTGCGCATCGCCCGTACGGTCGAGTTGCGGGCGCCAGTTGACCTGCGCCCCCTCGCGATCGGCGGTACGTCTCACGGTGTCGACGATGCATCGCTCCCACGCGTTCCACGCGTCGGGTTGCAACAGGCCCCGTCCCCGGATCAGCGGCAACGCCGTCGCGACGAATCCGTGGACGGCGCCGAGATAGTTCGACCGCCGGCCGTACAAATCCTGCGCCCAGTACGAGCAACGCTCCTCGGACGACCATTGGAGTTGCCCCCAGAGCGCGCCGGCGGTCGCGCGAAACAGCTCCGCCCAGCGCCGGTGTCCGGTTCGCTCGTGCAGGAAGAGCGCGGCCAGCAGCGTGCCGGGCGAGCCCCACATCAGCTCGCGCGCCGGATGCTCGATGTTGCCCGCGATCAGCAGGTCGAGCTCACGTTCGATCGCCACCGTCGGCGTGACGCCGTACGCCATCAATTGAGTGGGCGTGTCGCCCATCAGGAACGACGCGCGCTCAGACTGCGCGGATGCGCCGAGCCAGGCGCGGTTGCGCTCGAGCAGGCGGTCCAGCTCGGGCAGGTAGCTGCGCGTCAGGGTGACGGCGCCGGTGGCCTGCAAATGATGCAGCGCCCAGAGCACGCCGCATGCGCCGTGATAGAGGGGCGTCTCGCCGCACCCGCCGACCTCGCCGCCTTCGCGGTCGAGCGGATGCACCGGCCAATAGCGATCCCCGGTGAAACGCGCCTCCGTATCCGCGACGACGCGCCGGATCTCCTGTCGCACCTTTTGCTCGTCCCACGGAACGGGACGAAGGGGCTCATGGCGTGCCGGATCGTGGAGCATCGCGCAACAACGAGGACCGGATGCGGTCGGGCTGGCGCAGCGGCATCTACGAAACCACGACCGCGGTCCCGTAGCAAAGCACTTCGGTAATGCCGTCCATGACCTCGTTGGCGTCGTAGCGGACGCCGACGATCGCGTTGGCGCCGAGCGCGTCTGCATGCTGGCACATCAGCGCGAATGCGTCGGACCGGGCCCGCTCGCACAGGCTGGTATAGACGGTGATGTTGCCGCCGAAGAGCGACTGGATTCCGCCGACGAAATTGCCGACCACCGACCGCGAGCGTACGGTGATTCCCCGCACCATGCCGAGGTTCCTGGAAACCGGGTGGCCCGCAATCTCGAAGGTGGTGCTGATCATCGTATTGTTCATGTTCGCTCCCTGAATACGGCGAGGCCGCGTCCGCTAGCCGAATTCCTTGTGCTGCGGCAGGTCGCCGGTGATCGTGAACCATGGCGCCTTCGAGCCGACGAAGATATGGGCACTCGGACGAATCGACGGGGCATCGATCAGCGTCCCCAGCGCGACGTGCACCCACGCGCCATCGCGCACCACGGAGTACAGCAGCGAACCGCATTGGCGGCAATGTACGTCGTGGTTGCCGGTTGCGCCGAAGCGCATCACGGACTCATCACCCGTCTCGATGCGAAGCCCGTGGCGCTCGATCCCGGCGAAGGGCTTGAACGCCGAACCGGTGGCGCGGCGGCAATTGGAGCAATGGCAATTGAGCGCATAATGGAACGCATCGGCGACCTCATAGCCGACTGCACGGCACAGGCACCCGCCGTGGAGGTCGGGTTCGGTTTCGCGCGGCTGGACGTCTTGGATCATCGTGGTTCCTTCTGCTTGGGCGCTTCCCCTTCCGGCAGGTCCCCGCAAAGCGCGCACTCCCGGCCGCGCCGCCAATGGTAATACCGGACAACGGTGAAGACCGTAGCGGCGATGCCCGACCACAACAGACCTTGTCCGACGGCGTACACGAGTACTCGATCCCGCACGAGATGCGAGGCGACGATCACGGCGAAGGCAACGGCGAACACATACGCGAATCGACGAACCCAGGTCGCCGCGCCCATCTTGGAATCTCCCATGCGAGCCCTCTAACTAACGATACTCCGCAGGCGGGACCCCTCCAAGACCGAGATGAAAGCAGCACGCGCACGAACGGTGCTCGCAATGGCCGCGTCAAGTGAGACAGCACGTACGGTGCGGGGCATTCTTCACGGGCCGCGCGTCGGCATGCCCGCCTTCCGCAGGTCGGAGACGAATCGCGGCCCCCAAGGGACGATGCGGTAGGGGGGCAAACTATCGCCCACATCGCCGGTTGTCGTGAAGGACGCGTTTGCGCGTAGAACGCAAACGTATTTTAGCGAGAGCGCCCGATCTCCGAGGCGATAAGCAGCGACGGCCGCTGCGATATAGTTGCTCTGATAGTCCGGATTCGCAGCAATCCCACGGCAGGCGTGGACGTGAGCCGCCGCCTCATCGCCCAACATCGAAGAAGCGCAGGCCTCGAACCAGTGCCAGACGGCACGCAAAGGCTCCAGCGGACTGATTGCAAAGGCTGTCCCGCAGTGCTCGAAGGCCTGGTGCGGCCACCCCTGCATGGCGCGAAGAATCCCCAGCAAACCATGCGCCGGCGCATACGACGGCGCCAGTTCGATGCAGTGACGCAGCGTCGCCTCCGCGCGAACGCATTCCCCCAGCAAGTAGTTCACCAGGGCAAGGGAGTAATACGCGTCGGGATTTCGAGGCGACAGGTCGATAGCTCGTTGCGCATGCTGGAGTGTCGCCTCGAGAAGCTCCGACCTCGTCTGTTCACCCCAGTTATATTGCGCCGCCCGCCATTCGCAATAAGCGAGCGCGTTCCACGCTTCGCCCCGCGACTCGTCGAGCAGGAGCGCCTCCCGGGCGAACGCCCAGGCGCGATCATTTGTCTCGTGGGTTTGCGGCCGACAATACAGCTCGACCCAGGCTTTCATGGCGAGCTCCTGCGCGCGAAGTATCGTGTCGCCAGCGGGGAGTGCCTCGTGGGTCGCTGCCTCCGTGACCTCGAGCCGCAATGCACGCGCAAGCCGTCCGACCACCTCGCGAACGATGTCGGGCCATTCCCCGACGGCGACAGCCATCGTCTCCGCCGCCGCCACGACTTCACGCGCACCTTCGACAAGCTCGCAAGTGATCTGTAGCTTCTGTTCCGTGGTCGAGATCGAGCCGTCGACCACATAGCGCACGCCGAGCGCTTGCGCGATCTGTCGGGGACTGTCGGCTCGCCCAAGATAACCCAGCATGGTTCCCCGTGCGATCACCACCATACCGGGTTGGCGCGAAAGCTCGACGATCAGCGCGCCGAGCAACGCTTCGCGCAAGAAGCCGTACTTTGGCGCAAGCCCCAAGTCCCTAAACGGGAGGACTGCCAGCGAGCGCGGCCCTAGCTGGGTCGGAGCGTCAGTAGCCGCTGCTAGGGCACGCGCGCTCAGATCCCCTGCTGCGCCAACAGGAGTCACCGGTGCAACAAGTCGGTACCCCTTCCGCGGCACCGTCGCGATGAA
This sequence comes from Burkholderiales bacterium, assembly GCA_038239945.1. GTDB lineage: Bacteria > Pseudomonadota > Gammaproteobacteria > Burkholderiales > Casimicrobiaceae > VBCG01. Next base: position 55,194 of record JBBSEG010000017.1, read on the forward strand.
GAGCGCCGTGTTGTGATCGGCCTTCAGGACGTCCCTGAGCTCTGCGACCGCCTGATAGAGCGAACTACTGGTCACTACCACGTCAGGCCACACCCGCTCCATGAGCTCGTTCGCCGTGACGAGATCCGCTGAGCGTTCCGCCAGGACCACCAACAAACGCATCGTGCGAGGTTCGAGCTTGACGCGCCTGCCGGCCAACGTCAGCTCATCCAGGCGAGGCGCGACCAACCAGCGACCGACAAAGAACGACGCATCGAACGCTTTGGCGCGATTGGTTGCCGGGTCGGACATCATGGACGTACGGCCCGGGAAGCGGTGCAAGTATTCATGCGGAAAGGTTGACCTGCGCGTCGACCTTAAGCAAACGTTGAGATTAACTTCAGGACTTTTGCTCGCCTTGGGCACCAACCGTGTGCAGAATTGTTGAGCCCTCTCGCCACCTGACGCGACTCTGGGCCTCGCATCGCCTCGAACCGCGCGACCGCAGGGGCGTACTGGCGGGAAGTGTAACGGACCGCGTACTACGATCGGAAGCGCGGAGCGTCGGTCGTTTGCCCACGCCCCAATGCTTTGAAAGAGCCGAATGGACTACGTCATCACGCCGGCCACCGTGGCCAGTCTTCCAGTTGACGGAACCAACGCAAGGTTTCCAGTCGCGCGCATTTTCTGCGTGGGTCGCAATTACGCGGATCACGCGCGGGAGATGGGGCACGATCCGAGCCGTGAGCCCCCGTTCTTCTTCATGAAACCCTCGACGGCCGTGCTCACCGACGGGGCGCCCTTCCCATACCCGGCGCACTCTACCGACGTGCACCATGAAATGGAGCTGGTGGTCGCTCTGGGCAAGGGCGGCGACAACATTGCCGAAAGCGCTGCGCTCGACCATGTCTATGGCTACGGAATCGGTTTAGACATGACACGCAGGGATTTGCAGGGCGAGGCGAAGAAGCTGGGCCGTCCATGGGACACCGGCAAGGCGTTCGACCACTCGGCTCCCTGCGGTCCCGTCTACCCGGTTTCCCGGGTCGGTCACCCAACCAAGGGCGTCATCGTGCTCGAGGTCAATGGGTCGGTCAGGCAGAAGGGCGACCTTGCAGATCTGATCTGGAACGTCCCCTCCATGATCGCGTTCCTTTCCGGCCTTTTCACGTTGCTTCCGGGTGACCTGATCTTTACCGGCACGCCCGCTGGCGTTGGCCCCGTCAAGCGAGGGGACACGATGAAAGGCAGCGTCGCGGGTCTCGGCACGCTGATTGTGAAGGTCACGTAGCCACTCGCACCGATTCGGGAGAAGCGATGCCGCTGTCACATCTGGAGCATTTCCTGGTCCAAGCTGCGGACCTCGAGCGGACAAGCGAATGGTATGTACGCATACTGGGAATGCGGCAGGGCCCGCACCCTGACTTCAAATTCCCCGTTGTCTGGCTCTATCTCGGCGACGAACCCGTGATCCACATGTGCGAAGGCGGAGCAAACGCGCCACCGAACCGGAAGACCTACCTTGGCCAAGAATCCGAGGCGATTTACGGAACCGGTATCGTCGACCATGTCGCGTTCCGCGCATCCGGCCTGCCAGAGATGATCGCTCATCTAAAGCAGGAGGGAATTTCCTTCAACCAACGAATGGTTAGCGACCAGGGACTCTACCAATTGTTCCTCTTCGACCCGAATGGTCTGAAGATCGAGCTGAATTTCGCGAACAGCGAGGCGGTCGCGAACGGCATCCAGCCAGAGGTACGGGCGTCCGACTTGAGCTAGCAGCGGAGGAGAAATCGCGGTCCGCTGATGACGAGCCGAGGCCGCGGCCAATCCGCTGCGGTGATGCGCCGAGGTTGTACAGAAGGAGGAGCGGTATGCAGCAGGCACGGGATGCCACAGTTCCGAGAAACCCGCTCTCGGGGTCCGGTGCGGATCGCCCGCGGGTAAAGGCGTACGACGCGACAACGAGCGCGCCGCTGATTTCCGTTCGCAACGTCGGATACACCTACAGCGACGGTACGCGCGCAATCGGCGACCTGAGTTTCGATCTCGCGGCAGGCGAAATGCTGACGATCGTCGGACCGAGCGGATGCGGAAAATCGACCCTGCTGCGTCTGATTTCCGAGCTGCGCCGCCCCACCCAGGGAACGATCGCACGACATCTCGGCGGGGTCGGTCGTCACCAATGCAGCATGGTATTCCAGGAGGATACGCTGCTACCCTGGCGTACGGTCGAGGAGAACGTAGGGCTGTATTACCGCTTCAAGGGAGATAGCGGCACAGCCCCAAGAGGTCACATCGCGGATCTGCTCGCGATGGTCAAACTCTCGCAGTACGCCAAATTCTATCCCTACCAGCTCTCTGGCGGAATGAAGCGACGGGTGGCGGTCCTGACAGCCATCGCCCCGTTACCCGACCTGCTCCTTCTGGACGAGCCTTTCTCCGCGCTCGACGAGCCGACGCGCATTGCGATCCATTCGGACCTGCACATGCTTATCAAACGGCTGAACATCGCTGCCGTGCTGGTTACGCATGACTTGACAGAGGCCATCAGCCTTTCGGATCGCGTATTCATACTCTCGCGCCCGCCCGCGTTCATCGTGGAGGAAGTTCCGATTCCATTCGGCACAAATCGCAACATGTACGACCTTCGCGACGATCCTGCCTTCCTGGCCCTCTATGGTCGTCTCTGGCGCAAGCTCAAAGAGCAGATCGCATAGTCGGATCAAGGCTATGGACACACTCGAGGGCACAAACTCGCGGGCCGCCCCGGACCCGCCGACCAGCGGATTCCTACCGGCCGCGCTTCCGCGCCGCGCGCGCTCCGAGAGGGTGTGGGGGATGCCATGGCCAGCACTGCGGGTCGTACTACAGTTTGCACTGGGCATCTCGATTCTTTTGTTCTGGGAGTACGTGCCCAAGATTGAGGCGGTATCGTCAAACATCCGCTTCCTGGATCCGTTCTTCATCAGTTCGCCCACCGCCATCTGGAAGAATCTAACCGGGCTCATCACCGGCAACAACGACAACAAGATCACGCTGTGGCCCTATCTATGGACCACCGTGTCGGCAACGCTCGCTGGTACCACAATCGGGTTGGTGCTCGGCGCCCTGTTCGGCCTGCTTTTCAGTAACAGCCAGCGCTTGAGCGAGGTCGTGCGCCCGTTCCTTATCCTCGCCAATTCAGTTCCTCGTGTCGCCATCATCCCCATCTTTGTCGTGATCATGGGACCGACAATCGGCGCTTCGATCATCAGCGTGGTCGCCGTCGTCTTTTTCCTGGCTTTCTTCAACGCGTTCGAAGGCGGCATCAGTATTCGGGAACCGTTGCTGGAGAACGCACGCCTGCTCGGCGCCGGCCCGCTCGACGTGATGCGAGTGATCAGGCTGCCGATGGTGCTGACCTGGACGTTCGCCGCCGTTCCGAACGCGATCAGCTTTGGTCTGGTCGTTGCCGTGACCACGGAGCTCATCGCCGGAATTCCCGGAATGGGATCGCTGATCCTCACCGCAACCGCCAACATTCAGGTCGGACTTACGTTCGCGATCATCGTCGCGCTCAGCATCGTGGGGCTGGTTCTCTACTGGGGCGCTGTGGCGCTGAAGATCCGCATCATCCATTGGAAGGTCTAGCGTTAAGTAGGTCACAGGAGGAAACAAAATGTCTAAATGCAGCACGTTCGTCCGCAGCATCGCTGTATTGGCTGTCGCGCTTGGGATTTCCGCTACGCGTGAGGCTCCGGCGCAGGGAACCGCGCCGCCCGTGGAAACGCTGAATCTGGCAATAGCGTCTAGCGCCATAGTCTATGGTCCGGTCTGGATCGCCATCGCCGACAGGCTGTTCGAGAAGAATGGGGTTCAGGTCAATGTGGTCAACACCAATGCCCTGACGACCGGCTCCGCGATGCTGGTCTCCGGACAGGCTGACCTGCTGGTGACGACTGCCTTTCTTGGTCTGCGCATAGCGACCGAGGGCAAGCCATTGAGCTACGTGATCAACCTCAGCAACATGGGCGCCCGAATCAACGCGTTCATCAGCAAGCCCGAGATCAAGTCAGTTGAGCAACTCGCCGCCTTGGGGGACAAGTGCAGGGTGATCCTGCTGCCGACCGGGACGGCAACCTGGGCGATCTACAAAGGCGTGGCGGGGAAGTACAAGCTCGGCTGCAGCGTCAGCTCCGCCGGCACTCCCCCGCTCGTGCTTGCTTCGGCTCTCTCGGGCCAATTCGATGCGGCGATGGTCAATCCGCAGGACGCCTACGGCGCACGCGATGCCGGCAGGGCAAACGTCCTGATCGACCCGCTCGTCATCGACGATGCAACGGCCAATCAGCTTTATCCGTACCAGCACCCGCTGTCCACGGTCCTTGGCTTGCGCTCTAACCTCGAAGCCAAGCGCGGCGCAGTGATCCGATTCGTCCGAGCATTGCGACAGGCAAACGAGAAGATCACCGCATCGACGCCCGCCCAGCTCGGCGAGATGACGGTCAAGTTGACGGACGTCTTCGCCTCGACCCCCGTTTCCGCATTGACGCAGCAGTGGCAGATACAGAAGGCGCTGTTCCCCCAGGGTCCGACGGCAGGATTCATCTCCGCGTCCGAATGGAACGCGTTGATCGCCGCCGCGCCCGCGGTTTGGGGCTTCGCCAATCTCGACCCTAACAACCCCACTGTTCGCTACGAGAACATCGTCGACATGAGCTATTTCAACTCGACGACGAAGTGAGCCACGATGCACTTCCTTGCGCGAGAGTTGCTGATGCAACGGCGCTTGCCGGGGATGCGGCGCCATCGGGCGCCCGCATGACCATCGTCGACCACGGCTTCCCCGAGCTGGCGATGGTATCCGACAACACTCCGCCGGGACCGGAGGAGGAGGCAGTGCTGCGGCAGCTGACGCTTCAGCGTCTGCTCGGTTATGGAGTGGAATACGGAGACGCAACACGGGTTCGCACCGCGGTCGCGGCCGGCGTGCCGTGGAAACATGCCTGTCTGGCGGTTGCAGACAGTGTGCTTGGCACGTTCGATCAGCAGGCCTCTAGGCGTTCGGTCACCGGGCGGTCGCGTTGCTATCGCGCGTCCGCGCTCATCCGCATGAGTCAAGTGATGATGCTCGCTGACGACGGGGAACGCCGGGCGTCGTATCGACGCGCGGCCGAGCTGTTTCAGCGCGCGGGGGAAGTGGAACCGGGCTGGGTCAAGACCTTCATTGAAAGCCGCGGTACCAAGCTGGTGGGGTGGTACCTGGGCGTTCCTGGACATACCGGCCACTCGGTGATTGTGGTCGTCGGGGGTGTCGAGGGCTGGGCGATGGATTTCGACGCGACCGCGCAGGCGATCGCGCGCCGTGGACTTGGCGTACTCATCCTGGACGGCCCCGGACAGGGCGAGAGTCGCCTGGAACATGGCGCGTACCTCTCGGAGCATTGGAAGGAGGACTACACAAGCGTCATCGATTACGTCCAGCGCGAGTTTCGGGCCCGCTCAGTAGGCCTTCTGGGCAACAGCATGGGCGGCAATTTCGTCATTCAGTTTGCCGGCTTCGACCGTCGCATCGCGGCGTTTTGCAACAACGGTGCGATCCGCATGCCGCTCAGCCAGCAGCGACGAAGCAATTTCTTCCCGAAGATGATCGCGTTTTGCGAGGGCGGACCGTCAGCCGCCATGGCAATTTGGGCCACTCTGGAGATCACCCGCGAATCCCTTGGCGCGACAGCGCCGTTCCTGCTCATCCATGGGGAGTCGGATCCCCTTGTGTCGATAGACGATTCGCGCCAGATGCTCGAATGGTCGGCCTCGACCGACAAGGAAATGCACCTGTTTGCCCGTGGAGATCACTGCATCTACGACAAGCCCGGCGACAAGCACGACCTGATAGCCGACTGGTTCGCAACCCGCCTTCTAGCGCACACAAACTAGGCGCGACGCGCAAGCGGCGTGAGTGCGGCACTTGCCGCGCCCTACCCCCATTGCATCGCCAAACCTCACAAAGGTAAGCAAGGACTGGTCATGGACGCCAACTGTATTCGCATCGAATCGCAGGGCCCGCCCGAAGTATTGAAACTAGGCCGGGTGAAACTCGGCAAGCCTGGTCCGGACGAAGTGCTGATCCGACAGACTGCGATCGGCGTTAACTACATCGATGTCTATTTTCGCAACGGTACATACGCCGCCAAGCCGCCGGCTGGCGTGGGGACGGAAGCCGCTGGCGTGGTCGAGACAGTCGGATCAAACGTGCGAGGCTTCGCTCCAGGCGATCGCGTGGCTTACGCCGGCGCGCCGCAAGGCTCGTACGCTGATTTTCGCATCATGCCGGCGCAACGAATCGTCAAGGTTCCGGATGGAGTGACTGATGAGATCGCTGCTGCCGTGCTTATGAAGGGCATGACGGTCGAGTATCTCCTCAATCGCTGCGTGCACATCGCTCGGGGACGCGACGTCCTGTTTTACGCCGCCGCAGGCGGTGTCGGATTACTCGCGGGTCAATGGGGAAACCATCTGGGCTCGCGGATGATCGGCGTGACCACAGGTGCATCCAAAATCGCGCTGGCGCGCGCCAATGGCTACTCGGACGTGGTCGATCGAGCGGACGGGAGGATTGCTGAACAGGTTCGCGCGCTAACCCAGGGCCGCGGCGTATTCGCTGCCTATGATTCCGCAGGCAAGGCCACTTTCGACGAGACCCTAAATTCGATCGCTCCGCGAGGTTATTTCGTGTCGTTTGGGGCGACCACGGGGAGCGCCCCTCCGATGGAAGCTGGGCGGCTCCTGAAGGGCGGGTCGTTGTACTACACCCGACCCACGTTGGCCACCTACATTGCCTCACAGGAGGAGTTACTGGCATCGGCTGCCGCGGTGTTCGAGCTCGTCATGGCGAAAGTCCTCAATCCGGTCATCGGCAAACGATTTCCGCTCGCCGAGGCGGCGCAGGCGCATCGCGAGCTCGAGGCGGCCATGACCTCCGGCTCAACCATCTTGCTACCTTGAGATGGTGGATGCCGCAGACCGGTATGAATAAGCGTTACGACTATGTGATTGTCGGTGCCGGATCGGCGGGGTGCGTGCTCGCGAACCGGTTATCTGCCAATCCTGCGCACGAGGTGGTACTCGTCGAGGCGGGTCCGGACACCCGCCCCGGCAAGGAGCCTGCCACCATCCTCGACCTGTATCCACGCTCGTACGCCGACCCACGGTTCCAATGGCCCGATCTTCGCGTTCGGATGCGCCGGAACGACCCCGGAACCCGGCGGATCGAGCAGGGCCGCGTTATCGGGGGATCGTCGTCGATCATGGGCATGGTCGCGCTTCGGGGGGTGCCGGAGGACTACGACGAGTGGTCGAGCTTCGGCTTGCGCGATTGGAGCTGGCAGGATGTCCTGCCGCATTTCAAGCGGCTCGAGCACGATTGCGACTTCGCTGGACCGGGGCACGGGTCCGAGGGGCCCATTACTATTCGCCGGCATCCGGTCGGCGAGTGGCCGCCATTCTGCAAGGCGGTCGCGGACGCACTGCGTGGCTACCCACGGGTAGCCGACGTAAACACCGACTTTCGCGATGGCGTGGGAGCGGTTCCGGTGAGCCGATCGCAATCGAGCCGGATGTCGGCGGCAATCGGGTTCCTCGATGCTCCTACTCGCAAGCGCGGAAATCTCACGATCCTGACCGGCCACACGATGGTCGGTCTGCGCATGGAGGGGCGGCGCGCGACAGGTGTCTTCGTCCGGGTTGCGGGCGACGTGAAAGCGATCAGCACGCGCGAGGTCATTCTTTCCACTGGTACGCTACGTTCGCCGGCTATCCTGCTGCACGCTGGCATCGGGGACGCGACCTGGCTGCATCACCGTGGCATCCCGGTGGTTGCCGATCGTCCGGGCGTGGGCCTCAATCTTCTGAACCATCCCGCCGTCTATCTTGCAACGCTGTTGAAACCGGCGGGGCGTCAGTCGACCGCCGTGCGGTCGTGGGGAATGAATCTGCTGCGCTATTCCTCCAGCCCCGAGCCATCGTCGCACGCGGATATGCTGATGTTCATCGTGAACAAGACGTCGTGGCACGCAGTCGGGCGGCAGATCGGAAGCTTGGGTGTTTCCGTATACAAGGCGTATTCGCAAGGGCGGGTTTTGCTGAGAGAGCCTTGTCCGGATTCGGGCATCGAGCCCGACGTGGACATGAATCTTCTCTCGGACGAGCGCGATCTCGCGCGACTGACATCCGCAGTCCGCATGGCCTATTTTACTTTGACCGACCCGGTCGTCGCAGCGCTGTGCGAAGACATCTTCGCTTCGCCGACCGGTGAACTCGTGCGCCGCCTGCATGCACCCGGATGGCGTAACGCAACCGTGGCGAGCCTGGCCGCGACCGCAATGGCAAGCTCGCGGCGCGTGCGTAGCGCGGTGGCGCGGCGAACCGGTAGCGACATCGCCTCGATCGTGCACGACGATGACGAGCTACGCGCTTTCGTACGCGATACGGCTGTGTCCCATTACCATTTCGTCGGCACCTGCCGAATGGGCAGCTCGGACGACCGTCTGGCCGTGGTGGATGGTTCCGGGCGCGTGATCGGCGTAGATGGCCTCCGGGTGGTGGATGGATCGATCCTGCCGACGATTCCTCGCGCCAATACCTATCTGCCCATCATGATGGTGGCGGAAAAGATTTCTCATGACATCCTGAGATCCGCAGCATGAGGAGGGTGGTCACAGCGTGGACCCACCCCATGCAAGCATCAGTTGCGAGGCCACCGCTTCGATGAGCGGGACGCGGCACGCGGCGACGATCGACGATCTGCGCGAGCTCGCAATTCGACGACTGCCGGGGTTCGTTTCGGACTACCTGGAGAGAGGCGCCGGCGATGGAGGTGGCGTCGCGCGAAACGTCGACGCCTTCCGCAAATACCGCCTCGTTCCGCGTGCGCTCGTACCCGTCAGCCCCGTCGACACGCGCGCGGAACTGTTCGGTCGCGCCTATGCCAGCGGCTTTGGCATCTCCGCCATCGGGACGACCGGAATCTATCGCCGCCATGCCGATGAGATGCTGGCCGAGGTGGCCCGGGATACGAACGTTCCCTTCATCTTGTCGGGTTCCGCGAGTGCATCGGTCGAAGCGATCAGCCGGATCGCCCCCGAGCAAACCTGGTACCAGCTCTATGGTGCGAAGCACATGCGTCTGACGATGCATATGGTCGATCGCGCACGAGACTGCGGTGTACGGGTTCTTGTGTACACGGTCGATTACCCCATTCCGCCGCGCAGCGAGGTGGCAACCCGCACGGGGATCTCGTTGGCGACCGGCCCCTCGTTCCGCCAGATTCCGAGCCTGCTTCTCGACGCCCTGCGACACCCGCGATGGACCACGCGATATCTGGTCGGCGGCGGCATGCCGAAGCTGGAGAGCTGGGCGCCATATGCCCCAGCCGGAAGCGGCGCCCGCCAAGTTGCCCGATTTTACATAGACAACTGGCTAAGCCAGCAGACCTGGCACGACTTGGCCGCGATACGGAAGCGATGGGATGGGGCACTGGTAGTCAAGGGTCTGGTTCATCCGGACGATGTCAAGCGGGCATTGGAGCTGGGCGGTGACGCCGTCACGATTTCCAATCACGGCGGCAACAAGCTCGATTGCATGCACGCGTGCCTGGACACCCTTGCACTCATACGCAACGCGGTCGGCCGCGAGATGCCGCTGTTCTTCGACGGGGGAATTCGCCGCGGATCCGACATCGTTGTCGCAACTGCGCTGGGCGCGGATCACTGCTTCGTCGGACGGGCGACCTTGTATGGCGTGGCTGCCGACGGTGTCGCCGGAGCGAGACGCGCGGTGGATATTCTGCAATCCGAGCTCACCTACACCATGGCGATGACGGGATGCCCCACGTTGGCCGACATTTCCGGCGAGCTCCTTTCATTGGACCGCCCATGACGGCGCCCGTACCGGTTGGCCGGGACAGGACAGAGAGCTTCAGGTCCATCGTGGACGCGCAAATCCACCTCTGGGAAAGTCCAACCGGTCCCGCTCACCATCGCTCCGCGCCCTTGGGCGCCGACGAAGTCATCGAAGCAATGGACCTCGCGGGCGTCGATCGAGTGATCAACTGTCCGGCCTTGTGGGACCCGCGTGCAAACGATATAGCCAACGTCTCGGCGGCCCGGTATCCCAGTCGCATCGCGACGATGGGTTGGTTACCACTCAGTCCGGGCGGGGATGGGTCGTTTCTTGCAACTTGGAAGGATCAGCCCGGCATGCTGGGATTGCGGTTCGCGCTGTTGAATGAAACGCATCGCGCTTGGTTCGATCACGGGAATCTCGACTGGATCTGGGCGGCGGCCGAGCGATTCGGACTTCCGCTCGCATTGGCCGCGCCCGGCAGCCTGCACACCGTCGCGAGGATCGCTGCCGCGTTTCCGAATCTTCGTTTGATGGTCGATCACTTCGGCGCGGGTGCATTCGGCCAGGTCCCCGATGTTTTTAAGCATTTTCCTCAGCTTCTGAGTCTCGCTTCTTTCCCCAATGTTGCGATAAAGGCGACCGCCGCGCCCGGATATGCAGTCGACGACTATCCGTTTCGCAGCGTCCATTCATACCTTGAGGCGGTCTTCGACCGATTCGGTCCGAGGCGCATGTTCTGGGGCACGGACATCACTCGGATGCGATGCTCGTGGCGCCAGTGCGTCACGATGTTCACCGAGGAGCTGTCCTGGCTTCGCGGCGACGATCTTGCCGAGGTCATGGGCCGCGCGGTGTGCCGGTGGACTGGATGGTGGGATGGGAGCGTAGCGGAGCGCACGATCGGGTGAAAATGCCGGGAGCTAGAACCGCCGGCGCGATCGACCGCATGGTCGTACGCGGCGGGCGGATTGGCTTCGTTGCGCCGACAATCGGCTCGATCCGGCCCGGCGGAGAAACGGATGGCTATTTCCGAGTCGAGTTGGCAGCGGGCGACGAATAATCACCGAGCTTGCTCGCCACCACGTACACGTCGACATTCGACATCGAGCACTCTTCGCGCGACACCTCGTTCACCGTGATCGCGGCGACTGGCTCACCCGATTTCCTCGCGAACTGAACCAGGTGCACCTGCCTGAACCGGTTCTTGCCGATCGGCTCGGAGGCCAGCACGCGCACCGTCGTCCTGGTCGCATCGATGCTTCGGTCGTCGAGCATTCCGGCATTCTTCAGATGCGTAAGTGCCATGCCGGCCGGCCACGCCTCCGGCGAAGTGCAGTCCGGATCCTTCGACCAAGCTCCGGCCGATAACATGGCCAGCGCGACTGCGATCGCGACTGGTCCGGCGGCCCGCATCACTGAACGACCTGGAGCACCGGGTCGCCGCTCGCCGAGATCACCTGGCGTACCGGTCGACTCAGAACGATGCAGCCCTCGGACGCATCGCCGGGATGACGAATGCTGTCGCCATGGATGAGAAAGTGACTTCGATGCTGCGCCCCATGTCCCACGGGTGTCAGCCCCATCGTATAGGGCCCCTTGGTCGGGTGCGCATGCTGGGGGCCGATGCGGTAGCGGCCGCGGGGGATCGGGCCGACGTTGCTCACCGCCTCGAGCGCCGGGTTGTTGCGGCCGTTGCTGCGACCCGAATAGCCCACGCCCATTACTCGACCGTTGCGCGTCAACTGTCCCGTTCGCTGGTTGTAAGTCCACGGCATGATGATCTCCGGTGTCCTGCACGCACGATCGAATGTGCCCGTCGACGACGGGACACGCAACTGTTCGTCGATGCGATTATTCCGAACGCGAAATACGGCCAGACGCAGGCGCATTTGCCTTGTCGGCGAATGCGCACCTCGGATTTGACCGCCTGTCGGCGGCCATCCGTCCGTCCGATCTCGACAAGCGTCCGTTGGTCCCTGTGGCATCATCGTTTGCCGTGTCGTGAATGGCGCCGATGACCCCCTCGCGGAGACGATCCATTGCTGGTCCCGGATCCCTACGCGTGACGGTCGGCGTCTCGATGCATTGCTGGTCGGATATCTCTGCCACACGCACGGTCCGCAGACCTGGCTCGTGGATGGCGGCGCGGTGCAGGCCCACAACGTCCCCTGGGCCGCCGTCCATTCGATGGGCGAAAGCTGGCACAACAATCACCATGCGTTTCCAGCGTCGGCGCGCCATGGCCTCTATCCAGGACAGATCGAACTCGGCTTTCGCTTTGTCGAGTTGCTTGCGCGCATGGGACTGGCCTGGGGCATTCAAACGCCCGAGACGCTTCCGCCCCGTCCGGGAATCACGCCCGCGGCTCGCGACGCCATGCCAGTCTTCGTCCATCCCTAGCGCACGTTGACCGGCGAGACCACCGGGTCCTCGACGCTGCCATTCTCCTGGTGGTGGCCCCTTGTCGCGGGCGCTCTCGGAGGACTGGCCATGCGGCTTCTGTTCGTCGGCAAGCCAGGGAGCCCCTTCTCGGTCATGACCTCATCGTTCGCGCTCCTGTCGCCCATGCTGGTAGGCGCGATCACGGTCTATGTGGCGGAGAGGCGTCAGCGCCGGCGCTGGGAGTACTACTTCGTCGCTCCGCTGTTCGCCAACGTCTTCTACGTGCTGGGCACCCTTCTCATCCTGATCGAGGAAATGATCTGTGCGATCGTGATCCTGCCGCTGTTCGCCGCGATCGGCGCGCTGGGCGGCTTGGCAATGGGCGCGGTCTGCCGCGCACCAACTGGCCGAAGCAGACGCTGTTGGGCCTTGCGTTCCTTCCGCTCGTTCTCGCTCCGCTCGAACGTGGCGTGCCCCTGCCACTCCGCGTCACCACCGTGGAGCGTTCGGTGATCATCGATGCCGCGCCGGAGGCGACCTGGCGGCAGATCATGAACGCACCGGCCATCCGTCCCGAAGAGGTCAAGGGTGCTCGGCTCTATCGCATTGGCGTGCCCATGCCCACCGGAGGCGACACCCGTCAGACGGATGGAGGCGCCGTTCGCCGGGTCACGATGGGAAAGGGCATCTACTTCGACGAAGTGATCACGGACCGCGACGAGAACCGGTATGTGCGTGCGAAGTGCCGCCCCGGGATTGACTCGACCGGTTCCGCGATAAAAAACGGCGCCCGAAAGCGCCGTTCCGTTGATGCACCCGCCGAAGGTCAAGCCACCGGCTCTGCTTCTTCCGGTGTCTCCTCGAACGCGAGGCTGATCTTGTCCTCGTCGTCGATGTCGATCGAGACCTTGCCGCCGTTGACGAGGCGGCCGAACAGCAGCTCCTCGGCGAGCGCCTTGCGAATCGTGTCCTGGATGAGCCGGGACATGGGCCGCGCCCCCATCTGCGGATCGAAGCCTTTCCTTGCGAGGAACTCGCGGAGCTTCTGCGAGAACGTCGGGTCGACCTTCTTCTCCTGCAGCTGCGCCTCTAGCTCGAGCAGGAACTTGTCGACCACGCGCAGGATGACCTCGTGGTCGAGTGATCCGAAGGAGATCGTGGCATCGAGCCGGTTGCGGAACTCCGGCGTGAACATGCGCTTGATCTCCGCCATCTCGTCGCCGGCCTGCTTCTCGTTGGCGAAGCCCATCGAGTGCTTGGCCAGCTCGCCGGCGCCGGCGTTCGTGGTCATGATGATGATCACGTTGCGGAAGTCGGCCTTGCGACCGTTGTTGTCGGTGAGCGTGCCGTGGTCCATCACCTGCAGCAGGATGTTGAAGATGTCCGGATGGGCCTTCTCGATCTCGTCCAGCAGCAGCACGCTGTAGGGATGCTTCGTGATGCCCTCGGTGAGCTGCCCGCCCTGGTCGAAGCCGACGTAGCCAGGCGGTGCGCCGATCAGGCGCGACACCGCATGGCGCTCCATGTACTCCGACATGTCGAAGCGCAACAGCTCAACACCCAGGCAGAACGAGAGTTGCCGGGCGACCTCGGTCTTGCCCACGCCCGTGGGCCCGGAGAACAGGAAGTTGCCGATCGGCTTGCGCGGATTGCCGAGGCCGGAGCGCGCCATGCGGATGGCCGAGACCAGCGCATCGATGGCCCGGTCCTGGCCGAACACCACGTTGCGCAGGTCGCGGTCGAGGGTCTTGAGCGCATTGCGGTCGTCGGACGAAACGTTCTTCGCCGGGATGCGGGCGATCTTGGCGACGATCTCCTCGACCTCGGTCTTGCCGATGATCTTCTTCTGGCGCGACTTCGGCAGGATCTTCTGCGCAGCGCCCGCCTCGTCGATGACGTCGATGGCCTTGTCCGGCAGGTGGCGGTCGTTGATGAAGCGCGCGGCGAGCTCGGCGGCCGAAGTAAGCGCCGCCGGCGCGTATTTCACGCCATGGTGCTGCTCGAAGCGCGTCTTGAGGCCCTTGAGGATCTCGATCGTCTCGCTGACCGACGGCTCGGGCACGTCGACCTTCTGGAAGCGCCGCGAGAGCGCGTGATCCTTCTCGAAGATCTGGCGATACTCGGTGTAGGTGGTGGCGCCGATGCATTTCAGCGCTCCGGTGGACAACGCCGGCTTGAGCAGGTTGGAGGCGTCGAGCGTGCCGCCCGACGCGGCGCCCGCGCCGATGATCGTGTGGATCTCGTCGATGAAGAGGATCGACTTGGGATTTTCGGCGAGCTGCTTCAGGACCGCCTTGAGCCGCTGCTCGAAGTCGCCGCGATACTTGGTGCCCGCCAGCAGGGCACCCATGTCGAGCGAATACACCTGGTACTCGAGCAGGAGCTCGGGCACGTCGCCCTCGTTGATGCGCCGGGCGAGCCCCTCGGCGATGGCGGTCTTGCCCACCCCGGCCTCGCCGACGAGCAGCGGGTTGTTCTTGCGGCGGCGGCAGAGCACCTGAACCACTCGCTCGAGCTCGTGCTCGCGGCCGATCAGCGGATCGATCTTGCCGTTCTTGGCGAGATGGTTGAGGTTGACGGTATAGGCATCGAGCGCGCCCTGCGACTCGCTGCCGGCGTCGTTGTCCTCCTTCGCGTCCGGGGACGACTTGTCCTGCTTGTGCTGCGGGCTCTTGGTGATGCCGTGCGCGATGTAATTGACGACATCGAGCCGCGTGACGCCCCGCTGGTTGAGGAAATAGACGGCGTGCGACTCCTTCTCGCCGAAGATGGCGACCAGGACATTCGCGCCGGTGACTTCCTTCTTGCCGGACGACTGGACGTGCAGGATCGCGCGCTGAATGACGCGCTGGAAGCCCTGCGTGGGCTGCGTGTCGGCGTCGCTGTGCGGCGCGAGACGCGGCGTGTGCTCGTTGATGAAGTCGGTGAGCACGCCTCGCAGCTCCTCGAGGTCGACGCCGCAGGCCTTGAGCACTTCCGCGGCCGACGGGTTGTCCAGCATCGCGAGCAACAGGTGCTCGACGGTGATGAACTCGTGCTGCTTCTGCCTGGCCTCGACGAAGGCCATATGGAGGGAGACTTCCAGTTCCTGCGCGATCATTCTGCTTCCTCGGACTCACACCGGCGGAAACCATTCCCGACCGGCGAACTTCAGCCTGTCAGCTGCTGCGTGCTGCCCCGGCGCGTTGCCGCAAGGGCGTTGCTGCCTTGACGCTCAAGTCTCCTCCATCGTGCACTGCAGGGGATGCTGGTGCTTCCGCGCGAGGTCGACCACCTGCTCCACCTTGGCCGTTGCCACTTCGCGCGTATAGGTACCGCACACCCCCATGCCTTCGCGATGCACCTGCAGCATGACCTGCGTCGCCTTCTCGCGACTCATGCCGAATACAGTTTGGAGCACGACGACCACAAAGTCCATCGGGGTGTAGTCGTCGTTGAGCAAGAGGACTTTGTACAGCGGCGGGGGTTTGACTCGCGTTTTCTCGGCTTCGAGAACGCTGCCGTTCTGCTCCTGGTTTGCCATCGTCGCCCACGCACCCCTCGCGGAGCCTCGCAAGCTCCTAGCTGGGGATTATGTTTGATGATTACAACAGTTTTTTCAAGGGGAATCCGGATGGACGGCCTCGCCCTTGACGCCCGCCGGACCTTACGCGTACAAAAGTGGTGTTTGGCGCCCCTTGATATTCCTCGGTTGGCTGCGGGCCCGCGAGCCAGCGCTCGCGGTGACGGCTATTCGGCGGTCGGCCAGACGTACCTTCATCATTACCTGTAAGGAACAAGCTGTATGGCAACCGGAACCGTCAAGTGGTTCAACGACGCGAAGGGCTACGGGTTCATCACGCCGGACGACGGCGGCGAGGACCTGTTCGCGCATTTCTCCGCGATCAACATGCAAGGCTTCAAGACGCTCAAGGAAGGCCAGAAGGTCAGCTTCGAAGTGACCCAGGGGCCCAAGGGAAAACAAGCGTCGAATATTCAGGCCGCCTGACCGCTTGACTGCCGGCGCGCCCAGGGAGGTGCGCCGCCGGCCAAGAAATACCCGCCGAAGCGGCGGGTTTTTTTATGGCCGCGCTACATCCGCTCGATCATGGCCGCGCCGAAGCCCGAGCACGATACCTGGGTGGCGCCTTCCATAAGGCGCGCGAAATCGTACGTCACGACCTTGTCGCCGATGGCCTTTTCGAGGCTGGCGACGATCACCGCCGCGGCTTCCCGCCAGCCCATGTGCACGAGCATCATCTCGGCGGACAATATCTCCGAGCCGGGGTTGACGTAGTCCTTGCCCGCGTACTTGGGCGCCGTGCCGTGCGTCGCCTCGAAGTTGGCGACCGTGTCCGACAGGTTCGCGCCCGGCGCAATGCCGATCCCGCCCACCTCGGCGGCCAGCGCGTCGGAGATGTAGTCGCCGTTCAGGTTGAGCGTGGCGATGACGTCGTACTCACCGGGACGGAGCAGGATCTGCTGCAGGAAGGCGTCGGCGATCATGTCCTTGAGGACGATGTCGCGCCCGCTCGTCGGATGCCGGAATGTCATCCACGGCCCGCCATCGAGCGGCTTGGCGCCGAACTCGCGCTCGGCCAGGGCGTAGCCCCAGTCGCGGAACGCGCCTTCGGTGAATTTCTGGATGTTCCCCTTGTGCACCAGCGTAAGCGACTTGCGGTCGTTGTCCAGGGTGTACTGGAGGGCGCGGCGGACCAGCCGCTCGGTGCCCTCCCGCGACACGGGCTTGATGCCGATGCCCGACGTGGCCGGGAAGCGGATTTTCTTGACGCCCATCTCGCGGATCAGGAAGTCGATGACCTTCTTCGCGCCCTCGGATTCGGCCGGCCATTCGATGCCGGCATAGATGTCCTCCGAATTCTCGCGGAAGATCACCATGTCGACGTTTTCGGGGTGCTTCACCGGCGAGGGCACGCCGGCGAACCACCGTACCGGCCGCAGGCACACGTACAGGTCGAGCTCCTGGCGCAGCGCGACGTTCAGCGAGCGGATGCCTCCGCCCACCGGCGTGGTGAGCGGGCCCTTGATGGAAACGACGTAATCCTTGACGATCTGCAGCGTCTCGTCGGGAAGCCAGACGTCGGGGCCGTAGACCCGGGTAGCCTTTTCACCCGCGAAAATCTCCATCCAGTGGATCTTGCGCTTGCCCCCGTAGGCCTTGGCCACCGCCGCGTCGACCACCTTGATCATCACCGGTGTGATGTCGAACCCGGTGCCATCCCCCTCGATATAGGGGATGATCGGGTTATCCGGGACGTTCAGGCTGAAGTCCGCGTTGAGCGTGATTTTGGCGCCGCCGACGGGCACCTTGACGTGTTGGTACATCGATTCTCCTCGCCGCTCGAGCGCCGTGGCGACGCCGCAAGTCGTTCAAAACCCTCGATTCTCCTCCAATTCGCCACCGCCTGCCATGGCGTCTGAGTCGCTCCGGCGGGCGCCGCGGAAGGTGCTGCTGCTCAACAAGCCGTTCGGCGTGCTGTGCCAGTTCACCGGCGACGGCACGCGACGCACCCTGGCCGATTTCGTGGCCGCACCCGACGTCTACCCGGCCGGGCGGCTGGACGCAGACAGCGAAGGCCTGGTCGTGCTGACGGCCGATGGCGCGCTGCAGGCACAGATCACCCAGCCCGGGCGCAAGCTGCGGAAGACGTATTGGGCGCAGGTCGAGGGCGCCCCCACTCACGCGCAGGTCGCCGCACTCGCGCAGGGCGTGGTTCTCGCCGACGGGTCGGCGCAGGCGGACGAGGTCCGCGTGATCCCGCCACCCGAGGCCTTGTGGTCCCGCGACCCGCCCATCCGGGTCCGCCGGGCGATCCCCACCGCGTGGCTCGCGATCGTGCTCACCCAAGGGCGCAACCGCCAGGTCCGCCGGATGACCGCCGCGGTGGGACTGCCCACGCTGCGGCTCGTGCGCTTCGCCGTCGGACCGTGGACCCTCGCCGGCCTGGCGCCGGGGGAAACGCGCGTCGAGGCGGTGGGGGAGCGCGTGCTATCATCCGCGCCCATTCGATGACGCCCCGCCTGCGGCCCCGCGCCGCGCATCCCGCTCCCGCATGATTCGCCGCCTGCTCGCCCGCCTGCTCCCCGGCCGGTCGGCGCGCAAGCATCGCGTCTACGCCGCCGCGCAGCATGCGGTACGCGCCGCCCAGCTTTCCAACGGCGCCCGGACCGTCATCCGCAACCTGCAGGCAGCCGGATTCAAGGCCTTCGTGGTCGGTGGAGCGGTGCGCGACCTGCTCCTCGGCATCGAGCCGAAGGATTTCGACATCGCGACCAACGCGACGCCCGAGCAGGTCAAGCCTCTGTTTCGCCGCGCGTTCGTCATCGGGCGGCGCTTCCGGCTGGTGCACGTCCACGTCGGCAGCGAGGTCGTCGAGGTCTCGACGTTCCGCGCCCCGCAGACCGGCGAGGACGCGACCGACGAGCACGGCCGGCTGCTCTCCGACAATGTGTACGGCACGCAGGCGGAGGACGCGGCGCGGCGCGACTTCACCATCAATGCACTCTACTTCGATCCCGCCGACGACACCATCTGGGACTACGTGGGCGGCGTGGCGGACATCCGCGCCCGGCGGCTCAAGCTGATCGGCCCGCCGGTGACCCGCTTTCGCGAGGACCCGGTGCGGATGCTGCGCGCCGTCCGGCTCGCGGCGAAGCTGGGGGTGGCGATCGAGCCCAAGACGGCCGAGCCGATCGCGCGGCTCGCCTCGCTCATGTCCAATGTCCCTCCGGCGCGGCTGTTCGACGAGATGCAGAAGCTGCTGCTCTCCGGCCACGCGGTGGAAACGCTGAGAAGCCTGCGCGCGCATGGCTTGTCTCATGGGCTGTTGCCGCTGCTCGACGTGATCCTCGAGCAGCCACTCGGCTCGAAGTTCATTGACGCGGCGCTGGCCGGCACCGACGACCGGGTGCGGGAGGGGAAGGGCGTGTCCCCCGCATTCCTGTTCGCGACGCTGCTCTGGCACGAGGTGCTCGTCACCTGGAACGCGGCGAAGGCGCGCGGCGAGAAACCCCTGCCGGCGTTGTTCGACGCGATGGACAAGGTGCTGGAGGCACAGGCGGTGCGCATCGCCATCCCGCGCCGCTTCGAGGCCACCATCAAGGAGATCTGGACGCTGCAGCCTAGGTTCGAGCAACGCGCCGGCAGCCGCCCCTATCGACTGCTCGAGCACCCGCGCTTTCGCGCTGCCTACGATTTCCTGGTGCTGCGCGGCGCATCCGGCGAAGTCGCGGGCGAGCTCGCGGACTGGTGGACGCGCTTCCAGGAGGTGGGGCCGGACGAGCGCGAGTCGATGCTCCGCGAGGACGAAGGTCCGAAAAAGCGGCGCCGTACGCGCAGCCGCGGCCGTAAAAAGCAGGCGGACGCCGGCATCGCCGAGCCTCCCGCGGACGCCGCCGACGGCGAGTGACCACCGTCGCCTACGTGGGTCTGGGCAGCAACCTCGCCCACCCGCGCCGACAGATCGCGCGCGCCCTGCGCAGCCTGGCCCGGCTGCCGGGAACGCGCATCCTGCACATCTCGCGCAACTACCAGACCGAGCCCGTCGGCGCGCCCGGCCCGCAGCCCGATTACGTGAACGCAGTGGCGGCGCTGGCCACGCGACTGCCGCCGCGCGCGCTGCTCCGGCAGTTGCAGGCAATCGAGCGCCGCCAGCACCGCCGGCGGACGCCGGAAACCCCCCGCAACGCCGCGCGGACGCTCGACCTCGATTTGCTACTATATGGCGGCCGTCGCGTGCGCTCCGCAGCACTCACCGTTCCGCACCCGCGCATGCACTGGCGCGCCTTCGTCCTCGAGCCGCTGGTGGAAATCGCGCCGGCCGTGCGCATCGCGCAGCGGGGCCTCGCCCGCACCTTGCGACGGGGCCTGCGAGACCAGCGCATCGCACCCACCCGTCGTCACTGCCTGCCTTAGGGCCTGTTCACGCTAGCCGATGGAGCTCGACAAGCGCCGGTACGTGGTGGTGGAAGGGCCGATCGGAGCCGGCAAGACGAGCCTCGCCCGCGAGCTCGCCGAGCGCCTGCAGGCTGACGTCCTCCTCGAGCAGCCCGAGGACAATCCGTTCCTGTCGCGCTTCTACGACGATATGCCGCGCTTCGCGCTGCCGGCGCAGCTCACATTCCTGTTCCAGCGGGTCGACCAGCTGCGCGGCCTGGCGCAGCTCGACCTGTTCCGGCGCCCGACCGTCGCCGATTTCCTGCTCGACAAGGATCCGCTGTTCGCGCGCGTCAACCTGACCGACGACGAATACGTGCTCTACGACAAGGTCTATCGCCACCTGAAGCCGCAGACACCCACGCCCGACCTCGTGATCTACCTGCAGGCGCCGGTCGAGACGCTCATCGAGCGCGTCATGCGGCGCGGCGTGGCGTACGAGCGCGCGATCCCCGAGGCCTACCTGGCGCGGCTGGCCGAGGCCTATACGCGCTTCTTCTATCAGTACGACGCGGCGCCGCTTTTGATCGTCAACAGCGAGCGCCTGAACTTCGTCGACGATCCGGCGCACGTGGGCCTGCTGCTCGAGCGCATCCGCGGCATGCGTGGCCAGCGCGAATTCTTCAACCTCGGGGCGGCGGCGTGATGCCGATGCGCAGCGCCGGCCGCGTGCGGGGGTCATCATCGACGTGATCCAGAGCACGGAGGCGTTGCGCGCACGCCTCGCGCGCGCGGGGCGCGTGGCGTTCGTTCCCACCATGGGGAACCTGCACGAGGGCCACCTGACGCTCATGCGCATCGCGCGCGCGCATGGCGACACCGTGGTCTCGAGCGTTTTCGTCAATCGCCTTCAGTTCGGCCCGAACGAGGATTACGACCGCTATCCGCGCACATTCGAGGCCGATTGCACGGGCCTCCGCGGGGCGGACGTGGACGTCCTGTTCGCGCCGTACGAGCAGGACATGTATCCCACCCCGCAGGTGTATCGCGTGCAGCCGGCGCCGCTGTCGACGGAGCTCGAGGGCGCATTCCGGCCGGGATTCTTCGACGGCGTGTGCACCGTTGTGCTCAAGCTCTTCAACATGGTGCGGCCGGACGCTGCGGTGTTCGGCAAGAAGGACCGCCAGCAGCTCAAGATCGTGCGCGGCATGGTGCAGCAGTTCAACCTGCCGATCCAGATCGTGCCGGCCGAGACGGTGCGCGCCGACGACGGGCTCGCGTTGTCCTCGCGCAACAACTATCTGTCGCCGACCGAACGCGAGGAAGCTCCGCGCCTGTACGGCACGCTGCGCGGCATCGCCGACGCGATCGCGGCGGGGCGCACCGACTACGCGAATCTCGAGGCCGCCGGCCGCGCGGAGCTCGCCCGAAACGGCTGGAAGGTCGACTACATGGCGGTGCGGCACGGGCTCGCGCTGCGTATTCCGCATCCGGAAGGCTACGATCATCCGAACCTGCTGATCGTGCTGGCCGCGGCGACGCTCGGCAGCACGCGCCTCATCGACAACGTCGACGTGATCCGCAAGGACGGCGAGGACTGAGCCGCCGTCATCGCCTGCCGCCGTGTGCCGCGGCCGCGGGCGCGGCGCCCGTGCGCAACGCAAGCCAGTTGGCGACGACGGCGAGCAGCACGCCCAGCGCCGACACCCACGTCCAGCGATAGCCTTCGAAGAAGGTCGACAGCACGAGCGCCACGACCGGCGTGCCCACGTTGACGTACGACGTAGTCCCCGGCCCCACCTTCTTGAGCAGCGTGAGATAGCTGCCGAACGCGATCACGCTGCCGAACACGCTCAGATACGCGAGCGAAAGCACGTAGGGGACGCGCGCATCGAAAGACCACGCGACGCCAGTGGCCGTCGCCACCGCCGCGGCAACGAAGCCGCCGTAGAGCATGCCCCACGCGGTGCCGGGCAGCACGTCGATGCCGGCGCGCTGGTTGCGCATCGCCGCCAGGTTGCCGCCGCACGCGATGGCGGTGGCGCCGAGACCGAACGCGACGCCGAGCGCCGCGTCGCCGCCGGCGCGTGTCTGCGCGATCTCGGGCGCGAATAGCAACGCGACCCCGGTGACGCCGAGCGCGGCGGCGAACAGCGTGCGCGCTTCGAGCGGTGCGCCGAACACTAGGCGCGCCCCGATCGGGTTCATGAACACGATGGTCGTGAAGAGCACGGCGACCAGTCCGGACGGCGCGTGCTCCTCGGCCCAGTACACGCCCACGTAGTTGAGGCCGAACAGCAGGGCGCCCTGCAGCGCGATGAAGCCATGCGCACGCGCCGTGAAGCGCAGCGAGCGGCCGGTCGCGAGACACCATGCGCCCAGGAGCATGGCCGCCAGGACGAAGCGATACGCGACCGACGCCTCCGGAGCGACACTGCCGAGCTGATACTTGATGGCGAGCCAGGTCGAGCCCCAAATCAGGGTCGCCGCGCCGAACAGCGTTGCCGTGCCCGGCGTGCGAGGCTCGCCCCGCGCCATGCTAGGCCACCGCCGCGGTCGACCGCGTCGATTCACCCAGCCTCATGATGCGACGACCGGCGGCGACGGTGGTGCGAGGAACTCCGCGAAGCGCGCGATCTCCTGGTCCAGCGCGCGGTCGAAGGCGCGCCCGGCCGGCCGGCGTTCCGCGAACCCGGTCGCGACCTCGAGGCCCGTTGCCGTACGCCGGACGTTCGCCCACCCGACGACGCGCTCCCGCCAGGCGAGCGGCAGCGCGTAGTAGCCGAAGCGGCGTCGCGCGGCCGGCGTGTAGGCCTCGAAACGATACGCCCAGCCATGGAGGTGCTCGAACCGGCGCCGGTCCCAGACCAGCGGGTCGAACGGCGCGAGCAGCCGCACGCCATCGACGGACGCGGTGGGGTGAAACACCAGGTCGGCCGGCCAGACATAGGCGAGGCCGTCGATCGTCGCGCTTGCAACGTCGCCGCGCGCTAAAAAGGCGGCGAGCAGGCGCTCCCGCGCCGGGGCGTCGAACGCCGCGTCGCTCGCCATGCGCAACAGCTCGCGCAGCGTCGCGACCGGCAGCGGCGCGTAAAGCCGCAGCAGAAGGCCAAGCACCGCGAGCATCCGCGTGCGCGGCGCGAGCGGCCGGCCGGGTCGGCGCGGCGCAAGGCCGTACACCTTGATGCCCTCATCGCGCCGCACGACATGCAGATGGCCGCGGTAGTGCAGCACCTCGAGCATGCGCGTGGTCGCGAGGCTCTGCCCGCCCCACCCGTTGACCACGCCCTGCCGTCCGAAGGCGCGCTCGAGGTCGCGCGGATGGGCGGCGCCTTCGCGGGCGATGAACGCGAGGAGGCGCGCGGCAAGCCTGGGATGCTCCGACTCCACGTGCCACGTACGCTCGAGGACGCGTGGATGCAGGAGGCGCCGCGCGGTCACGGGCAGCACCCCCTGGACGTGCAGGAAATCCTCGATCAGGGGCGCGGCCGCATAGGCGCGACCCAGGTCTCCCGCGCGGTAGCCCGCGACACGGGGCCGCAGGATCAGGTCTTGCGCGCGGGCCGGCGCGCGCAGCGGATCGATCTGCACGAAACCGAGCCGATCGATCGCATCCTGCAGCGCGCGCGGCGCGAACAGCGTATGGACCGCTGCGGCGCGCCGCAGCGCGTTGCGGGTGAGGCGGGTGGCCACGCGAGGGCGAATACGATGCGATGGTGCGCTGGGGGGCGGGCTCAAGCCGCGCGCAGCGCGTCCACGATGCGCAGCCGTGCGGCGCGGGCCGCCGGGAGGACGCCGCCCACGAAGCCCATGCCGAGGGCAAACGCCAGCGAAGCGACCACGATGCCGGGCGTGAGCGAGAACGAGAACGCGATCTCGGCGAAGGTCTGGAAGTTGGTGGTGGAGATCGACATCGCCTGCATCGCCGAGGCGCCGGCGAGGCCGAGGACGCCCCCCACCAGCCCGAGGAGCAAGGCTTCGGCCAGGAAGGCAGTGAGGATGGCGATGCGCGTAAAGCCCAGCGCGCGCAGGGTGCCGATCTCACCCACGCGCGCCGCGACGCTCGCGTACATCGTGATCATGGCGCCGATGATGGCGCCGATCGAGAAGATGATCGAGATCCCGGTGCCGAGGTAGCTGATGAAGCGCGATAGCGCCTCCGACTGGTCCGCGTAGAAGCGCGTCTCCCGCTTGGCCTCCAGCGTGAGGCGCGGGTCGTTCTCGAGCTCGGCCTTCACCGCATCGAAGCGCGCCGGATCGGCGAGCTTGAAGAGCATCGACGAGAAGCCGGTGCGGCGGAACGCCTGCAGCATCTGCTCGGCGTCACCCCACAGCTCGGAATCGAAGCCGCTGTGGCCGGCATCGAACACGCCCACGACGACCCAGTCGCGCGAGGCGAAGCGCAGCGTCTCGCCCACGCCCGCGCCCTGGAAGCCCGACGCTATCGAGCGGCCGGCGATCACCTCGGACGTCCCGGGGCGAAACGCGCGGCCTTCGATGAGGTGGACCTGCGGCCGCAGCGTGAGGCCCGCCGCCGTGACGCCGCGAATCACGACGTTGGCCGCCTTGCCGGTCGCCCGCTTGGGCAGGTTGATCAGAACCACGGGCTCGCGCGACACCAGGCGCTGGCCGTCGGCCGCGACGGCGATGTCGGGCAGGCTGTCGACGATTCCCGCCTGGCTGCGGTCGATGCCGCTCTGCACTTCGGTGACCGAGCCACGCCGGATCACCACGACATTGTCGTCCTGGCCCGTCGAAACCAGCGTCTTCTCGAGCCCGGCGGCGAGCATGAGCACGGTGGCGAAGACGTAGACGACCAGCGCCATGCCCCCCGCGGTGAGCGCCGTCGTGAGGCGGCGGGCCATCAGGTTGCGGGCAATGTAGCCGAGCGGGATCGCCACGCCGCTACCCGATCGCCCGCAGGCCTTCGACGATGCGGATGCGCGACGCGCGCCACGCCGGCAACGCCGCGGCGACCACGCCGACCATCAGCGCCGCGCCGATCTGCAGCGCGAGCGTCTCCTCGGTGACGCGGAAGCCGGTGAGGATTGCGCCGACCGAGCTCGCGAACGCATTCGCCAAGGGAAACGTCAGCGCCACGCCGATCAGCCCCCCCAGCAGCGCGATGCCGAGCGATTCGGCGAAGATTAGCGCGGCGACGAAGCCGCCGCCGAAACCGAGCGCCTTGAACGTCGCGTATTCGGCGTAGCGCTCGCGCGCGGTCATCGCCATGGTGTTGGCCATGACCGCCATGATGATCACGATCACCACGAAGCTCACCGCCTGGATTGCCGCCAGGATCGCCTCGGACATCGCGACGAAGCCGAGCTGGAACGCCTTTTCCGTCTCGGTCAGCGTCTCGGAGAGCGAGTTGCGGAAAGTGGTGTCGATCGCCTGAGACACGGCGGCGGCCGCGTCGGGATCGCGGAGCTGCTCGATGAACACGCCGGCCTGGTCGGCGCGGCGCGGATACTGGCGGCGGATGGCTTCGTTCAGGTATTCGAAATGGAAATACATGCCGGACGTGTCGGTGGAGGGTTCCGCTCCGTCGAAAATTCCCCGCAGGTTGAAGGTCCACGTGCCGGGATAGATCGTGCCCCGCAGCGGGATCTGGTCGCCGATCTTCCAGCCGAACTTGTCGGCAAGCTTGCGCCCGGCGATCGCGCCGCTGCGATCGGCGAGGAACGCCTTGCGCTCTTCCGGCGTGAGCACGAATTCCGGGTAGATGTCGAGATAGCCCGGCGCGCTCACCGCGAACTGCGGAAAGAAATTGCGCTCGCTGATGTAGATGCCGCCGAACCAGTTGGCCCAGGCGACGCCGGTCACGCCCTCCACCTGGCGGATCTTCTGCCCGTAGGTGAGCGGCATCGAGAAGACCAGCGACACCGCGCTGCGCGTGACGAGGCGCACCGATGAGCTCGAGTTCGCGCCCGCGTACCACGCGTCGACGATTGTGCGCAGCAGGCCGAACGCGACGATCGCCACGACGATGCCGACGATCGTGAGCGCAGTGCGCAGCTTGTGCCGGAAGGCGTTGCGCAGGACGAGGAGCGGGATGAACATGGGCGGGGTCAGTCGACGAGGACACCCTTTTCCAGATGCACCATGCGACGCGCCCGCTCCGCCGCCTTGGGGTCGTGCGTCACCATCACGATGGTCTTGCCGAGCTCGCGGTTGAGGCGCTCGAGCAGGCCGAGAATCTCGCCGCCGGTGGTGCGGTCCAGGTCGCCGGTCGGCTCGTCGGCGACGACGAGCGTGGGATCGGTGATGAGCGCACGCGCGATCGCCACGCGCTGCTGCTGCCCGCCGGAGAGCTCGTTCGGCCGATGCGTGGCGCGATCCGCCAGCCCGACCAGCTCGAGGGCCGTGGCCACGCGCTCGCGCCGCTCGCTGCGCGAAAGCGAGGTGAGCTGCAGCGGGAGCTCGATGTTCTGGAACGCGGTGAGCACCGGGATCAGGTTGTAGAACTGGAAGATGAAGCCGACGTTGGCCGCGCGCCAGGCGGCCAGGTCGCCTTCGGAGAGCCGCGCGATGTCCACGCCGGCAACGCGAATTTGTCCGGCCGAAGGCTTGTCGATGCCGGCGATGAGGTTGAGCAGCGTCGACTTGCCCGATCCCGACGGCCCCATCAGGGCTACGTAGTCGCCCTCCGGCACGCGCAAGTTGATGTCGACCAGCACGGGGATCATTTGGCCGCCGCGCACGTAGTGCTTCGTCAGCCCGACGGTGGCCACCAGCGGCTCGTTGGGACTCTCGCCGGAAGGAGCTTCGCCGACGGGGCCGTCGCGCAAGGCGGACATGCGCGCTACCGGGCCGAGACGCGCACCGCGGCACCATCCGCGAGGTCGGGCGCCGGCTTCAGCACTGCCTTCTCGCCGGATTTCACGTCGCCGGCGATGGCCGTGAGTTCACCGACGCGCACGCCCGTCGTCACCGGCACGCCGGCCGCCTTGCCGTCACGCACGACGAACACGAGCGCTCGGCCGTCACGCTGCACGATGGCGTCGGGCGAGACCGCCACGAGCGGCTTCTGCTGGTCGGCGGACACTTCCTGGGTGAGGAAGCTGACCTTCGCGCTCATCTCCGGCAGGATGCGCGGGTCGATGACGTCGAACTTCACCTTGGTCATCACCGTCGCCTTCGCGCGATCGACGGTGGGCACCATTCGGCTGATACGTCCGCGAAAGCGCGTCTCGGGCAGCGCATCGAGCACGATCTCGGCGGGCTGGCCGACCGTGACCTTCGACAGGCTCGACTCGGACACGTCGGCCTCGACCTCGAGCGTGCTCATGTCCGCCATGGCGACGACGGCCCCTTTCGAGTCCGTCGCGCTCGAGAACGGCGTGACCAGGTCGCCGACGTTGGCGCTCTTCGACAGGATCACGCCGTCGAACGGCGCGCGG
>JBBSEG010000018.1:0-78846 GCA_038239945.1 Burkholderiales bacterium
CATCCGGACCTGCCCGCGCATCCACCTTCGGTGATCGCGAAGTGAGATCGTCGATCCCGCGAAGGTGCCGCGATGACCGATCGTGCGTTGGTTCCGCTTCGCCTGTGCAGCGGTGAACGCGCCCCGATTTCACCGCCGCCGGCTCGCCCGTCAAGGCGATCGCTTGTTCAGCCTGGGATATGTTGAGCTCGATACGCATCGTCGGCGGAGTGGCGGTGATGCTGGTCCTATTCCCCGCGTTCTGGTGCGCGATCGTCCTTGCGCTGTCGATCTTCGGCGGCTGGCGGACGCTCGCGGCGACTCTCGCGACCGAAGAAGCGCCGCGCGGCACGCGCTTCAGTGGCGAGAGCGGCTATGTCGGGGGCGTCTCCTACAAGAGCGCGCTGACGGTGCATGTGGCGCCCGACGGCATGTTCCTGACGGTTCCCTGGGTGTTCCGAGTGGGGCACAAGCCACTGTTCATACCGTGGAACGCCATCGCCGACCCGCATCGGGTCAAGTTTCTCTGGCACGAAGCGGTCAGGTTCAAGGTGAGCTCCCACCCGGTAATGGAGTTGAGTCTCTCGGCGCCGGTCTTCGATGCACGAGCCATTCAGGCCGTGGGCCTGCCTGGCGCGCCCGCGCGCTAGCTTCGGGCTCGCAAAGGACACTTGCCAATTGGAGGCCGATGTGACGAGTGAGGCTTTGGCCAGGCTTCGGGAAGGCATGACACGACCGTTCCAGGCGCGTATCGCGCAGTATCTGCAGGGCCGGTTCGGCATATCGCCCCATGCGCCGCAGGAGGCGTTCACCAGAATTGCCGAAAATTTCAAGTCACGAGGGGAGCAGCGATTCGGTGCAGCATTCGTGTACGCAAGCGATGTGCAGGACGCATCGCGAAGCTTTACGAACATCCGCAGGTGCTTCTTCACGATTTCTTTCGACCCAACGGAGCGCCGGAGGTCACGGCGGTGTTTTGCGAACTCGACAACGTCTGGGCGGACGAATTGCATCAACCGCGATACGACGTCCGGTTCGATCGTCCGACCACGTTGGCGAATGGCGACGATGCGTGTCGATTCCAGTTCCGGCGTGGCTGACTGCCGACGCCTGGATCGGACCCATGGCGGGTTGACGCCGCCACGCTCAGGCTGCGCGGGCGCTCGGGTAGTATGGGAGTCCGCTTATCGGGGAGGCCGGATTGATTCGTCTGGCAGGATCGGTTGTTCTGGGACTATTGGCGTGGTTCGTCGTAGCGACCGTCGCCAATTTGGGTGTTCGGTGGACGTGGCCCGATTATGCGCAGGTCGAGCGTGCCATGGCGTTCACGCTGGCCATGCTGGTCGTGCGTCTCGCCATCGGCGTCCTCTCATCCGTAGCCGCCGGATTGATCACGTCGCGCGTTGCTCGATTCGACGCTCGCGCGGTCTACGCGCTGTCGGGCCTGCTCCTCCTGCTGTTCATTCCGGTCCACTATCAGCTCTGGAACCGCTTTCCGGCCTGTTACCACGCAGTATTCCTGGCGTCCCTGATCGTCGTTCCCATCGTTGCGGGGGTCGGGATCCGCCGTTTGCGGCCGTCGACTCCTGGGCGTTCGATCGGGCCGGTTAAACGTGATCCTGTTCGGCAATGATCTCCGGGAGCTGCCATTGCGGCGCAGTCGAGGTCACCGTCCCGCGTCGACCGCGCTGGCTTACCAGTTGCAATTGCTCCATCTGCCGGCGCTTGGGCGCGTTGTGGGCCTACTACAAAGTCGCCGATGTCACGATCGTCGGCCACCCGCGCGATACCGCAGGATATGTCTGGGGCGACCGGACCCTCCGCGTGGTGCGATGCAAGCGGTGCGGGCGTGACTCATTGGGAGCCGCTCGAGCCTGCGCCGGTAAGCAGGATGGGGGTGAACGCACGGAACTTCGGCCCGGATGTGCTCGTGCGCGCACGCACCAGGCAGCTCGACGGCGCGTCGCCGTGGAAATTCCTGGATTGACTTCGTGCATGGCGGCGGGGTGCGTCGACCGCCATCGACGGTTGACGCCGTTGACGGCCCCGCTCGCGTGAGCCTCACGTTCTTTCTCGGCATCGTGGCAAGCGCACTGGGACTCGCGTACATCGCGTATGGAAAGCGCCAGGTCAAGTTCGTACCGCTGGTCGCCGGAGTGGCGCTGTGCTCGTACACCTATTTCGTCGACAGTTGGATCGCGGTGTGTGCGATCGGAGCGGTCTTGCTCGCCGCGCCATTCCTGATCGACTTCTGATGCGGCGCATCCGAACATGAACGAGACCGGGAACCGACGGCAATCGTGTTGCACGGACCATGCGTCGACTATGATCGTCATCGTCGCGACGAATCTCGCGCGGGCCACCCGGGATGAATGAATCGGCGCCGCATTTCCCCGAGTTGTTGCGTAACCTGCCGACGTTCGACGGGCCTTTCGATGCGCACCGCCTCGCTGCTGCACGATGCGAGGTTCTGTTTGCGTCGTATCCGGCCGGGACCATCATCGCGCCACACGCTCACGAGACCGATAATGTCGGCGTGATCACGCAGGGCGAGCTGATCCTCACGACCGACGGGACGGAGCGACGCTTCGCCGTTGGCGACTGGTATCACGTCCCGCCGAAGAAACTGCATGCTGCGCGCTTCGAGGTGCCGACCTCGGAGATCGAATTCTGGTTCGACGCCACATCGCCAGCCGCATGACGACCCCCGACCCCGAGTACTGGTTTCCCGCCAAGCGATACGGGTGGGGATGGGGACCTCCCATTCGATGGCAAGGCTGGGCCGTGCTCGCCGCCTTTCTCGCGCTGGTCGCCGGCGGGGCCGTGGTGTTGCTGCCGGACCGGGGGCCGGCCGTTTTCCTGCCCTATTCCTTGTTGCTTTGCCTGCTGCTCGTCGCCGTATGCTGGATCAAGGGCGAGCCACCCGGTCGGCGCGAGAAGCGGTAACTTGCCTGTCCGGACGCTTGTCGACGGCCGGTGTGTCGCAGCAGTGTGGCTCGAGGCATCCGGAGCCAAACGACTTTATTCCATCTCATCCACCCAGGAGGAATGAGCGTGATCAAGAAACGTGGACTTGCCATTGCCCTGCTCGGCTGCGCCATTGGTGCGGCGGGCGCGACTCGAGCGCAGCCGGCGGCACCCGCGAATCCGCTCGACGCCATCCCGGACAAGATCCCGTTCGACGTTCCGTACGGTGCGCCGATCTCGCTGGAGCGCGCCGAAGCCGCCATCGCGGCCGCGATCGCGGAGGCGAAGAAGCGGGCTTGGAACTTCAATGTCGCGGTCGTGGACGCGGGCGGCAATCTCGTCGCCTTCCAGCGGATGGACGGGGCCCAGCTGGCATCGATCCAGGTGTCCGAGCACAAGGCGCGCGCGGCGGCGGGTTACCGGCGCGAGACCAAGGTCTTCGAGAACGGCGTTCAACTCGGCAATTTCAATTACCTGATGACCCTCGATGGGGTGATCGCCTCGCGGGGCGGCATTCCGCTCATCGAGGCGGGCAAGATCGTGGGTGCGATCGGTTGCTCCGGAGGCACCGGCTCGCAGGACGAGGTGGTCTGCAAGGCGGGTGCGGCGACCGTCAAATAGGCACTCGCTAGGTACCAGGAGGAGACGCATGCGCATTGCGCTGAACGTGGCAGGTGTACTGCTCGGGCTGGTCGGAGCGGTCTGGATTCTGCAAGGTCTCAACGTGCTGCCCGGGAGCTTCATGACGGGACAGCTGCAATGGGCCGTGTATGGCGGGATCGCGTTCGTAGCGGGACTCGGGTTGCTGGTCGCCGCGCGGCGCGTACGCAAGCCCGGTTAATACCTGACCGCATCAACGCTGCCGCTCAGGGGCGGTACGTTCTGCTGCGGCCAGGGCGGCGAACCCCGCTGCGGTCCTGCGTCAGACGTGAACCGACACCGGTTCAACCGGCCGCCGACGGCAATGTCGCGCGTACCCGGGGACAATCGCGTGCGTTCGACGCTTGTGCGCCGTCGCCAATCATCCATGACTGTCTCTGCCGCCCGGCCGATCGCCCCACCTTCCGAGCGCGGTCGGTCGCGCGACAACACGAGTCCGCTGGGGCGCCGCGACTCACGACGAGCTCCCCTTGCCCGGGCAGGGTCGGACGATCAATCGCTGGCGCGCGCTGGCGACGGTCGCCGTCCACGACCTTTCGCTGGCTCGCTTGTTCGAGGGTCATGCCGACGCCGTCGCGATCCTGGCCGAATTGCGCGGTCCGGTAACCGATCGCGGGCAGACGCTGGGGGTCTGGGCAGCGGAAGCACGCGATCATCGGGTGCAGCTCGAGCTCACGCCGAGCGTGCGGGTGTCGGGCATCAAGCGGTGGTGCTCCGGGGCCGGCGTGCTCACCGATGCGCTGGTGACCGCATGGCGAGAGGATGCCGGACCCTACCTCGTCGCGGTTCCACTGGGCCACGCAGCGGTTCGCATCCGGCCCGGCGACTGGTGCGCCGTCGGCATGAGCGCCACGGCGAGCAGCGACGTCGAATTCGACTCGACGCCCGCCTTCGTGCGGGAACACACGCCCGAGCACGCGGATCCGCTTCGCGCGGCGCACCTGGGCGCGATCGACATGGAGCTGTGGCGGGCCGCGGCAGCGCTGCGATCCGCGGCCGGCTGTATCGATGCGAATCCCCGCCAGGACGCGCGGGCACTCGCGTTGCGACTGCGGGCGGCGGTGGAGCAGGCGGCGCTCGCCGTCCTGGATCGCGCCGGACGCGCATTGGGCGCCTCCGCTTATTGCCTCAATCCCAAGTTCGCGAAGATGGCCGCAGACCTGCCGGTATTCCTGCGCCAGAGCCACGCGGACCACGACCTCGCTGTCCTGGGCGGCGCGGCGAAGCGCGAACGGGCTGGAGCATGGACGCTATAGCGCCAACCCGCATCCACGGCGAGGGCACTGCCGAGTCGGAGTGGAAGCGTTACTTCGAACGTACCGTGCTGCGGACGATTGGCGCGGATGCGCTGGTGCCGCCGGGGCATCGGATGGTGGTCGTCGCGCCTCATCCGGATGACGAAGTGCTCGGCACCGGCGGAATGCTCGCGGAGCTTATGCGGCGCGGGCGTCGCTGCCTGCTCGTCGCGGTGACCGACGGAAGTGCCAGCCATCCGGGATCGACGCGCTGGACACCAGCCGAGCTGGCGCGCAAGCGCTCTCGCGAGAGCGCGGCCGGCCTGCTCCGGTTCGGAGTGCCGCGCACCTGCGTGATCCGCGCGCAGCTTCCCGATGGTGCGGTCGGAGCCCACGAGCACGCGCTCTGCCGATTGCTCCATCGCGTGATCGATCGTCGCGACGTCGTGTTCGCCACACGGCGACACGATGGCCATCCCGATCATGAGGCGGTCGGCAGGGCGGCGGCGAAGGCGTGCGCGACGCGACGCGTCCCGCTCCTGGAAGTGCCCATCTGGATGTGGCATTGGGCCGATCCGGCGGACGTGCGGGTGCCGTGGCAGCGACTGCTGCGGGTCCCGCTCGACCGCAATGGTACAAAGAGCAAGCGGGCTGCCATCAAGGCGCATGTCAGTCAGCTCCTGCCGGACGAGACGTCCCGCGCGCCGCCCGTGCTTCCTGACGGAACGCTCCGGCGCCTGCTGCGGCCCTGGGAAGCGGTGCTGCGATGAGTCTGCCTGCAGACTACTTCCACGACGTGTTCGAAGGCTCCGACGATCCCTGGTCGTTGCGAAGCCGGTGGTACGAGCAACGCAAGCGCGCCGTGACGCTCGCCGCGTTGCCGCGCGAGCGGTTCACGCGTGCGTTCGAACCGGGCTGCGCCAATGGCGAGCTGACGCACGACCTGGCGCAGCGCTGCGAATCGATGATCGCGTCCGACACCGCGCCACGCGCCGTGGCGCTCGCCAGTCAGCGGCTGGAGGCGGAGCGTCACGTCGAGTTCCTGCGCCAGAGCGTCCCGGCGGAATGGCCCGACGGCCGTTTCGACCTCGTGGTGGTGAGCGAGATGGCGTATTACTTCGACCGAGTGGACCTGCGTCGCCTGGTCGAGCGTATCGAAGCCTCGCTGACCAACGATGGCATCGTGCTCATGTGCCACTGGCGACACCCGGTCGCCGACTATCCGCTGGGCGGCGACGAGGCGCACGAAGCATTCGCGGCAGCGACTTCG
Organism: Burkholderiales bacterium; assembly: GCA_038239945.1. Lineage (GTDB taxonomy): Bacteria > Pseudomonadota > Gammaproteobacteria > Burkholderiales > Casimicrobiaceae > VBCG01. The sequence continues at coordinate 6,112 of JBBSEG010000018.1, forward strand.
CTCACGAGGACCGTCTCCCACGTCGAGGAGGACTTCGTGCTCGAGGTCTGGAACGTCGATGCGCGCTCGGTTGCGACACGTGAGGGCATGACATGATCGGCGTGGTGGTTCCGGTGCACGACGAAGAGACGACGCTCGGCGCGTGTCTTTGCGCGATCCGAACGGCCGCCGGACATCCGCTGCTGCGGGGCGAGGCCGTGCGCGTCGTCGTGGTGCTGGACGATTGCACCGACGGATCGGCACTGATCGCGGCCCGGATGGGCGCCGAGATCGTCGCGATCGCGGCGCGCAATGTCGGCGAGGCGCGCGCAGCCGGCGCTAACGCGCTGCTCGGCAATCGTGCGCGCTGGCTGGCGTTCACCGATGCCGATTCGGTGGGGGCGCCGGGGTGGCTCGCCGACCAGCTGTCGCTCGGGGTCGAGGTCGTGTGTGGCGCGATCGCCGTGGATTGGCCATCGGGATCCGATTCGCTGCGCGCGCGCTACGAACGCCATTACCTCGATGCGGATGGCCATCGGCATATCCATGGCGCCAACCTGGGCGTGGCCGCCGACGTCTATCGTCGCGCCGGGGGGTTCGCGCCGTTGCGGTCGAGCGAGGACGTCGCCCTCGTTCGCGAGCTATGTCGCATGGGGGCCAGCATCGCCTGGAGCCAAGCCGCGCGTGTCGACGAGCGCGCGCCTGAAAGGGCGCTTGCGGGGTGGCTTCGCCGACTATTTGAGCGCGCTCGCCCAAGAAAGCGGTCCGATCTTCGCTCCGCCGGCCGTCGCGCCTTTATGATCGGCCTGTGATGCCTGAGTCCGACCGTATCCATGCCGCGTCGACCGACCAGGACTACGCCGCCTTCGGCGCGCTGGTCGCCGAGTACGTCGAGTGGTGCCGCCATCGCTACCAGGAGCATGCCGGAGTCGTCGACCGGATCTTCGGCTACCAGGCACTCGACGACGAGCTCGCACATCTGGCAACGAAATACGGCCCGCCCAACGGCGTGACGCTGCTTGCGATGCGTGCGGCGGAAGTGCAGGGGGCCGGCGCATACCACCGCCTTGGCGATGGCGCGTGCGAGCTGAAGCGTCTGTTCGTTCCTGACCGGTGCCGGGGGCGCGGTACCGGACGGCGCCTGTGCAACGCGCTCATGGAGTCGGCACGCACGGAAGGATTCACGCGCATGCGGCTCGACACCGGGAGCCTGTTCACCGAGGCGATCAGCATGTACCGGTCGCTGGGATTCGTCGAATGCGCGCCGTATCAGACGTATCCCCCCGAATTGATGTCCGATATCGTGTTCATGGAGCGATCGCTTGCCCACCCGCTGCGTACGGGCGGCAGCGCCTAGGCCAGGCATCGGCTCGTCGCGGCGCACCGCACCGCTTTACACGGCGGAGTACTCGAAGACGCCCTCGAGCGGCACGTCGAGCACGCGGGCGATCCGGAACGCGACTTCGAGCGATGGCGAATACTTGTTGCCCTCGATCGCGTTAACGGTCTGGCGCGTGACCCCCACCTGGTCGGCGAGCTCCTGCTGCGTCATCTCGCCCCGCAGCGCGCGCAGCGTTCGGATGCAATTGGTGATGCGACCGACGCCTTTGACCATGGTTCACGCGCCGCGCCGGTAGAAATAGAGCTGCGACGCGATCTGGAACAACTGCGCGAGCACCCACGCCGCGAGCAGCACGTGCGTGAAAGCGAAGTTCCCTTTGGTGATGAGCGCCGTGCAAAGCGCGAGGAACACCCCGGTGGCGAGAAGGTAGGCTGCGTTCCGGGTTCCCTTGAGCTCGATGAGCCGGTCGCGCTCGTCGACGGTCGTGCGGCGGTCCACGAGTGCAATCACGATGTGACCCACTATCTGCGCGATGACCAGGAGCACGACCATTCCGATGAACAGGGCGATTTGTTGCGGCCGCACGTCGATGGCGGGCGTCGGGAGCACCGTCGCGAAATAGAAGCCGAATACGCCGATCAAGCTGACGAACATCAGCCAGAGGCTCTTTTCCTGGAACGAGAGGTTCACGTGGTCTCCTTGCGAACGGTCCGACGACCGTCAGATGTCAAAAAAACACGACATCTGCAATGTAGGGCATCCGTGCGCTTTATGTCAAGTATTTTGGACATTGACGGGCGAGCGGCCGGGACGATGCGCGCGGCGTTGTCGTACCATTGCGACAGTGGACCGTGGCCGCGCCGCATGGACCGGCTCGGCCGCATCTATGCGGGTCCATGGATACGGTCGCGAGGCGCGCGCCGTGCTCGTAAAACTGCCAGTATCGGATTGCCTGTTCTTACCGCAGGGCATCGCGCGGGACGTGTCGCCGCGGCGAACGTGGTCCGCTTCATGGAAGGAGCACGAGCACCATGCCCGAGATTGCGAAAGGCACCTTCACCGTGGAGATGAAGCCCCAGGCAGACGCCGGGGTGGCCGAAGGCGTGAGCCTCGGTCGGATGTCGCTCGAAAAGCAGTTCGCCGGCCACCTTGCCGGAATCGGTCGCGGCGAGATGCTGACCGCGATGACCAGCATCGAAGGGTCCGCCGGCTATGTCGCGATCGAGCGCGTCAGCGGTGCGCTGCATGGCCGCGAAGGCACGTTCGTATTCCAGCACGCGGGCGTCATGGACCGCGGCGAGCGGCAGCTGTCGATCACGGTCGTCCCCGACTCGGGTACCGGGGAGCTCGTCGGCCTGGCGGGAACATTCAGCCTCGACATCGTCGACGGCGAGCACCGCTACGTGTTCGAGTACTCGATCGCTCGATAACGGACCACCTTCATGCGCGGCAGCCTTCGGGCGTTCCTCCTGGCATTCGCCGGCTCTCGCGGCGGTCGTGTTCGTGCTCGGAACGTCGTTATCATACGCGGCGGATCCCCCTGAGCGGGTCCGCGGCGCCGCGCTGCTCTGGGCAGGCATCAGCTCGGGCTTTATCCCGGTGGCCTGTTCTCCCCGCCGATTCTCGCCATCTTCGCGTCCATCGGTGCAGGGTGCGTCGTGGCGATGATCGTCCTGGTCGCGCCGACGTTCCGGCGGGTAGATGCTCGTGGCTAGAGTCCGCCTAGGGGCGCCGGGCGCCGTGACACCGGCGGCGAATTCCGCAGCGGCGCCCGCGGCGAATCTTCGCGCCGTCGGCGGCGGCGCGGGCTGCTTCGCCGTGCTGCACATCGGGCTCATGTACCTCGAGCGTGCCGTCGAACTGCCACTCACCATGTTCTGGCTCTGGATCGCCACGGCGGCACTGTCGGGCGCTGCGACCGGTTATCGCCGGACGCCGACCCGTCCCGACACTGCTGATCACCGGCCCCGCGGTGGTCGCCTTGACGTGCATCCTGCACGTGGTGCGCTCGGCATTCGGGCTTGCCAGCGACGCGACCGGTTGGTCCGGCATCCTGGCGCTGGCGTTGGCCGGCTGTCTGTTCCTGGGTCCCTACGGTAGTGGTCGGCGGCTTCGTCGCCGGTTCCATTGCACGTCCGCGCAGCTGACCGTACGGTCGAACGGAACGCCTGCCTGTCGCGCGTCCGGGCGACCTTGGGAGTCACCCGCCGCTGATCGGCGTAGGCAGCGTTCGTCCGGCCAGGAACGCGTCGACGTTCGCCAGCACGCATGCCTCCATCGCCGCGTGCGCTTCGAAGGTGTTGCCGCCGATGTGGGGCGAAAGCGCGACAATCGGCAGCGCGAGCAGGGCGGCCGGCACGTTCGGCTCGTGCTCGAATACGTCGAGTCCCGCGCCGGCGATGACGCCGCGCTCGAGCGCCACGATCAGCGCGGACTCGTCGATGACCGAGCCGCGCGCGATGTTGACGACGTGGCCGTCGGTGCCCAGCGCGGCCAGCACCTCTGCGTTCACGGCGTGCCGGTTGGCGGGACCGGCGCGGACCGCAACCATCAGCACGTCGGACCATTGCGCGAGCGCGAGCAGGCTGTCGAAATACGGGTACGGCGCGGACCACCGCCGTTGCCGATTGTGATAGGCGATCTCCATTTCCATCGCGCTGGCGCGCGCCGCGATGCGCGTGCCGATCGCGCCGAGGCCGTAGATGCCGAGCCGGCGTCCGGTGAGCCCGCGCACGGGCATCGATCGCTCGCCCGTGTTGCCCTTCCATGTTCCCGAGGACAGACGCCGGCGCGCCGCCGGCATCTGACGCACCGACTCGATCATGAGTCCGATCGCGAGGTCCGCCACGCTGGGCGCGTTAACCGCGGGGCTGTGCGTGACGGCGATCCCGCGCGCGCCGGCGGCTTCGAGATCGACGCCCTCGAAGCCGCTGCCGAGGCAGGCGATCAGGCGCAGCGCCGGCAGCTGGTCCATGGCATCCGCGGTGAATGCGACGGTGCCGATGCTCAGTGCCGCACTCACGCGAGCCCGCGTCGCTGCCGGCAGGTCGGCCAGCGCGGCGTGGAGGGTAGCGTCGAACGGCCCGATCAACTCGACGCGCTCGGCGAGCCGCTCCATCAGCGGAGCGCCCATCGGCGCGGCGAGCAGGAAGAGAGGTTTCATGGATGACGCTCGACGGCGCCGAATGGTAGGCTTTCCCGCGCCGATCCGCCACCGCGGCGGCCCCGCGAGAGGAGCAGCGCGCAATGGGAACCACCCGGCTCGAGGCGTTCAGCGACGGGGTGCTCGCTATCATCATCACCATCATGGTGCTGGAGCTCAAGGTTCCGCACGGCACGGGGCTCGACACGCTCGTCCCCTTGATCCCCGTGGTGCTGAGCTACGTGCTGAGCTTCCGTCTATGTCGGCATCTACTGGAACAACCACCATCACCTGCTGCACGCGTGCACCAGGGTATCGGGCGCGATCCTGTGGGCTAATCTCCACCTGTTGTTCTGGCTGTCGCTCATTCCGTTCGCGACCGGATGGCTCGGCGAGAACCACTTCGCCGCCGCACCCGCGGCGATCTACGGAATCGACCTTTACGTGATCGTGGCGCTGTTCTGGCTCATCCCGGATCGACGCATCGAGAAGGCACTCGTGGGTGCGGATGCGGGTGCGGCATGATGCGCATTCGCGCAGGCGCGCCGGCCGACGCGGCCGCGCTGCTCGACATCTACCGGCCGTATGTCGAGGGCACGGCAATATCGTTCGAGCTGGTAACCCCGTCTGAAGGCGAGTTCCGCGCGCGGATCGACAAGGCGCTGGCCGGCTGGGACTGGCTCGTCGCCGAGGACGAGGGACGCTGCGTCGGGTATGCCTACGGGTCGGCGCACCGAGCGCGCGAAGCGTATCGCTACTCGACCGAGGTCTCCGCGTATGTCCATCCGCGGCACCATCGCCGCGGAGTGGCCCGGTTGCTCTACGCCAGGCTGTTCGATTCGCTGGCGCACAAGGGCTATTGCGCGGCGTTCGCCGGGGTGGCGCTCCCCAACGAGGCGAGCGTCGGATTGCATGGGAGCGTCGGATTCGCTCCGGTAGGCGTGTTTCACGCGGTGGGACGCAAGTTCGACCGCTGGCACGACGTTGCATGGTTCGAGCGCAAGCTGCGTGACGCGCCGATCTCCGGTGCCGCTGCCATCGATAGCGCGCGCCTGGATCTCTAGAACGTCACAACGCGCGCGCAGTGGGATCAACGGCGCGCAAGATACCCGGTGACTTCCTCGCGGTCGTGGTAGAGCTGCCGGAGCGCCAGGCGCGGGCGCAGCCCGGCGCGGTCCAGCATCGCCGTGATGATGTCGCGGCACCGCTCGATCTCGTCGTAGCGTTTTTTCATCGGCAGCTTGAGGTTGAAGATCGCTTGGCGCGCCGTGCCTTCGGCGATCCACGCCCCCATCAGCGCCGCGATGCGCGACGGCGACTCGACAATGTCGCAGGTGACCCAGTCGACGGGCTTACGGGGCCGGAAGCGAAGACCGTCTTCGCGCACATGCGTCACGTGGGCGTCCTCCGCGATCGCGCCCTGCAAGTTGCCGTTGTCGACGGCGAGGATGCGCAGCCCACGCTGCGCGAGCTGCCACGACCATCCTCCAGGCGCCGCGCCGAGGTCGACGGCGTGCATGCCCGCGTGCAGGAGCTCGGTCTCCTGGTCGCCCAGGAACGTGAGGCATGCCTCGGCAAGCTTCAACGTCGAACGGGACGGCGCGCCGCGCGGCAGGTGAAGCCTCGGGATGCCCATCGGCCAGGGACTTCCCGAGGTGGGATCGCTCACCCCGAGCCACGCCGTGGCGCCGTCGAGCAGCATGACGTGCAGGCGCGGCCTGGACGCCCCGGCGCCGGCCCCGGCTTCGTCCAGCAGCTCGCGTTCGCGCAAGGCGCCGGCAAGCCGCGCGTGCAGCGCCCGCGCCAGCGGCGACAGGCGCTTGCCTTCGTTGGTGTCCGGATGCTCGATCCACAGTGCGCTGAACGGCGTGGCCGCGCGCAGCGATCCGGCGGCGGCCACGAGCGGGACGATGCGGTCGGGGCGCGCGCCCGTCTTCGCGGCGTCCGCAATCGGGAATGGTCCCTTCGCCAGGAACGCGCTGCGAACGAACACCGGCCCGGTGTCGCGCAGGTAAGCCGCTGCGCGACGCAGATCGAGCGCCCGCCCGGTTCGCGCGATCGCGTAGCCGCATCCCACCGTCGCGACGATCGTGGACGCGACGTGCGCTGCCTCGGCCATTCGCTCCAGATCGCGGGCAGCCTCCGGTTCGAAGCCCGCGCGACAGTGGGCGATGAAGGCCGTGCCCGGCGCATCGACCGGCGGATCGGCCGGCGGATCGGTTCGCCTCATGTCCGCAGCACGGCCCAGTCCGGCGCGAGGTCCAGCAGCGCGCGTCGCACGTGACACTGGAAGCCCACCACCGTTTCAGCCTCGAACAGGGCGTCGACGATGGCCTGCTCCGTGGCTTCGGCAGCGGCCTCGAACAGGCCTTCGAGCAGCGGCTCGGCCAGCGTGGGGCGCTGCGTGACGGCCATCCATGCGGCGTGGGTCACCGTGAAGGCCGTCGAGAAGGCGAGCGCCATGTCGCCTGCACGGCCCTGCGGGTCTTGGCTGCGCCTCGCGCGCTCACCGACGCTCGATTTTGGGGTCGAGCGCGTCGCGCAGGCCGTCGCCCAGCAGGTTGAACGCGAGCACCGTGCAGAAGATTGCGAGCGCCGGGAAGATGGCCGCGTGAGGCGCGGTGAGCATTTCCGAGCGCGCCGCGTCGAGCATCGCCCCCCACTCGGGTGTCGGCGGCTGCGCCCCCATGCCGAGGAACGACAGGCTCGCGGCGGTGATGATGGAGGTGCCGATCCGCAGCGAGAAATACACGACCACGGCGGAGATCGTCCCCGGAAAGATGTGCCGGGCGATGATCGTGCGATCCGAGGCGCCGATGCTGCGCGCCGCTTCGATGTACGTGAGGTGCTTCAGCGCCAGGGTGTTGCCGCGCACCAGGCGCGCGAACGTGGGAATGCTGAACACGGCCACGGCGACGATCACGTTGGTCATTCCGCCGCCCAGAATCGCGACGATGCCGATGGCGAGCAGGATGCCCGGAAATGCGAACAGGACATCGCAGAGCCGCATGATCACGCGATCCCACCAGCCTTCGAAATAGCCGGCGACGAGGCCCAGCACGGTGCCGACCAGCGCGCCGATGGCCACGGATACGAAGCCCGCCGCGAGCGAGATGCGCGCGCCCATGACGATGCGGCTGAAGATATCGCGGCCCAGCGCGTCGACCCCGAACCAGTGCTCCCACGAAGGCCGTGCATTGAGCTTGTCGTAGTCGAAGAACAGCTCGGCGTCGTAGGGAACGATCCAGGGCCCGAGCGCCGCGACGATCACCAGCAGCAGCACGAACACCGCGGCACCGACCGCCACCTTCTGCCGCTTGAACTTGCGCCAGAATTCGGTCCACGGCGTGCGCACCGTTTCGGTGGCGGCGATGGCGACGCGGTCCGGGGGTGGCTCGGGCGACGGCGCAATGGCGGCGAGGTCGGCGTTCGAGGCCATCGTCAGCGATACCGGATCGTGGGGTTGATGAGGCCGTAGAGCACATCCACCAACAGGTTGATCAGGATGAACTCGAGCGAGAAGAGCAGAACCAGCGCCTGGATGACGGGGTAGTCGCGCATGTCCACGGCGTCGACGAGCAGGCGTCCCAGGCCCGGCCAGTTGAACACTTTCTCGACCACGATGGACCCGCCGAGCAGGAAGCCGAACTGCAGCCCCATCATCGTCACGACCGGGATCAGCGCGTTGCGCAGCCCGTGCTTGATCACGACCTTGCCTTCGTCCAGGCCCTTGGCGCGTGCCGTGCGAATGTAGTCCTCGCCCAGGATGTCCACGAACGACGAGCGCGTGAAGCGCGCCATGATCGCGGCGACCGCCGCGCCAAGCGTCACCGAGGGCAGGATGTAATTGCGCCAGGTATCGTCGCCCACGGTCGGCAGCCAGCCGAGCTGCACGGAGAACACCTGCATCAGCACCATGCCAAGTGCGAACGCGGGGAACGAGATGCCGGAAACGGCGAGCGTCATGCCGATCCGGTCGGGGGCACGGTTGCGATAAACCGCCGATACGATGCCGATCGTCATGCCGAGCAGCACCGACCAGCCCATGCTCCAGACGGTGAGCCAAAATGTCGGCATGAACCGGTCGGCGATCTCGGTCGACACCAGACGCTTGGTACGCAGCGAGCGGCCGAAGTCCCACTGCACGACGCCGCCGATGAAACGGACGAACTGCTCGGGCAAGGGCCGGTCGAGGCCGAGATCCTTGCGGACGAGCTGGACGGTCTCCGGGGTGGCGTCCGGACCTGCCGCCAGGCGCGCCGGGTCGCCGGGGAGCAGGTGCACGAATCCGAACACGAGCAGGCCGACGATCAGCAGCGTCGGAAGCAGTCCCAGCAGGCGCTTGACGGTGTACTGGAACATCGGCCGTGTCGTGGTCCCGCGAACGAAGCGGCGCGTCGCCCCGCGCTCCGGGACGACGGCATGCCGGGTCCCGCTTGCGCGGGGAGGACGATCAGGGCTGGAGGTCGGCTTCCCAGAAGTTGAACGACGCATCGGGGATCACGTACACACCCGACAGCTTCTTGCTATGCGCGGACAGCAGCCGCTCGACCACCAGCGGCGCCCACGGGGCATCGTTCCAGATTGTCTCCTGCGCATCCTTGTACAAGCGCGCCTTGTCGGCGCCGGTCGTGGCGAGCTGCGCGCCCTTGATGTCGCTGTCCACCTTGTCGTTCTTGTAGTACGCCGTGTTGAAGAGCTTCGGCGGCCACGAATCGCCGTACAACAGCGGGCGCAGCGCCCAGTCGGCCTCACCGGTGGAGGTGGACCAGCCAACGTAGTACAGGCGCACCGGCGCGGTCGCCGCCTCCTGCCAGCTCTCGACCTTCTCGACGCGCTGCCCGGCCTCGAGCAGCGTGATCTTGGTGCGGATGCCCACCTGCTGGAGCTGCTGCTGGATGAATTGCGTCACCTTCTGCGCGGTGGTGTGGTTGTACGCCGACCACAGGTCGGTTTCGAAGCCGTTCGGGTAGCCGGCTTCGGTGAGCAGCTGCTTTGCCTTCGCGACGTCGTACGGCCACGGGCCCAGCTTGACGGCGTACTCGACCCCTTGGGGAGCGACGCCTTCGGCGGGTGTCGCGTAGCCGTTGAACGCGACCTTGGCCAGCGCTTCCTTGTTGATCGCGTACGCGATGGCCTGGCGCACCTTCGGATTGTCGAAGGGCTTCTGCTGCGTGTTCATCGACAGGTAGCGAAGCACGATGGACGGTGCGGCAACGACGTCGAGGTCGGCCTTGGCCTTCAGCACGTCGGCGACTTCGTAGGAAACCGGGAACGTGAAATGCGCCTCGCCGGTCTGCATCAGCGCGGCACGCGTGTTGTTGTCGACAACGGGCTTCCAGGTGATGCTGTCGACCTTCGGATAGCCCTTGCGCCAGTAGCCGTCGAACTTGGCGACCTTGAGATAGTCGGTGGATTTCCATTCGACGAACTTGAACGGACCCGTGCCCACCGGATGGAACGCGATGTCCTTGCTTCCGTACTGCTTGAGCGCTGCCGGGCTGATCATGACTGTCGACGGGTGCGCCAGCTGCGCGATGAACGGCGAGAACGGCGTCTTCAGCGTGATGCGCGCCGTGTAATCGTCGACCGCCTCGGTCTTGGCGATGTTGTTGTTGTACAGGCCGTACCGCTTGAGCTTGTTCTCGGCGTTGGTCACGCGGTCGAGGTTCACCTTGACGGCATCGGCCTTGAAATCGGTGCCGTCGTGAAACTTGACGCCTTTCTTCAGCTTGATCGTGTAGACGAGCCCGTCCTTGCTGACGTCATAGCTTTCGGCCAGCACGGGAATCATCTTCATGTCCTTGTCGAAGCCATAGAGGCCCTCGTAGAAGGACTTCGCCATTGCCTGCGAAAGCGTGTCGTTCGCGTCGTAGGGATCGGTCGTGGTGAACGTCGACGCGACGGCGAACACGAGGTCCTTGGCGGCGTGGGCGGGCAGGGCGATCGCGACCGCCAGGGTCGCGACGGCCAACGAGCGGAACAGGGGTTTCATGGCGTGGCTCCTCGGGAAAACGCAGAACAGTGCAAAGCGCGGCGCCTTTAGTACGCGCCGCCGACGCGGTGGGTAGCAACGAAGTGGCCCGGCCCGACCTCTCGCAAAGGCTCGACCCGCGGCTCGTCGCCGAGGGACCGGATCGGGCTGGGAATCTCCTCGGATGATAGCTCCCTTTTCCGCTTCCGCCCGGCAGGGTCGGCGAGCGGCACCGCAGCCATCAGCCGGCGGGTGTAGGCGTGCCGGGGATCGTTGAACACGGCACGGCGCGGGCCGATCTCGACGATCTGCCCGAGGTACATGACGGCGACGCGATGGCTGACGCGCTCGACCACTGCCATGTCATGCGAGATGAACAGGTAGGAGAGGCCAAGCTCCTGCTGCAGGTCGAGCAGCAGGTCGACGATCTGGGCCTGGATGGACACGTCGAGCGCCGACACGGCCTCGTCCGCCACGATGATGCGCGGGCGGAGGGCGAGCGCCCGGGCGATGGCGATGCGCTGCCGCTGGCCGCCGGAGAACTCATGCGGATAGCGACGGGCATGATCGGGCGCCAGGCCGACGTGCTCGAGCAGCCAGGCCACGCGCTCCTCCGCTTCGCGGCCGCCCGCCACGCCATGCACGTACAGCGGCTCCGCGATCGAAAATCCCACGGTGAGGCGGGGATCGAGCGAGGCGAACGGATCCTGGAAGATCATCTGAATGTCGCGCCGCACCTCGCGCAGCGCGTCGCGCGGCAGTTGCGCGATGTCGCGGCCCTCGAACGCGATGCTGCCGCTCGCAGGCTCGACCAGCCGCAGCAGCGAGCGGCCGGTGGTGGACTTGCCGCAACCCGATTCTCCCACGAGCGCCAGCGTTTCGCCGGCCGCAAGGTCGAAGCTGATGTGCTCCACCGCATGCACGCGCCGCTTGACCCGCCCGAAGAAGCCGGATTTGAGGTCGAAATGCGTGGTGAGGTCGCGCACGGCGAGGAGCGGCGCGCCCGCGGCTGATGGCGGCGATTCAGGCGGACGCGCTTGTGCCGAGGTGGCGCTCACCGGCGATGACGACGCGGTCCGGGGCGTGTCGTCAGCCCGGCCCAGCGCAAACTTGCGGGGCGCATCCTCGTGGCGCAACGCGCCGAGCCGGGGCACCGCGGCGAGCAGCGCGCGCGTGTACGCGTGCCGCGGAGTTGCGAACACGGCGGTGGCCGCGCCGTCCTCGACCTTCTCGCCGCGCAGCATTACGACGACGCGGTCGGCAACCTCGGCCACCACGCCCATGTCGTGAGTGATGAACAGCACCGCCATGTGCATCTCGTCCTGCAGTAGGCGGATGAGCGTGAGGATCTGCGCCTGGATCGTGACGTCGAGCGCGGTGGTGGGCTCGTCGGCGATGAGGAGAGCGGGACGGCAGGAGAGCGCCATCGCGATCATCACTCGCTGGCGCATCCCGCCCGACAGCTGGTGCGGGAAGCGGTCGAGGACGTGGCGGGCCTCGGGAATGCGCACCTGCTCGAGCATGCGCAGCGCCTCGGCCCGCGCGCCGGACGCATCCTGTTGCTGGTGAAGGCGGATCGACTCGGCGATCTGCTCGCCCACCGGGAACACCGGATTGAGCGACGTCATCGGCTCCTGGAAGATCATCGCGATCTCGGCGCCGCGAATGCTGCGCATCGTGGCTCCGCCGGTGCTCGCGAGATCAACCGTCGCGCCGCCGGGCCGGGTGAAGCGGATCGCGCCACTCGTGATCCGGCCGCCGCCGTGCTCGACGAGCCGCATCACGGACAGGGCGGTGACGGACTTGCCGGACCCCGACTCGCCCACGACCGCAACCGTTTCGCCGCGGTCGATACCAAACGTCAGGTTGCGCACGGCGACCACCCGCCGCTCCGTGGACACGAACTCGACCGTGAGCTCGTCGATCGCGAGCACCGGTGAGGGGACCGCCGCGCCGGATTGCAATCGCCCGGAAGTTACATCGGCCGCCATCGGAATGGGCTGTTATCGGTGGGTGCTCTCCTCTAGGATACTTGAACCACCGCCTGAGCGGCGGCGCGGCCCCCGCGCGAGTCGGTCATCGCTGCGCTCGTGCGGAATCGCCAGGCCCGTCGCTCAGCTCGATCTCGCCTGTCTGTTCCAGCCAATCGTCCTGCCTCACCTCCACCGCCGCGCTACTCCTGGCTCCTGATCCTGACCAGGCGGCAGGCCATCCGGGGCACGCCGGCTCCCGTGACGCCCATCACCGCCACGGGTGTCCCCAGGGTCTCGAATCCACCGTCGACCGTCGCGAAGTCGATGTCGAGCGGTGGCAGCGGGACCTCACCGGAGGGGAGAACCAGGAATTGCTGGTACTGGATGTGACCGAAGCAGGTCCGGTCCTGGAAGGTGGCTTGTCCCTTCGCGTGGGTCCGGTTCGAACCGAGGCTGGAGCTGAAGGTGCCGAAGCCGTCGAAGTAACCGGTTTCGCTGCCCGCGACGGTGCCCACGAACGAGACCGGCTCGAGCCCCGCGCCCACGTTCGAGTAGCCCGTGCACTGGAAGCCGTAGGCCGCGTTGGTCTTGGCGGAGCAGTAGCGTTGGACGGAGTTCGGCGACTCCGCGAACGCGACCGCCGCAATCCGAGCATGACCGACATAACCTGCCGGCACCGGCGAAAGACCTCGATGGCCCCGACCCGGCGCCCCTGCGCCTGCAGGCACACCATCTGGCGCCGGTAAAGCGATTCGGCCAACGGATCGAGCTCGATGGCGCGCTCGTAGAGATCACCGGCTCGCGTCCATAGGCCGGCAACTTCCCAATGCGCACCCAGCCGCAGCACGAAGCGCAGGAAGCGTCCCGCCAGGCGGTTGCGTGGCGCGATGAGCCAGGGCGCGTCTGGTTCCGCGCCGAGCAGCGGGCCGCCGTACAGATCGAGCACCCGAGCGGCCGCGGCCGCCAGCGTGTCAATTGGAGGCAGCACGCCGGACGCGGGGACCAGCGCTTCGAGCGCTCGGTCGATGACCCAGGCGTCGATCCAGACCACGCGGGGATCCACCGAGGCGCGCGCCTCCGCGATCACGACCGTCGCATCGGAGCGAAGCAGCTTGCGCAGGCGATGCACCGTGATGTCGAACGCCTTCCGTCCATCTGCATCCGCGTCGGGCCACAGCAGGTCCACCAGCCGCTCGATCGCCATGCCGCGCTCGCCACTGGCCACCAGGATCTTCAGCAACTCGAGCGGCTTGCGCTGGGCCTTTCCCTCGAAGCGCAGCGTCGCGCCGTGGAGCTGGATCTCGAAGCGGCCCAGCGCGCGCACGACGACAGGCCACGGCCAACCGACCGCGTCGATCGACGCCGGGACCAGGCGATGCGCGGTGACCAGATCGCCCGCGTACGAAACGCCGATACCGTGCTCGAAGCCGCGGCCAGCAGCGTGGTCATCATGCGTGGATGCCACCCCCAGTGCGTGCGGTACCGGTGGCGGCTTCCGAGCGCAAGCGCCCGCGCCAGCGGCGCGCGCCAACGCGCTTCATCCTGCGCTCGTAGCGCGATGTACGCTTCGACGAGGCACGCCTGGTATTCGGCAAATTCGCCCGGCGCGTCGACCATCGCGGCGCGGTAGTCGCGCAGATGGGCGCGCGCCTAGCGATACTCCCCCGTTTCGGCGCCAGTCGTGGCCAGCAACACCAGGTCGAGCAGGCGATAGAACGTGCGGCCGCACTCGGAAGCCACGCGCAGCGCGTCCTGCCCCTGGTCGCGCGCGGCCGCACGACATTCGCGAACACCGGGCCGGCGGCCTCATGGAAGTTATCGAGGACGACGATGGCAGGATGGCGCAGCGTGGCGAACAGCGCGCGGAAATAGCTCCGCGAGAATCCCGCGAGGTCGACCGTGCCGTCCGAAGGCAGCAAGGGGAGCCTGGATGCGTTGGGCCGCGCCCGCGCCAACCGCCCCCTGGCGCATGAAGTAGAAGAGCGATGCCGCGTCGGCATCGTCGGCATCGACCTGATACCAGACTGCACGGAGGCGAGTCGACTCGATCAGGCTCGCGGCGAGAGTCGTTTTCCCCGCGCCGGGAGGGCCGGTGATCCACAGCACGGCAGACCGGCTGCTCGCGATACGGTCGAATAGCCGCTGGCGCGCAACCACCCGGTGCAGCCGCGGCCGCGAGACTTTCGGACTGGAAGGCGTCGAGTGCCGGGCCATCCGCCGCTCCTAAGGACCACGGCGCGGCGATGCGGCCGCGCCAGCCATTCTACGGTCGCGTCGGTGGAGCCGGGCGCGTGCTGCGGCGCGCCCGGAAGCGGCTAGACCTTCTCGGCTTCCGGCAGCGGCGCGGTCGTCGGCGCAGCGGGAGGCGGCGGTCGTCTCATCAGCAGCACGGGAACGGGTCGTGCGCGAACGCCGGGAGCCGGTCCATGGCCTCGCGCCGCTCCGGCGGTGGCGTCGGGGTAAGGACCGTCGCGGCGCACGATCGGCTGGTCCGGGTTGCGCGCGTAGGCCTCCTCGCGCTCCCGCTCGCGTTGCTCGCGCGGCACCGATGGGCGGGCGGCGGACGCGGCCGGGCGCTCGGGTCGCGCAGCCTCGCGGGGACGTGCGGGCGAGGAACGGCCGGCACGGGCCGCCGGCGAGACGCGCTCGGGACGCTCGGTGCGGTCGGACGACGAGCGGACGGGCGCGACGAAATCGTCGACCACCTCGATCTCGACCTTCTTCTTGAGGAGCCGCTCGATCTCGGCCAGGTACTTTTCCTCTTCGGGCGCGACGAACGAGATGGCTTCGCCGCTGGCGCCCGCCCGGCCGGTGCGGCCGATGCGGTGGATATAGTCCTCGGGAACGTGCGGAAGCTCGAAGTTGACGACCAGCGGCAGGTCGTCGATATCGAGGCCGCGCGCCGCGACGTCGGTGGCGACCAGCACCTGGAGCTTGCCATCCTTGAAGAGCTGCAGGGCCTCGAGGCGCGCCTGTTGCGTCTTGTCGCCGTGGATCGCCGTACAGGCGAGGCCTTCCTTCTCGAGCTGACGCGCGAGGCGCGAAGCGCCGTGCTTGGTGCGCATGAAGCACAGCACCTGCCACAGGCCGCGCGAGCGGACGATATGCGTGAGCAGGGCGCGCTTGTTGTCCTGCGAGACCTTGTAGGCGCGTTGGGAGACGGTTTCCGCCGCGGTGTTGCGGCGCGCCACCTCGATGAGCTGCGGCGCGTTGAGCAGCTCGTCGGCGAGCTTCTTGATCTCGTTGCTGAACGTCGCGGAGAACAGCAGGTTTTGCCGCTGCTTCGGCAGCAGCGCCATGATGCGCTTGATGTCCGGTATGAAGCCCATGTCGAGCATGCGATCGGCTTCGTCCAGCACGAAGATCTCGACCTGGTTCAGGCTGATGGTCTTTTGCTCGATATGGTCGAGCAGGCGCCCCGGCGTGGCGACGAGGATCTCGACCCCGGCGCGCACGATGGGGATCTGCTGCTTGATATCGACGCCGCCGAACACGCACGTCGAGCGCAGCTTGGTGTACTTGCCGTACTCCTTGATCTGCGCCTCGACCTGGATGGCGAGCTCGCGGGTGGGCGCGAGGATCAGCGCACGCACGGGATGGCGCGCCGGCGACGGGCTGCTGTTCGCATGCTCGGACAGCTTGTGGAGGATCGGCAATCCGAAGCCGGCGGTCTTGCCGGTGCCGGTCTGCGCGCCGCCCATGACGTCTAGACCCGCGAGAACCACGGGAATCGCCTGGGACTGGATGGGGGTGGGGGTGGTGTAGCCGGACTCGGTGACGGCCCGCAAGATCTCGGGCCGCAGGCCGAGCTCTTCGAAGCTCACTGCGCTCATCTATGGTTTCCTGGGTTCGCGGCCCACCGCTGCTGCGGTTTCCGGTCCAGGCAGCGCAATCGCATTGCTCGGAACGCCGGGTCGGCGTGGGGCGTCGAAGCGGAGCAGCGACGGCCAGCCGGCCACGTGCGGATTGGGCGGTGACCGGAACGGCCGCCCGAATGAACATTATAGCCTAAGTGACGGATTTTGCAAATATTAGTATGCAAATTCAGGGTCGGGAAGCTATAATCGACTGTTTTGCTGCGCCGCAGCGGGATAAACCGCCGAGGCACTCCTGCCGAACCGCATCCCGCCGGCTTTGTTCACCGGCGCTGCGGCCGGCGTTTCTCTCCGGATCACTGGCCCAGAATGAACCCGACTCCGCTCCGCTCCGACCTGCGCAACATCGCGATCATCGCGCACGTCGACCATGGCAAGACCACGCTGGTGGACAAGCTGCTCGTGCAGGCGGGCACGTTCGCCAAGCACCAGCACGTGGGCGAGCGGATGATGGACAGCAACGATCTGGAGCGCGAGCGGGGTATCACGATCCTTGCCAAGAACTGTTCGATCCGCTTCGGCGCCACGCGCATCAACATCGTCGACACACCGGGCCACGCGGACTTCGGCGGCGAGGTCGAGCGCGTCCTGGGCATGGTCGACGGCGTGCTGCTGCTCGTCGATGCGGTCGAAGGCCCGATGCCGCAAACCCGCTTCGTCACGATGAAGGCGCTGAAGCTCGGCCTGCAGCCGATCGTGGTGGTGAACAAGGTCGATCGTCCGGGCGCGCGACCGGAGTGGGTGGTGAACCAGACGTTCGAACTGTTCGACAAGCTCGGCGCCACCGAGCAGCAGCTCGATTTCCCGGTGGTGTATGCCTCCGCGCTCAACGGCTGGGCGACACTCGACGTGGCCGTCGCCAAGGCGCAGGAGCCGCCGCCAGGTGCCGACATGCGGCCGTTATTCGAGACCATCCTGGCGAGCGTTCCGGCGCCCGAGGCCGATACGAGCGGACCGTTGCAATTCCAGGTGAGCGCGCTCGATTACTCGAACTACCTCGGTCGCCTTGGCATCGGACGGATCCGGCGCGGCCGACTTGCGCCCGGCCAGGAAGTCGCGGTTCTCAACGGGCCGCCGGTCGAAGGCGTTACGCCCGCGAGGGCGCGCGTCGTGACGCTGCTCGGCATCCAGGGCATGGAGCGCGTGCCGATCGAATCGGCCGAAGCCGGCGACATCGTGCTCGTCACCGGCGTGGACGACCTCACGATCGGCACCACGCTCGCGTCGCTCGAGAATCCCGAAGCGCTGCCGCCGATCAACGTCGACGAGCCGACGCTGTCGATGTATTTCCAGGTCAACACGTCCCCGCTCGCGGGCCGCGAGGGCAAGTACGTCACATCGCGCAACCTGCGCGACCGCCTTGCCAAGGAGCTGCTGACCAACGTCGCGCTGCGTGTTGAAGCCACCGGCGACGCCGACACGTTTCTCGTCTCGGGCCGCGGCGAGCTGCACCTGACCATCCTGATCGAGAACATGCGGCGCGAAGGCTACGAGCTGGCCGTGTCGCGGCCGCGGGTCGTGCTGCGCGATGTCGGCGGGGTGAGCTGCGAGCCGTTCGAGGCGCTTACGGTCGACGTCGAGGAGTCGCACCAGGGCGCGGTGATGGAGGCGCTCGGTCCGCGGCGCGGCGACCTCACCAACATGGAATCCGACAGCCGCGGCCGCGCACGCCTCGAGTATCGCATTCCCGCCCGTGGCCTGATCGGCTTCCAGGGCGAGTTCATGAACCTGACGCGCGGCACCGGCCTCATGAGCCACGTGTTCGACGGATACGCGCCGCTCAAGGGCGAGATTCCCGAGCGCCGCAACGGCGTGCTGGTGTCGCAGGAGGACGGCGACGCCGTTGCCTACGCGCTCTGGAAGCTGCAGGATCGCGGCAAGATGTTCGTGTCGCCCGGCGAGAAGCTGTACGAGGGCATGATCATCGGCATCCACAGCCGCGACAACGACCTCGTGGTCAATCCAATCAAGGGGAAGCAGCTCACCAACGTGCGGGCCTCCGGCACCGACGAAGCCGTGCGGCTGGTCCCCCCCATCCAGCTTTCGCTCGAGTACGCAGTCGAGTTCATTGCCGACGACGAGCTGGTCGAGGTCACGCCGCAGTCGATCCGCATCCGCAAGCGCTTCCTCAAGGAGCATCAACGCAAGCGCGCGGCACGCGAGATGTCCGGCGTGAGCGAGGCGCTCGCCGGCTGAGCCCGGCGCGGGCGCTCCACGCGCGTCGCAACGGAGATACGCGGGCGCGCCCGGGATTGATCCAGCGTCCGCTGCCTGCGGCCATCATCGTCATGGACGGGCTCGACCCCACCGTCGCCGTGCGATTGGCGGCCGGGGCGAGCGCACTCGAACGTGCCGCGGTCGACAAGGCGATCGAGTGGTTCGGCGCCGATTGCGATCTGCCCATCCAGTGGGAGCCTTCCGGCGCCGATTTCCTGTCGCCTGCCTTGATGGAGGCCGAGCTCATGCGGCGCGCCCTGGCCCCGGACGCCTTTCGCGATTGGCTCGCGCGCGCGTTGCCGTCGTGGTCCACCGGCACGCGCGCCATGCACGCGTTTCAGCCGGTTGCCGTGAGCGATCGCGCCGACCCTCAGATTGTGCACCTGGACGGGCTGAACCTGTCGCGGGCGTGGTGCCTGCGCAGCCTCGCCCGCAGCTTTCCGGCCGACGATGGACGCGCGCTCCGGATGCAGGCGGCGGCCGACGCGCACTTGGCCGCGGGACGGTCGGCGCTCGACAGCGGCGCGTACGCCGGTGCGCACTGGATCGCGAGCTTCGCGCTGTTGGCGTTCATCGGCTGACCCCGCGCATCGGCTGCTAGACTTTCGCCATGTCCGAATGGGTGCTCATCGGCAGCGCGGCCGCGTTGCTCCTCCTGCTCGCGCTCGCGGCGCTCACTCTGGTGCGCATCGGAGCGCTCGCGCGGGATCGGGATGCGAGCGTGCGCGACGCCGCGGAGATGCGCGCGCGCCTCGATGGCCTCGGCCAATCGGGCGCGCAGCACGAACGTGACATGCGCACGGAGCTCGGCGCCGCGCGGCGCGACCAGGCGGACGCGTCGGCCGTGTTGCGGCGCGAAATGGGGGAGCGGATCGCGCAGCTCACCGCGTCGAGCGAGCTGCGGCTGGAGGCGGTGCGGGCGACGGTCGAGCAGCGCCTCGACGTCTTGCGCAGCGAAAGCACGACGAAGCTCGAGCAGATCCGCGCAACCGTCGACGAAAAGCTCCAGGCCACGCTCGACCAGCGGCTCGGCGAATCGTTCAAGCTCGTTTCCGACCGCCTCGAGCAGGTGCACAAGGGACTGGGCGAGATGCAGTCGCTTGCCGTGGGCGTGGGCGACCTGAAGCGCGTGCTGACCAACGTGAAGACGCGCGGCACGTGGGGCGAGGTGCAGCTCGGCGCGCTGCTGGCGGACGTCCTCACCCCGCAGCAATACGCCGCCAACATCGAGACCATTCCGGGCAGCAGCCGCCGGATCGAGTTCGCCATCCGGCTGCCGGGCCGCGGCGATGGCGGCGTGCCGTGCTGGCTGCCGATCGACGCGAAGTTTCCGCTCGATCACTGGCAACGCCTGCAGGATGCGCTGGAGCGCGGGGACGGGCCGGCGGCGGAGGAGGCCCGCAAGGCGCTTGCGGATTTCCTGCGCGGGTCGGCGAGGCAGATCAAGGCACTGTACGTGGCGGCGCCGCACACGACCGACTTCGCCGTCCTGTTCCTTCCGCTCGAGAGCCTCTACGCGGAGATGATGGCGCGGCCCGGCCTGGCCGACCAGCTGCAGCGCGAGCACCGCGTGATGCTGACGGGGCCCAACAATTTCCTCGCGCTCCTCAACATCGTGCAGATGGGCTTCCGCACGCTCGCGATCGAGCAGCGCTCGAGCGAGGTGTGGCGCACGCTCGGTGCCGTGAAGACGGAGTTCGCGAAGTTTGGCGACGTGCTCGCGAAGACCAAGGAGCGCATCGACCGGGCGAGCGACGAGCTCAGCAAGGCCGGCGTGCGCTCGCGGGTGCTCGAGCGGCACCTGCGCGTGGTGGATGCGTTGCCGGAGCCGGAGGCGGCCGCGCTGCTCGGACCGGGGCTCGCGGCCGCCGACGATCCGCCCGAGGATGGCTAGCGGCGGCATGTTCAGGGCGTGGCGCCGCTGGCGCGAGCGGCATGTGTTGCGGACCGCGGCGCTTCCCGAGGAACTGTGGCGCGAGGCGCTCGACGCGCTGCCGTTCCTGGCGATCTATACCGAGGACGAGCTCGCGCGGCTGCGCGACAAGGTGGTCCTCTTCCTGCATGCGAAGGGCATCGTGGGCGCGCGCGGCCACGAGGTCACGCCCCTCGCGCGCACGATCATCGCGCTCCAGGCCTGCGCGCTGGTGTTGAACCTCGACTTCGCCCTCTACGATGATTTCCACAACGTCATCGTCTATCCCGGCGAGTTCATTCCCGGATGGGAGTGGGAGGACGAGTACGGCGTCGTCCATCGCAACGACCATCCGCTGGCCGGCGAGGCCATGCCCGGCGGCCCGGTGGTGCTGTCGTGGCCGGACGTCGAGGCGTCGGCCGACTGGGACGAAGCGGGCATGAATCTCGTCATCCACGAGTTCGCCCACAAGCTCGACATGCGCAGCGGCGAGGCGAACGGGTGCCCGCCGCTGCCGCGCGACCTGTCGCCGCCGCAGTGGAAGCGCGTGCTGAAACGCGCGTACGACGATTTCTGCGCCCGGGTGACGCGCGGCGACGAAACCGCCATCGATCCCTATGCGGCGGAGAACCCCGGCGAATTCTTCGCGGTCCTGTCCGAAGTGTTCTTCGCCGACCCGACGCTCCTGCTCCAGGAATATCCCGACGTGTACGCGAATTTCGCGCGCCTCTATCGTCAGGATCCCGCCGCCCGCACGGAGCTGCTGCTCGACAGCTGACGAGTCGCCTAGCCGTGCGCGATGGGCGCGACCACTTCGGGCGCGGTCGGTTGCGGCAGCGAGCCCGCGGCAGGGCGGCCGGTCGTCCGCGTCGGCGGCGGATACATGACGTCGAGCGCCACCGAGTCGCCCGCCGGCTGCACGAGGCGCACGTGCCGCCGCTTGAGCTCGCGTGCGTGGCGCACGCCGCAGCTGTGGGCGATCATGTCGATCTCCTTGTTCATGTTCATCGCGAAGCTTGCGACGCGCACATATTTTTCCTCGACCACCAGCCCACGCTGCAACCGCGGATTGTGCGTCGTGACGCCAGTGGGGCACGTGTTAGTGTGACAGCGCAGCGCCTGGATGCATCCGAGCGCGAACATGAAGCCCCGCGCGGTGTTGACGAAATCCGCGCCGCAGCACAGCGCCCATGCCGCCCGCGCGGACGTGACGAGCTTGCCCGAAGCGATCACCTTGATCCGGTCGCGCAGGAGTGCCGCCTCGAGCGCGTCGATCACGCGCGGCAGCGCTTCGTCGATCGACAACCCGACGTGGTCGGCGAGCGCCTGCGGGGCCGCACCGCTGCCGCCTTCGCCCCCGTCGATCACCAGGAAATCCGGTGCGAAATCGAGGCCGCGCGCCAGCACGCGCTCGGCCAGGTCGTTGGCGAACCAGCGGCCGCCGATTGCCGTCTTGATCCCGACCGGCTTGCCCGTCACGTCGCGCACCCGGGCGATCTTGTCGAGGAGCTGGTCCATGTTGGCGATGTCGATGTGCCGATTCGGGCTGATCGAGTCCTTGCCGGCCGGGATGCCCCGAATGGAGGCGATCAGCGGCGTCACCTTGGCGCCCGGCAGCACGCCGCCCTTGCCCGGCTTGGCGCCCTGCGACAGCTTGATCTCGAACGCCCGGACGTTCTCGTGCGCCGCGATCTCACACAGCTTCGCCTCGTCGAGGTTGCCGTCGGCGTCGCGCACGCCGTACTTGGCGGTGCCGATCTGCATGATGACGTCGCAGCCGCCCTCGAGGTGGAACGGCGACAGGCCGCCTTCCCCGGTGTCGAGCCAGCAGCCGGCTTCCTTCGCGCCGCGCGACAACGCCCGCACCGCGGGCTCGGAGATGGCGCCGAAGCTCATTCCGCTGATGTTGACCACGGAGCGGGCGATGAACGGCCGCTCGCAGTACCCGTCGCCGATCGCCATCGGGGGCGTTGGCAGCCGCTCCGATTCGAGCACGGGAAACGGCGCGTTGACGAAGATCAGCGCACCCGGCGCGTGCAGGTCATAGGTCGAGCCGAACCCGATGGTGCCGCCCTCGCCCTTCGCGAGCCGGTACACCCAGGCGCGCGTGGCGCGGTTGAACGGCATTTCCTCGCGGTCGTTGGCGAAGAAATACTGGCGGAAGTATTCGCCGAGCTGCTCGAACCAGTAACGGAAATGGCCAATGACCGGGAAGTTGCGCAGTACGGTGTGCTGCTTCTGCGTGACGTCGCGGATGAAGAGCACCAGCAGCGCGCCGAACAGGAACAGCGCGAGCAGGGTCCCGAGCCCGAAGGTCAGGACGTTCATCATGTCAGCCACGATGCTTCTCCCGTGAGGCGGATGGCGGCATGGTACGCGCACCGGTACCGCCTTCGTGCAACCGTGCAGGACGTATCGGCGTTGCCGGCGCCTTTCACAGGGCGGGTCGACGGGCGGGTGGCGTGGGTCCGGTCTATTCGACCGCGGCGGCGCGCGTCACGATCGCCTCCGCATCGCAGCCAAGCGGCAGCGTCCCGAACGCCGCGCCGCCGCCGTCATGCTCGCCCAGCCGCGATGCGCAGTATGCATCCGCGATGGCGTGCGGCGCATGGCGCACCATCAGGGAGGCGGCCGTTGCTACCGCGATGGCCTGCGCGACGCGGCGCCCTCGGCAGGGTCGGACGCCGTGGCGAGCAGCCCGACGAGGCTGCGCGCGACGCGGTCGAGGTCGGCATTGGCCCCGCGCGTCGCGGCCAGCGCAGCATGCAATGCTTCGACGGCTTCGGGACGTCGCTGCACGGCGCGCAGCACGTCGAGGCAGATGACGTTGCCTTCCAGATCGAATTCACCGGCGCCTCCCGGTACAGGCGGGGGAGGGGCTGTTCCTCGACGTAGCCGTTGCCGCCGAGCACCTCCATGCATTCGATCGCGACCATCGGCGCGCGCTTGCAGCCCCAGTACTTGGCGGCCGGCACGAGCAGCCGGGCAAGCGCGCGCGAGGCATCGTCGGCGGTCGCTTCCGCTCCTGCCGCAAGCTCCAGCGCCAGGAGCAGCGCGGCCTCCGCTTCGAGCGCGAGGTCGGCCAGCACCGCACGCATCAGCGGCGCATCGCACAGGCGCTGGCCGAATGCCACGCGATGGGTCGACCAATGCATCGCACGCGCGAGCGCTGCGCGCATGATGCCGGCGCTGCCGATCACGCAGTCGAGGCGCGTGAGCTGGATCATCTCGAAGATCGTCGCGATTCCCCGGCCCGGAGCGCCGAGCAACCACGCGTCGGCGTCGTCGAACTGCACCTCGGCCGACGCATTCGAGCGGTTGCCGAGCTTGTCCTTCAGCCGATCGATGCGTATCGCGTTGCGCGAGCCGTCGTCGCGCCAGCGCGGCACAAGGAAACAGCCGAGGCCGGCCTCGGCCTGCGCCAGCACCAGGTGCGCGTCGCTCTGCGGCGCGGAATAGAACCACTTGTGGCCGCGCAGACGGAAATGGCCGCCGGCCGGAGTGGCCGTGGCGCGATTGGAGCGGACGTCCGAGCCGCCCTGGCGCTCGGTCATCCCCATGCCGATCAGGCCCGCCCGCTTGGCGCCGACCGGCAGCGGTCGCGGGTCGTAGTCCGGCGCCGCAATGCGGTCGAGCCAGGTCGGCGAGAGTCCAGCGGCAACGGCGTGGCGGGCCAGTACGGGCGCCGCGGCGAACGTCATCGTCAGCGGGCACTGCGTGCCGTTCTCGACCTGCGCATGGAGGTAGTAGTGCACGGCACGCACGCGCTGCGCGGTGGCGTGCGGCGCCGACCACGAAGCGCAGTGCTCCCCGGCTTGCGCTGCGAGCGTCATCAGGGTATGCCAGGCAGGATGAACTCCACCTCGTCGATGCGCTCGCCGGCGGCGTCATGCGTGCGCAGGCGAGGCGGATGGCGATTCGCGTCGTCGGCCAGCGCCGCGACCTGCGGCGTGCCAAGCGTGTCGCCCCAGGCGCGCAGCGCCGCATCGAATTCCGCGAGCCCGTGCGCTTTCGCCGCGCCAAGCAGGAGCGCGTCGCAGCAGAACAGGTTGCGGCCTTCGAACGGCGGCGGCTGGTTGGGGAACGGCGTGAGGGTCATGGCAGGCGCGCTGCGCGGTCAGGCGAAGGCGTCTTCACCGGCCCTTGGGACGAAAGGCATTGCATACGCCGGCGTGCGTCTCGATGCGCGGTCCGCCGACCAGGTCGATGCAATAGGGCACCGCCGGAAACACGCCGTCGAGCGTTTCCGCGATCGCTTTCGGCTGCCCCGGGAGGTTGAGGATCAGCGCCCGATTGCGGATGACGCCGACCTGGCGCGACAGGATTGCCGTGGGGACGTAGCGCAGGCTTACCTGGCGCATCTGCTCGCCGAAGCCGGGCATCACCTTGTGCGCGACCGCGAGCGTCGCCTCGGGCGTCACGTCGCGCGGCGCCGGACCCGTGCCGCCGGTGGTCAGCACCAGGTGACAGCCGACGACATCGACGAGCTCGATCAGCGTACGCTCGATGAGCGATTGCTCGTCGGGGATGAGGCGCGTCTCCATGCGCCACGGCGTGACCAGCGCGGCGGTGAACCATGCGGTGAGCCCCGGCAGGCCGAGATCCACGTACACCCCGCTCGACGCGCGATCCGAGATGGATACCAGGCCGATGAGCAGATCGGCGGGCACGACGGGTCGTGCTTCGTCCATGGGCGTTCCTAGGTTGGCGGCGCGCCGGCGTCGTCGTCGCCGGACGATTCAGCCGGGGCCGACGGGTCTGCGTTCGGCGCCGCGCCGAGCGGGCCGGGCGCTTCGTCCGCCGCCAGACCGCTCGCCTTGCGCACGGCACGAAACAGCGCCCGTTGCCGGTGCGGCGGCCCACCGCGCATGCGCTCCGCACGGGCGGCGACGACCAGCGCGTCGATCTCCTGCCGGTCCGCTTCCGGATGCGCGGCCATGAACGCCTCGAGGGCGCCCGCTTCGTCGAGCAGGCGGGTGCGCCAGTGCTCGAGCGCGGCGAAGCGGGCGCGCTCCTCCGCCGGTCCTGCGTGCCAGCGCTTGAGAGCGGCCTCGAGCGGAAGCGGATCGACGTCGCGCATGAGGCGCCCGATGAACTGCATCTGCCGGCGGCGCGCCTCGTGCCGGGTGATCGTGCGCGCCAGCAACACGGCGTCTACCAGGCGCTCCGGCAGGCTCAGCGAGCGCAGCCGGGCCGGGTCGAGCGTCACGAGCTGCTCGCCCAAGCCCTGCAACGCATGCATGGCGTGCTTGCGGCTCGTCTTGGAACGGTCCGCCGTTTCGTCGACGGTCACGGCGGGACGGGTGGCGCGGGACATGAGTTCGGTATAGGCGAGCGCAAAGCGTGCTGTCGAAGGCGTTTGTTATGATAGCCGAGGCGCATTTGGCGGGCCCGCGTGGCGGAGCCCTTCTGCGCGCTGCGCCCTCGATGACCCTTCAGCACGCGACCCGCCCCGCCGAGTCCAGTCCCGCGTCCGCGCCCAATGAGGCGGACGGGGGGCGCTTTCCCGTTGCCACGGCGACGCTCGAGGGTGTCGCCGCAGCAATCCTGCAGGCTGCGCGGGCCGCCGGTGCCACGGCCGCGGAAGGCGAGGTCTCGCAGGGGGTCGGCCAGAGCGTGAGCGTGCGCAAGGGGGTGGTCGAGACCATCTCGTACAACCGCGACAAGGGCATTGCCGTCACCGTGTTCGTGGGCCAGCGACGCGGCCACGCCAGCACGGCGGATTTCTCCGACGCGGCCATCCGCGCGACGGTCGAAAAGGCCGTGTCGATCGCCCGGTATACCGCCGAGGACCCGGCGGCCGGACTCGCCGAGCCGGCGCGTCTCGCCGCAGGCTGGGCCGATCTCGATCTCTATCATCCGTGGGATGTGGATGTGGAAACGTCGATCGAGATCGGCCGGGAGACCGAGGCCGCCGCGCTGGCGGTCGACGCGCGGCTCACCAACAGCGAGGGCGCGAGCGTTGGGCGCGGCGAGTCCGAGTTCGTGTACGCGAACAGCAACGGATTTTGCGGTGGCTACAAGAGTTCGCGCCATCACATCGACTGCGCCGTGATCGGCGACGACGACGCCGGCATGCAGCGCGATTTCTGGTATACCGCCGCGCGCGCGCCGGAGGATCTCGAGGCGCCTCGGGACGTCGGCCGCAAGGCGGGCACGCGCACGGCGCGACGGCTCGACGCGCGGCGCCTCGACACGCTCGACTGCCCGGTTCTGTTCGAGGCGCCCGAAGCGGCCGACCTGCTCGGCGCATTCGTCCAGGCCGTATCGGGCGGCAGCCTGTACCGCAAGTCGTCGTTTCTGCTGGACTCCGTCGGGACGCAGGTGTTCGCGTCCCATGTGAACGTGCGCGAGGAGCCGCACCTGCGGCGCGGCCGCGGGAGCGCTCCGTTCGACAACGAGGGCGTGGCGACGACGGCCCGCGACGTCGTGCGCGACGGCGTCGTGCAGGGTTACTTCCTCGGCTCGTACTCGGCGCGCAAGCTCGGCCTCGCGACCACGGGCAACGCGGGCGGTGCCCACAACCTCGTCGTCGCCTCCGGGCCCGACGACCTCGAGGCGCTGCTGCGTCGCATGGGGCGGGGATTGTTCGTGACCGAGCAGCTCGGTCACGGCGTGAATCCGGTCACCGGCGACTACTCGCGGGGCGCCGCGGGCTTCTGGGTCGAGGATGGCGTCATCGCCTATCCCGTCGAGGAGATCACGATCGCGGGCAATTTGAAGGACATCTTCCGTGACATCGTCGCCATCGGCAGCGACGTCGACCGGCGCGGGGCGCGTCACATCGGTTCCATGCTCGTCGCCCGCATGACGATCGCAGGGCAATGATGGTCCCCCCACGCTTGCGGCTGCGCCGCTGCGCTGCCCCCGGCGTCGGCAGGTCCGATGATCGAGCCGATCTTCAACTGGTTTAGAGCTCTCAACGATCCGCTGCGCAACGCCAGTCTGGCGTCACGCTGGATCGCGCAGCTGCCGTCCGGCGACGTCGCCGCCATCCAGAAGCAGGCGCTGGAGCTCGTCGCCGACTTTCCCGGCGCCCGCCGTGACGTCGGTCCCGGCCAGGTCGAGGCCCTGCTGAAGATCGACGCGCGGCTCGAACCCGTGATCGCCGAGCTCACGCAGCAATACACGGTCAATTGCCAGAAGAGCTCGGCGGTCGAGTCGCGGCTATGGCACGCGGTCTTCGATCTCGTGAAGGCCTTCATCGCGGCCTACAACGCCGCGCTGAAAGCAGGCTATCCGCGCGCTGAGCAGAAGCGCTGGCGCGCGATCATGCCCTGGGTGCTCGTGCGTCTCGCGCACTACCGGGGCCTCGACGGCAAGTACCGGCTGTTCCGCTACAGCCACTGGATTCCCGCGCAGTGGAAGGACTTCCACGAGCTCTACGAATTCGCGCGGATGCGCGGCTGGCAGCGCGAGCAGCTCGTGTTCGGCGTTGGGGCGTTTGCCAAGCCGGGCATTTCGCTCGAGCAGGAATACCTGAACACGCTGCTCCTGATGCGGCTCGATTCCGGCAACTTCACGCCGGACCAGGTCGAATGGGTGGATCGACAGCTCGCCGACTGGACGCCCACTCTCGCGCTCGTGCCGCCGCCGGCGGACGGCGCCGGGTTCTTCATCGATCTCACGGGCTCGCAGGGATTGCGCCGCCGCGACAAGCCGCATTCCGGCAGCCGCGTGATGCTGCTCGACGCCGGTCCGGTCTACACGCGGGTGGTCGAGCGTATGCGCTGGCTTCCCGATCAGGACGAGGAGGTGCCGAAGCCCGGGGACTTGCCGTCGCGCGAGCAGCGCCTGTTGCTGATGCGGCTGGCCGCGCTCTTCGGCCCCGAGGCGATCGCGCATGCGCCGCGCGCCGCCCGCTTCAACACTGAAGGCGACGTGCGGGTCGTCGTGGGGCTGCAGGCGCTCACGCGCGCGATCGCCGAGATCGACCGGCTGCCCGATGCGGTGCGCAATGCGGGAGTGGTCGGCAGCTTCGACGAAGTGACGCAGATGGTGAATCCGACGATCAACCCCGAGTCGGTCGCGCGCCGCATCCGCGGGACCGAATGGAAGATGGTCGATCGCAGCGACACGGGTTGCCGCCTGCTCGCGCCGGTCAAGGAGGCGCCCGTCAAGCTGGGCGAGCTCCTCGCGGTCAAGGACGGCGATCACTGGCGGCTGGCCGTCGTGCGGCGCATGCAGCGGCAGCAGGTGGACGAGGTCACCGTCGGCGTGGAGATCATCGCCCGCCGCCTGGTGCGCGTGCTCCTGCGCACCTGGACGGCGCCAGCCGACATGGCGCGTCCTGCATCGGCGGACCGGCCGTTTTTCGGCGTCTACCTGCCGGCGCATCCGGAGAATCGCCAGACCGCGCAGCGCAGCCTGATCGGCCCGGACGACAAGTTCGTCAACGGTGGAATGGTCGAGCTCGACACCGGCAACGCGCGTTACCTGATCCGCTTCACGCAGGCGCTGGAGCGGCAGGCGGGCTGGTCGTGGGCGCTGTTCAGCGCGGTGCGCAAGCTCAGTCCCTAGTCGTTCGTCGCAGGAGTGCACGCGCACATGGAACGCCGTTCGTTCATCAGGCACGCCGGTCTGGCCGGCATACTCTCGGCGGGCTCGGGCCCCGTTTTCGCGCAGGGTGCGCCGGAAGTGAAGTGGCGCCTTGCCTCCAGCTTTCCCAAGAGCCTCGACACGATCTTCGGAGGCGCCGAGGTGATCGCCAGGCGCGTCGCCGCGGTGACCGGCAATCGCTTCCAGATCCAGGTATTCGCTGCCGGCGAAATCGTCCCCGGGCTGCAGGTTCTCGACGCGGTGCAGAGCGCGACGGTGCAATGCGGCCACACGGTGCCGTACTACTTCTTCGGCAAGGACCCCACGTTCGCCTTCGGCGCAGCCGTGCCCTTCGGCATGAACACGCGTCAGCAGAACGCCTGGATGTACTACGGCGGCGGCCTGCAGCTCATGCGCGATTTCTACAAGGATTACAACGTCCACAGCCTGCCCGCCGGAAACACCGGCGCGCAGATGGGCGGCTTCTTCCGCAAGGAGCTCAAGACCGTTGCGGACATGAAAGGGCTGAAAATGCGCATCGGCGGCTTCGCCGGCGTGGTGCTGCAGAAGCTCGGCCTGGTGCCGCAGCAGCTGGCGGGCGGCGATATCTACCCCGCGCTCGAAAAGGGCACGATCGACGCAGCCGAGTGGGTCGGCCCGTACGACGACGAGAAGCTGGGCCTGGGCAAGGTGGCGCGCTTTTATTACTACCCCGGATGGTGGGAAGGCGGGCCCGAGGTCGACCTGTTCATCAATCTGAAAGCGTGGAGCGATCTGCCCACGGAGTACCAGGCCGCGCTCGAGGCCGCGTGCTACGAAGCAAACCTCGACATGACGGCGAAGTACGACGCGCTCAATCCACCCGCGCTGCGACGCCTGGTGGCGGGCGGCGTGCAGCTCCGGCCGTTTCCGCGCGAGGTCATGCAGGCGTCGTTGCGCGCGGCCAACGAGGTGTTCGACGAGACCGCGGCGGCGAACCCTCGCTTCAAGACCGTCTACGAGCCGTGGAAACGCTTTCGCGACGAGCAAATCCTCTGGTTCCGGGTCGCGGAGCAGAACTTCGACAATTTCATGGCCACGGCCGGCCAGCAAGCATCGGCACCTCGGAAGCCGTGATCGGGGTGCGCTTCGCGGCGACGGCCGGACGGCCGGCGGCGCATCGCTTGCAGCGCCGCAAAATCGACTAAAATTCTCCACCAGGGCGTTGCAGCCTCGCACAAGAGCCGCCGAGCGGCCCTGGGGCGCGCCGTCCCGCAACGCTCGTCAATCGTTCAGGAGGAAATTCATGAAGCGTCGTTCATTCATCCAGCACACCGGGATGGCGGGCATATTGGCCGCCGGCTCGGCACCCGCATTCGCGCAAGCTTCGCCAGAAGTGAAATGGCGGCTCGCGTCGAGCTTTCCCAAGAGCCTCGATACCCTCTTCGGCGGCGCCGAGAGCATTTCCAGGCGCGTCGCCGCGTCGACCAACAACCGCTTCCAGATCCAGGCCTTCGCCGCCGGGGAGATCGTGCCGGCGTTCGGGGTAGTCGACGCCGTGCAGAATGCGACGATTCAATGCGCGCATACGGCACCGTACTATTTCTTCGGCAAGGACCCGACGTTCGCGTTCGGCTGCGCCGTGCCGTTCGGCATGAACATGCGGCAGCAGAACGCGTGGATGTATCACGGCGGGGGTCTCGAGCTCATGCGCGATTTCCTGAAGGACTACAACATCATCAGCTTCCCGGCCGGCAACACCGGGGCGCAGATGGGCGGTTTCTTCCGCAAGGAGCTAAAGACCGTCGCCGACATGAAAGGTCTCAAGATGCGCATCGGCGGATTTGCCGGCGCGGTGCTGCAGAAGCTCGGCCTGGTGCCGCAGCAGATTCCCGGCGGCGACATCTATCCGGCGCTGGAAAAGGGCACGATCGACGCGGCCGAGTGGGTGGGCCCGTACGACGACGAGAAGCTCGGCCTCGGCAAGGTCGCGAAGTTCTATTACTACCCCGGCTGGTGGGAGGGCGGTCCCGAGCTCGACCTGTACGTGAACACGAAGGCGTGGGCCGAACTGCCGAAGGACTATCAATCGGTGCTGGAATCGGCGTGCTACGAAGCGAACGTCGACATGATGGCGAAGTACGACGCACTCAACCCGGCCGCGTTGCGCCGCCTGGTGGCGTCCGGGATACAGCTGCGGCCCTTCCCGCGCGAGATCATGCAGGCCTCGTGGAAGGCGGCCAACGAAGTGTTCGACGAAACGGCTGCCGCCAATCCCAGGTTCAAGAAGGTCTACGAGCCGTGGCGCAAGTTTCGCGACGAGGACATCCTGTGGTTCCGGGTGGCGGAGCAGAACTTCGACACGTTCATGGCGGGTACCAGTGCGCAAGGCGGCGGCGCGAGCTCGGCTAAGAAGAGCTGAGCGTCCCGCGGTCCACCGATGAAGAAAGGCCCCGCGCTCGCGGGGTTTTTCTTCCGGGCGGGCGCACGACGCGCACCCGGCGATCCTACTTGCCCGGTCCGGGCGCGGGTGCCTTGAACAGATCCTCGAGCGACTGGGCGTCGCTGTTGTCCTTGGCGTCTTCCTTCTCCTTCTGCTGCTCCTTCTGCTCGTCGGTCTGCGGCACTCCGAAGTCCGGTGGCGGCGCGCTGGATTCGCTCGGCGGGAGCACGATCTCGACTTGGGCAGGATCGACGGTCGATTCGGCGGACTTGTACACCATCACCATCTGCGGAAAGGCGATGACGAGACCGATCATCAGCACCTGGATCAGCACGAACGGCACCGCGCCCCGGTAGATCTGCCCGGTCGTCACCGGCGCCATCCGCTTGCCGGTCAGGCGGTCGGTGTATTCCTTCTTCGCCGCGACGCTGCGCAGATAGAAGAGCGCGAAGCCGAACGGCGGATGCATGAACGAGGTCTGCATGTTGACGCCCAGCAGCACGCCGAACCAGATCAGGTCGATGCCGAGCTTGTCGGCCACCGGCCCGACGAGGGGGATCACGATGAAGGAGAGCTCGAAGAAATCGAGGAAGAACGCCAGGAAGAAGATCAGGATGTTGACGACGATCAGGAAGCCGAGCGTTCCGCCCGGCAGGCTGGTCAGCAGGTGCTCGACCCACACGTGCCCGTTCACGCCGTAGAACGTGAGGCTGAACACGCGTGCACCGATCAGGATGAACACGACGAACGTCGACAGCTTCGCCGTGGTGTCCATCGCCTGGCGGATCAGCGGCAGCGAGAGGCGCCGGCGCGCGATGGCCATGATCAGGGCGCCCGCGGCACCCATCGCCCCGCCCTCGGTCGGCGTCGCCACGCCGAGAAAGATCGTGCCGAGAACCAGGAAGATCAGCGCCAGCGGGGGAATCAGCACGAACGTGACTCGCTCGGCGATGCGCGAGAGCAGGTTCAGCTTGAGCGCCCGGTTGATCACCGCCAGCACGAAGGCCAGCCCGGTCGCCACCGAAGTAGCGATCACGATCGTCTCGTCGAGCGGCGTGCGGGCCAGACGCAGCTTGGCGAATGCGATGCCCGCGACAGCCGAGACGATCACCAGGACGAGCAGCGAGCGCGCGCCGCTCGTGCCGTCGGCCTCGCGGATCGTGCGTGCCTCAGGCGGCAGCGCCGGCGTCCAGGCCGGCTTCACCATGGTGACGCCGAATACGTAGCCGGCATAGAGCAGCGCGAGCACGACGCCCGGGATGAACGCGCCCGCATACATGTCGCCCACCGAGCGGCCGAGCTGGTCGGCCATGATGATGAGCACCAGCGACGGCGGAATGATCTGCGCCAGGGTTCCCGACGCGGCGATCACGCCCGCTGCGACGCGGCGATCGTAGCCGTAGCGCAGCATGATGGGCAGCGAGATCAGGCCCATCGAGATCACGCTCGCAGCGACCACGCCGGTTGTGGCGGCGAGCAGCGCGCCGACAAAGATCACGGCGTAGGCCAGGCCGCCGCGGATGGTGCCGAACAACTGCCCGATGGTGTCGAGCAGGTCCTCGGCCATTCCCGACCGCTCCAGGATCAATCCCATGAAGGTGAAGAAGGGCACTGCGAGCAGCGTGTCGTTCGACATCACGCCCCACACGCGCTCGGGCAGCGCCTGGAACAGCGTGGGCTGGAGCAAGCCGAGCTCGATGCCGAGCAGGCCGAACGCGATGCCCACCGCCGCGAGCGAGAACGCCACCGGAAATCCCAACATCAGCACGATCACCAGCCCGACGAACATCAGCGGCGCGATGTTGGCGACCAGCCACGCGCTCATGAGCGGGCTCCGTCAGCATTGCGCTGGCGGGCGATCTCCTCGGCGAGCTGCTCCTCCGCCGACCTGCCGTGCTGCCGCTCCAGCGGATTGGGAATGCGGCCCTGCAGGAACGCGATCCGCTTGACCAGCTCCGAGACGCCCTGCATGAACAGTAGGAGAAAGCCGACCGGGACGATGAGCCGCGCCGGCCACACGGTGAGACCCCCTGCATTGGTCGAGACCTCATGCCGGACGAACGCATCCATGAACAGGGGCCACGACAGCCAGCCGATGATCACCGTCATCGGAAACAGGAACAGCACGATTCCGACGACATCGATCCAGTTCTGGGCACGCGCCGTCAGGCGGCCGGACACGATATCGATGCGCACGTGCTCATTGCGCAAGAGCGTGTAGCCGGCGCCGACGAGGAAAATGGCGGAGAACAAGTACCACTGGATCTCGAGGAACGAGTTCGAGCTGTAGTTGAACGCCTTGCGCACGACCGCGTTCGTGGCGCTGATCACGACCACCACGAGGATCAGCCAATAGACGACGCGGCCGATGCGCTCGGTGAGCGCGTCGATCGCCCGCGACAGGGCCAGCAGTGCATTCACGGCTACGCCTCCTTCGAGCGCCGCGGCGCTCGCACCGGCAGCGCGCGCCGCCACCCTGTGCCGGCGAGCCCGCCGGTCGCGTGGGACCGCCGGGATTATAGGCGGGTTGCGTTCCACGCGCCGTAACGGCGGCCGCCGCGGCGCGCCCGCACGGCTCGGCGCGCTGCGAATGATAAAATCCCGGTTTCCCCGCCTGGCATTCTTCCCATGTTCAGCCGCTCCGTCTCGCTGGCGCAGTCCGATCCAGAAATCTGGGAAGCCGTCAGCGCCGAGAACCGGCGCCAGGAAGACCACATCGAGCTGATCGCGTCGGAGAACTACGCGAGTCCGGCCGTGATGGCTGCGCAGGGCTCGCAGCTCACCAACAAGTACGCGGAAGGCCTGCCCGGCAAGCGTTACTACGGGGGCTGCGAGTTCGTCGATATCGTCGAGCAGATCGCCATCGACCGGGTGAAGAAGCTGTTCGGCGCGGAGGCGGCCAACGTGCAGCCTCACTCGGGAGCGCAGGCCAACCAGGCCGTCTTCATGGCGACGTTGCGCCCCGGGGACACGATCCTGGGCATGAGCCTGCCCGAAGGCGGCCATCTCACGCACGGCTCGCCAGTGAACATCTCCGGCAGGTGGTTCAAGGTGGTGCCCTACGGACTGCATGCCGAGTCGGAGCTGATCGATTACGAGCAGGTCGAGCGCTTGGCGCACGAGCACAAGCCGCGCCTCATCATCGCCGGCGCGTCGGCCTACTCGCGCGTGATCAACTGGGACCGGTTTCGCGACATCGCCGACGACGTCGGCGCACCGTTGATGGTCGACATGGCGCACTACGCCGGCCTGGTGGCGGCCGGGTTGTATCCGACGCCGGTCGGCATCGCGCACTACGTCACGAGCACCACGCACAAGACGCTGCGCGGACCGCGCGGCGGTTTCGTCCTCACCCAGACCGAGCACGAGAAGTCGATCAACTCGGCCGTGTTCCCCGGCCTGCAGGGCGGACCGCTCATGCACGTGATCGCAGCCAAGGCGGTGGCCTTCGGCGAGGCGCTCACGCGGGATTTCAAGATATACCAGGAGCGGGTGCTCGAGAACGCGCGCGTGCTCGCCAAGGTGCTGCAGGACCGCGGGCTGCGAATCGTGTCGGGCGGTACCGATTCGCACATGTTCCTGGTGGACCTGCGGGCCAAGCGCATCACGGGAAAGGAAGCGGAGGCGGCGCTGGCGCGCGTGCACATCACGGTCAACAAGAACACGATTCCGAACGATCCGGAGAAGCCGTTCGTCACGTCCGGAATTCGCCTCGGCAGCCCTGCCACGACCACCCGCGGCTTCGGCGAGCTCGAGTTCGAGGAGCTCGGCCACCTGATCGCCGACGTGCTCGACCAGCCCGACGACGAAACGGTGCAGACGCACGCGCGTACGGTGGTCGCCGCCCTCGCGCGCAAGTTTCCCGTGTACAAATGAAATGCCCGTTCTGCGGCAGCGACGACACGCAGGTCATCGATTCGCGTGTCTCCGAGCCGGGTGATTCGATCCGCCGGCGCCGGCGCTGCGCGGCGTGCCAGAAGCGCTTCACCACCTACGAGACCGTGGAGCTGCGCCTGCCGCAGGTGGTCAAGAGCAACGGCACGCGCGCCGATTTCAGCGCCGACCGCATCCGCGTGGGCTTCCAGCGGGCGCTTCACAAGCGTCCGGTGCCCACCGAGTATGTCGACGCCGCGATCGACCGCATCGTGCAGCAGGTGCTCGCATTGGGCGAGCGCGAGATTCCCGCGCGCCAGATCGGCGAGATGGTCATGCAGGAGCTCTACAAGCTCGACAAGGTGGGCTACATCCGCTTCGCCTCCGTGTACCGCTCGTTCCAGGACGTGTCGGATTTTCGCGATGCGCTGAAGGAAGTCGAGGCGCCGCCGCCCGCGCTCAAGCGCACCCGGCGCTGATGCGCGCGGTGGCTCCCGGTCCGGCGGAAGTCGACCGCAGCTACATGACGCGAGCGCTCGAGCTCGCAGCGCGCGGGCTCTGGACGACCACGCCGAACCCACGCGTCGGCTGCGTCCTGGTTCGCGACGCCGTGGTGTTGGGCGAGGGATGGCACGTGCGGCCGGGCCTCGCGCACGCCGAGGCCGCCGCGCTCGACGACGCCCGGCAGCGCGGCCACGACCCGCGCGGCGCGACGGCCTACGTCACGCTCGAGCCCTGCAACCACCAGGGTCGCACCGGCCCTTGCGTCGACGCGCTGATCGGCGCGGGCGTCGCCCGCGTGGTCGTCGCGGTGCACGACCCGTATCCGCCGGCGGCCCACGGCGCGCTGCGGCTGCGCGCAGCCGGGATCGCGGTCGACGAAGGTGTCCTCGAGGCCGAGGCGCGGGCGCTCAACTGCGGGTTTTTCGCGCGCATCGCGCGTGGCCGGCCGTGGGTGCGCACGAAGATCGCGGCCAGCGTGGACGGCCGCACCGCGCTCACCGACGGCGCGAGCCGCTGGATCACCGGCGCGGCGGCACGCGCCGACGGCCACGCGTGGCGCGCGCGAGCCTGCGCCGTCCTCACGGGCGTCGGCACCGTGCTCCAGGATGATCCGCAGCTCAACGTGCGTGCCGTGACGACGCCGCGCCAGCCGATCCGCGTGATCGTCGATCGAAATGCCGATACGCCGGCGCGGGCGCGGATCCTGGAAGGAGGGGCGAGCATCGTGGTGACGGCCGGTGCGGACAACAACGCGTGGCCGCCGGGCACGCAGACCATGAAGCTGCCCGATGCGCAGGGCCGCGTCGACCTCCCGGCGCTGCTGCGGGAGCTCGCCCGGCGCGAGATCAACGAGGTGCACGTCGAAGCTGGCGCCAAACTGAATGGCGCGCTGCTCGAGTCCGGTCTCGTCGACGAGCTTCTCCTATACGTCGCGCCGGCCGTGATCGGCGATCCGGCGCGCGGCCAGTTCGAGACCGCGCAGCCGCTGGCCTCGCTGGCGCAGCGAGCTCCGCTCGTCTTCGACAGCGTCGATCGGGTCGGTGAAGACTTGCGCATCGTGGCGCGCTTCGTCACGCCGGACTTGCGCTGATGTTCACGGGCATCGTCCAGGGGATCGGGCGCATTGACACGGCGTTGCCGCGGGCGGACGGCCTGCGCCTGCGGGTCGATGCCGCATCGATTGCACCGTCCAGCGTGGCGATCGGCGACAGCATCGCGCTCGACGGCTGCTGCCTGACCGTGGTTGCGAAAGAGGCCAATGTGCTCGAGTTCGACGTATCGGCGGCGACGCTCGCGTGCACGGCGGGGCTCAAGGCCGGTGCCGCCGTCAACCTGGAACAGGCGCTGCGGATGGGCGATCGGCTGGGCGGCCACCTGGTGAGCGGCCACGTCGACGGCGTGGGCACGGTGCGCGCGATGGTTCCGTCCGGCGCCGATGCGCAAGGGAGCGTCACGCTGAGCGTCGAGGGGCCGGGCGAGCTGCTGCGCTTCATCGCCGCGAAGGGCTCAATCGCCGTAAGCGGCGTGAGCCTCACCGTCAACACCGTCGACGACGCGCGCTTTTCCGTCAACCTGATCCCGCATACACTGGCCGTCACGACGCTCGGCCGGCTGGCGCCCGGGCAGCGCGTCAACCTGGAAGTGGATTTGATCGCGCGGCACGTCGCTCGCCTGCGCGAATTCGACTAGCCGTCGCCGGCGGCCCCGCGGCGCAGTGTTCGACGCGCTCGCGCCGGCCGCCTGAGGAGAATGCAATGGAGCTCACGAGTCTGCAACGCCTGCCGCTGTGGATCGGCGGGGGTCCGGTGGCGGCGTCGACTGCCCGCTACGGCGAAGTGACCAACCCCGCGACGGGCGAGGTCGTGCGGCACGTCCCGCTGGGCAACGCGGCGGATGTCGACCTCGCGGTTCGCTCGGCCGCTGCCGCGCTTCCGGCGTGGCGCGCTTCCCCGTCACTGCGCCGGGCGCGCGTGCTCATGCGGTTCCGGGCGCTTCTCGATGCGCACAAGAAGGACCTGCGCCAGATCATCACGCAGGAGCACGGGAAGACGCTCGTCGACGCCGAAGGCGAGATCACGCGCGGCATGGAAGTGGTCGAGTTCGCGATGGGCATCCCGCATCTCATGAAGGGTGAGCACAGCGAGAACGTCGGCACCGGCGTGGATGCGTACTCGATCCGCCAGCCGGTGGGAGTTTGCGCCGGGATCACGCCGTTCAATTTCCCCGCGATGGTCCCGATGTGGATGTTCCCCGTCGCGATCGCCTGCGGCAACACCTTCGTGCTTAAGCCGTCCGAGCGCGATCCCACCATGTCGATACGGCTCGCCGAGTTGTTGAAGGAGGCCGGTCTGCCGGACGGGGTCTTCAACGTCGTGCACGGCGACCGCGAGGCCGTCGACGCGCTGCTCGTGCATCCGGAGGTGCGCGCGGTCTCGTTCGTCGGATCGACGCCCGTCGCGCGCCACATCTACGAAACCGGCACGCGGCACGGCAAGCGCGTCCAGGCGCTGGGCGGCGCGAAGAATCACGCCATCGTGATGCCCGATGCGGACCTGCCGTTTGCAGTCGAGGCGATCATCGGGGCGGGATACGGGTCCGCGGGCGAGCGCTGCATGGCGATCTCCGCGGTAGTGGCGGTGGGCGATGTCGCCGACGCGCTCGTCGCCGGCCTGGCGGCGCGGGCGCGGCGCGTCACCACCGGCAGCGGTGAAGCGGAGGTGGAGATGGGACCGGTGGTCACGTGCGCGGCACGCGATCGCATCAAGAGCCTGATCGACGAGGGATGCCGCGAGGGCGCGGACATGGTCGTCGATGGCCGAACGCTGCGCGTCGAGGGTCACGAGAACGGCTTCTTCGTCGGTCCGACGCTGTTCGACCGGGTCACCCCGGCGATGACGATCTACCGCGAGGAGATCTTCGGCCCGGTGCTGGGCGTGCTGCGCGTCGAATCGCTCGAGGCGGCCATCGCGCTGGTCAACGCCAATCCCTACGCGAACGGCGTCGCGCTGTTCACGCGCTCGGGCTACGCCGCTCGACGCTTCCAGGAGGACACGGAAGTCGGCATGCTCGGCATCAATGTCCCCATCCCGGTGCCGATGGCGTTTTATTCGTTCGGGGGGTGGCGCAACTCGCTGTTCGGTGACCTGCATGTTCACGGGATGGATGGCGTGCGCTTCTACACGCGCGGCAAGGCGGTCACGGCGCGCTGGACCGACGACGGCAGCGCCGCGCCGGGGTTTCACATGCCGGTGCTGGGGTAGGTCCCCGGCGGGTCAGGGATTGACTGGCCGCGCTGCGCGGCTATCGCGCGACGCGGCGTCGCCGGTGATTGCGGAGCCGGCACGACCGTTCGGGTCGTCGAACCGGAACTCCAGTGCGATCGGATAGCGGGTGGCCAGCAGCCGGTTGCGGGCCGGCACGAACTGCGCGTCCTTCACCGCCGCGATGACAGCTTCGGCAAGCAACGGATCGCCGTCGGAGACCTCGACCTCGTCGGCGCGTCCGTTCCAGCCCACCACGACCCAGACGACGACCGTCGTGTCCAGGCCGTCGCGCAGCGCGGCGGCGGGATAGCGCGCCACGATCGGCGCGCCGATGCGCACCGGCGAGTCCATCTCGACCGGGAATTCCGCGATCTGCCGCTGGAGAAACGGACCCAGGCGGTTGTGATCGGCGAGGACCACGCCCGCGACGGGAACGTCGGTCGCGTTCGCATCCAGGCCGGCGGCGCTCGAACCGTGCCCGGGCGGATCGGACCCCTCGGGAGGCGCGAGCAGCGCCCGCGACAGGGGCTCGAAGCGCGGGACGTTGATCACCACCGGCTCGAGGGACGCGAGCGGCTCGAAGGCCGGCGCGGCAGCCAGGATCAAGGCCTGCAGCGCCGGGGCGATCGAACGAGGCGCCGGCGAGGCGCCGAGCCCGGCGACCGCTACGACGGCGAGCCCGGCATGCAGCAGCGCCGAGACCGCGAGCGCTACGGTGAGCGGGGGAGAGGCGTTGAAGACACCGCGCACGTTGGCTGCAGTCGAGCGTCGTACCGGCGCAGGCGGGGCTCCGGGCGTTCCGAAGTCCCCGTGCAACGAAAGCCGCTCGATCACTCCCCGGTCAGCAATCTCCACGACAGCCGCGAGCCCGGACCGCTGACCGGATTCTGGATGTCGTACGGTTTCGTTCCCGGGATTTCTCCCGAGATGAGCACACCGAGACTCTGCGCCCCAGTGGTGGGATCGATGCGGCCCACGATCGTCGCGCCGACCGCGCCGCCCGCCATCGTGATGCCCGGTACGATCGAGCCACCCGACAGCAACAGCGACTTGGCCGTGGTGAAATCGCGGGCATACAGCGTGGCCGGCAGCGAGATCACGCATGGATCGGGTTGCGCCTGCGTGCCGATGTACACGGCGATGTTCACGTCCGCCTGCACGTCGACCACGATCCGTTCGGGAGTAGGCGCCAGAGGCAGGTCGTCGAACCAGCCGTTCGGCGCACCACCTGCGATTGCGCTCACCTTGTCGACGTTGATCGCCTGCAGCGTCGCGCGCGGCTGGATCGGCAAGCCGACAGTCAGCGGCGTGGCGAGCGAGCCGTCGCGGATCGCATACATCGTCTGCCGCTGCGGCGGGCTCGGCGTGGTGAAGTCCGAGGTATCCAGCAGCCGGCCCGTCCCGAAGAACACGTAGCGATCGATGCCGTTGTTGAGGTCGATCTCGATCTGCGGCGCGGTGGTGATCGGCTGCGGCAGGTTGTTATCGAGGTCCTTCACCTGCGCGAAGAGATCGACGGTCCAGTTGGCCGGATTCGGATCGAATACGTTGAAGCGCCACATGTTCCCCAGCAGATCGCCGCCATAGACCTGCTCGGCGATCTGGTTGCGGAAGTCCTTCACGAAGGCATGGATCTGCGCGAGCCCGCTGGGGTTGCCGGCGGTGCCCACACCCGTGCTCATGGTCTTCAGCAGCGTGCCGTCGCTGGCCTTCAGGAAATACAGCTTGCCGACGCCGCTCACGTTGTTGTAGCCGCTGGTTACGATCACCACCCAGCCGTAGGCACGGGTTTTCGTGATGACCGGCCGGCCGTACGTGTACTTGAGGTCGCCTGACGGATCGGTCCATTCCCACAGGACCTTGCTGGCGGCGAGGGTCTCGTCGGCAGCGCTCGCGCTGCTGGCATCCAGCGCGTAGTAGCTGTTGCCGCCCTTGCCCAGGCCACCGACGACGATGGTGTGCCAGTTGCCCGTGCCATTGCCGAAGTCGACATCCCCCACGCGCGGCGACGAATCGACGTACATGTGATGCTTGTAGATCGGCACGCCGCCGTCCTGGTAGGTCAGCGCCTGGATGGCCGTGGTGTCCTCGGTCGCGGCAGCGCCCGCCGTGCCGCGAAACAGTGCCTTCGGCATGAACGCATAGATCTCGTTGCCGCCGCCGGCCGTCACCGGGGAGGTGACCGGCCCCGCATCGAATACGTGCACCATGCCGTCGTTGGCGGCGGCGACGATCTGCGTCGCCCGTGTGGCGTTGGCCGTCACGTAGGTGCTGTAGGACGGGTCGGTGATGTCCGAGTACGGTCGCGACGGCGGCCCGACGATGGCGGATTGCGCGTTGCTGATATCGCCGAGCGCACCGGAGCGAACCCGGAACTGGCCGATGCCCGTGCCTTCGATGGTCGCTCCGCCAAACGTCGTGCCGCCGCGCAGGTAAGCGATGATCTTCTGCTGCTGGGTCGCGGTGGTGGCGAGGGACGCGAGCTGTGCGCTCGACAGGTTGGCGAACTGGAACGGCACGGCCGCGTTCGAGGCGCTGTTGATGGTCACGATACGGCGCTTGGTCGGATCGAGCCAGGGCTCGTCGCCGACAAACGCCGGCAGGATCTGCGCCTTGAGCGTGACGCTTGCCTGCCACCACGTCTTGATCTCGATGCCGGTCACCGGATCGATCTCCACCTTCAGGAGATCGCCTGCCCAGCCCGGCTCGATGGTCGATTCGTAGATCAGGTTGTTGGTCGCGTCGAGCACCTGGCCGCCGAAGGAGGCGGCGGCGCGCGACTTCCGCTGGTTCTGAATGCCGGCGAGAATCGTCGACAGTCCGCGGGCCACTTCGACCGGCGTATTCGCGTACACGAACGTGCCGCGCGAATTGACGGTGGCGTGCCACAGGTCGTCGACCGCCACCGCACCGGCTCCTGCGCCGCGCGGATAGATCGGATTGTTCGGCGTGGTGAGGTTCGGCCAGCTCAAAGTGCCCGCTTGAATGGCCGTGACCGTGGCCAGCGTATTCGTGGCGTCCAGGGTGCCCTGCGCACCGAACGAGATGGCCGAGAACTGCACGTGCTGCCACCAGGCGACGTCCTTGGTCCAGTCGAGGTCACCGGTACCCTTGCCGCTCGACGCGGGTACGTCGTTCTTCAGCGTCGGGCGCAGGTCGTAGGCCCAATAGCGCGTCGCGACGTCCGCCAGGGTGTCGGAGATGGCCGGCGAGCCCTGCCTGAACGGTGCGGGCCAGTTGCCGCCCGCGCCCAAGGTCGGCAGCACCTGGTCCGGCGGAATCGTGGGGATGGTCGTCAGCGAATTGGCGCCGCTCGGAATGGTCGCATCCTGGTCGCCGGCGGTGGTCGGCAGCGAAACCTGGTTGGTCTTGCCATCGGTGAACAGGACATGGAAATTGTTTTGGCAGCTGATCTTGTTCCCGGCGGCGTCGAGCGGAATAGGATCCGTGACCGTGACCGGAAGCTTGTTGACCGCCGCCGGGAGCCCGGCGTTGCCGCCCGTCTCGAACAGATTGCCGATGCGCAGCATCGCATCGATGGTGGGCGTCTTGTACGTGGTGACCGCGATGCCGAACAGCGCGTTGTACCAGGCGGTCCGCTGGGCGATGTCCCAGTCGTTGACGTTGACCCAGATGATCGGCGTGCCGGCGCCGCCGTAGCCTGCAGGCTCCTCGCCGAGGTTATGGAAGCCGACGCGGTACGCGATCGGATCGCCCAGGCCCGGGGTGAGATAGGAGAACGCGATCGACGAGGTGGTCTTCGCGGCGAGCAGGCGCGTGGAGTAGTAGGCGTACCAGTTCGCGTAGTTGATCGACTCCGAGTTGTCCGGGCCCGGACTGGTCGTGGCCAGCCAGACGCGGCCCTGCGGGAAGGGCGTGGCGCTCGCCGGCAGGGTGGTCGTGCCCGGGAACGGGACGCTGTTGGTCGCGAAGAGATCGACGCGCTTGAACTGGCCGAATTTCACTTCCTTGTAGCGCGCGAGGTCGTTGTTGGTCTGGCAGACGCCCGTGCCGAAGCCCTTCCACTGCACGTCGGCGGTCACGATGCGGTTGTCGCAGAACTGCACGGAATCGATGACGTAGTAGTGGCGCGGGATGGGGACCGTGGTGCCCACGGTCGGGCAGCTGCCCGTCGTGGACGTATTGAACAGCCCGGTGCCCGCACCTTCGCCTGGGTAGGCCGGCGCCGTGGCGCTGTACTTGAACAGGCCGGCAGCCCCGCCGGTCGCGTACGTGTAGTTGTTGTGCCGGCAGGTGGTGCCGGGGGCGCCGCTCGTGCCGGGGGCGCCCGCATCGGTCAGAAGGGTGACGGCCTGGTTGGTGCCGGTCACCGGGTCCCACAGGAACGACGTGCAATTCGCGCTCGCCGCGGGGGTGTTCTGGTAGATCGGGGTGCCTCCGGTGCAGGAAGCAGCCGTGACCGTGAAGGCCGGGCACGCGCTAAGCGAGCAGCCGACACCGGTGCAGCCGCAGCTTGCGCCGGAGCCGCCGGTCCCGGAAGAGCTCAGGTGACAGGCCGCGACCTTCGTCGGCGTGTTCGGCACGCACGTGCAGGACAGGCACTCCGGCGCGGTGCCGACGCCCGGGGGCGAGCACCATGTGGCGCTGTTGTCGCAGAACGTGGACCCGGTCGCGGTGTCCTTGTAGGTCAGGGCGGGGTAGGACCCCGTGCACGCCATCGACGTACTCGTCTGGTAACACGACTGCGGTGCGGTCGTCGCGGCGTTGAACGTGCCGCCTTGGCACCCGATGATGACGCCGCTGCGCGGCCAGTACGGGGAGTTCTTGTCGCACCACAGCGTCTTGGTGCCCAACGCACGGTAGAAATATTGCGCGCCGGTGGCTCCGGACGACGATTGCCACGGGTAGTTGTAGTCCGCATTCGCCGCCGGGGCGCCGGATGCGGCCGACAGGTCGTACTGCGTGCCGTTGATCCGGCACCAGCCGCCGGCGCCGACGGCGTACTGGCCGTTCGAATTGCCGGCGTCCTGCACGGTCGCGCCGTTGGGGCCGCCCGGATAGTTCGCGTCGTTGACGAGCAGCGGCCAGTCGGTGTTGCAATACAGCGGCACCGCGATCTTGATGCTGAGGTCGTCCTTGGTGGTGGCCGG
Organism: Burkholderiales bacterium; assembly: GCA_038239945.1. Taxonomy (GTDB): domain Bacteria; phylum Pseudomonadota; class Gammaproteobacteria; order Burkholderiales; family Casimicrobiaceae; genus VBCG01. The sequence goes on from JBBSEG010000018.1 coordinate 50,237, forward strand.
CCACATCGGCGTGACGCCGGCCGCGGTTTCATAGGCGCTGAAGGGATCGCGGTCGACCGACTGCGTGCCGTACTGCAACGAGGTCGCGCCGTAGTTGCCCGCGGCATCGGTGCCGCTGTTGGTGAGAGGCAGGCCGTCGGCCTTCAGCGGAGCGGTATAGGTGACCTCCGGGTTGTAGGCCAGGCGATTGAAGTCGGCGGCATGCAACGGCGGCGCGGCAAACGTGGATCCGCCCTGGATCACGAACAACTTGCCGGCGGCCGACGCGAGCGGCGTGACGTTGGAGACCGCGGTGATCGTGTACGTGAACGTCGTCGTGCTGGTCTTGGTGATGGTGTAGACGCCGTAGTAGGGCGCCGACGTCGTCGCGGGGATGGGAACGGCGGGGCTGTTCTCGATGAGGATCGAGTCGCCGGTGCTCAATTGCGCGAAGTTCGCGGCCGTGCCCGTGGCCGTGGCCGTGACCGAACCGCCCGTGCTGATCGGCGCGGGGCGGGTCAGCGACGTGATGGCGACGGCGGTTCCGCCCGATGCGATGTTGAGCGGCTGCTGGACGCACGGCGTGGTGGTGCTGCCGGCCCGGCAATAAGCCGAGCTGGTGACGACCTGGATGGTGGGGTAGCCGGGCGAGATGGTGGCGGGGGTGGCCGCGGTGTTGGTCGCGAGGGCGTAGGTGAACGTGGTCGCGGTGGGCTTCGTCACGATCTGGACGTAGCCGTCGTATTCAGGCTGGACTGCGCCGACGATGTTGACGAAGTCGCCGACCGCCAGGGCATTGACCGCGCCGCTCGCCGTGGCGACGAAGCCCGCGCGGGTGATCGTGACGGCGATGGTCGCCCCCGCGTTCACTACGTAGTCGGGCAAGAAGTTGTATTGCATGCTGCCGGAGTCGTCTAACGTGTAGACGATGTTCGGCTTCGCCGACACCTTGGCCGCGATCGGCACGTCGGCGAGCGGCGTGGTGGCCGCCTGCACGGGGAGCAGCACCTGGCCGATCACGAGCGTCCAGACGAGGACGGTCGAGACGAATCGGCCGAAGGCCCCGTGAGTCGATTTGGCGTTGTGCATGGCGGCTCCCTGTTTCTTCTTGTACATCAACGCAGGAAGGCCTGCGCGTAGGTGACGGTGTTGGTCCCGGGCAGGTCGACCCGCACGGTGACGCGGAAATGCGGGATCGGGGGTATCGGAATGCGCTTGACTTCGTTGTCGGTGCCGGCCGGCGAGACCTTGGGCGGCAGCAGATCGCAGTTGGCGATCGTCGCCCCGCCGTTGGCGCTGCAGACCCGCTCGATCACCTTGCGCACTTCGAGCTTGGTCACGGGGTCGATGCTGGTCGGCATTCCCGCGCCGGCGTACAGCGGGTTCATCGTCCCGTACGTGCCCGACAGCAGGGACGGCACGGCATTGGGTTGCTCGCCGGCCTGCAGCGAGGCGAAGTAGTTGTGCGGCAGGTCGTTCGTCGTGGTGTCGACGATGCTCTTGGTCTTGAACAGCGCGTCGATGGCCTGCTCGATGGCGAAATTCACGGGAGCGATCGATGCCTGGCGGAAGGCGATGTTGCCGGCGACGGCCGTGCTCGAGTCGACCGAGCGCACCAGCGCGACGCCGGCAAGCGACAGAATCACCATCGCGATGAGCGCGACGAACAGCACGACGCCCCGCTCGCGATGGCGGCGGGGGCAAGGCGGGAGACGATGAGAGGTCATCACATGCTGCCCATGTAGATGGAGTTGCGCAGGGGGACGATGGTCTCGTACGACCGGTAGCGCCAGTGGTCCTGGAGGATCTGCGTGGCGTTGCCCGCCGTGAGCACGATGCGCCCGGGACATCCCGCGTTCGTGTTCACCGAGCAGTTGAACAACGCCATCTGCGGGCGGTTGGCGGCCAGGAGCGTGTCGTCCTTCATGTCGGGCTCATCGCTGCGCACGACCACCGCGATGCGAACGGCGATGATGCGATTGAGCTGGTCGAGTGTGAAGGCCTGCAGGCCCGCCGGCGAGAAATCCCGTCCGCCGCAGCTGGGGCTTGCCGCGATCGCTGCGGTCCAGCAGTCGATGGTGCCGTCGGCCGTCGGGCTCAGGTCGACGCCGAACTGGATCTTCATCAGCACGACGTTCGACGCGATGGGATTGCGGGCGGGCCACAGGGCGGGATTGGGATCGAGCACGTCGCGGCTGGTGAGCTGGCAGGGGCGCAGCGAGCCGGGAGTGGTGCCGCAGGGCTCGCCGAGCGAGGTGTTCCACGATTCGTACTGAATGCGATTGGCCAGCGCCTGCGGACCGAGGTTGATGAGCCGCGCCGACGCGGCCGCGGTGTAGGTGATGGTCGAGGACTGGGCGTGCTTGAGGGTCACCCGTCCCTGGGCGTCCGGCGCGGTGGCCGACGTGATCGAATACATCTGGCAGCGACCGCTGCCGTCGTTGGCTGCGACGATCACCCAATACGGGGCGGCGACGGTGGGTACCGGCGCGGTGAAGCCGTTGGGGTTCTGCACCTCGAAATCGGTCCCGGGCGTCGAGTCGGACGTGAAATCGACCGGCCACAGGACGCGCGGCGACGAGCTGTTGGTCGCCACGAACGTATCGGATACTTCCGGACCGCCGCCGTCGGTAACCAGCACCGGCACGGGCTTGAGCTGCAGATTGGCCGCACCAGCCTCGTTCTTAGTGCAGTTGATGAGGTCGGGCGCCGAGAGCATGGTGCCGTTGCCGCCGTTGGAGAGGTCGCGCCCGACGATGAACTGGCTCAGTAGCCCGGTGATCTGCGCATCCGACGCTCCCGTGGTCGTACGTCGGTAGCTTTCCGCGGCCGAGACGAGGCTGTAGATGACCAGGATGACGAGCAGCCCGATCAGCATGCCGATCATGGTCTCGACGATGCCCGCGCCGCGCTGTGCCCGGCGTGTCCAGTTGCGACGTTGCGGCGACATCAGTTGGTTCCGATCGTGGCGATGGCATCGTGCTGATGCGTCTCGGCGTCGCCGGGCGGCCGCCAGGTGATGGTGACGCGGACGTTCCGGCTGGTCGGCGGCACGCCCGCCGCGACCGTGACCGTCGGCGGGTTGGTGTTCGGCAGGCGCTGCGCGACCACGGCCTGGAACTCCGCGTACTGCGCGCCGCCCGACACGCTGTCGAACTGGGCGGCCAGGGTAGTCTTGTCGGCCACCCACATCTCGCCGATGTACGCGTTCGCGAGGAAGGCGGCTTCGCCGCGGAACTTCGCGTCGTCGACATTTTGCATCGAATGCGCGAGCAGTCCGACCAGGCCGAGCACCGCGAGCGCGATGATCAGGATCGCGATCAGCGCCTCAAGCAGGAACGAGCCGCGCTGCGCGCCAGGCTTCGATGGCGCAATGCGGACCATGCGGATGCGCGGTGCCCTCACGGACAGGCCTTCGGATCGTTCGGATTGACGGTGTTCCAGTACGGGTCGCAGATCTTCACGCCAGTGCGCCCGGCACCCACCACGACGGTCAGCGGCCGCGTGCCCGGGAGGGTGGACGAGATGTCGACCTGCGTGACCGGCAGCGAGCCATCGGCATTCGGCGTGACGGTGGTGCCGATCCCGGTGTAGGTGACCGTGGTGGCGCCGGGCGGCGTGACGGCGAACGCCACCCGATCGGCGCCTTGCGAGAAGAAGCCGACTTCACCGGCCGGCCCGCCGACGGGCTGGATTGTGAAGCCGCCGGTCCGGGTGGTGGGGTCGAGCACGAACTCCGTCTGGCGATTGGTCTTGATGGCCTGGGCGAGCGCCAGACGCGCGCCATCGGCGACCACCTGCGCGCCGTTCTTGATCTGGTTGTCGGCCACCCAGGTCGCGTACTGAGGGGCGGCGAGGATGAACAGGATCGACGCGATCGCCAGGCCGATCATGAGCTCGATCAAGGTGAAGCCGCGGGTGCGCATGGCTAGCTGCAAGTTCCGTCCTTGCGCAGGCCCCAGCACGTGTTGGGCGACGGTAGCACCCATCCGCCAGGCACGCCGACGGTGGTCTTTGCGTTCTGCTCGTTGATGTCGTAGACGAAGCCCAGCATCGATCCACCGCCGGTCGCGCGGAGCGTGTAGGTGCTCTGGGCGACCGCCGGGCACGTGATGACGAAGTTGCTGGAAGGATCGCTGTTGTGCTTGGTGATGAGGTCGGGCGGGTTTGCCTCGATGCCGCATTTGTTCGCCGCCGACTGGTAGTCGCGGTGGTCGGCAAACCACTTCTCCTGGGACGAGCGCAGGTCGGACAGCGTATTGGTGGCTTCGACGATCCGGCTGCGGGTGATGAAGTAGTTGTAGCTCGGCAGCGCGATGGACGCGAGGATGCCGACGATCGCGACGGTGATCATCACTTCCAGCAGCGTGAAGCCGGTGCTGGCGCGGCGTGGGCCTGGCCGGGTGGTCATGTGCGCTCCTTCTTGTGCGACCGTCATGGTAAGAGGCATGCCCTTTGCCCGCCGGGAGGTCCGACCAGTGGGCGGCGCTGGGGAATGGACGGTTTCCGCTGGAAAAACCGGCGGTTCGACCGACCCGAAGGGTACCCGGTCGCGCGCATGCCGGATGGGCGAGTGGCAGCGCGCCGATCGGACACAGGCGACCGCTCGGCAGCCGGACCGAGCCGCCCGGACCGATTCCGGCTCCGCCTCGCTTTGCCGGTTGCACTTGCACGGCCCTGCAAGTCAGGGACAGGGCGTCGCCATTTCCTGCAGGCGCGGCCGGCCGCCGTTCGCCAGCACCACGTCAATGGCCGTGAGCCCCGGCCGGCAGACAGTGAACGTGCCCATCTGGAGCGCACCGGTGGCCAGCCGGGCGTTGCCCTGGCTGGTGAACGACACGTACTGCGCTACCGGCCGGTTGCCGCGGACGGTGATGAGCGGATCGGCCCGGCCGTCGAGGCGGACCAGCGGCTCGGCGGGGTCGCGGTCGCCGTCGTGGTCGAGATCGGCGAACAGGAGCCAGCCAAGCTCCCACCGCCCGGTGGAATCGCAGGTCGCCTGGTCGGCCGACGGGCAGAGGTCGACCCGGTGCCCGCGCTTGATGGCCTCGCTGCGGGCGAGGTGTAGCGCCTGGACCAGCGCTTCGGCCTCGTTGCGCTGCTGGAGGCGCGGCACCCAATACTGGAAAGTCGTCCCCGCCAGGAACAGGAGGACGCCGGCGATCGCCAGGCCGATCATCAGCTCGGCCAGGGTGAAGCCGGATGCCGGCCCTGGCCGTGTCGGATTGGAGGGAAATATGCGCATCGGGGCCGAGGCAGGAGCGGTCGAGCCGATCCTAGCGATCCGCGCAGCCGGACGACTTCGGCCATTCGACCTTGGCCATTCGGCCGATCCTTGCCCGTCCAATACTTTAGGACTAAACTAATTGAACACGCCGGGAAGGGTCCGGGCGAACGCTCACTAGTGATGCGCATCCTCTGCATCGGCGGCGGTCCCGCCGGTCTCTACGCGGCGCTGTTGGTCAAGCAGTCCCAACCCGGCTCGGTCGTGCGCGTGGTCGAGCGCAACCGCCCTGACGACACCTTCGGGTGGGGGGTCGTGTTCTCGGACCAGACCCTCGGCAACCTCGAGCGGGCGGATCCGGCGACCGCCCGGGAGATCAGCGGGTCGTTCAATCACTGGGACGACATCGAGGTCCACTTCGGCGGCCGCATGGTGCGCTCGGGGGGGCACGGCTTCTGCGGCATCGGGCGGCGCCGGCTGCTCGACATCCTGCAGCGGCGCTGCGTCGAGGTCGGCGTAGATCTCGCGTTCGAGACCGATGTCGGCGACGACGAAGCCGCCGCGCGCGCGTTCGGCGCCGACGTCGTGGTGGCGGCCGACGGCATCAACAGCCGCATCCGCCAGCGCTACGCCGCGACGTTCGCGCCGGACGTCGACCTGCGCCATTGTCGCTTCGTCTGGCTCGGGACGCGCAAGCGCTTCGCCGCGTTCACCTTCGCCTTCGAGGCGACGCCGCACGGCTGGTTCCAGGCGCACGCCTACCAGTACGCCGGCGACACCTCGACGTTCATCGTGGAGACGACCGAGGAAACCTGGCGCGCCTCGGGACTGGACCGGATGTCGCAGGAGGAGGGCATCGCCTGGTGCGAGCGGCTGTTCGCCCGCTACCTCGACGGCGCGCCGTTGCTCTCCAATGCGAAGCACCTGCGCGGCGCGGCGTTCTGGCTGCGCTTCCCGCGCGTGGTCTGCCGGCGGTGGGTGCACTGGCACGAGTGCGACGGCCGGCGCGTGCCGGTGGTGCTGATCGGCGACGCCGCGCACAGCGCGCATTTTTCGGTGGGCTCGGGCACCAAGCTGGCGCTCGAGGACGCCATCGAGCTGGCAAGCGCGCTGGCCGAGGCGCCGCTCGGCGCCGCGCTGGCGCGCTACGAGGCGGCGCGCAGCGTCGAAGTCCTCAAGCTGCAGAACGCCGCGCGCAACTCCACCGAATGGTTCGAGCACGTCGCCCGCTACGCCGGCCTGCCGGTCGAACAGTTCGCCTACAGCCTGCTCACGCGGAGCCAGCGCATCTCGCACGAGAACCTCCGCGCGCGCGACCCGGCGTTCGTCGCCGGGCTCGAGTCCTGGTTCGCGCAGCGCGCAACGCTGCCCGCGCGGCCCGTCCCGCCCATGTTCACGCCGTTCACCTTGCGTAGCGTCACCCTCCGCAACCGCGTGGTCGTCTCGCCGATGGCGCAGTACTCGTGCCACGACGGCATGCCGGACGACTTCTACCTCGTCCATCTCGGCAGCCGCGCCCATGGCGGAGCCGGGCTGGTCTTCACGGAGATGGTGTGCGTCGCGGCCGACGCGCGCATCAGCCCGGGATGCGCGGGGCTCTACCGCGACGAGCACCGCGCGGCCTGGCGCCGCATCGTCGACTACGTGCACGCCCGCACCGATGCGAAAATCGCGCTGCAGCTCGGCCACGCGGGGCCCAAGGGGTCCACGCAGCGCGGCTGGGAGACGCCCGATGTGCCGTTGCCCGATGGCAACTGGCCGCTGGTCGCGCCCTCGGCGATCGCGTACGGGCCGCTGAATGCCACGCCGCGCGCGATGACCGGCGACGACCTGGCGCGCGTGCAGCAGGAATTCGTGCGCGCCGCGCGCTTTGGCGCCGAATGCGGCTTCGACTGGCTCGAGCTGCACTGCGCGCACGGCTATCTGCTGGCCGCCTTTCTGTCGCCGCTGACCAACCATCGCGCCGACGAGTACGGCGGTTCGCTGGCGGGGCGCTGCCGCTATCCGGTCGAGGTGTTCCGCGCGCTGCGCGCCGCCTGGCCCGCGGAGCGGCCGATGTCCGTGCGCATCTCGGCGCACGACTGGGCGCCCGGCGGCAATACGGGCGAGGACGCGGTGGAGATCGCACGGGCGTTCCGCGCCGCGGGCGCCGACCTGATCGACGTGTCGTCGGGCCAGACCACGCGCGCCGCGCAGCCGGTCTACGGGCGCATGTACCAGACGCCCTTCTCCGACCGCATCCGCAACGAGGTCGGCATCGCGACGATGGCTGTGGGGGCGATCTACGAGCCCGATCACGTCAACAGCATCATCATGGCGGGGCGCGCCGACCTGTGCGCGCTCGGCCGGCCGCACCTCGCGGACCCTTACTGGACGCTGCACGCGGCGGCCGCGCTCGGCTACGATGGCGTGCAGTGGCCGGTCCAGTACCTGTCCGGCGAAGCGCAGCTCACGCGCAATCTCGCGCGCGCGGCGCAATCGGCACGCGACGTCCCCGAGGCGAATGGCTAGCGCTCCCGCACCGTTGCGCGGCGTGCACGCGGTCGTCACCGGCGGCGGGCGCGGCATCGGCCGCGCGATCGCCGAGCGGCTCGCCGCGCTGGGCGCATCGCTCACGCTCATGGGCCGCGATCGCGCGCGCCTCTACGACACCGTGCAGCAACTCGGCGGCGCCACGTTGTGTGACGCGCAGGCGTGCGACGTGCGCGACGAGCGCAGCGTCGCCCAGGCGTTCGCCGGCATCGCGCGCGCCGGCCACAAGATCGGCGTGCTCGTCAACAACGCCGGGCGCGCCGCTTCCGTCCGCTTTGCCGCGATGGACGCCGCGCTCTGGGACGAGATGATGGCCGTCAACCTGCGTGGCACGTTCCTTTGCTCCCACGCCGCGCTGCCGGCGCTGCTCGAGGCGACCGCGGGGCGCATCGTCAACATCGCGAGCACGGCGGGGCTGGTCGGGTACCCGTATGTAACGGCCTACGGCGCCGCCAAGCACGGCGTCGTCGGCCTGACTCGCGCGCTCGCCCTCGAGCTCGCCGCCACGCGCGTGACGGTGAACGCGGTATGCCCCGGCTACACGGAGACCGACCTGGTCCGCAGCGCGATCGCGAACATCGTCGAGCGCACCGGCCGGCCCGAGGCCGAAGCGCGCGCCGCGCTCACGTCGCGCAACCCGCAGAAGCGCATGATCCAGCCGGAGGAAGTGGCGGCGCTGGTCGGCTGGCTGTGCTTGCCCGAGGCGCAGTCGATCACCGGCCAGGCGCTGCCGGTGGCGGGCGGAGAAGTGATGTGACGCAAGCGCGCGCCGTGGTGCCGATCGACGCGGAATCGCGCGTCTCGCATGCCGACCACAAGGCCTTGCGCCTGTGGCTGCGGTTGTTCACGTGCAGCACCATGATCGAGCGCGGCATCCGGTTGCGGCTGCGCGAGCGGTTCGGCATCACGCTGGCGCGCTTCGACTATCTCGCGCAGCTCGCCCGCTCGCCGGCCGGTCTGCGGATGCAGGAGCTCTCGCGCCGACTGATGGTCACCGACGGCAACGTCACCGGGCTGACGCGCGAGCTGGCCGCCGAGGGTCTGGTCGAGCGGCGTCCCGGACCCACCGACCGGCGGGTGCACATGGTCCGCCTGACCCCGAAGGGCCGGCGCACCTTCGGCGCGATGGCCCTCGTGCACGAGCGCTGGGTGGTCGACCGCCTGGCCGCGCTCGATGCCGCCGAGCGCGACGCGCTGCATGCGTCGCTGGGGCGGCTGAAGCGTGCGCTGGCAACGCCCGCATCGGCGGGACCCGCCGCATGACGAACGCCACGGGTCCGTTGACGGCCTGCGCGGGCTATCGGGCGCGGCATTTCCGCTTTGCCGCGCCCGGCGACGGCAAGGTCGCGACGATCACCCTCGACCGGCCCGAGCGCAAGAACCCGCTCACCTTCGAGTCGTACGCGGAGTTGCGCGACCTGTTCCGGGCGCTGGCGGACGCAGCCGACGTGAAAGCCGTCGTGATCGCCGGCGCCGGCGGCAACTTCAGCAGCGGCGGCGACGTGCACGACATCATCGGGCCGCTCACCCGGCTCGACGCGGCGGGACTGCTCGACTTCACGCGCATGACCGGCGACGTCGTCAAGGCGATGCGCGCGTGCCCGCAGCCGATCGTCGCCGCGGTCGACGGGATCTGCGCGGGCGCCGGCGCCATGCTCGCGCTGGCGTCCGATCTGCGCCTCGGCACGGCGACGGCGCGGGTGGCCTTCCTGTTCGTGCGCGTCGGGCTGGCGGGCTGCGACATGGGCGCGTGCACGCTGCTGCCGCGCACGATCGGGCAGGGGCGCGCGGCCGAGCTGCTCTACACCGGCCGCGCGATGTCGGCCGATGAGGGCCTTGCCTGGGGCTTCTACAACCGGCTGGTCGCCGCGGACGCCGTGCTGGACGAAGCCGAAGCGCTGGCGCGCAGCCTCGCCGACGGCCCCACGCTTGCGCACGGCATGACCAAGGCCATGCTGCATCGCGAGTGGTCGATGGACTTGGACGCGGCGATCGACGCGGAGGCCGAGGCGCAGGCGCGGTGCATGCAGACCGCCGACTTCCGCCGCGCCTACGACGCGTTCGTCGCCCGCACGAAGCCGCGCTTCGCGGGCAACTGAAGACCGCCATGGAGCGCCCCCATCTCGACTGGCCGTTCCTCGCGCCGTCGCATCGTTCGCTCGCGCACGTGGCCGACGCCTGGATGCGGGCGCGCCCGACCGTGGCGACGCCGCCCTGCCGCGTCGACGTGGATGCCGCCTGCCGGGACTGGGTCCGGGCGCTCGGCGAAGCCGGCTACCTGCGCCACTGCGTGCCGGCCCGGTACGGCGGCGCGGCGGAGTCGATCGACTCGCGCAGCGTGTGCGTGCTGCGCGAGACGCTCGCCTATCACGACGGCCTGGCCGACTTCAGCTTCGCGATGCAGGGGCTCGGCGGCGGCCCGCTCGCGCTCGCGGGTGCGCACGACGACACGATGGCGCGCCGGTGGCTGCCGCAGGTCGCGACGGGCGCCGCCATAGCCGCGTTCGCGCTGTCGGAGCCGGACGCGGGCTCGGACGCCGCGGCGCTTGCGCTCCGCGCACGACCGTCGGGCCAGGGCTATGCGCTGGACGGTTGCAAGACCTGGATCTCGAACGGTGGCATCGCCGATTTCTACACGACCTTCGCGCGCACCGGCGCGGCCGGCGCGCGCGGCATCTCGGCGTTCGTCGTGCCGGCCGGCACACCGGGCCTGCGCGTGGCCGAGCGCATCGAAGTGATGGCGCCCCATCCGCTTGCGCGCCTCGAATTCTCGGGCGTTTTCGTCCCGGCCGCGGCGCGCCTCGGCGCCGAAGGCGAGGGCTTCGGGCTCGCGATGCGCACGCTCGACATCTTCCGTGCGTCGGTAGGTGCGGCCGCGCTTGGGTTCGCCCGCCGGGCGCTCGATCTCGCCGTGGCGCATGCGAGCGCCCGGCCGATGTTCGGCGGAACGCTCGCCGATCGCGACGTCGCGCGGGCGAAGCTCGGCGAGCTCGCGACGCTCGTCGACGGCGCTGCGCTGCTCGTGTATCGCGCGGCATGGCTGCGCGACGTGCACGGGGCGCGCACCACGGTCGAGGCGGCGATGGCGAAGATGGCGGCGACCGAGTGGGGGCAGCGGGTGGTCGACGGCGCGCTGCAGCTGCATGGCGGGCGCGGCGTGGTGGTGGGCGAGCCGATCGAGCGGCTGTACCGCGAGATTCGCGCGCTGCGCATCTACGAAGGCGCGACGGAGGTCCAGCAGATGATCATCGGCAAAGGCGTGCTCGCACGAGGCGCCGCGTGACCTACACGGCGCACGTCGACACCTTCGCGCGGGACAATCTGCCGCCGCGCGAGCAGTGGCCGGAGCTGCGCTTCGACCTGCCGCAGCTGCGTTATCCCGACCGCATGAACGCGGCGAGCGTGCTGCTGACCGATGCGCTCGCCGCCGGCCACGGCGCGCGCCTCGCGGTCGCTACGCCCGACGGGGTGCGATGGACCTACGCGGACCTGCTGACGCGGGCGAACCGGATCGCGCACGTGCTCGTGGACGAGCTCGGCGTGCGGCCCGGCAATCGCGTCCTGCTGCGCGCGCCCAACACGCCGGCCCTCGCGGCCTGCTGGTTCGCGGTGCTCAAGGCGGGTGCAATCGCCGTGGGCACGATGCCGCTCCTGCGCGCCCGCGAGCTGGTCGACATCGTTTCCAAGGCCGATGTCTCGCATGCGCTGTGCGATGTCCGCCTCTCGGTCGAGCTGCTCGCCGCGCGGGCCGCATGTCCGGGGCTGCGCACCGTCGCGTGGTTCGAGACCGACGCCGCGGACGGGCTGGAAGGGCTCGCGCGCGCCAAGCCGGAGCGCTTCGACGACGTCGCGACGGCCGCGGACGACACGGCGATCATCGCCTTCACCTCGGGCACCACCGGGCAGCCCAAGGGCACGATGCATTTTCACCGCGACCTGATCGCTGCGTGCGACTGCTGGCCCCCGCACGTGCTCCGCGCGCGTCCGGACGACGTGTTCACCGGCAGCCCGCCGCTCGCCTTCACCTTCGGGCTGGGTGGACTGCTGCTGTTTCCGCTGCGCATCGGCGCGGCGGCCCTGCTCCTCGAGAAGGCCGGGCCCGAGGCGCTACTCGCCGCGGCGGCGCGGCATGGCGCGACCGTGCTGTTCACGGCGCCTACGTCCTACCGCGCGATGGCCGCGATGGCCGGCATTCGCGAGCTGGCCGCAGTGCGCAAGTGCGTTTCGGCCGGCGAGGCGTTGCCGGCCGCGACGCGGGCGGGGTGGAAAGCGGCCACGGGCATCGAGATCATCGACGGCATCGGCGCCACCGAGATGCTCCACATCTTCATTTCGCACGACGAGGCGCATGCGCGCCCCGGCGCGACCGGCGTGGCCGTGCCGGGCTACATCGCGTGTGTGATGGACGACGACGGGCAGCCGCTGCCGCGCGGCGCGGTCGGACGGCTGGCCGTCAAGGGACCCACCGGGTGCCGCTATCTCGCCGACGAGCGCCAGCGCCAGTACGTGCGCGACGGGTGGAACTACAGCGGCGACGCCTATCGGCAGGACGCGGACGGCTATTTCTTCTACCAGTCGCGCACCGACGACCTCATCGTCAGCGCCGGCTACAACATCGCCGGGCCGGAGGTGGAGAGTGCGCTGCTGCTGCATCCGGCGGTCGCCGAATGCGGCGTGGTGGGCGCGCCCGATGAGGAGCGCGGCCAGATCGTGAAGGCCTACGTGGTGCTCAAGGACGACCCGGCGGCCCGCGAGGCGACGGTGGCGGCGCTGCAGGCGTTCGTCAAGGAGACCATCGCGCCGTACAAGTACCCGCGTGCGATCGAGTTCGTGGCCGCGCTGCCGCGCACCGAGACCGGCAAGCTCCAGCGGTTCCGGTTGCGGGCGCTTGCGGCGGGGAAGGGTGCGCCATGAACATCCTGCAGCCGCCTGGATGGGCGCCGCCGCGAGGCTACGTCAACGGCATCGCGGCGCGCGGTCGCTTGGTGTTCGTGGCGGGGCAGGTCGGCTGGAACGGCGCGCAGCACTTCGAGACCGACGAGTTTGCGGCGCAGGCGGCGCAGGCGCTGCGCAACGTCGCGGCGGTGCTGCGTGCGGCCGACGCCCAGCCCGCCCACGTGGTGCGCATGACCTGGTACGTCGTGGACAAGCGCGAGTACCTCGCGAGCCTGCCCGCGCTGGCTGCGGAGTACCGCGCGGTCATGGGACGCCACTATCCGGCGATGTCCGCGGTCGTCGTCGCCGGGCTCATCGAGGATCGCGCCCGGGTCGAGATCGAGGCGACCGCGGTGGTGCCCGACGAGCAGGGCGGGTAAAGGCGCCGGCCGGCAGGCGCGCCAAAGGCGCCATAATCGCGAGCTTCGCCCGTGAACCGCCGTCCGTGTCCTGGAGCTGCCGATGAATGCCCGCCACGATCCCGTCGCCGCGCCTGCCGCGTTCAAGTGGGAAGACCCGCTGCTGCTCGACGATCAGCTCACGGACGAGGAGCGGATGGTGCGCGACACGGCGCACGCCTACGCGCAGGAGCGGCTGCGACCGCGCGTGCGCGATGCGTTTCGCCACGAGACCTGCGACCCGGCGGTGTTCGCCGAGATGGGCGCGCTCGGCCTGCTCGGCCCGACCCTGCCGCCCGAATATGGCGGCGCGGGGCTCAACTACGTCAGCTACGGACTGATTGCCCGCGAGATCGAGCGGGTGGATTCCGGCTACCGGTCCATGATGAGCGTGCAGAGCTCGCTGGTCATGTTTCCCATCCATGCGTTCGGTAGCGAGGAGCAGCGGCGCCGCTATCTGCCGAGGCTCGCCAGCGGCGCCTCGATCGGCTGCTTCGGCCTCACCGAGCCCAACCACGGCTCCGACCCCGGCTCGATGGAGACCCGCGCCCGCGCCGACGGCGACGGCTGGCGGCTCTCGGGCGCGAAGATGTGGATCTCCAACGCGCCGATCGCCGACGTGTTCCTCGTCTGGGCGCAGGACGACGGCGGCGTGATCCGCGGCTTCCTGCTCGAGCGCGGCATGCCCGGCTTGTCCGCGCCGAAGATCGAGGGCAAGTTCTCGCTGCGGGCATCCGTCACAGGCGAGATCGTGATGGACGACGTTCCGGTGCCGGCGGCAAACGTGCTTCCGAACGTGAAGGGGCTCAAGGGCCCCATGAGCTGCCTCAACAGCGCGCGCTACGGCATCGCGTGGGGTGCGCTGGGCGCAGCGGAGGACTGCTGGCTCGCGGCGCGCCAGTACGTCCTCGACCGCAAGCAGTTCGGCAAGCCGCTCGCGGCCAACCAGCTCGTGCAGAAGAAGCTCGCGGACATGCAGACGGAGATCGCGCTGGGCCTGCAGGCGTGCCTGCGGCTCGGCCGCATGAAGGACGAGGGCAAGGCCGCGCCGGAGATCACCTCGATGCTCAAGCGCAACAGCTGCGGCAAGGCGCTCGACATCGCGCGCACCGCCCGCGACATGCATGGGGGCAACGGCATCGTCGACGATTTCAACGTGATCCGCCACATGCTCAACCTCGAGACCGTCAACACCTACGAGGGCACTCACGACATCCACGCGCTGATCCTCGGCCGCGCGCAGACGGGCATCGCGGCGTTCTGATGAAGCTCTACGACTACTACCGGTCGTCGGCGGCCTATCGGGTGCGCATCGCGCTCAACCTGAAGCGCGTGGTTCCCGAAGAGCGCACGTTCGTGCACCTGCGCATCGGCAACCAGCGCGCGCAGGATTACCTCGCGCTCAACCCGCAGGGGCTGGTCCCGGCGCTGGTGCGCGACGACGGCGCGGTGCTCGCCCAGTCGCTGGCGATCGTCGAGTACCTCGACGAGACGCATCCTGACCCGCCGCTGCTGCCAGGCGACGCCGTGGCGCGGGCCCGGGTACGCGCCATCGCGCAGTACATCGCGTGCGAGATCCATCCGCTCAACAACCTGCGCGTGCTGCACTACCTGACTGGCACGCTCGGCGTGTCCGAGGCGCAGAAGAACGGTTGGTACCGGTACTGGGTGGACGTCGGGCTGGAGGCTCTGGAGACCCAGCTCAGGCGCGAGAGCGCCACGGCGCGCTTCTGCCACGGCGACGCCCCGACGCTCGCCGACGTGTGTCTCGTGCCGCAGCTTTCGAACGCGCGGCGCTTCCACGTCGACCTTGCCCCCTATCCCACGCTCACCCGCATCGAGGCGACGTGCCTCGCACTGGCGGCCTTCGCCGACGCCGCGCCCGAGCGCCAGCCGGATGCCGAATAGCCGCCCCTGCGGCACGCCGATCGTTGTCAACCAAGGAATCGCCGCAATGAACTACGTCCTGTCGCCCTGGGATGTCCCTGCCGTGCCGGTGGCCGGCGTCGAGGGGCACTTTCCTGTCCGCCATATCTATTGCGTGGGCCGCAACTACGCCGATCACGCGAAGGAGATGGGCGGCGACGCCACGCGCGAGCCGCCGTTCTTCTTCACCAAGGCGGCCGACGCCATCGTGCCGGTTCCCGCCGGCAGCGAGGGCAGCATGCATTACCCGCTCGCCACCGAGAACCTGCACTTCGAGCTCGAGCTCGTGGTCGCGATCGGGCACATCGGACTGCGGCTGGCCGCCGAGCGCGCCAACGACATCGTCTTCGGCTACGCCGTGGGGCTCGACATGACGCGCCGCGATCTCCAGATCGAGATGCGCGAGAAGAAGCGCCCCTGGGACATCGGCAAGTCGTTCGCCGAAGCCGCGCCCATCGCGCCGATCCACCCGGTCGGGACCACCGGGCTGCTCACGCGCGGCACGCTCGAGCTCACGGTGAACGGGCAGGTCCGGCAATCGGGCAATCTCGCCGACATGATCTGGGACGTGCCGCACGTGCTCGCATTCCTGTCGCAGATGTACGAGCTCCTTCCCGGCGATCTCGTGTTCACCGGCACACCGGCGGGCGTCGGGCCGGTGGTCCCCGGCGATCACCTCCAGGGGAGCATCGAAGGCCTCACGCCACTCTCGGTGCGGATCGCGCCGCTCCTCGAATGACGCTCGCGGCGCCGGCGGTCCGATGACGACCGCGGCCCCGGTCGCGGCGTACACCGCCGAGTTCGTCGAGCGGGGGTATAACAACCGCGCCGCGGTGCCGGACCATCCGGCGTGGCTAGAGCGCTTCGCGGCGCGGTCGCAGGAGGTCATCGCGACGCTCGCACCGCGGCGCGACATGCGGTACGGCCGCGGTCCGCAGGAAACGCTGGACCTGTACCTGCCTTCCGGCACGCCGCGGGGCGTGCTCGTGTTCGTGCACGGCGGGTACTGGCGCAGCCTCGACAAGCGGGATCACGCCTTCGTCGCGCCGCCGTTTGTGACGCAAGGGCTGGCGGTGGCGGTGGTCAACTACGACCTCTGCCCGGCGGTGTCCATCGCAAGGATCGTCGAGCAGGTGAATCGCGCCGTCGCACGGCTCGCGGGCGACGGTGCGCGGCTCGGCCTGCCGCGCGTGCCGCTGGTGGTCGCGGGCCATTCGGCCGGCGGGCACCTCGCTGCCATGGCGCTTGCCACGCCGGCCGCGGGCTTCGGCATGTCGGAGCATCCGGTGCACGCTGCGGTGTCACTGTCGGGCGTGCACGACCTCGCGCCGATGCTGCATTTCTCCTACCGCGCCGACTTTGGCCTCGACGCCGCCGGCGCCGACGCGCTGTCGCCCGTGCGGTGCGCACCGCAGAGCGCGGCGCCGCTGGTGCTGGCCGTGGGGGCAGACGAGACGAGCGAGTTCCTGCGCCAGGCCGACCTGATGTGGGACGCGTGGCCCGCGAACCGTCCCGCCGGCATGGCCGGCCCGCTGCGCATCGCCGGCCGCCACCACTTCAGCGCCGTGATGGACTTCGCCGCACCGGACGCCGCGCTGACGCGCGCCACGCTCGCGCTGTTCTAGCGGAAGTTGCGGCCCGCGCCGGCGCGGACCCATCCGGTAGAATCGCGCTTCGCACGACGGCTCGTGCTCGCCGTGGGAAGGACCGACATGCCGCTTGCACCCATCACCGAAATCATCGCCGACCTCAAGGCCGGGCGCATGGCCGTGCTGGTCGACGACGAGGACCGCGAGAACGAGGGCGACCTCATCTTCGGCGCGGACTTCGTCACGCCCGAGAAAATCAACTTCCTGGCCAAGCACGGTCGCGGCCTGATCTGCATGCCGATCACCCCCGAGCACGCCGAGCGTCTCCAGATCGCGCCGATGACGCCCCGCAACCGCTCGGTGCACGGCACCAACTTCACGGTGACGATCGAGGCGGCGCAGGGCATCGCGACCGGGATCTCGGCGGCCGACCGCGCGCACACGATCTTGGTGGCGTCGCGCCCGGATGCGCGCGCCGAGGACATCGTGCAGCCGGGCCACGTGTTCCCGCTCATTGCGCAGCCCGGTGGCGTGCTCGCGCGCGCCGGGCACACCGAGGCCTGTTGTGATCTCGCGCGGCTCGCCGGCCTCACCCCGGCCGCCGTGCTCTGCGAGATCATGAACGACGACGGCACGATGGCGCGCCGTCCCGACCTCGAGCGTTTCGCGCTCGTGCACGGCTTGCGCATCGGCGCCATCGCGGACCTCATCAACTATCGCAGCCGCACCGAGAAGCTGGTCGAACGCATCGCCGAGCGGCCGCTGTCGACCCCCGCCGGTTCGTTTCGCCTGGTCGTCTATCGCGACAAGCTCACCGACGCGACGCATCTCGCGCTCGCGCGGGGCCCGATCGCGCCCGACGTCGAGACGCTGGTGCGGGTGCACGAGCCGCTGTCCGTGATCGACCTGCTCGATAGCGACAGCGCGACGCATTCGTGGAGCATCGCGCAGGCGCAGCGCGCCATCGTCGCCGCCGGCCGGGGCGTGATCGTGCTGCTGCACCGGCCCGAGAGCGCGGACGAGCTCCGCCGGCGCGCCATCGAGGACGCGCCGCCGCTGCCTGCCAAGATGGACCTGCGCAACTACGGCATCGGCGCGCAGATCCTGCGCGATCTCAATGTCGGGCGCATGCGCCTGCTCGCCAAGCCGCGCAAGATGCCGAGCATGGCGGGCTTCGATCTCGAAGTGACCGGCTACGAGGAACCGCCGGCCGCATCGCGCGCCGGCTGACGGCCTGGTCGCTGCGCTGCCGCCATGCCGATCCAGCGCATCGACGCTACTTGTGACGGCACGGGCCGCAGCGTCGCCATCGTGCTGTCGCGCTTCAATCCGGCGATCGGCGATGGCCTGCTGGCGGGTGCGCTGCGCGCACTCGCCGAGGCCGGCATCGCGGAGGAATCGATCACCGTCGTCACGGTCCCGGGCGCGCTCGAGACCCCGCTTGCGCTGCAGCGGCTCGCCTACACGCGGCGGTTCGACGCGCTGGTGGCGCTCGGCGCCGTGATCCGCGGCGAGACCTACCACTTCGAGATCGTGGCCAACGAGTCCGCGGCCGGCGTCGCGGCCGTGCAGCTCGATTCCGGCATCCCGGTGGGCAACGGGATCCTCACGTGCGAGGACGAGGCGCAGGCCGTCGCGCGGATGGATGCCAAGGGGTTCGAGGCGGCGCGGGCGGCGCTGGAGCTCGCGAACCTGCTGTCGGCGGTCGACGCGCGGATGGCACGCTGATGGAGCGCTGATGGCCGGCAACCGGCAGCGCCGGCGCGCACGCGAGCTCGCGCTGCAGGGGCTCTACCAGCGCCAGGTGGCGGGCAACGATCCTGCCTCCATCCACGCGCACTGGGCGGCGGACCGGGATTTCGGCCAGGCCGACCGCAGCTACCTCGACGAGCTCTGGGCGGGCGTCAACGATGGGCACGATGCGCTGCTGGCCGAGCTCAGCCCCCACCTGGATCGACGCGCCGCCGACGTATCCCCGATCGAGTGCGCGATCCTCATGGTCGGCGCGTGGGAGCTCCTGAACCGGCTCGACACGCCTTACCGCGTCGTGATCAACGAAGCGGTCGAGCTCGCGAAGGCCTACGGCGGTACCGACGGCCATCGCTTCGTCAACGGCGTGCTCGACAAGCTCGCCGCGCGGGTGCGCGCGCCGGAGATCGCGGCGGTCGCACGCGGGCACGGCACCGCCAGCCGCGGCTGATACCGCACCAATCGCTGCGCGCGTACTTAGCCCTCAGGCACGCGCGCCGGCCGGCGACGCCCTCATAATCGACCCATGTCCAGGCCGGCTTCCGAGTTCGCACTGATCGACCGGCACTTCCGGCGGCCGTCGCGCCATGCCGACGTGCGCATCGGCATCGGTGACGACGCGGCGATCATCGCCACGGCCCCCGGCCTGGATCTCGCGCTGTCCGTCGACATGCTGGTCGAAGGCCGGCACTTCCTCGCGGGTGCCGACGCCCACGACGTCGGCCACAAGACGCTCGCCGTCAATTTATCGGACTTGGCCGCGATGGGCGCGCGGCCCCGCTTCGCGCTGCTGGCAGGCGCGCTGCCCGACGCCGACGAACACTGGCTGGCGCGCTTCATGGACGGCTTCCGGGCGCTGGCAGGACGCCACGAAGTGGAGCTCGTCGGCGGCGACACCACGCGCGGACCGCGCAATCTCTGCGTGACCGTGGTGGGGGACCTGCCCGCGGGCACGGCGATCACGCGCGCCGGTGCGCGTCCCGGCGACGACGTGTACGTATCCGGCTCGCTCGGCGGCGCGGCGCTCGCGCTCCACGCCCTGCGCGGCGCGATCCACCTTGCGCCCGACGCGCTCGCCGCCGTGCGCGTGCGCCTCGACCGGCCGGAGCCGCGGGTCGCGCTCGGCCTTGGCCTGCGCGGCGTCGCGAGCGCGGCGCTCGATCTGTCGGACGGTCTTACGGGCGACCTCGGTCATCTCCTGGCCGCTTCGCGCTGCGGCGCGCGCATCGAGATCGCCCGCATTCCTGCCGATGCCGCGCTGCCGCTGCATGGCGCATCGCGCGCGCTCGCGCTGCAATGCCTGCTGGCCGGCGGCGACGATTACGAGCTGTGCTTCACCGCCCCCGTCCACGCGCGTCCGCACGTCGACGTCGCGGCCCGGGACGCCGGCGTGGGGTGCACGCGCATCGGGTCGATCACCGCCGCGGCGGAATTGGTCGTGGTCGACGAGAGCGGATCTCCGCTGGCGGAGATGCCGCTTGCGTTCGACCACTTCCGGTGAGGCCTCCAGCACGCGCACCGACAGTGCGCTTCCTGTTCAGCCATCCGGCGCACTTCATCGCGCTGGGCGGAGGCGCCGGCCTGGCGAAGCATGCCCCCGGGACGCTCGGCACGCTGGTGGCGGTGCCGCTCGCCTACCTGCTGCAACGCCATGCCGGCGCGACCGGCTTCGCGGTCGCGATCGGCGTTGCGCTCGCCGGCGGCGCCTGGGCCTCGCAGGTGACCGGACGTGCGCTCGGCGTGCCGGACCACGGCGGCATCGTGATCGACGAGATCGCGGCGTTCCTGCTCGTGCTGTTTCTCGTCGGACCGGATGCGCGCGCGCAGGCCGTGGCCTTCGTGCTGTTCCGCCTCTTCGACATCGTCAAGCCGCCGCCGATCGGCGCCCTCGATGCCGCGCTCAAGAACGGCGTCGGCGTGATGCTCGACGACGTGCTCGCGGCGGTGTACACGCTGATCGTGATGGCCATCGGGCAGCGTGCGCTGAGCGCCTGGTGGTGAAGCGGCCGACGCCGTTACGCCTGGAGGAGGCCGGGCTCAACGCGGTCCAGACGCAGCACCAGCTTTTCTACGACGGCTGGGTGCTGCGGCTCTCGCCGGGAAAGGCCAAGCGCGCGCGCAGCGTCAACGCCCACTTCGGCTCGACGCTGCCGCTCGACCGCAAGCTCGCCTACTGCGAGGCGGCCTACCGCGCGAACGACCTGCCGCTGCTGTTCCGCATCACGCCGTTCGTGCACCCGGAGGCGCTCGACCTGGCGCTCGACGAGCGCGGCTACGTCGCGTTCGACCGCACGCTCGTGCAGCTCGCAGCGCTGCCGCGGCCGCCCGAGGTGGCCGCCGCGCGTGGCCGCACCACGCTCGAAATCGAGTGTCCGCCGGTCGCGGCGTTCGTCGCGGCCGTCGGCGCCATGCGCCGCTCGCCGCCGCTGCAGCAGGAGGCGCATCTGGAGCGGCTCGCCCACACGCCGCTCGCCGTACACGCGGTCCTGGCGCTGCAGGACGGCGAGCCGGTCGGTGCCGGGCAGGTCGCCCTAGACGACGGGCTCGCCGGTGTATTCGATGTGGTGACTGCCGAGCCGGCGCGGGGGCGCGGGGTGGCGACCCGCGTGGTCGAGCGGCTGCTCGGCTGGGCGTGGGAGCACGGCGCCGCGCACGCGTACCTGCAGGTCGATGCGGGGAATGCGGCCGCGCTCGGCGTCTACCGGCCGTTCGGGTTCGCCACGATTTACGAATACAACTACCGGGGCCGGCCCGGGGCGTGCGAATGACGCCGGCGACCGACGCGCTCGCCGCCCGTCTCGGCCATGCCCTGGCGGCGCGGGGCTGGCGGGTGGCGACGGCGGAGTCGTGCACGGGTGGGCTCCTGGCCGGCGCCGTCACAGCCGTGGCCGGCAGCTCGGCGTGGTTCGACCTTGGCCTGGTCACCTATTCCAATGCAGAAAAGCGCCAGTGTCTCGACGTGCCGGCCGCGCTGCTCGAGCGGCATGGCGCCGTCTCGGAGCCCGTCGCGCTCGCGATGGCGGCGGGTCTTCTCTCGCGCACCCCGGCGGACGTCGCGGCGTCGATCACCGGGATCGCCGGGCCGGGGGGCGCCACGCCCGGCAAGCCCGTGGGCATGGTGTGCTTCGGCTTCGCCTTCCCGGGCGAGGGGGGCTTTGCACGTACGGTGCAGTTCGCCGGGGATCGGGCGGCCGTCCGGTCGCAGGCGGTTGATTGGGCGCTGGAAAACCTGATCGCCTTGGCCGGCGGCTGAGCCCGCTGCGGGTAGATACCGGGGGGTCGATCCGGGGGTTGGGACCGACCGTGAGATCGGCGTGGGATCGGCCGAATGGCCGGTTGCGTCGAACGATCGTTCTATGGCATGATCACCGGACCTTGAAGATAGCCTCCCGGCGGCTCGCCGGGCGATACTCCGGAGCCCAGCACATGCCCCCTCTCGACCAGCCCATGGACGACCAGAAAGGCAAGGCGCTCGCCGCCGCCCTCGCCCAGATCGAAAAGCAGTTCGGCAAGGGCTCCATCATGAAGATGGGTGATGCCCAGATCCAGAACGACCTGCAGGTGGTCTCCACCGGGTCGCTCGGTCTCGACATCGCGCTCGGCGCCGGCGGGCTGCCGCGCGGTCGCGTAGTCGAGGTATACGGTCCCGAGTCGTCGGGCAAGACCACCCTGTGCCTGCAGGTCGTGGCGCAGGTGCAGAAGCTCGGCGGGGTTGCGGCCTATATCGATGCCGAGAATGCCCTCGACCCGGTTTATGCCGGCAAGCTCGGCGTGCAGGTGGGCGATCTCCTCATCTCCCAGCCGGACACCGGCGAGCAGGGGCTGGAGATTGCCGACATGCTGGTTCGCTCGGGCGGTATCGACATCATCGTCATCGATTCCGTCGCTGCGCTGGTGCCGAAGGCCGAAATCGAAGGCGAGATGGGCGACCAGCTGCCCGGACTGCAGGCCCGCCTCATGAGCCAGGCGTTGCGCAAGCTCACGGGAAACATCAAGCGCGCCAACGTGCTGGTCATCTTCATCAACCAGATCCGCATGAAGATCGGCGTGATGTTCGGCAATCCCGAGACCACCACCGGCGGCAACGCGCTCAAGTTCTACGCCTCGGTGCGACTCGACATCCGCCGCATCGGCTCCATCAAGAAGGGCGACGAGGTCATCGGCAACGAAACCCGCGTCAAGGTCGTCAAGAACAAGATCGCCCCGCCGTTCCGCGAGGCACTGTTCGACATCCTCTATGGCGAAGGCATTTCGCGCGAGGGCGAAATCGTGGAGCTGGGCGTCAATCACCGCATCGTCGAGAAGTCGGGCGCCTGGTACGCGTACAACGGCGACAAGATCGGCCAGGGCAAGGACAACGCGCGCGAATATCTGCGCGAGCACCCGGAGATCGCCGCCGAGATCGAGGCCAAGATCCGCGCGGCCGTCAACGTGCCCACGCCCCAGCGCATCAAACCCGCCCTCGACGTCGAATAGCGATGTTCCGCGCGCGGCGGGCGGCGGTCTCGAGCACCGGTGCCACGCCCGGGTCCAGCGCGGCGCGCGCGTCGCCCCCTCCGCCTTCCCCGCGCGCCGTGGCCCTACGTATGCTCGCGCGCCGCGAGTGGGGACGAGCCGAGCTCGCCGTACGCCTTCGCGCGCGAGGAGGCGATTCCGCTGCGATCGAGCGTGTCCTCGACGAGCTGGCGGCCCTGGGCTATCTATCCGACGCGCGTTGCGCCGAGGCCGTGGTGGCAAGCCGGCGTGGCAATTACAGCCGCGGCGCCATCGCGTACGCGCTGCGCGAAAGGCGTATCGAGCCCGAAGCCGCGCAAGCTGCGCTCGGAACGCTGTCCGTGCAGGACGAAGCTGCCGATGCGACTGCCTTGTGGCAACGCCGCTATGGGGCGGCGCCGGGCGACCGCCGCGAGCACGCGCGCCAGGTGCGATTCCTGCTGGCGCGCGGTTATTCGATCGGCATCGCGCTCGCGGTGCTGCGTGCCGCCGGCGCGGCTTTGACCGACGACAGTCCCCCTTCCTGAGGCGAGGAGGGCCTTCGCCCGCACGCGCGCAGCGTATGGTAAGTTCCGCTGCCAACGCGAACCGCCATAACCGCCGATAACCCCGGGCAGCGCGCCTACGCCTTCTTGCAGGCGCTCGCCGCCGATCTATCCAGCAAGCAGATCTCATTTCCCACGTTCACCGGCGCGACGCTCCGCGTGCGCACCGCGCTGGGCGACCCCGACATCGACGCCGATCGGCTCGCCTGGGTGATCAGCGCCGAGCCGCTGTTGCCGGCACGATTGATCCAGGTGGCCAACTCCGCGGCGCTCAATCCCGGCGGCAAGCCTATCGGCGACGTCCGCAATGCGGTGATGCGCGTGGGCCACGACGTGGTTCGCTCGACGGCCGTATCGGTCGCGATGGAGCAGCTCTCGGCGGCCAAGGGCGTGCAGGTTTTCCACGCGCAGTCGGAGTGGGTTTGGCGGCACAGCCTCGAGGTCGCCGCGATCGCCTACGTGCTCGCGCGCAAGCTCACGCGCCTCAACGCCGCCGAAGCGCTGTTCGCGGGGCTGGTACACGACATCGGCCGCTTCTACCTGCTCCCGCGTGCCGCGGCCTATCCGGAGCTCATTGCGCATCCGGACGAGCTCGACGCATTGATCCACGAGGGCACCCGTCGATCGGGCAGTCGGTGCTGCACGAGTTCCACCTGTCGGACGCCACGCTCAAGGCTGTCGCCGAGCACGAGCACCACGTGCCCATGCTGCCTCCGTGGCAGCTCGTCGACGTGATCGCCCTCGCCAACCAGGCCGCGCTGCAGTCCAATCCGCCGCGCTATCCGGCGCACGCCGAGCGCGAGTCCCAGCCCATCACCGATCCCGACGTGCTGAAGACCATGGCCGAATCCACGGACGAGATCCGCTCGCTGCTGGCCGCCCTGCGCGGCTGACCTACCGAGGGGCCGCGTGGCACGCGTCGTCCTCGTCGCCCGATACGGGCGACCCGGCCGGCCCCGCCGGGTTCGATACGAGGCGCATGGGCGTCACTGCGGCGCGCGCGGGGATCACCCACCCGTCTGTGGCCTGGATCGCGAGACGGCCGTCGCGCGGCGCCGCGAACGGCTCGGGCGCGCTCAGGTGCAGGCGCACCGCTGGCGCCGCCACGCTGCGCAGCTCGAGCCGGAAATGGCCGCCCTGATAGATCGCGCGCTCCACCTGCACCGCGAAGCCGCCTGCGCCTTCGGCCACGACGCGCAGGTCGTGCGCGCGCAGGCACGCCTCGGCCGGGCCCGCGCGCGTGTGCGCGGGACATCGCATGCGCAACGTCGAGCCGAAGAGCTCGACGCGACACGCGCCCTGGCCATCGGCCTCCTGGACGCGCACCGGCACGACGATGCCCGCGCCGATGAACGCGGCCACGGTCGCATCCCCGGGCTCGCGGTAGAGCTGCGAAGGGGTGGCCACCTGCAACAGGCGCCCGTGGTCCATCACCGCGATGCGATCGGCCAGCGCCATCGCTTCGCGCTGGTCGTGCGTGATGTACACCATCGTCGGGCCGGCGCGCGCATGAAAGCGCGCGAACTCCTCCTCCATCGACGCGCGCAGGTGCACGTCGAGATTGGCGAGCGGCTCGTCCAGCAGCACCAGCGATGGGGCGGTGACGAGGCAGCGTGCCAGTGCGACGCGCTGGCGCTGGCCGCCCGACAACAGCGCCGGCCGGCGCCCGCCGAAGCCGCCGAGCTCCACCTGCTCGAGCGCCGCCGCCACGCGCCTCGCCCGCTCGGCCGGCGGCACGCCCGCGACCGCCAGGCCGTAGGCCACGTTCTCCGCCACGCTCATGTGCGGCCACAACGCATACGACTGAAAGACGATGCCGATGCGGCGCCGTTCCGGCGGCACGTGCGCGCCCGGCCTCGACATCGTCTCGCCGCCGATCGCGATGCGGCCCGCATCGAGCGTATCGAAGCCCGCGACCTGCCGCAGCAGCGTGGTCTTGCCGCACCCCGAGGGCCCGAGGATCGCGATGAACTCGCCGTCGCGCACGTCGAGCGACACGTCGTCGAGCGCGCGGTGCGGGCCGAACGTCTTCACGACGCGCTCGAGCGTCAGTCCTGCCATGGCAATACGCCCCGCGGCAGGCGTGTGGAAACAAGCAGCGTGGCCAGCATCAGCGCGACGCTGACGACGACCGTGAGCATGGCGAGCGCCGCCGCGTAGGGTGTGTCGCCGCCCTGCTGGAACGAGAAGACCGTAACGCCGAGCGTCTCGGCCCCCGACGACCACAGCAGCGCCGAGACCGTGAGCTCGTTGAACGCGGTAAGGAAGATGAGCAGCGCACCGGCGGCGGCCGCGGGCGCCACCAGCGGCAGGATCACGGTACGCAGGCGCCGCAGCAGGCGCGCGCCGGTGATTTGCGCCGCCTCCTCGAGCGTGCGGTCGAGCTGGAGATAGCCGCTCGCCACGGGCCTTAATCCCAGCACGAGGAAGCGCGCCAGGTAGCAGAACAGGATGATCCAGACCGTGTTGTAGAGCGAGACGTGCACCAGCGGGAGGGGCTTGAGGAACAGCAGGATCGCCGCGATCGCGAGCACCACGCCGGGGAGCGCGTAGGGCAGCTCGGCGATCAGATTGACGACGCGCAGCAGAGGCGAGCGCCGCCATACGACGAAGTACGCGAGCGGCACGGCGAGGGCGACGATCGCGATGGCCGCGCCGGCGGACAGGCCGAAGCTGTTGCGGAACGCGCGCTTCGCGGCGTCGTGCTCGACCAGCACGAATCGATAGTTGTCGAGGGTCGCGCTCGCGCTGCTCAACGTCACGCCGACCGCCGGCACCAGCGAGGTCAGCGCAAGCGCGAGCACGGGCAGCACCAGGACGGCGCCGGTGAGCGTCCACAGCGTGAGCTCCACCGGCAGTCGGGCGCCGCGCAGCTCGAACGGTCGCGCGACCCCCGCCGCCGTGACGATGCGAAAGTCGCGCCGGCGCACCATCACGTCCTGCAGCACGATGCCGGCCACCGCGATGCCGCCGCTCAGCATCGACAGCACCGCGACTTCGGACAGCACGCCCGGGCCGAGCCCGGCGATGCGCTGATAGATGAGCGTCGGCAGCACGAGGTATCCGCCCGGAATGCCGAGGAAGGCGGGGATGCCGAAGTTGCCGAGGCAGGACACGAACGTGAGCGCGATGCCGGCGACCAGCGGCGGGGTCATCAGCGGCAGCACGATCGTGCGCACCACGACCAGCGGGCGCGCGCCGCCCGCAAGGCCGGCCTCGATCAGCTCCTGCGGCAGCGTGCGCAGTCCTGCGCGCAGCGTGAGGAACACCAACGGGGCGTACTGCACGCCGAGCAGCAGCATGATGCCCCACGCCGAATACAGTGGGTTGCGGCTGCCGAGCGGCGGCGCCAGCCCGACCATGCGCAGGAGCGTGCTCGACGGCCCGACCATCTGCAGCCACGCGAGCGCCACCACCTGCGGCGCGAGGAGGAGGGGCATCACGAAGCAGAAGACGTAGGCGTTGCGGGCGCGCACGTCGGTCAGCGAAACCACGAGCGCCACGGTGGCGCCGATGGCGGTGGCGAGCAGCGTTCCGCCGAATGCCGTGACGAGGCTGTGCGCAGTCGCCGTCCACGTGGCGGGTTGCGCCGCGACGCGTTGCAACGCCGCGGTCGACCAGTTGCCGCCCGGCGCCAGCGACTCGAGGAGCAGCCGCAGCAGCGGGACGAGCGCGAGCAGCCCGACGGCCGCGACCAGGGCGCACAGCAACGCCTGTTCCTCGGCGCGCTCGCGCCGGCCCGGCAACGATGCCATCGGGAAGGATGTGGCCGGGGCGGCCGCCCGGGCGCCGCCTAGTTGCCGAACAGCTCGGCGAAACGCTTCAGGTTGGCCGGGTTCGATTGCACGATGGCCGCAATGTCGCTGGGCATCACGTTGATCTTCGTGCCCGGCGGCAGCCACGCCGGCATGCCGACGCCGGAGCGAGCCGGGATGTAGCCCATCCACACCGCCAGCTTCTGCCCGTCGTCGGACAGGATGAAGTCGACGAACGCCCGCGCCGCCACGGCGTTCGGCGTGCCCTTGACGATCGCCACGGGCTCGGTGACCGCGGGAAGCCCTTCGGCGGGAAAAACGAAATCGATCGGCGAACCCTTGGCCTTCGCGTTGAACGCCATGAAGTCGACCAGCACGCCGTACGGCTTCTCGCCGTTCGCCACGGCGGTCATGACGGCACCGTTGCCCCGGACCGCGATCGCGTCGGCGGCCTTGAGCTTCTCGAAGAAGCCCCAACCGAGATCGGGCCGCGCGGTCATCGTGCCGAGCATGATCGCGGCTGCGCCCGAATACAGCGGGCTCGGCATCGCGACCTGGCCCTTGTACTCGGGCCGGGCCAGATCGGCCCACGCGGCCGGACGCGTCCTGGCGGTGGTGTTGACCGCAATGCCGGTGGTGATCAGCTTCGAGCCGAAGTACGTGCGGTCGGTGTCGAACGAGCCGGGCGCCAGTCCCGCGACCTTCGCCTCCGGGTACGGCAGCAGCCGGCCGTCGCGCTTGAGCGCCTCCATGCTGGCGGCGTCGGCGATCAGCAGCACGTCCGCCTTGGGCTGGCCGGCCGACAGCTCCGCGGCGAGCTTGCCCATCACTTCGGTCGTGCCCGAGCGGAACACCTCCACGGCGACGCCCGGAAACGCCTTGCGGAAGGCACTTACGGTTTGCGTCGCATCGCGCTCCGGTTGGGACGTGTACAGCACGAGCTTCCCCGACGGCGCCTGCGCGACGGCAGCCGCTGCCAGCGCGGCGGCGGCGAGGCCGATCGCCGCCAGAACCGTGCGACGCGACACGAATTTCATCCTGTCTCCTCCATGCGGCTTGCGTGCCGCCGCATCGTTGCAGTGCGGCGGCCGCACGCGGGTTCGGATCGACCGATGGTGCGCTGCCCTCGTTACAACAGCGCGTCCGGCTGCTCGATTGCGGTCCGCAAGTCTGCCATGAACCGCGCCGCGGTAGCGCCGACGACGATGCGGCCCACGGCCAGGATGGCGCTCTGCGGCGGATTGATGTTGGGCGGTGAACGTGTGGACGCCACGGAACTTATATCGGCACTTCGCCCACGTGAACGGGGGCGCCGCAAGGCAGCGTCGCGCTCCGACGGCCACGCCGCAGGCGCGCCCGTCGCCTAGAATCGCGGCGCATGCGCGTCGAGCCTCCGTGCCGCGGCGAGCCGGGGTGCCGAGCCGGGGCTGCGGGGCCAGCGGCAGCGGGGCCCGGCGCGCCCCTCGGGCTGGGGGGGCGCGCCG
>JBBSEG010000019.1:0-74201 GCA_038239945.1 Burkholderiales bacterium
AGTCGCTGTGCTTTCGCGGCGCTGCCGATGGCGATCGCAAGCCGCGTTCGCTCGCCGACATCAATCGCATCCGTCGCGAACTCGGCATCGTGTTCCAGCATATCAACCTCTGGCCGCACATGACGGTGCTCGGCAACGTGAAGGAGGCGCCGCAGCGGGTGCGGGGCATGTCGCGCAAGGCCGCGATCGACCTGGGTGAGGCATGCCTCGCACGCGTGCACCTCGGCGAGAAGGCGCACGAGTACCCCGCGCGGCTGTCCGGTGGGCAGCAGCAGCGCGTGGCGATCGCCCGCGCGCTCGCCATGCAGCCCAAGGTGATGCTCTTCGACGAGCCGACGTCGTCCCTCGATCCCGAGCTCACCGAGGAGGTGCTAGCGGTGATGCGCGAGCTCGCCGACGACGGCACCACGATGATCGTCGTCACGCACGAGGTGGGCTTCGCAAAGGACGTGTCGGATCAGGTCATGTTCCTGCACAACGGTCTCATCGAGGAAGCGGGACCGCCCGCGCAGATCTTCGGCGCGCCACGCTCCGACCGGCTGCGGCAGTTCGTCTCGAAGCATCTGCAATAAGCGCGGGATGTCGGATTCGCTGCGCGAGATCCTCGATCTCCAACTCTTCTGGGAATACCGCACCGTCCTGCTGCGCGGCCTGGCGGTCAACTTCTACGTCTTCATCGCGGCAGCGGTGCTGGCGCTCTCGCTCGGCCTGGGGGCCGCACTGCTGCGGAACAGTCGTTTCCGGACGCTGCGCTCGCTCGGCGCGCTGCACGTGGAGGTCTTCCGGAACGCGCCCGATTACGTCATGGTCGTCTGGGTGCACTTCGTGCTGCCTCTGCTGATCGGCACCGTTCTCCACAGCCGCTTCGAGTTCAACCCCTTCGTCTCGGCGATGATCGCGCTCGGTTTCGTCTACAGCGGCTATTTCGCCGAGACTTTCCGTGCGGGAATCGAGGCGATTCCCGCGGGCCATCTCGAGGCGGCGCGCTCGCTCGGCATGGGCGAAGGCCTGATCCTGCGGCGCATCATCCTGCCGCAGGTCGTGCGCAGCATGCTGCCCGAATCGATCAACCAGTTCATCTCGCTGTTCAAGGCGACGACGATCGTGTCGCTGATCGCCGTGCCGGACCTCATGTACCAGGTGTCGATGATCACGCAGCAGCAGATGCGCCCGCTGCCGCTGTACACCGGCGCCGCGGTCACCTACTTCGTCATCGTGCTCGTGGCGGGCTCGTCGCTGCGCGTCGTCGCCGATCGCTGGCGTGCCCGCATCCGTGCCTGACGCGCGATGAACAACTGGGAACGACTGGTCTGGAACCAGCGCGACGCGCTGCTCGCCGGACTGCAGGTGACCATCGAGGTCTGCTTCATCGCGTTCGCGTGCGCGATCGTCGGTGGCCTCGTGCTGTGCCTCGTGCGGATGTACGTGCGGCCACTGCGTCCCGTCGCCACGCTACTGATCGAGTTCTTTCGCGCGACGCCCATCCTCGTGCAATTGCTATGGGTCAACTATGCGTGGCCGGAGATCTTCGGCTGGCCCACCAGCTTCTATCAGGCGGCGTGCGTCGCCCTTGCCCTGCAGTCCAGCGGCTATCTCGCGGAGACGTTCCGCGGCGGCATCGAGGCCATCCCGAAAGGGCAGCGTGAGGCGGCGTTCTCCGTGGGCATGCCGCCGCTGCTCGTGTTCCGGCGCATCATCCTGCCGCAGATGTTGTTGAGCTCGGCACCCGCGATCGTCAACCAGTTCACGGTGATCGTGAAGTCGTCGACACTGGTGTCCGTCATCACGGTGCAGGACCTGATGTTCCAATCGCAGAAGATCGTGAACATCGCCTACGAGCCGATCGAGATCCTGACCGCCACGGCGGCGCTGTACATCGCCTTCATCTACGTCGTGTCGATGGCCGGCAAGCTGCTGGCGGATCGCCTGCGGCGCAGCTACGGGATCGCCGTGCACTGAGGCTGCTCCGCCAGCAAGCTGCTCCTTCATCACGACGCGCACGCCGGCTAGCTGTCTGCATCATGTTCCACACGTCGAGCAGCGGACAAGCCGTGTCATCAACGCGCGATTACACCGCACGACGGTCGGATATTATCGTCTCGCACCGCTCGGCATTCACCGGGCCCCCCACAGGAGCAGGCCATGGGAATCATCTGGACGATCATCATTGGTTTTGTCGCCGGCGTCATCGCGAAGTTCATCATGCCGGGCAAGAACGAGCCCTCCGGCTTCATCCTGACCACGATCCTCGGCATCGTGGGCGCGGTGGTGGCGAGCTATCTCGGGCAGGCAATGGGATGGTACGCGCCCGGCGAGGGTGCCGGCCTGATCGGCGCCGTGGTCGGCGCCATCATTGTCCTGGCCATCTGGGGATTCATCTCCCGGCGAAAGGTCTAGCCCACGGCATCCAAGTGGCGGGCGCGGGTCACCGGTCAGCGTCGGTGGCCATCGCCTCCCAAGGCGCCCGCGCGCGCGGGGCGCCACGCGGAGATGAACACCAGTTCGCTTCGGAAACAGCAGCACGACAGTCGAGCCCGGCAGGAAGCAACCCATCTCGTCGCCCTGCTCAGTCACTAGCTCGCCATCCTCGTGCGGTTGTCGGTGCGGCCGTCGATCTCTCCGGTCCGGCGATGGGTTAACCCGTGTATGCATATTAGAGCGCGCTACCCCCAGGACATCGGACACGATTTTCATCGGTTGTCCCCGGGCAATGAGGGCGAGCGCGCAAGCCATTTTCGGTCGCGCACGACATCCATCGCTTCCTTGAGGATCCCCGCCTCGAGGGTCTTCTTGCCGAGCAAGCGCTTGATGCCGTGCTTGCCCGCGACCAGCGACACCGTGATTCTCGGCTCGTAGGTCTCCCGCACCATGCCGACCTTCTCGACAACCGACCATTGCCGTCGTCGCTCGATGCCGAGCAATTCGACGTCCCTACGCTTCGGCCCGTCATAGACACACCCCTTTGCCTACCCGTTAGGACCAATGAGAAATTGTGTCCGGAGATTCAGAGAGCTACTTCATGGACGATATGCCCGTCATCGTAAACGACTGTTAGCGGCTAGTATCATGACGACTACGCATGAACAACGGGGGTTCCGTGACCGAGCTCAAAAAGGCGCGCCTGGTCGGTTTCAACCACATCGCGCTGGAAGTCGGCGACATCGAAGCGGCCCTGGCTTTCTACGGTCGACTGTTCGACTTCAAGCTGCGCAGCAAGAGCGAGTCGATGGCCTTCATCGACCTCGGCGACCAGTTCATTGCATTGCAAAAGGGGCGCTCCCAGTCCGACGACGACGGGAGGCATTTCGGGCTGGTGGTCGACAGCAAGGAAACGGCGCGGCAGGCGTTGACCGACGCGGGCGTCGAGCTTCTCCCCGGACCGTTTCTCGACTTCCGGGACCCCTGGGGCAACCGCATCGAAATCATCGGCTACGACAACATCCAGTTCACCAAGGCGGACCACGTGCTGCGGGGCATGGGGCTCGCGAATCTTGCGAAGAACGCCAAGGCGATCAAGGAGCTTGCGGACAAGGGGATGGCGCCGGAGTGAAATCGCACGTCGCCAGGCTCCAGGGCGCGTCGCCGTGGTCCCGCCTGCGGCGGCGACGAATCGTCCTTCGAGCGGAATAGTCGCGCACCCGCCCGCCGCGACCGGCTTATACTTTTGTCATGGACCACGGCGACGCCAGATCGGGGGCGCCGCACACTCAGGCCGGATGCCGAGTCGAAGGCGCGCTCGACGCTAACCGAAGTGCTCGCCTCTCTCGAGGAGACCTACCATGCCCCTCCACATCGGATCTCCACAGGCAGCGCGGCGCGTGAGCGACTTCGTAGTGCGCGCCATGCAGAATCCCACACTGCTCCACCCGCACGGTGGCGCGTTCCTGGCCGCGCTGCGCGAATGGCAGATGATGGCCCGGGAAACGCCCGGCGCGTCCGGTATGTCGGCCAACCGGTTCGGTCAGCTCCTGCTCGAAAAGGGCGCCCTCGGCACGCCCGAGCGGATGATGTTCGTGTCCAAGTGGCGCCAGGCAATGACCAGCGCATTGCCGGCGGTGCAAAAAACGCAGGCGCTCCCGGCGGTACAGGCCCAGGCACTTCCGGCAGTACAGCGGCTGGCCTCGGTCGCCAAGGGCAGCCCTGGCAATCTGGCCAACGTGCAGAACGATTTCCAGCGCTACAACCGGACGATGGTGCTGATGATCAATCTGCTGCAGACGCAGCATGAGTTGCAGCGAGCGATCGTCCGGAACCTTCGCGCCTGACCTGAGGAGATATTGCCATGCCCGTTACCAACCAGCAGCTTGACGCCCTCCACTGCATCGACGATTTCGTGACGCGCGCGTTGCTGCATCCTGGCCTGTTCGATCCGCGCGGGGTTTCCTTCCAGAAGGCCAAGCGCGCCTGGGCGCTGCTGTTCAAGTCCCACCCCAGCGCGATGCACCTGACCCCGGATCAGTTCGAGCAGGCCCTTCCGCACGCCCTTGGCATCGGTTCCCAATCGACCGGCGCCGGCGCCGGTAAGGTCACGTTCATGACGCAGTGGCGCCAGAAGGCTTCGGGCCAACTGCCGGCCGTGCAGCGGGTCGGCGCGGCGCCGAGCCTCCGCAGTTCCGCCGCCTTCTGCGACGGCAGCGTGTCGGTCGCGCGCACGTTCGACATGTACTCGAAGCTCATCCAGGCCCAGAACGACATGAAGAAGGGCATCATCGCCAACTTCAAGGTATGAGGAACGCCATGCCGTGTGCGCTGCAACGGGCGATCACCGGACTCGCCGCCCTCCTCGTCGCCGCGGCGGCGTCCGTGGCGTTCGCGCAGGGCACCCCGCTGCCGCTCAAGATCGGTGCGGCCAACGCGACCGACCATGCGGCCGCGTTCATCGGCGTCGAGCGCGGCATCTTCGCGAAGCACGGCCTGGACGCGAAGATCGTGATGTACCAGACCGGCCCCGAGATGATCAACGGGCTGCTCAACGGCGCGCAGGACGTGAACATCATGGGGTCGGTGCCCTTCCTGGCGGGCGTCTCGCGCGGCCAGCCCCTGGTGCTGATCGGCCATCTGCATGGCGACGCCACGCGCATGTATTACGCCGACAACAACTCGATCGTCGCGGCCGCCGGTGCGGGCATCAAGGTGAACGACATCAAGTCGCTCAAGGGCAAGAAGATCGGCCTGCCGCGTGGCACTGGTGCCGAGGGCTATCTGCTCGGCCTGCTCGCCGAGAACGGCCTGAAGGACAGCGACGTCACGCTGCTGAACATCAAGCCGTCGGATCAGGCCACCGCACTGCGCCAGGGCGACGTCGACGCGGTGGCCGCGTGGGAGCCCTGGGCGACCACCGCCGCGCAGCGGGTCCCGGGCGCCATTCGCATCGTCTCGGGCGGCTGCGAGAGTTGCTATGACCCGGGCAGCATTCTGACCACGAAGGCGACGATCGAGCAGAAGGCCGAGACGCTGCGCCGCTTCATGGTGGCGTTCGCCGAGGCGGAGCAGTGGCTGCGCACGCACTTCGACGAGGCCGCCGAGATCAACATGCGCTGGGTCACGGGCACCGACGCCGACATCATGAAGACCGCCATCCGCCGGTCGAACTACGACCTGCGGCTGTCGCGCAACACGATCGACGGCTACGACCGGAAAGCGATTCCGATGCTGGTCGGCGACAAGCGCATGGCCAAGTCGATTCCGGCGCAGTCGGTGGTCGACCCGCAATTCTATCTCTACGCCGAGCGCACCGCGCCGCAGCTCTTCAGCGACCTGCCGCCCATTCCCGCCGACCGCCACCTGTAATGGTTGCCTGCGCCCGGTCGCCGCGCGGCGCGGCGGCAGGCATGAGCCGGGTCGCACGCGACCTCCTGCTGAGCGTCGTTGCGTGGCTACCCCGGCCGTCGCTCGGGCAGCAGCCGTATCCAGCGCATCCCATTCGCCTGGTCGTGCCGTTCGCACCGGGCGGCTCCTTGGATACGCTCGCGCGCCTCGTCGGCCGGAAGCTCGGCGAGCGTCTCGGGCAGCCCGTGATCGTCGAGAACAAGCCCGGCGCGGGCACTACGATCGGCGCCGCGGAGGTCGCGAAGGCGTCTCCCGACCGCTACACGCTGCTGTTGGCGCCGGCCCCATTCGTAATCGCGCCGCTGATGTATCCGGGCCTGCCATACGACGGCGCCCGCGACTTCACCGGGATCGCGCTCCTCGCATCGTCGCCGCTGGTGCTCACCGTCAACCCGGCGGTCGTGCCGGCCGCGACGGCGCAGGAGCTCATCGCGCTCGCCAAGGCGCGCCCGGGCGTGCTGACCTACGCGTCGCCCGGGAACGGCAGCGTGCCACATCTCGCGACCGAGCTCTTCAAGCTGCGCACGGGCACCGACCTGACCCACGTGCCGTACAAGGGCGCCGGGCCGGCGGTCACCGACCTCCTCGCCGGCCACGTCGCGCGCTCGCAGCGCTCGGGGCCGAGCTCGCCTTCATGCCGCCCGCGGACTTCGATCGGTTCCTGGTCCGCGAGCGCGTGCAGTGGGCGCAGGCGGTCAAGGCGTCCGGCGCGAAGATCGATTGAAATGGCGCCGCGGTGAACAAGCCGCTCGCGCTGCGCGCGCTGCTGGGCGATTACCCCGTCACCCACGCCTTGCGCACAGACGGGCTGCATTCCTCCACGGTCGAGTTCGATTTTGCGAACGAGCCGCGGCCTAGCGCCGCCTTCAAGCGGGTGGTGCGCAGTCTCGAGTTCGACGTGGCCGAGCTCGCGATCGTCACGTTCCTGATGGCAAAGAGTTTCGGCAAGCCGCTCGTACTGCTGCCTGCCGTGGTGCTCGCGCGATTCCAGCATCCGTTCCTGGTCTACGACGCGTCGCGCGGCACGCTCGACCCCGGCCACCTCAATGGCCGGCGCATTGGCATCCGCTCGTGGACCGTGACGACGGTCGTCTGGCTGCGCGGCATCCTGGCGGATCTGGGCGTCGACGCCGATCGCGTCACCTGGGTCACCTTCGAGGAGGCGCACGTCGCAGAGTTCGTCGATCCGCGAAGCGTCCGGCGCGCGTCGCCCTCCACGACGCTGCTCGACCTTCTCCGCGCGGGTGAGATCGACGCGGCGATCGTGGCCGAGCCCGTCGACGATCCGCGCATCAGGACCGTGTTCGCCGATCCCGCCGCCGCGGCGCGGTCGTGGCAGGCGACGCACCGCGCTCTCCAGATCAACCACATGGTCGTGATGCGCCAGTCGATCGCGGAGGCGAATCCGGATGCGGTGCGGGAAGTGTGGCGCCTTCTGGCGACGAGCAAGCGGATGGCCGGCCTGCCCGCGGCCGGCACGCCGGATGTCACCCCGTTCGGCGTCGAGGCCAACCGACGCAATCTCGAGGTCGCCATCGGCGAGGTGCACCGGCAGGGACTGATCCCCCGCCTCTTTGCGGTGGACGAGCTGTTCGACCCGACTACCGGGGCGTTGGGTTGAGCGGGCCGACGGACGGCGGGCCGGGAGCGTCCAAACCATGCGTTGTTGAGAAATCTCGTGAGCCGCGGTTCCTATATTCCTGATATCCTGTGATTAGGATCGCGCAGAGGTTTCTAATTCCCGCTTGAGCATCTCGTTTAGAACCCCCTCACGAGCCGCCGGCTCGCTTCGGCGAGGCCGGCTTTTCAAGACCTGACGCACCTGTTGCCTACAGCTTCTCGAGCCATCGATGCAGGTGAATCGATCGCCGGCTCGTCGGCGAGGAAAGTAGACCCACCCATGTCCGCGGCGCTTCGTTCAGCCACACCGTCCGGTGTCGTCTCCGAGCTCGCCTTCGCGCGGGCGCAACGCAACACCGTCATGATCGTCGACGATCTGTTCAGCAGCCGGTTGCTGCTTGCGGAGATCGTTCGCCAGATCGACGGCAAGCTCAACCTCGAGCTGTTCGATACCCCGTCGCGAGCGCTCGAGTTCGCGCGCAACAATCGCGTCGACATCGTCCTCACCGATTACAAGCTGCCGGAGTTCGACGGCATCGAGCTCGTCAAGCAGTTGCGCGCCCTGCCTCATTGCGTCGACGTTCCGATCGTCGTGATCACGGTGGTCGACGACCGCAAGATCCGCTACAACGCGCTCGAAGCCGGCGCCACCGACTTCCTGATCAAGCCGCTCGACGATCACGAGACGCGGGCCCGCTGCGCGAACCTGCTCGAACTGCGCCGCCACAAGATCGTGCTGTCCGACCAGGCGCGCGTGCTGCAGTACCAGGTCGACAAATCGGTCACCGAGATCCACGAGCGGGAGCTCGAGACGCTCGCCAAGCTCGCCAAGGCCGGCGAGTTCCGCGACAAGAACACCGGCAATCACCTCACGCGCATGGCCAAATACTCGGCGCTCATCGGGCAGAACCTGGGCCTCGGGGCGGAGACGGTGCACGTGCTCGAGGTGGCGGCGCCGATGCACGACATCGGCAAGATCGGCATACCCGACGCCATCCTCCTGAAGGAAGGGCCGCTCACCAAGACCGAGGAGGAGACGATGCGCAACCATCCGCGGATCGGCTACGACATCCTCAAGGGGTCGCCGTCGAAGTATCTGTCCATGGGCGCCATCATCGCCCTGGGCCATCACGAGAAATTCGACGGGTCTGGGTATCCGAACGGCCTGCACGGCGAGGACATCCCGCTGGTCGCGCGCATCGTCTCGGTCGCCGATGTCTTCGACGCGCTCGTCTCAGAGCGGCCCTACAAGCATGCGTGGCCAATCGACGAAGGCATCGATTTCCTGAAGGGCCAGCGCGGCCGCCATTTCGACACGCGCACGGTCGACGCATTCCTCGCCGACCGCTCGCGAATCGAGCTCGTGCTCAACGAGTTCGCCGACTAGACCTCCGCCGCTTCGCGCGCGCGGGACTCAGAACTGCAGTCCTCCGTCCCGTGGTTGCACGGGGACGATGCGTCACCCCTTTCGTCGCTTGACATACCGTAAGCAATCGCTTACCGTACGTCATGGCTTACGCAGCGACCTCTTTTGCCGCAATAGCCGACCCCACGCGACGCGCCATGCTCGACGTCCTGCGCAGCGGCAGCCACACCGTCGGGCAGATCGCCGCAAAGATGCCCATCTCGCGGCCCGCCGTCTCCCAGCAGCTGCGCGTGCTGCGCGACGCGCAGCTGGTCACCGAGCGTCACGTGGGCACGCGCCACTACTTCAGCATCAATCCGGCGACGCTGCTCGACATGCGCGCATACGTCGACGAGCTTTGGCGCGACGCGCTGGCGAGCTACGCGCGGCACGTCGCCCTCCAGGAGCGCACAAATGGAACGTCCCGCTGACGCGCTCGCGCCCATCGTCGTCACGCTCGTGGTGCCGTGCACGCCATTGGCTGCGTTCCGCTATTTCACCGACGACATCGGGCAGTGGTGACCGCTGCGCACGCACTCCGTCAGCCGTGACGCGGCGCAAGGGTGCGCCTTCGAGCCCCGCGCCGGTGGCCGCCTGATCGAGCATGCGCAGGACGGCGCTCGGCATGTCTGGGGCACCGTGTCGGACTGCGACCCCCCGCGCCGGCTCTCGTTCACGTGGCATCCTGGCCGGCGGCCACCACCGGGCAGACCGTCGAGGTTCGCTTCGCCCCGCACCCGCAGGGAACCGAGGTGACGCTTACGCACGCCGGATGGGAGACCTTGGGCCGGCGCGCCGCCAGCATGCGCGACGAATATCTCGGCGGCTGGCAGGCCATGCTGCGCGATCGCTTCGCGGGGCACGCTGCGCGTCCCGTTGCCACCGACACCTGATCCCACTTCCGCGAGGTCGACACATGCAAGACATCCGCTTCATCGTCGTCCATACCCCTGGTCCCGCCTGGATGAGCGGACAGCCTGTGTTCGAGCAGCCTGGCGTGGGCGCCCACGTCGCGCACTACCGGGCCTGGCTCACGGCAGGCAAGCTCGCGCTCGGCGGGCCGTTCATGGACGCCGCGGGCGGAGGCATGATGATCACCGCGAGCGGCGTGAAGGAGGACGAAGTGCGCGCGTTCGCGCTGGCCGATCCAAGCGTGACTGCCGGCCTGTTGAGGGTCGACGTGCGCCCCTGGCTCGTCGGCATGCGCAGCGGCGCGTGACCGGCCGGGTGTACCGCTCCGGCTAGGCCACGCCGCCGTAGCGCTCGGCGCGAATCCGGGCCGGCAGCATTCCCTGCCGCACCAGCGCCTGCGTCATCGCTTCGACGAACGCGTTCGCGCCGCACACGTACGCGTGCCGCGGCGCATGACCCCACACCGCAAGCACCGCCGCCAGCGCCTCCCCATCGACGCGCCGGCCGAGATCGCCGCTGCGCACCGGGGCCCCGCGCGTCGTCGCCACGACGATGCGCAGCGCCGGGTCGCGCATCTCCATCTCGAGCAGCTCGTCGCGAAAGATCACCTCGTCCCACGTGCGCGCCGAGTAGACCAGCAGCGCC
Organism: Burkholderiales bacterium; assembly: GCA_038239945.1. Taxonomy (GTDB): domain Bacteria; phylum Pseudomonadota; class Gammaproteobacteria; order Burkholderiales; family Casimicrobiaceae; genus VBCG01. Next base: position 10,412 of record JBBSEG010000019.1, read on the forward strand.
GGCAGGTCCCGCGCGGCCACCGCCCGCAGGCGCAGCATGGCCATCAGCGGTGCGACACCGGAACCGCCGGCCACCAGCAGCAGCGGGCCGCCGTCCTCGGGTCGCCAGATGAAATGGCCGCCGATCGGGCCGCGAACTTCGATCGAGTCGCCGGCCTGCGCGACGTCGTGGAAATATGCCGAGACCTCGCCGTCCGCCAGGCGCTCGATCGCGAGCTCGAGCGGATGGACGCCCGGCGCCGATGCGATCGAGTAGCTGCGCTGCGCCTGGTAGCCGTCGGGCGCGGTCAGCCTTACGTCCAGATGCTGTCCGGCGTCGTGCCGTTCGACGGCATGGTCGAGGAAGACGCTCACCACGCGCGGCGTGCGGGCGGCCACTGCCGTGACGCGCGCATGGTGCCAACGCAGCGGCGCCGCCGCAGCGGGCGTCATGGATCGTTCGTGTAGCGCTGCTCCCGCCACGGGTCGCCATACAGATGGTAGCCGCGCAGCTCCCAGAAGCCGGCTTCGTCGCGCGCGGTGAAGCGCAGGCCGCGCAGCCATTTCGCGCTCTTCCAGAAATACAGATGCGGCACCAGCAGGCGCGCGGGCCCGCCGTGCTCGGCGGCCAGCGGCGCGCCGGCGAAACGCGTGGCGATCATCGCGCGGCCGCCGACCAGGTCAGTTACCGGTACATTGGTGTCGTAGTCGTCGTAGGACTGCGCCAGCAGATAGGAAGTGGGCGGCGACACACCTGCTGCGGCGAACACGTCGTCGACGGTGACGCCTTCCCACTCCGTGCCGAACTTCGACCATTTGGTGACGCAATGGATGTCGCCGCGCCATGTGGTGCGCGGAAGGGCCTCGAATTCCGACCACGACCAGCGGGCGAGCGGGCGCGGCCCGTCGCGCAGCGTGAATGCCCAGGTCGCAAGGTCGACCGCGGGCGTCGGCCCGAGCGAGAGGACCGGAAAGTCGTGCGTCTCGTACTGTCCCGGCGGCAGGCGCGCGGCCGCGTCGCGCGTCGGCCGGCGGCCGGCAAATCCTCTCGTCGTCACGGATGCCGCTCCTCGAAGCTGAATCGATTCCCGGATGGTACCGGCTGGCGCAACCGGCGTCGCGTCGGGGCGCCACACGCGTGGTTCGTATAATCGGCCGCAAAGGAGCGCCGGTGGCAAAGGTCAGGTACGAGGAGTCTTCGATACGGGTGCTGAAGGGCCTGCAACCGGTGCGCGAGCGGCCGGGCATGTACACGCGCACCGCGGATCCGACGCACATCGTCCAGGAGGTGATCGACAACGCCGCCGACGAGGCCCTCGGCGCGCATGCAACACGCATCGACGTGCGCGTGCACGCCGATCAATCGGTCACCGTGCACGACGACGGGCGCGGCATTCCGGTCGGGCTGCATCCCGAGGAGAAGGTGCCCACCGTGGAGCTCGTCTTCACGCGGCTCCACGCGGGCGGCAAGTTCGACAAGCGTGATGGACGCGGCGCCTACGCATTCTCGGGCGGGCTGCATGGCGTCGGCGTGTCGGTGACCAATGCGCTGTCGCGCCGCCTCGAGGTGGAGGTGACCCGCGAAGGCAAGGTGCACCGCATCGTCTTCGCCGGGGGCGATGTGGTCGAGCGGCTCAAGGTCGTCGGCACGGCGGCCGCGCGCACGAGCGGAACGAGCGTGCGCGTGCATCCCGATCCCGCGTATTTCGATGCGCCGACGGTGTCCGTGCCAGAGCTCGCCCGCCTGCTCCGCGCGAAGGCCGTGCTGCTACCCGGCGTGCAGGTGACGCTGACGGTGGAAAAGGGCAAGGACGCCAAGGTCCACGCCTGGTCGTATCCCGACGGACTCGAGGGCTACCTGCGCGAGCTTGCGGATGGCGCGGCACCCGTCGCGCCGATCTTCAGCGGCCAGACCTACTTCGGCAAGCCGGCCGAGGGCGACGCGCATGCGGAGGGCGAAGGCGCCGCGTGGGCGTTCGGCTGGTACGACGAAGGCGGCGGCGCTGGCGAGAGCTACGTCAACCTGATCCCGACCGCTGCCGGCGGCACGCACGAGGCCGGCATGCGCGCGGCGCTGTTCGACGCGGTGAAGACCTTCGTCGACCATCATGGCCTGCTGCCGCGCGGCGCACGGCTGCAGACGGAGGACGTGTCGGCCAAGGTGCATTACGTGCTGTCGGCGCGCATTCTCGACCCGCAGTTCCAGGGGCAGGTGAAGGAAAAGCTCACCAGCCGCGACGCGCTCAAGCTCATCGCACAGGTGCTGCGCGATCCGCTGGAGGTTTGGCTCAACGCGCATCCCGACTACGGCCGGCGCATCGCCGAGCTCGCCATCCAGCAGGCGATGAGCCGGATGAAGTCCGCGCAGAAGGTGGAGAAGCGCAAGGGCTCCGGCATCGCGGTGCTGCCGGGCAAGCTGACCGATTGCGAGTCCGACGACGCGGCGCGGCGCGAGGTGTTCCTGGTGGAGGGCGACTCCGCGGGCGGCTCGGCGAAGCTGGCGCGCGACAAGCAGTACCAGGCGATTCTCCCGCTGCGCGGCAAGGTGCTCAACACGTTCGAGGTCGAGCGCGACCGCCTGTTCGCCAACACCGAGATCCACGACATCGCGGTCGCGATCGGCGTCGATCCGCATGGCCCCGGCGATGGCGTCGACGTCGCCGGCCTGCGCTACGCGCGCATCATCATCATGGCGGACGCGGACATCGACGGCAGCCACATCAAGGTGCTGCTCCTCACGTTGTTCTTTCGCCATTTCCCGAAGCTCATCGAAGCCGGGCACATCTGCGTGGCGAGCCCGCCGCTCTATCGAGTCGACGTGTCGCCGATGTCCAAGCGCCCGGCGCGCAAGCTGTACGCCCTCGACGACGCCGAGCTCGCCGCCATCGAGGATCGGCTCGCCAAGGAGGGCGTGCGCCCCGGCACGTGGTCGGTCGGCCGCTTCAAGGGTCTCGGCGAGATGAACCCCGAGCAGCTGTGGGAAACGACGATGAATCCGGAGACGCGGCGCGTGCTGCCGGTGCGCATTGCGCCGGGCAGCGCGCAGGAAACGCAGCAGATCTTCACGAAGCTCATGGGCAAGGCCGAAGCTGCGAGCCGGCGCGAGTGGATGGAGCGCACCGGTCATGCCGTCGACGTCGATGTCTGAGCGCATGAGCGACGACACAGGCGGCGACGACGCGCACTCCCTTGCGCAGTTCGCCGAGCGGAGCTACCTCGAGTACGCGATGAGCGTCGTCACCGGCCGCGCGCTGCCGGACGTCGCCGACGGCCAGAAGCCCGTGCAGCGTCGCATCCTGTATGCGATGCACGAGCTGCGCCTGTACGCGCCAGCGCGGCACGTGAAGTCGGCGCGCGTCGTGGGCGACGTGCTCGGCAAGTATCACCCGCACGGCGACACCGCCGCCTACGATGCACTGGTGCGCCAGGCCCAGGACTTCAGCCTGCGCTATCCGCTGATCGACGGGCAGGGCAATTTCGGCTCCCGCGACGGCGACAATGCCGCGGCGATGCGCTACACGGAATGCCGTCTCACCCCGCTGGCCGAGCTGCTGCTGGCGGAGATCGATCGCGACACCGTCGACTTCGCGCCCAACTACGACGGCTCGTTCCGCGAGCCCAAGCTGCTGCCGGCGCGCTTGCCGCTGCTGCTGCTCAATGGCACCTCCGGCATCGGCGTCGGCATGGCCACCGACATCCCGTCGCACAACCTCGGGGAAGTCGCGCGCATGGTGGTGGCCGCCATCCGTGTCCCGTCGCTCGAGGTCGCAGGGCTGCTGGCGCACCTGCCAGGCCCGGATCTTCCCGGCGGCGGCCAGATCATCTCGCCGCCCGAGGCCATCCAGGCGGTCTACGAGACCGGCCGCGGCAGCCTGCGCGTGCGGGCGCGGTGGATCAGGGAGGACCTGGCGCGCGGGCAGTGGCGCATCGCGGTCACCGAGCTGCCGTTCGGCGTGTCGGCGCGCGCGGTGCTCGAGGACATCGAGCGGGCGACCAATCCGAAGCCCAAGGAAGGCCGCAAGGCGCTGTCCCAGGACCAGCTCAACCTCAAGGCGCTGGTGCTGGGTGCAGTCGAGACCGTGCGCGACGAGTCGGACCAGCGCGCGCCGGTGCGCCTGGTATTCGAGCCGCGCTCGAGCCGCCACGATCCGCAGGAATTCGTGAACCTGCTGCTCGCGCACACGCGCCTCGAGGCGAGCCTGCCGGTCAACCTGGTGATGCTCGGCCGCGACGGCCGGCCGCGCTCCAAGAACCTCAAGGACATCGTCACCGAATGGATCGCGTTTCGCTTCGAGACGGTGGTCCGACGGACGCAACACCGGCTCGCCGAGGTCGAGCGGCGTATCCACATCCTCGAGGGCCGCCGGATCGCCCTCCTGTCGATCGACAAGGTGATCCGCCTCATCCGCAAGAGCGACGAGCCGAAGCCCGACCTGATGAGCGCGTTCGCTCTGAGCGGGGAGCAGGCCGACGATATTCTCGAGATCCGGCTGCGCCAGCTCGCGCGCCTCGAAGGCCCGCGCATCGAGTCCGAGCTCGCCGACCTCAACCGGGAGCGCAAGGGTCTGCAGCATGTACTGGGCAGCGACAAAGCGCGGGCGGCGCTGGTGATCGCCGAAGTGGAGGCGGACGCGAAGCGCCACGGCGATGCGCGGCGCACGCTCATCGAGGCGGTCGCTCCCGTCGCCGCGGTACAGGCGGTTCCCGACGAGCCGGTCACGATCACGCTGTCGCGCCACGGCTTCATCCGCTCGCGCCAGGGCCACGCACTCGACGCGACGCAGTTCGCGTACAAGTCGGGCGACGGGCCGCTCGCCGTGCTTCAAACCCGCACGATCCATCCCGTGGTCGTGCTCGACTCGCAGGGACGCGCCTACACGTTGCGGGCCGCTGAAGTGCCGGGGGGGCGCGGAGACGGTGTTCCGGTGACCACGCTCATCGACTTGCAACCGGGCGCGAAGGTCGCCGAAGCGATCTCGGGCGAGCTCGAGCAGAAGTACCTGGTCGCGGGCACGGGCGGCTATGGCTTCGTCGCCACGCTGGCCGACATGGTCTCGCGCGTGAAGGCCGGCAAGGCGTTCATGACCCTCGAGACGGACGAGACGCCGGTCGCGCCCGTGGCGCTGGCGAGCGGACTCGATCATGTCGCCGCGCTGTCGACGCGCGGACGCCTGCTCGTGTTCGCGCTCGCGGAGATGCGCGAGGTGCCGCGCGGACGCGGCGTGATCGTCATGGGGCTGCGCGACGACGAGCACCTGCTGGCGGTGGGGCTCGTCACCGCGGAGAAGGTGCTCCTGCAGGGTACGAATCGCCTCGGCCGACTCGTGGTGGCGGTGATCGAAGGCGACGAGCTCGCGCAGCATCGGCTGCGACGAGCGCGCAAGGGCGTGGCGGTGGCTCATCGCCTCAAGGCGCTCGGCTTCGTGCGGGAGACTTAGACCCTCGCCCGAGCGCCCACGCACGCCGCGCCCCGATCTGGCACGATCGGGGCTTCGCTTGCACCGGCCGGACGTGCCACCGATGGACTGGACTGCCTTGCGCCCCTGGTGGGCCGTGCTGCTGCCACTGGCGGCGGTGGCGCTGCTCGCCGTCGCCTTCGGATCGACCCTCGGGACGCCGCTCGCGGCACTCTGCACCGCGACGATGATCGGTGCGGTGATCGCCGCGGTGCATCACGCCGAGGTCGTGGCGCACCGGGTCGGGGAGCCGTTCGGCACGCTGATCCTCGCAGTGGCGATCACGGTGATCGAGGTGGCGCTGGTGGTCTCGGTGATGCGGGCGGGCGGCCCCGACAAGGCGACCCTGCCGCGCGACACCATCTTCTCGGCCATCATGATCATCTGCAACGGCGTGGTCGGGCTGTGCCTGCTCGCCGGGGGCCTGCGCCATCATGTCCAGTCGTTCCACATCGAAGGGGCGAACTCGGGCTTCGCCGCTCTCGTCACGCTCGCGACGCTTACCCTCGTCCTGCCCGCGTTCACGCGCAGCGCGCCGGGACCCGTCTACACCGAGCTGCAGCTCGCGTTTGCGGCGCTCGCCTCGCTGCTCATCTGGGCGGTCTTCGTGTTCGTGCAGACGGTGCGCCACCGCGACTACTTCCTGCCGGTGGGTCCTGCCACCGACGCGAATGCGCATGCGGCGCCGCCCGGCAACGCGGCGGCCGGCGCGAGCTTCGCGCTGCTGCTGGTGGCGCTGCTCGGGGTGGTCGGGCTCGCAAAGGTGCTGTCCCCGACCATCGAGCGCGGCGTCGCGGCCGCGGGCGCCCCGCGCACCACGATCGGCATCGCGATCGCGCTCCTCGTGCTGCTGCCCGAGACGTGGGCGGCCATCCGCGCCGCACTCGCCAATCGGCTGCAGACGAGCCTCAACCTCGCGTTCGGCTCCGCGCTCGCCAGCATCGGCCTCACGATTCCCGCGGTGGCGCTCGCCTCGGTGTGGCTGGGCATCCCGCTCGAGCTCGGCATCGACCCGAAGGACCTCGTGCTCCTGTCGCTCACCTTCGTGGTGGGCTCGATCACGCTGGTGAGCGGTCGCACAACGGTGATGCAGGGCGCGATCCACCTCGTGATCTTCGCTGCGTTCGTGTTCCTCGCGCTGGTGCCCTAGCGCGATCCGCTCGCCTCAATCGGCCCAGCCGCGCCGGCCCATCCACGAGCGGCAGGTCTCGACGGCCTGCGCGAGCAGCGCGGGCTGGCCGACGTAGTAATGCGTGGCACCGTCGATGACCGCAAAAGTCTTGTCGACGCTCCCGGCGGCCGCATACAGGCGCCGCGTGTGCGGCTGCGGCACGGCGTCGTCGGCCGAGTTCTCGATGGCGAGCAACGGCACGCCGATCCGCGGCACGCAACGCTCGCCGTGCGCGCGCGCATCGTCGACCGACCACTGCGAAAGCCACGCCCGCAAGGTCGAGAACCGGGCGAGACCGACCGGCCCGTTGTTGACCGCCGCCGGATCGCCGAGATAGCAGGTGCCCGGCGGCCGGTCGTTGGGGTCGAGCGTTGGATCGAGGAAGCGCGGATCCGCCATCGTGCGATGCGTCACGAAGCCGCGCTCCTGCTCGGCGCCGCCGCGCCGGCGCAGGCGCTCGAGCGTCTCGCGCACGAAGTCGGTCCGGCGCCGCAGACGGGCGAGCTGCGCGGCCCGGAAATGCGCGATATAGTCGGCAGGGTACGGTGGCTGCTGCGAGTGGGTCGGATCGTAGAGGTCGAGCTCCGGGTCGCGGCGGTCCGGATCGTTCTCGTCACGCACCGAAGGATCGATGGACTCCTCCAGCATGACGGCCCGCCCGATGTGCGCTGCCTGGAAGATCACGCCGTCGGCCGCAAGCAGCCGCGCGCCGGCAATATCGACGGGGTCGCCCGCGGGAGTGGCGCGTATCGACGGGTGCTCCGCCTCGGCCTGGTAGAGTATCGCGAGCGAGCCGCCGCCCGACCAGCCGGCCAGCACGACGGACGCGTAGCCCCATTGCTCCTTCGCGTGACGCATCCATGCGCCGAGATCGAGCAGCACCTTCTCCATGATGAGCGCGCTGTCGTTGCGCGCATAGCGGCTGCCGGCGCACAGCACATGCACTCCGGCCGCCGCCATCGCGCGGGGCATGGGCAGGAGCTGCAGCGTGGACGCAGGATGCATGTACACGAGCAGCGTGCGCCCGGGCCGGCCCACGGGCGCGAAGCGAATCCCCTCGAGGTTGACCTGGCCCTGCGCGCTGGCGAAACCGTACACCTCCCGGAAGGCGGACGTCTCCGCGTAGCGGATGTGCACCCAATCCTCGGCGACGCCGGCCGAGCTCGAGCCGAGGCGCGGCGCGGCGCCCACGCTATTCCGGCTTGATGCGCAGGTCGCTGAACATCCGTCCCCATTGCGCGAGCTCCGCCTTGACGAACGCCGCGCATCCGTCGGGCGTGGACTGGGTGAGCGTGGCGCCCTGACCGGCGAAGCGCGCACGCATTGCCGGGTCACCCAGCACCTGGTTGATCTCCGCGTTGAGGCGCGTAACGATCGGCGCCGGGGTTGCAGCCGGCGCGATGAACGCGTACCACACGACGAACTCGTAGGAGGGATAACCCGACTCGGCGACGGTGGGCAGGTCGGGCAGCTGGTCGAAGCGCGCCTTGCTGGTGACCGCGAGCGCTCGTACCTTGCCGGAGCGGATCTGCGGCAACGAGGTTTGCACGGGATCGAACAGCACCTGGATCTGGCCGCCGATCAGGTCGTTCATCGCCAGCGCGTTGCCTTTGTAGGGCACGTGGACCATATCGATGCCCGTGGTGCGCTTGAACAGCTCGGCGGACAGGTGCGCCGAGTTGCCGAGACCGGCCGAGCCGAAGTTGAGCTCGCCCGGATGCCCTTTCGCGTAGGCCACCAGTTCCTGCACCGACTTGACGGGCAGCGCGGGATTCACGTCCAGCACGAACGGCGTCGTGCCGGCGCACGACAGGTACACGAAGTCCTTGAGCGGATCGTACGGCAGGGCGCGGTATTGATGCGGGGCGAGCACCAGCGGCGACGTGCCCGACATGCCGATCGTGTAGCCGTCGGGAGGTGCGGTCGCGACCATCTGGTGGGCGATCGTGCCCGTCGCACCGGTGCGATTGTCGGGCACGACGCTTTGGCCGAGGCCCGCCTGCAGCCGGTCAGCGACCGCCCGTCCAAGGACATCGACCGAGCCCCCGACCGGATACGGCACGATCATCCGGATCGGGTGCGCAGGATAGGGCTGGGCCTGCGCCGGCGCGCACGCAAGCGCACCCAGCGCGGCGGCCAGCGCCAACGCGCGGCGGCGGCGCGACGTACGGGCGGGCATGGTCCGGCGGAAAGCGATCGGGGCGTGCATGGCGGACCTCCGTTGGCGCAGGCCGGCCGCGCGACCGGCCACAGCAGGAAAGGCGCAGCCGATCACGCCGGAAGGAGCCGGGGCGCGGAGCGGCGCAGCAGCCAGAACGCGATCGAAAGATTGACGAGGTTGAACACGATGCCGTTGACGAACGCGACCTTGTACGAACCTGTCAGGTCGAACACCGCGCCCGACATCCATCCCCCGAGTGCCATGCCGAACAGCGTCGCCATGATCACGGCGCCGACCCGCGCACCCGCCTCGGACGCGGGGAAATGCTCGCGCACGATGATCGCATACGCCGGTACGATGCCGCCCTGGAACAAGCCGAACAGCGCCGAGATCACGTACAGCGACACCAGCCCGTTGAACGGCAGGAAGAGCAGGAGTGCCAGCCCCTGCAGCGCGGACCCGAGCAGCAGCGTGCGCAACCCGCCGACGCGATCGGAGATGTAGCCGAACGCGAGCCGGCTCACGATCCCGCAGGCCAGCATCAGCGAGAGCATCTGCGCGCCGCGCGCCGCGCCGTAGCCCAAGTCGCCGCAATAGGCGACGAGATGGACCTGCGGCATCGACATGGCGACGCAGCAGCACAGGCCGGCGATCACCAGCAACGTCTGCAGCGTCCGCGGCGACAGGCCCGTGGCGGCGGCGTGCCGGGGTCCGCGTGACGCAGCGTTGCCCGCCGTGTCCATGCGCGGGGGCGGCCGGCGCAGCAGCAGCGCGAGCGGCACCATCGTCGCGCATGCGAACGCAGCGATCCAATAGCACGCCTGGCGCCACCCCGCCGCTTCGATCGCCGCCTGGACGATCGGCGGCCAGATCGCGCCGGCGAGGTAGTTGCCGCTCGCGAAGATCGCCACCGCGATGCCGCGCCGGCGCGTGAACCACATCGACGTGTGCGCGAGCAGCGGCGCGAACGTCGCTGAGCTTCCGGCGCCGATGAGCAGGCCCTGCGCCAGCGTGTATTGCCAGAGGGTCGTCGACACGCCCGCGGCGAGATAGCCAAGCGACATCGTCACCGCGCCGAGCAGCACCGGCACCATGATGCCGAAGCGGTCCGACAGGCGTCCCATCGCGATACCGGCGAAGCCGAAGCCGACCATGGTGAACGTGTACGGCAGCGAGGCCGTGCCGCGTGCCACGCCGAACTCCGCCTGCACGGCCGGCAATGCGACCACGACGGACCACATTCCGACCCCGCCGACCGTCGACAGCGCGAGCGAGATCAGGAGCCGCGCCCACGCGTAGCGCGAATCTACGACACCCTGCGGCGCGTCCCGTCCCGGCCTGCGCGCGTCGGCTGCGCCGGAAGCCGCGCGACGTGAATCGTCCATCGTCCCCCCTGCGAGGCGGCGATTGTGCCATGCGGCACGCGCGGTTCTTCTAGAATTGCGGCTTCGCGCGACGCGCGCCCCCTGCTTCCCCCATGAGCGATCCCTACGGCTACCTGCGCTATCCCGCCCTGCACGGCGACGCGGTCGTGTTCGTCAGCGACGACGACCTCTGGCGTGTATCCGCTGACGGCGGTGTTGCACGCCGGCTGACGGCGGGGCTGTCGGAGCCCTCGCATCCGGCCTTCTCGCCCGACGGACGCCACGTCGCCTTCACCGGCCGCGACGAGCAGCACCCCGAGGTGTACCTGATGGATGCCGACGGCGGCCCGGCGCGGCGCATGACTTGGCTCGGCCCCGACGTGATCGTCCGCGGCTTCACGCCCGACGGTCGGATCCTGTTCGTCAGCACCTATGGCCAGCCGTTTTTTCGCAACTATCGCGCGTTCACGCTCGATCCCGCGGGGGGCCGGCCGGCGCTGCTGCCGCTCGGCCAGGTGAACCATCTGTCGTATGGCCCGGGCGCCGCGTGCGTCATCGGCCGCAACACGGCGGATCCGGCGCGCTGGAAGCGCTACCGCGGCGGCACCGCGGGACACCTGTGGGTCGACCCAGCTGGCTCCGGGACCTTCGCGCGGCTCGGCGCTTTGCCGGGCAACCTGACCAGCCCGCTGTGGATCGGCGAGCGGATCTACTACCTGTCCGACGCGGAGGGCATCGGCAACCTCTATTCGTGCCGCCCGGACGGCAGCGGGATCGAGCGCCACACCGACCACGACGATTATTACGCGCGTCATGCCACCACCGACGGGCGACGCATCGTCTACCAATGCGGCGGCGAGATCTGGGTCTACGATCCGGACAGCGACCGCGCCGCGCGACTCGACATCCGTCTCCCGTCGCATCGCACGCAGACCGCGCGAAGGTTCGTGCCGGCCAGCGACCATCTCGAGTCGGCGCGACTGCATCCGGCAGGGCACAGCGTGGCGCTCGTCGCGCGCGGGCACTTGTTCACGTTCGGCTTGTGGGAAGGCGCGGTACGGCAGCACGCTGACGAGGGTGCGGCCCGCCAGCGCCACGGGCACTGGCTGGGCGACGGCAACGCGCTGGTCGCGATCACCGACGCGAGCGGCGAGGAGCGAATCGAGGTGCACTCGGACGGCGGTGTCTGGGTGCTGCCGTGGGACGTCGGCCGGGTCGTTTCGATGCGGGCAGCGCCGCGCGGCCGGCGGATCGCGCTCGCCAACCATCGCAACGAAGTGCTGGTCGGCGATCTCGACAGCGGCACATTTTCGACCGTCGATCGCAGCGACGCCGGGCGCACGGACGACCTCGCGTGGTCGCCCGACGGGGCCTGGCTCGCGTATTCGTACTGGACCGGACCGCGCCACTGCGCCATCAAGCTATACGAGGTGGCCACCGGCACGGCGACGCTCGTCACTGCGCCGGAATTCCGCGATTACAGTCCGTCGTTCGATCCGTCGGGTCGCTACCTTTATTTCCTGTCGTATCGCACTTTCGATCCGGTCTACGACGCGGTGCAGTTCGAGTTGAGCTTCCCGCGTGCGGCGCGCCCGTACGCGATTGCGCTGCAGGCCGGCGGCCAGGCGCCGTTCGAGCCGGCGGCCCGGTCGCTTCAACCCGATCGCCCGAAGCCCGACGCCGCTCCGGACGAGCCGGTCAGCGTGCGCGTCGATCTCCCGGGCATCGCGCGCCGCGTCGCCGCGTTTCCGGTCCCGGAGAATCGCTTCGGCCAGATGGCGGGCGTACGCGGCGACAAAGTCGTGTGGACCGTCCTGCCTATCGCCGGCGCGCATGGCCGGGGCGGCCACAAGGATGCGCCGGGGCGCCTCGAGATCTTCGACCTCGCCACGCTGCGCGTCGAGCCGCTGATGGAAAAGGCCGACGGGTTCGTGGTGAGCGACGACGGCGTGACGCTGCTCGTCCGCGACGGCAAGCGATTGCGCGCGATCGCGGCCGAGCGCAAAGGCGAGCCCGAGGCTGCGGCGAAGCCCGCCGAGGAGCCATCTCGCAAGTCGGGCTGGCTCGACCTCAATCGCGTGCGCCTTTCGATCGAGCCGCAGCAGGAGTGGCGGCAGATGCTCCGGGAAGTGTGGCGCCTGCAGCGCGACCAGTTCTGGGTGCCCAACATGTCGGGGGTCGACTGGGAGGCGGCCTACCGGCGCTACGAGCCGTTGCTGCCGCGGGTGGCCACGCGCGCGGAGCTCTCGGACCTGATCTGGGAGCTGCAAGGCGAGCTCGGCACGTCGCACGCCTACGAGATGGGCGGCGACCATCGCAAGCCGCCGCAGGTCGCGCTCGGCTATCTCGCCGCCGAGACGCGGCTCGAGGCCGACGGGAGCTACACGATCACGCGCATCGCGCGCGGCGACCCATGGGAGACGGCGTCCGATTCCCCGCTCAATGCAGTGGGCGTCGAGGCGCAGGTCGGCGAGCGCATCGTGGCCGTCAACGGCCAGCGCACGTCACGCGATCGGCCGCCCGAATCGTTGCTGGTGCACCAGGCCGGCAGCAAGGTCGGTCTGACGCTCGTGCACGCGGACGGACGCGCACGCGAAGTGGTCGTCAACACGCTCGCCGACGAAGTGCCGACGCGCTATCGCGAGTGGGTGGAGCGCAACCGAGCGTGGGTGCACGAGCATTCGCAGGGTCGCGTCGGCTACTTCCACCTTCCCGACATGATGTCGCACGGCTTCGCCGAGTTTCATCGCTACTTTCCCGCCGAATGCGACCGCGCCGGCCTGATCGTGGACCTGCGCTACAACCGCGGCGGCCACGTCTCCTCGCTGCTGCTCGAGAAAGTCGCGCGCAAACGCATTGGCTACGACCTGTCGCGCTGGGCGCAGCCGATGTCCTACCCGGACGAGGCGCCGGCGGGGCCGGTGGTGGCGCTCACCAACGAGCACGCGGGATCGGATGGCGACATCTTCTCGCACGGCTTCAAGCTGATGGGCTTGGGGCCGCTGGTCGGGATGCGCACGTGGGGCGGCGTCATCGGCATCAATCCGCGGCACAAGCTGGTGGACGGCACGGAGACCACGCAGCCGGAGTACTCGTTCTGGTTCAAGGATGTCGGCTGGGGCGTGGAGAACTACGGCACCGATCCGACCATCGAGGTGGACAACGCGCCGCAGGATGCAGGCGCGGGAGTCGATCGGCAGCTCGAGACCGCGCTCGCGACGGTTCTCGACCAGGTGGAGCGCGAACCCACGCCCGCTCCGCAGTTCGAGCCGCGCCCCAACCTCGCGCGCGCTCCGTTGCCCCCGCGTGGCGAGCGCGCCAAGCCGGGCGGTTAGCCCGCCGGGACGTCACGAGCTGCACGACAGCATCGAGCACCCCGCGCGATTGCGCGCCCAGTCGGGCCGTCGCTGCGCGAACCGCTCGCGGCCCGGCTGGTCCTCGTAGGGGCGGCGCATCACCTCGAGGAGGTCGTCGATGCCGCCGTAGTCGCCCTGCTCCGCACGGTCGATGGCCTGCTGCGCGAGGTAGTTGCGCAGCACATAGCGCGGGTTGGCGAACCCCATGCGGATGCGCCGCTCCGCGGCGGGCAACGCATCGCCGGCGAGACGCGCCGCATAGCGTTCGACCCATGCCTGCAGCGCGGGCTCGACCGCCGCGCGCTTGTCCGCGTCGTAGAAGGCGTCCTCGAACGGCGCGAGGTCGTTCCGCGTAGCGTCGGCCTCGCCCAGCGCACGAAAGAAGATCGTCATGTCGACCTCGCCTTGCTGCAGGAGCGCATGCAGGTCGTGCATCAGCGTCAGGTCATCGTCCGCGCACTCGGCCACGCCCAGCTTGGCGGCGATGTGCGCGCGGTCCGCGGCCAGGTAGGCGTTGGCGAACGCCTGCAGCCCTGCCTCCAGAGGCTCGACCGACGCGAATGCCGGAGCGAGCGCGCCGGCGAGGCGGGCGAGGTTCCAGTACGCGACTTGCGCCTGGTGGCCGAAGCGATAGCGCCGGCCGCTCGCATCGGTGGTGTTGGGCGTCCAGTCGAGGTCGAAGTCGTCGATCCAGCCGTACGGGCCGTAGTCGATCGTGAGGCCGAGGATCGACATATTGTCGGTGTTCATCACGCCGTGCACGAAGCCGACGCGCATCCAGTGCGCCACCATCTCGGCCGTTCGCGTGCACACCTGCGCGAACCACGCCGCGCGCACCGGCTCGGCGACCACGCCGCCGGCGGCTGGCCTGCCGTCGACGAGCGCGGGAAAGTCGCGCCGGATGGTGAAGTCGATGAGCCGGTTGAGCAAAGGCACGTCGTCGCGCGAGGCCGGCAGCTCGAAGTTTCCGAAGCGGATGAACGATGGCGCGACCCGGCAGACGATCGCGCCCGGCTCGTCCTTTGCGCGACCGTCGTAGAACATGTCGCGCCGCACCGGCTCGCCGGTCGTCAGCAGGCACAGCGCGCGCGTGGTGGGCACGCCCAGATGGTGCATCGCCTCGCTGCAGAGGAACTCGCGGATGGACGAGCGCAGGACCGCACGGCCGTCGGCCGAGCGCGAATACGGCGTGGGTCCGGCGCCCTTGAGCTGGAGCTCCCACCGCGCGCCGTCGCGCGCCACCACCTCGCCGAGCGTGATCGCGCGGCCGTCGCCGAGCTGGCCCGCCCACTGCCCGAACTGGTGACCGCCGTAATTCGCCGCATAGGGCGACATTCCGGGCAGCACGGCGTTGCCGCCGAACACCTCCGCGAAGGCGGGCGAGCGCAGGTCGTGCGCGTCGAATCCGAGCAGCGCAGCAACCTCGCGCGAGTAGGCGATGAGCCGCGGCGCCGCGACCGGCGTCGGCCGCACCCGCGAATAGAGCGCGCCATGGACCTGGCGGCGCGCGGGCCCGTCCCGCGGATCGCCGGGCAGGTCGCGGACGAAGGCGTTGTCGTAGCGCAGCGCGCCCAACGCGCCGGTTGCCGCTTCGGCGGGCGGCGCCATCGCTAGAGCTTCGGAATCCGCAGCGTCTTGCTGATCATCAGCGTCCCCGAGAGCGCGAACAGCAGCACGAGAGGGTGGAGGTCGAAGGGACCGAGCGCCCACGTGCCGCCCGCCAGGTCGGCGCCGATGCGGTCCCGCCACGCCGCGACCGCGAGGATCGCCGTGAGCGCGACGCTGGTCGGAATCGGCGTTCCCTCGAAATAGCTCACCTTGCCGGTGCCTTGGGACAGCGTTTCCGCCGTCACGTTGAAACGCGCGAGCCGGCTCACGCCGCAGCACACGAAATAGATCAGGATGAGCCAATCCCAGCCGCCCCGCAGACCGGCCGCAAACGCGAGCGCCGCCGGCGCGACGCCGAACGAGATGACATCCGCCAGCGAATCGAGCTCGCGTCCCAGCGCCGAATGCTGCTGGCGCGACCGCGCGACGCGGCCGTCCAGTACGTCGAAGACGAACGCCGCCGGCGCCAGCGCCACCGCCGCAATGAAATACCCCGGCGACGGGGCGGCGACATAAGCCATGGCGCAGAACACGCCGGCCACTCCGCACGCAGCGTTGCCGAGCGTCAGGAAGTCCGCGAGATGGAACTCGCGGATCATCGTAAAGTGCTTGCGGGGCGCGCCCGGCGAAGGCATCGTGTTCGATCTCGTAAGAATAGGCGCGAGCGCGGCGCGCGGCGTGCGCAGCTGGCGGTGGCCACATGGTACCGCTTCACCGTCCCGCCCTTCCGCGAGCCCCATCGCGCCGGGACTGCGCGCTCACCAGAATGCCTCGCCATGCACCCGCCCTTCCGCACGGTTCTGCTCTGCGCGTTGCTGTGCCACCTGTCCGTCGCGTGGGGACAGGCGCCGCTGCCCGACCCGACTGCGGATGCGCCGGCGACGTCGTTCCCCTATACACCAGGACACGATCCGCTCGCGCTCGATCGCTCGGTCGATCCGTGCGTCGACTTCTATCGATTTTCGTGCGGCGGATGGATGGATCGCAACCCGATTCCGGCGGACGAATCGAGCTGGAGCGTCTATGCGAAGCTCGCGCAGGACAACCAGCGGTTCCTGTGGGGCGTGCTTACCGACCTCGCCCGTCCCATGCAGGCGGCGAAATAGTCGCCGATCTGGCGCGAACTACGGCAACACGTGCGGCACCATCGGGCACGAGCTGACGCACGGTTTCGACGACTCCGGGCGGCAGTTCGACGCGGCCGGCAACCTGCGCGACTGGTGGACGCCGGCGGACGCCGCCGCCTTCGAGGCGCGGACGCAATGCCTGGTCGAGCAATACGCGCAGTACACGGTGATCGACGATGTGAAGATCAACAGCCGGCTGACGATCGGCGAGGACGTGGCCGATCTTGGCGGCGCCGTACTCGCCTGGATGGCCTGGATGGCCTGGAAGGCGGAGACGGCCCACGTCGCGCTGCGGCCGCGCGACGGTTTCACGCCCGACCAGCGCTTCTTCATCGGCTACGCGCAGTGGGCTTGCGAGAACCAGCGGCCGGAGAACGCGCGTGCTGGCGATCACCGATCCGCACTCGCCGAGCCCCAACCGCGTCAATGGCGTGGTCGTGAACATGCCCGAGTTCGAGCGCGCCTTCGCGTGCAAGGCGGGACAGCCGATGGTGTCGCAGAACCGGTGCCGCGTATGGTGAGCGCGGGTACGCGCCCCGGCGCGAAGCCCTTTAGCCGCGCGTGATCGCCGGCTCGCTGAACATCGAGGCGAACGCCACCGCCTTCACGTCCGACTGGTCGGGAATCACGTACAGGACCGGCGCGATCAGCTCCTCGAAAATCCCGCGCAGGCTGCGGGCGCCCGTCTTGTATTGCAGCGCGAGCTCGGCAATCTGCTCGAACACGGCCGGGGCGCACGTCAGCTCGACACCTTCGCCGCGGAAGATCGCCTGGAACTGGCGATAGATCGCGTCGCGCGGCTCGGTCATGATGCGGATGAGCGTGCGCCGATCCAGATCCTGGAAGCGCGCGACGATCGGCAGCCGGCCCGTGAACTCGGGAATCAGCCCGTACTCGAACAGGTCGGTGGGCTTCACCCTCGAGTTGAGCCGGTCGAGGATCTTCTGGTTGTCGCCCGTCGACGTCGCGATGAAGCCATAGCCGTGCGTTTGCGAGCGGATGATCTCGTCGAGGCCGACGAACGCTCCGCCGCAGATGAACAGCACGTCGGTCGTGTCGAGGTACACGCCGTTGCCGAGCTTCACCGGCGCCCCCTCCATGATCTTCAGGAGCGCATGCTGCACGCTCTCGCCGGATGTGCCGCGCGGGGCCCCGTCCCCCGCCTTGAGCTTGTCGATCTCGTCGATGAACACGATGCCGCGGCCGGCGCGCGCCGCGTCGCCGTCCGCCCGGTCGAGCAGACGCTGCAGCATGGCCTCGATCTCGTCGCTCACGTAGCGCGTCTGGGCAAGCGAAGTCGCCTCCGCGGTGACGAAGGGCACGTCGAGCGTGCGCGAGAGCGTCTCGCACAGGAGCGTCTTGCCCGTCCCCGACGAGCCGATCAGCAGGATGTTGCTCTTGGCGACCGCCGTGTCGGCCCCGGCGGACTTGGCGATCTTGCGGAAATGCGAATACACCGCGACCGCGACCGTGCGCTTGGCGGCATCCTGGCCGATCACGTACTGGTCGAGATTTCCGACGATGGCGCTGGGCTTGAGGGTCGCGTCCTGCACGAGTGCGCTTCCTGAAACGAGGGGGACGGCCGCGCGGCGGGCTATTCGGTGGGCGCGCAGGCCGCGCAGCGAGTGTCTCATGACCACGCGCTGGCCCTCGCCCGGCGGACGGCCGGCGCGCCCGTACGGGAGGCGCCTCGCGGGGGAATCGCCGTCGCGCCGGACGCCCGTCGGCCGGCCCCGCGACGAGCCCATCGTCACTGGCGCGCGAATGCGCTAGGCTGCTCGCGCAGCAGGCGCGGTGACGCGCAGGCTTTGGACGTCCCGAAGGCGCCCACGCCACGCCGCGACCCGCGCATTTCCGAGGAGAGACGACATGGCGAAGCTCGACATCAATGGCCGGCTGCGCGACCTCGCGGTCGAGCCCGACACGCCCCTGCTTTGGGCGCTTCGCGAGCAGGCCGGGCTGACCGGCACGAAGTACGGCTGCGGGGTTGCGCAATGCGGCGCGTGCTCGGTGCACGTCAACGGCGAGCTGCGCCGCTCCTGCACGGTGCCCGTCGGCAGCCTCAAGGCAGCCGACCGCATCGTCACGATAGAAGGATTGTCGAGCGGCGCCAGCCATCCGATCCAGAAGGCGTGGCTCGCGCTCGACGTGCCGCAATGCGGCTACTGCCAGTCCGGCCAGATCATGGCCGCCGCGGCGCTGCTGCAAAAGATACCGTCGCCCAGCGATACCGACATCGACGAGGCCATGACCAACATCTGTCGCTGCGGCACCTATCAGCGCATCCGGGCCGGCGTGCATCTCGCCGCCGACTTCACCCGCAGCGCCGCCCAGGCCATGCCGGTGAAGGCGTGAGGAGCGGTCGACAATGAAGACAACGTTTCGCACGCAGCGCCGTGTCCCGCGTACAAGCCTTGCCCGCCGCCGCTTCGTCGTCGGCTCAGCGGTTGCCGGCGGGGGCCTGTCGCTCGGCCTGCACCTACCGTTCATCATCGCACCGGCCGCGGCTCAGCCACTGGTCGGGGCGCCCGACGAAGTCAATGCCTGGGTGGTGATCCGGCCGGACGAATCCGTCGTGATCCGCATCGCGCGCTCGGAAATGGGCCAGGGCACCCTCACCGGCCTTGCGCAGCTCGTCGCCGAGGAGCTCGAGTGCGACTGGAGCCGCGTCGGCACCGAGCTTCCCACGCCCGGGCAGAACCTGGCCCGCAAGCGCGTCTGGGGCGAGATGGGCACCGGCGGCAGCCGCGGCATCCGCACCTCCGAGGACTACGTGCGGCGCGGCGGCGCAGCCGCCCGCATCATGCTCCTGCAGGCCGCCGCGCAACAGTGGGGTGTGCCCGCCGGCGAGGTCACGGTTCGCGACGGCATCGTCACGCACGCGAGCACCGGTCGATCGACGACGTATGGCCGCCTGGCGACGGCCGCGGCGCGGATCACGCCGCCCGACCCGAAGTCCATTACGCTCAAGAACCCGCGCGATTGGAAGGTCGCGGGCAAGCCGATGAAGCGGCTCGACACCGCGCCGAAGCTCGACGGCAGCCTCGTCTACGCCGTCGACGTCAAGTTGCCCGGCATGCTGTGCGCCGCCATCGCCCAGTGCCCGGTGTTCGGCGGGACGCTGGCGAGCTTCGACGACACGGCCATTCGCAAGCGGCCGGGCGTCAAGCGCGCCGTCAAGGTGAGCGAGTCGTCAGTGGCGGTGGTCGCCGACACGTGGTGGCGCGCGAAGTCGGCGCTGCAGGCGCTGCCGGTCACCTGGAACGAAGGCGAGAACGCGACGCGCACGAGCGCGCAGATCGCGCTGCACCTGGAGGAGGGGCTGACAGCACCGGTCGCCTACGCGATGCGCCGCGAAGGCGACGTCCGGCAGGCCATCGACGCGGCGCCGCGCAAGGTCACGGCGGTGTACAGCACGCCGTTCCTCGCGCACGCGACGATGGAGCCCATGAACTGCACCGCGCGCATCACCGCAACGCGCGGCGAGGTGTGGGTGCCGACCCAGAATGCCGAGGCCGCGCTGGCCGCGCTCGCGGAGGAGTCGGGCCTTCCGCTCGAGCGGTGCGACGTCTACAAGCACACGCTCGGCGGCGGGTTCGGGCGGCGCGGCGGCGCGCAGGACTACGTACGTCAGGCGGTGGCGATCGCGAAGCAGTTCCCCGGCGTGCCGGTCAAGCTGATCTGGAGCCGCGAGGAGGACATGGCGCACGATTTCTACCGCCCCATCTCGCAATCCCGGCTGGAAGCGGGACTCGACGCCGCCGGCAACCTGGTGGCGCTGCATGCGCGCGTATCGGGCCAGTCGATCAACGCGTTCCTCAACCAGGCCGCCGCGCAGGATGGCCGCGACGACCGGCAGCTGCAGGGCTACTACGCGAAGCCCGGCGATGCGCAGCTTGGCTACACCGTGCCCAACCTGCTGATCGAGTACGCGATGCGCAACACGCACGTCCCGGTGGGCACCTGGCGCGGCGTCAACACGAACCAGAACGGCGTGTACATGGAATGCTTCATGGACGAGGTGGCGCGTGCCGCCGAGCGTGACCCGCTGGAGTTCCGCCGCGCGCTGATGGATGCGCACCCGAAGCACCGCGCCGTGCTCGACGCCGCCGCGGCCAAGGCCGGGTGGGGCACGCCGTTGCCGCCCGGCGTGCATCGCGGGATCGCACAGTTCATGGGCTATGGCAGCTACTCCGCCGCCGTCGCCGAAGTGTCGGTGAGTGCCGACGGCGCCGTGAAGGTCCTCCGGATGGTGCTCGCGCTCAACTGCGGGCACGCGGTCAACCCCGATCAGATCGCCGCGCAGGTGGAAGGATCGGTCGCATACGGGCTGTCGGCGGCGTTCTACGGCGAATGCACCGTGGAGCGCGGCCGCATCGCGCAGTCCAATTTCCACGACTACCCGGTGCTGCGCCTGGCCGCCATGCCGAAGGTCGAGACGGTGATCATCCCGACCTACGACTTCTGGGGCGGCGTGGGCGAGCCGACGATCTGCGTCGTGACGCCGGCCGTGCTGAACGCGATCCACGCGGCAACCGGCAAGCCCGTGCGCATCCTGCCGTTGCGGCGCCACGAAACCCTGCGGGTCTGAGCACGACGGTGGTCGGCGCGCCGCAGGCATGACGCTGCTCGCCGAACTCGTCGCGGTGTCCGGGCGCGTCGCGGCCACGTCCGCCCGGCGCGAGAAGATCGCCGCCATCGCGCAGTTCCTGCGGTCCCTCGCACCCGAGGAAGCAGCGCTCGGCGTCGCGTATCTCGCCGGCGAGGCGCCGCAGGGACGCGGCGGCATCGGGCTCGCGCTGCTGCGCGCGGCCGGCGGAGTGCCGGGCGCCGCCGGTGCTTCGCTTGCGCTCGTCGACGTCGATGCGGCCCTCGCGGACCTCGTCGCGCGCCGCGGCGCTGGGTCGCAGGCCGCACGCACCGAGCTGCTGCGCGACCTGCTGGCGCGCGCCACGGCCGACGAGCAGGCGTTTCTCGGGCGCCTGGTGCTGGGTGAGTTGCGCCAGGGCGCGCTCGAGGGGCTGATGGTTGAAGCGGTGGCGATCGCCGCGGAGGTGCCCGTGGACGACCTGCGCCGCGCCGCCATGGTCGCCGGCGGGATTGCAGCGGTCGCGCCAGCCATGCTGCGGTCCGGTGGCGCCGGTCTGACGGCATTCGCGATCCGCCTCTTCCAGCCGCTCGCCCCGATGCTGGCCCAGCCCGGCGCAGACATGACCGACGCGCTGGCGCGCATCCCCTCCGCGGCGATCGAATGGAAGGTGGACGGCGCGCGGGTCCAGGCGCACAAGTCGGGGCACGACGTGCGCCTCTACACGCGCACGGGCAACGATGTCACGCACGCGGCGCCGGAGATCGCCGAGGTGGTGCGCGCGCTGGCCGAGCCGGTGCTGATCCTCGACGGCGAGGCCATCGCCCTGCGGGCCGATGGAACGCCCTACCCGTTCCAGGACACCATGCGCCACTTCGGCCGGCAGCAGCACGATGACGCGCTGCGCGCGGCGATGCCGCTGTCGGTCCTGTTCTTCGATTGCCTGCGCCGCGGCGACGCCGACCTGATCGGACAGCCCGCGAGCGCGCGATACGCGGCGCTCGCCGACATATTGCCGGCATCGCTGATCGTGCCGCGCCTCCTGACGGGCGAGGCCGCGGCCGCGCAGGCGTTCTACGACGACGCTGTTGCGCGCGGACACGAGGGCGCGATGGTCAAGGCGCTCGACGCACCCTACGACCCGGGCGCGCGCAGCGCCCACTGGCTGAAGGTCAAGCGCACGCACACGCTCGATCTCGTCGTCCTCGCCGCGGAATGGGGGCATGGCCGGCGGCGCGGGTGGTTGTCGAACCTCCACCTCGGGGCCCGCGATCCCGCCGGCGGCTTCGTCATGCTGGGCAAGACCTTCAAGGGCTTGACGGATGCCACGCTCGCCTGGCAGACCGACGCCCTGCTCGAGCGCGCCACCGATCGCGGCGAATGGGTGGTGCAAGTGCGCCCCGAGCTGGTGGTCGAAATCGCGTTCAATGATTTGCAGGCGAGCCCGCGCTATCCGGGCGGCTTGGCGCTGCGCTTCGCGCGCGTCAAGGGTTATCGGCACGACAAGCGCGCCGGCGACGCCGATACGATGGCCACGGTGCGTGCCATCTACGCGGCGCAGGCGCCGCCGCACGAAGGCGACGCACCGGCTTGAGCACGACCCGAACGAGCGCGCCACGCGCTTGGTCCTAAACGACGCGCGCATTGCGCCCCCGCCCATGTCCATCCGCATCATCCGCTTCGGAACGCCCCGCCTGCCGGGAGAGGGGCCGCGCCTCGGCACGGTCCGCCGTCCGCCGCGAGGGGTGCGTAAGGAAGAGTACGGCCGGCGGGACTACTTCGACCTGTGGCTGCCGGATCTGGCGCCGAGTGCGCCGATCGTCAAGTGGGCGCTGGCCGAGCGCTGGACGCCCGCCCGCTGGGCCCGCTACACGCGGCTGTATCGCGGCGAGATGTCGGAGCCGGCCGCCACCCGGCTGATTGCGTTGCTGGCGATGCTGTCGCACACGACCGATTTCTCGGTGGGCTGCTATTGCGAGGACGCCACGCATTGCCACCGCGCGTTGCTGGCCGACCTGCTCGCCCAGGCCGGCGCGTCGGTCGACTCGGGAGACGATGCACGCGCAGCCCCTGCGCCATCGTCTCGCTGACTAGCGATGAACAGGGGCCATCCGCCGTCCGCCGCTGCGAGCCGCCGGCCTATGCGAGCCGGCTCGACCACAGCACCGACAGCACGCCGGCCGCCACCAGCAGCAGCGCCGCGAGTGCGCTCGCGAGCGCGCTGATCTCCGTCTGCCGGCGCTCCATCACGAACTTCGCGTTCAACGCCTCGTATACCTTGCGCAGGTCGGAGGCCGAGCCGGCATGGAAGTACTGCGCCCGGGTGACGTCCGCGATGGCCTTGAGCGTCTCCTCGTCGAAGCGCATGTAGATGGACATGCCGTCGATGTCCGCGCTGGCGCCACCCTGCGTGCCGAAGCCCACGGTATAGACGCGCACCCCGTGATCGGCCGCGAGCTGGGCGGCGTCGAGGGGATCGGGGCCCATCGTGCGGCGTCCGTCCGTCAGCAGGATGATGGCGCCATTGGCGTACGAGCCGGGCGGCACAGCCTTCGGTTGGGACTTCGGCTCGACTTTCGGCCGGTCGAGCGAGCGGCCGCGGCCGCCGCGCTCGCGCGACGCGCTGCCGAGCGCATAGGTCTCCACGTCGATGGCCTCGTCCGGAAAGAGCGTCGCCAGCGCCAGGATGAGGCCGCTGCCGATCGCCGTATTGCGCTGCAGCTCGAACCGGTCGATCGCCGCGATGAGGTCGTCGCGGTCGCTGGTCGGCGGCTGCACCAGCAGCGCCGTGCCCGCAAACGTCACGATGCCGATCCGCACGTCGGACGGCTGCTCCTTCACGAACTCCTTCGCCGCCGCCTGCGCGGCCACGATGCGGCTCGGCTCGATGTCGCCGGCGCGCATGCTGAGGGATACGTCGATCGAGAGGATGATCGTGCGCTGCTCGGACGGCAGCGTGACCACTGCCGCGGGCCGCGCCAGCGCGACGACTCCGGCGACGATGGCCAGCAGCAGGAGCGCCGGCGCGAGGTGCCGGCGGATGCGCTGCCCCGGACCGATGGCGCTGCGCACCAGCGCCATGTCGGGGAAGCGCACGGCGCTGCGCTTGCGCCTTCGGAGCATCAGCACGTACGCGCCAACCAGCAGCGGCGCGACGAGCAGGAACCACAACGCAAGCGGCGAGAGGAAGGTCATCGGACCAGCTTGTCGCGTCCGCATGCCGTGGCCGTGAACCGGCCTCGAGGCGGCGCTCCTTCACTGTAGCACCGCGGCGCCCGGGCGCAAACGCCGGCCGCGCACGCCGCCGCGCAGCGTACGCACGGATGCGCGCCGGGCCGCGCGGTCAGCGGGCTGAGAAGCAGTACAGCAGGCCAGCCCCTCCCGTCGATTTCAGTCCCTCGACGCTGCACCCCTTGGTCGCGTGCGACGAGTTCCACGAATGCGACTCGTCGTCGTCCTTCAGGCCGATGCGATCGTGATGGCCCACGCGGGTTGAGCCTTCGGCGCCGCTCTTCGTCCAGTTGCCGCACGTGGAGTCCTCCGCTCCGGCATACGCGGTGCCATCCGGCCGCGAGCCGGTCAGGATGTCGTGCTGGTTGACCGGATCGCCACGGCCGCTGATGACGTCGCCTCGTTCAGTCACCGAGGTCTCCTTGGAGAGATTGTTTCGGCCATGCAGCTCCGCGACATCCTTCGCCACCACGTCGCCCTTCGCGTTCTGCCAGGGCCCCCTGCCGATGCGGTCGCGCGCGTCCACTCCGGGCCGGTCGCCGGCGGGCGTCGTGCTGAGATACGCATGCCAGTTCTTGCCACCCGCGCCGGCCGCGGCGGCGAGTTGTTCGCAATGTCGATCGGCACCGGCGAGCCCGCCGAAATCCGCGCCTTTGCCGCTCCCCGCGCTGGTCACGAAAAACGTCATGGCGGGGCCCTGGCCGAACACCGGGGCGGCCAGGGCCAGCGCGAATGCCGCTGCGGCCGTGGAAAAACTCGATTGGCGCATGCTCTCCTCCGTGGGTCGGCCGCTTGCGTGGCCCGTTGTGGATACCAGGTCAACAGCTTTGGCGTGGCCGCCATTCCGAAAGTGGCGAGCGCGCAGCCGGGACGCGCCCCGCCGCCGGCCCTCGATGGTCGCAGCAGCGGACGAGGCCCGCGCCGTACCGCCGCTGCGGTATTTGCATCGCCACCGGAGCGGCACCCCCAAAGCGGTTACTCTACCGCTTTCGCCCCCACCCGGAGACCGTCCAATTGGCCAAGCCGAACTACGATTTCGCCAAGCGGCAGCGTGAGCTCGCCAAGAAGCAGAAGCAGGAAGCCAAGCGCAACAAGAAAGCCGCGGAAAAGAGTCCCCTCGGGACCGACCCGGCAACCAACCCCGAGCCCGCGCCACCGGCGGACAAATAGCGCGCGGCCGCGCGCTGGTCCGCCTTCCCGATCGGCAGTCCGGCTCCGCCGCATGCCGGCGCAGCGCGTGCGGATGAGGCGCGGCGCATTGCCACCACACCGCCGATGCTGGTCGTCCATCATCTCGACAACTCGCGTTCCCAGCGCGTGCTGTGGCTACTCGAAGAGCTCGAGGTGCCCTACGAGATCAAGCACTACCAGCGCGATCAGGCGACCATGCTCGCACCCGCGTCCCTGCGCGCGGTGCATCGGCTCGGCAAATCGCCGGTCATCACCGACGGCCCGGTGACGCTGGCCGAATCGGGCGCGATCCTCGAATACCTGATCGACCGCCATGGCGAAGGGCGCCTCCGCCCTTCCACGAGCCCCGAACGCCTGCGCTACACGTACTGGATGCATTATGCGGAAGGCTCGGCCATGCCCCCGCTCGTCATGAAGCTGGTGTTCGATCGTCTCGAAGGGAAGGCGGTGCCGTGGCTGGCCCGCGGCGCCGCCCGCCTGATCGCGCGCAAGGTGAAAGCGGTGTTCGTGCTGCCGCAGATCGCGCTCCACCTCGACTACCTAGAGGCGGAGCTGGCCAAGACCACCTGGTTCGCCGGTGACGCCTTCACCGCCGCCGACATCCAGATGAGCTTTCCCGTGCAGTCGGCCGTAGCGCTCGCCGTGCTCGACCTGCGGCGCCCGCTGCTGATGGGCTTCATCGACCGCATCCGCGCCCGCCCCGCCTACCAGCGCGCCGTCGTCAAGGGCGGGCCGTTCGCGCTGGGCTGAGTGCCAGGTGGTTCCGCCCAACGAAGGGGCCGCACGCGCGTGAGCACGCCGCTCGACCTGTTCGACGCGGGTGACGCGCTGCCCGACGGGCTTCTTCATCGTCGCGACTTCCTCACCGCGGACGACGAAGCCTCGCTGCTGCGCGAGCTCGCCGGGCTCCCGTTCACGGCCGCGCGCTACAAGGCTTACACCGCGCGGCGGCGCATCGTGAGCTACGGGTCTAGCTACGACTTCGGCGAAGGCGCGCTGCGCGCCGCGCCGCCGGTGGCGGCGTTCCTCCTGCCGTTGCGTGATCGGATCGCGGCCTGGATCGACGTCGCGCCGGCCGACCTGGCCGACGTCACCATCGCCGAGTACGCGCCGGGGACGCCGCTCGGATGGCATCGCGACGTGCCCGAGTTCGAGCGCATCGCAGGCGTATCGCTGGCCGCCCCCTGCCGAATACGCTTTCGTCCCTATCCCGTGCGCGAGAACCGGCGCGACGGCGTGTTCGCGCTCGTGCTCGAGCCGCGCTCCGCTTATCTGTTGCAGCGCGAGATCCGCTGGCGGTGGCAGCATGCGATCGCGCCGACGCGCGCCCTGCGCTACTCGATCACGTTCCGCACGCGCGCCGCGCGGCATCGGGAGCCGCTCATCCAGCAGAATCCCGCCTAGCGCTGCTCGCCGGGCTGGCGCTGCCGGCGATGGCGCTGCCGGCGATGGCGCTGGCCGGGTGAGACCGCGGTCCCGCCGCGCGGGTCAGGGAAGCAGCAGGACGTGGACGCGAAACGGGCCGTGCGCGCCGAGCACGATGGTCTGCTCGATGTCGCCGGTGCGCGAAGGCCCCGACACGCAGTTGATCGCGCGAGGCATCGTGGCGTGGTCGCGCCGCACGAGCGCGAACGCCTCCTCCAGCCCGGGCACGATGCGATCGGAGCGGACGACGCAGATGTGCGTATCCGGCAGCAATAGCGTGGCGGTGGGCGTGGCGGCGGACGAAGTGAACACCAGCGTGCCGGTCTCGGCGATCGCGCAGAAGCATCCGGTGATGCCGAGCCGGTCGTGACCGGACGTGGGGCGACTGTCGATGGATAGCCCGGCGGCCGACCAATCCAGCGCGGCGAATTCGGGCCAGCAGACGCCCGCGAGGGACTTCTGTTCCGCCAGGGCGGGCGCGAGCTCGAGCGCGCCCACGTACCGCGCTACCGCCGCGGGAATCGCTTCGAGCGCCTCGATTCGCTCGACCGTGCTGGCCATGTCGGCCGCGCGCAGACGGAAGCGCGCGGCGAGATCCATCGGCATGAAGGGGCGCGGTCCCTGGCCATGCGCGTCGACATACGCGACGGCCGCGGCGCGCCGGGCGGCATCGCCCTGCGTGCTGCGCAACGCCCGGCGCACGTCGCCCAGCACGGCGTCGCGCGCGGCGCGGTTGTCGTCGAGCAGGTCGGCCATGGCTGCCTAGCGCGCGGCGCTGCGCACGAAGTCGGCGAGCCGGGACACGCCCTGCTCGATCGCGGCATTCGACGCGGCGTAGGAGAACCGGATGTGCTGTCCGTCGCCCGGCACGCGCCGGCCGAAATGGATGTCGGCGAGCACCGCCACGCCGCGTTCTGCGAGGAGCCGCTTGCGCAGCACCTCGGAATCGGTGCAGCCGGTCATGCGGCATGCGTCCGTCACGTTCGGCCATGCGTAGAAGGCGCCACCGGGTAACTTGCAGCGCACGCCGGGCACCGCGTTGAGCAGCCGCACGATCAGGTCGCGGCGTTCGAGGAAGCTCGCGCGCATGGCATCAGCGGCATCCTGCGGACCGTCGATCGCCGCAACCGCCGCCCATTGGGAGATCTGCGAGGCGCACGACTCGGTGTTGGTGATCCAGCGCGTGAACACCGGCGCGAGCGCGCGATTGGCCACGTACCCGATGCGCCAGCCGGTCATAGCCCACGTCTTCGAGGCGCCGTCGCTGATCACGGTGCGCTCGAGCAGCCCCGGCCGCGTCGCGAGCGTGTCGAATGCCCCGTCGTACACCAGTCGCGAGTAGATCTCGTCGGCGAACACCCAGACCTGCGGGTGCTGCTCGAGCACCGCGGCGATGGCGTCGAGGTCTTCGCGACTCAGCACCCCGCCGGTCGGGTTCTGGGGCGTGTTGAGAATCAGGAGGCGCGTCTTCGGCGTGATCTTCGCCTCGAGCTCGGCGGGATCGAACGCGAAGTCGCGCGCCTCGCGCAGGAAGATCGGCACGGGCACGGCGCCGTTCGCGACGATCTGCGACTCGTAGATCGGGAAGCCGGGCACGGGGTAGATCACCTCGTCGCCCACGCCGTAGTCGGTCACCGAGGCGATCGTGTACGCGATGAACGGCTTCGCTCCCGCGGCCACCACGACGTCGTCGGGACGGATGTCGAGCCTCCGACGCGCCCCGAGGTCGCGCGCCGCGGCGGCGCGCAGCTCGTCGATTCCCGCCGACGGCGTGTAGCCGTGCTTGCCACCGCGAATGGCGGCAATCGCCGCGTCCTGCACGTGAACGGGGGTCGGGAAGTCGGGCTGGCCGATGCAGAACGACACGATGTCGCGGCCCTGGCGAAGCAGCGCATTCACCTCGGCGAGGACGACGAACGCATTCTCGGTGCCGAGCGCATCCGCGCGCCGCGAAAGCCGCGGCGGCATCGCCGTGATGGCGTGCAGCGTGCTCACCGGGGCACCGGCGGGGCGTCGTCGCGCCGCGCTGCGTAGAGCTCGCGGAACGTGCGCCCGGCGGGCGCCGGCAAGTCGCGGCCGTCGGTCCATCCCGCGCCCAGCGGCAGCTTGTGGATCAGTCCGGCGCGCCCGCCCAGCGCACGCAGCATGCGCACGCCGAGGCGCGTCGCCGGTCCGTACAGGGCGGGCCGCCGGGCGAGCCAGGTCCAGCCGCGCAGCGCCGCGCGCTCGAGCCACGGACGCATTCCGCCTTCGAATTCCTTCTCGCGCAGCTTGCGCAGGAGGTCGGGCAGCGGGATCTTGACCGGGCAGACCACGCCGCACTGGTTGCAGAGCGTCGAGGCCTGCGGCAGGTCCTGCGCATTTTCGAGGCCGACATACATGGGGGTGAGGACCGAGCCGATCGGACCCGGGTAAACCCAGCCGTAGGAATGCCCGCCGATGTTCTGGTAGACGGGGCAGTGGTTCATGCACGCGCCGCACCGGATGCACTGGAGCGCCTCGCGCACGTCGCTCGCGAGCACCGCCGACCGGCCGGCGTCGACGACGATGAAATACATGTGCTCGGCGCCATGGAACTCGCCGCGCTGCTTCACGCCCGTCAGCACGTCCAGGTAGTTCGAGATGGACTGGCCGGTGGCCGAGCGCGGCAGTAGGCGCATGAGCGTGGCGACGTCCTCGAGCGTGGGCACGACCTTCTCGATGCCCGAGATCGCCACGTGCACCTTCGGCAACGTGGTCGTGAGCGTGGCGTTGCCCTCGTTGGTGACCAGCACGACCGAGCCGGTCTCCGCGACGAAGAAATTGCCGCCGGAAATGCCGAGGTCCGCGGTGAGGTAGTGCTCGCGCAGCACGGCGCGCGCCTCCAGGCACAGGTCCTCGATCAGGTCCTTGCGGGGCGTGCCATGCGTGCGCGCGAACAGCTCGGAGACCTCTTCCTTGGATTTGTGCAGCGCGGGGCCGATGATGTGCGACGGCGGCTCGTAGCCGTTGATCTGCAGGATGTACTCGCCGAGGTCGGTCTCGACCACCTGCATTCCGGCCGCCTCGATGGCGTGGTCGAGCGACGACTCCTCCGAGACCATCGACTTCGACTTGATGGCCTTGGCCACCCCGTGCCGCCGCGCGATCGCGACCACCAGCGCGTTCACGTCGGCAGGCGTCCGGGCGTACAAAACCGTCGCGCCATTCGCGGTTGCGTTTTCCTCGAACATCGCGAGCCATACGTCGAGGTCGGCCAGGACGCGCTGGCGCACGGCCTGCGCAGCGTCGCGGGTGCCCTCGAAGTCGTCGAGCTCGACCATCGCGACGCGGCGCTTGTCGACGAACTTGCCCTTCATCGTGCGCATGTTGCGCTGGAGCTGGGCGTCGTGGAGACGCTCGTGCGCCCGCTCCTTGAAATGCATCGAGGCGATCTGCATCGTGTCAGCGCTCCGGTGATCCGGCGAGCACTTCGGCGACGTGGAGCACTCGGGTGGTCAGGTCGCCGCGGCGGCGCAGGCGCCCCTCCAGCGTCAGCAGGCAGCCGAGATCGCCGGCGACCAGAGCATCGGCGCCGCTGTCGGCAACGTGCGCGCACTTGTTGTCGGAGAGCCGCGTGGAGATCTCGCCGAACTTCACCGCGAACGCGCCGCCGAAGCCGCAGCAGGTCTCGCATTCGGCCATCTCCACGAGCTCGAGCCCGGGCACCGCGCGCAGCAGGACGCGCGGCTGCGCCTTCACGCCCATCTCGCGCAGTCCGCTACAGCCATCGTGGTAGGTCACGCGCCCGGTGAAGCGGCCCGGCACTGCGCTGATCTTCAGCACGTTGACGAGGAAGTCGGTGAGCTCGCGCGTCTTGGCGGCGAGTGCGGCCGCGCGCGCCGACCAGGCGACGTCGTCCCGGAACAAGTCGGCGTAGTGCGTGCGGATCATGCCGCTGCAGGAGCCCGACGGCGCGACCAGGTAGTCGCAGCCTTCGAATTCCTCGATGACCTTGCGGGCGAGCGGCAGGGCGTCGGCGCGGTCGCCCGCGTTGTAGGGCGGCTGGCCGCAGCACGTCTGGGCCGCCGGCACGAACACTTCGGCACCACCGGCCTCGAGGAGGTCGATCGCGGCGAACCCGATCGAAGGTCGCATCAGGTCGACGAGGCAGGTGACGAAAAGGCCGACGCGCATGCTTTGCTGTGGGGCCGCGCGGGTGAGTGCGCGCTCGTGGGTTCGCGCGCTTGGAACGCGCGGGTGGGTTCGACGGCCGGCGATGTTAGCACGGCGCGCCGGGTCAGCGCGCCCGTGCCGAGGCCTCGCTACGGGAAGTTGGATTGCGTGAGCGCGATGGCGCACAGCCCGATGAGCTGCTGCGGCAGGATGCCGAGGACGAGCAGCGCGAGCCCGTTGACCGACAGCAGCACGCGGGCGTCGCCGCGTGCCGCGATGGGCGCCGTGTCGACCGGATCGTCGAAGTACATCAGCTTGACGATGCGCAGGTAGTAGAACGCGCCGTACAGCGAAGCCAGAACCCCTACTACCGCGAGCCACACGAAGCCCTCGGTGACCGCGGCCTCGAACACCATGAACTTGGCGTAGAAGCCGATCGTCGGCGGAATGCCCGCCAGCGAGAACATCACCAGAAGCATCATGAACGCCCACCACGGCGAGCGCTGGTTCAGGCCCCGGAAATCGTCGATCTGGTCGGCCTCGAAGCCGGCGCGCGTGAGCAACAAGACCACGCCGAACGAGGCCAGCGTGGTCAGCACATACGAGATCGTATAGAACATGGCCGCGGCATAGCCGTAGCGGTTGGCGGTCAGGAATCCCATGAGCATGTAGCCCATGTTGGCGATGGCCGAGTACGCGAGCATGCGCTTGATGCTCGTCTGCGCGATGGCGATCAGGTTGCCGAGCACCACCGACAGCACCGCCAGCACGATGAGCATGCCCTGCCAGTCGACCGCCGCGCCCTGCAGAGCTCCCGACAGCAGGCGCAGCGCGAGGGCGAATCCGGCCAGCTCCGGCGCGCTGCCGATCAGGAGCGTCAAGGCGGTCGGCGCCCCGTCGTACACGTCAGGCACCCACATGTGGTAAGGGACCACGCCGAGCTTGAAGGCGATGCCGGACACGACGAACACCAGCCCGAAGATGAGCAGCGTGCGGTTGGGCTGGGCACCGTTGAGCGCACGTGCGACGAGGTCCACGTCGAGGCTGCCCGTGGCGCCGTAGATCATCGACAGGCCGTACAGCAGCATGCCGGAAGCCAGCGCGCCCAGCACGAAATACTTCATCGCAGCCTCGGCGGCCTGGCGGCGATCCCGCTGCAGCGCGACCAGCGCATAGAGCGACAGGGAGAGCAGCTCGAGCCCGAGGTAGAGCGTGAGGAAGTGGTTGCCCGTGATGATGATCTGCATCCCGAGCAGCGCGAACAGGACCAGCACGAACGTCTCGCCGCGGAACAGCCCGCGCGCCTGGAGGTACGTGCGCGAGTAGAACAGGGTGAGCGAGACCGTGACGAAGCACGCGATGCGCAGGAAGTCGGCGAGCATGTCGTCGACGATCATGTTGTGGAACGCCTTCACGCCCGTGAGGTGCAGCCATTTCAGGGTCACGCAGGAAGCGACCAGCAGCGCGAGCTGCGTCAGCCAATAGCTCATGTGCCGGCGCGCGTCGTCGACGAACAGGTCGACGACGAGGATGATCGACGCCGCCGTCAGGATGACGATCTCGGGAAGCGCGGGCGCGACGTCGATCATTGGCGATGCCTTCTAGAGCTTGGACTTCGCGACCTGGGTGAGCAGGTCGGCGACCGACACGTGCATCACGTCGATGAACGCCTTCGGGTAGACGCCCATCGCGAGCACGCCTGCGGCCACCACGGCCAGCAGCCAGAACTCCCGCGGGCCGATGTCGGCGAGCGCGGCGACGCCGGCGTTGGCGACCGGCCCGAACACGACGCGCTTGTACATCCACAGCGTGTACGCCGCGCCGAGGATGAGGGTGGTGCCCGCGAGGAACCCGATCCAGAAGTTGGCCTTGACCGCCGCCAGGATCACGAGGAATTCGCCCACGAAGCCGGAAGTGCCGGGCAATCCGCAGTTGGCCATCGCGAACAGCATCAGGAATGCGGCGAAGCGCGGCATCGTATTGACGACCCCGCCGTAGTCGGCGATCTGGCGGCTGTGGAGGCGGTCGTACAGCACGCCGACGCAGAGGAACATGGCGGCCGATACGAAGCCGTGCGAGATCATCTGGGCGAGCGCCCCCTCCGCGCCGAGCTGGCTGAACAGGAAGAAGCCCAGCGTGACGAAGCCCATGTGCGATATCGACGAATACGCAATGAGCTTCTTCATGTCCGTCTGCACGAGCGCCACGAACCCGATGTAGACGACGGCGATCAACGACAGCGTGATCACGAAGCCGGACAGCGACCGTGACGCGTCCGGCAGGATCGGCAGCACGAAGCGCACGAAGCCGTACGCCCCGATCTTCAGGGTGATCGCGGCCAGCACCACCGAGCCCCCGGTGGGCGCCTCGACGTGCGCGTCGGGCAGCCAGGTGTGCACCGGCCACATCGGCACCTTTACCGAGAACGCCAGGAAGAACGCGACGAACAGCAGCACCTGCACGGGGAACGAGAGCGGCACCTCGTACCAGTCCAGGATGGCGAAGCTCTGCGAGACGTTGTAGAGGTAGATGAGCGCCACAAGCATCAGCAGCGAGCCGAGCAGCGTGTAGAGGAAGAACTTGAGCGCAGCGTAGACGCGGTTGGGCCCGCCCCACACGCCGATGATCAGGTACATCGGGATGAGCATGGCCTCGAAGAACATGTAGAACAGCACGCCGTCGAGCGCGGCGAAGACGCCGTTGACGAGGCCGGACATGATCAGGAACGCCGCGAGATACTGCGACACGCGGGTCGTGATCACCTCCCACCCGGCCCATACCACCAGCACCGTCACGAAGCTGTTCAGCAGCACGAACAGGACGGAGATCCCGTCGACGCCGAGGTGATAGTGGATGTCGAAGCGCGGGATCCACTCGGCCCGCTCGACGAACTGCATTGCCGACGCCGTGGTGTCGAACTGGGCGTACAGCGGTACCGTGACGAGGAAGCCCGCGATCGCGCCCACCAGCGCGATCCAGCGCGCCACCGCGACATCGCGCTCGCGGCCCACCGCGAGCACCGCCAGCCCCGCCGCGATCGGAACGAAGATCGCCAGCGACAGGAAAGGCGCGGTCGCGGCGCCGGTCACCGGACCCCCCACCAGTAGAGCAGCACGAACACGCCGATGATCATCGTGAACGCGTAGTGGTAGACGTAGCCGGACTGGAGATGCCGCACCAGCCCCGCGGACCATCCGACGAGCCGCGCGGTGCCGTTCACCAGCACGCCGTCGATGAGCGTGCGGTCGCCGACCGTCGACGCCACGTGGCCGACCTTGCGGGCGCCGCCAGCGAAGAACCAGTCATTGAAGGCGTCGAAGTAGTACTTATGATCGAGCAGCGTGTAGAGACCGTGCAACCGCCTGCGCGCCAGTTCAGGAAAGCCCGGGTTGATCAGGTAACAGTAGCCGGCCGCCGCGATGCCGGCCACGGCGAGCCAGAACGGCGCAGTGGCCAGCGCGTGCAGCATGAACGGCACCGCCCCGTGCCATTCCGCATTGAGCTCGCCCAGCACGTCGTGCGCCTCGTGCACGACGATGGCGTCACCGAACCAGCCGCCGAATAGCATCGGCTCGACGAAGATATAGCCCGCGACGATCGACGGGATCGCGAGCAGGATCAGCGGAACGGTGACCACCCATGAAGGCTCGCGAGGCGGACCGGCGGAATGGGCCTGCGCGTCGGGCTCGGCGCCCGCCGCGTGCGAGGCGTCGTGATCGGCGGGATGCGCACCCGCTGTCGCCACCGGATGCGCCGGCGAGTGCTGGCCCGGCGAGTGCAGATCGGGCGAGTGGAGAGCAAAGCGCGGCGCGCCATGGAAGGCCAGGAACAGCATGCGAAACGAGTAGAACGCCGTGATGAAGACGCCGCTCAGCACG
The DNA here is from genome assembly GCA_038239945.1 of Burkholderiales bacterium. GTDB lineage: Bacteria > Pseudomonadota > Gammaproteobacteria > Burkholderiales > Casimicrobiaceae > VBCG01. The sequence continues at coordinate 45,080 of JBBSEG010000019.1, forward strand.
GCGAAGTACGCGTAGCCGTGCCCGCCCACGTTCGACGCCTGCACGGCCTCGATGATCACGTCCTTCGAGAAGAACCCCGCGAACGGCGGAATGCCGGCCAGCGCGAGGGAGCCGATCACCGCCGTGATGTAGGTGACGGGAAGGAAGCGGCGCAGCCCGCCCATTTTGCGCAGGTCCTGCTCGTGGTGCATCGCCATGATCACCGACCCGGCGCCGAGGAACAACAGGGCCTTGAAGAAGGCATGCGTCATCAGGTGGAAGATCGCCGCCGAGTAGGCCGACACGCCGAGCGCCACCGTCATGTAGCCGAGCTGCGACAGCGTCGAGTACGCGACCACCCGCTTGATGTCGTTCTGCACGATGCCGAGGAACGCCATGGAAAGCGCCGTGGTGGCGCCGATGATCGTCACGAACGACAGCGCGGTGTCCGACAGCTCGAACAGCGGGCTCATGCGCGCGACCATGAAGATGCCGGCCGTGACCATCGTCGCCGCGTGGATCAGCGCGGAGATGGGGGTGGGGCCCTCCATCGAATCGGGCAGCCACACGTGCAGCGGCACCTGGGCGCTCTTGCCCATCGCCCCGATGAACAGGCAGATGCACAGCACGCTCATGAGCGACCATTGCTGCCCCGGCCAGACCTCCAGCGTGACGCCGGCCAGCGAGGGAGCCTTGGCAAACACCGGCGCGTAGTCGAGCGACCCGCAGTACGCCAGCACCAGTCCGATGCCCAGCACGAAGCCGAAGTCGCCCACGCGATTGGCCAGGAACGCCTTCAGGTTCGCGTAGATGGCCGTGGGCCGCGTGTACCAGAAGCCGATCAGGAGATAGGACACCAGCCCCACGGCCTCCCAGCCGAAGAACAGCTGCACGAAGTTGTTGCTCATCACGAGCATGAGCATGGCGAAGGTGAACAGCGAGATGTAGGAGAAGAAGCGCGTATAGCCGGGGTCCTCCGCCATGTACCCGACGGTATAGACGTGCACCATCAGCGACACGAAGGTCACCACGAGCATCATGGTCGTGGTCAGCCGGTCGATCAGGAAGCCCACCGACAGCCGCAGCTCGCCCGACTGCAGCCAGGTGTAGAGGTCGCCGTCGAACACGTGGCCGGCGCCGACGTCTTGTGCGATGAGCCACGACGCGCCGAACGCGACGCCCACGCCAAGGATGCACAGCCAGTGAGACACGCTGCGGCCGAGCCGCGCGCCGAACAACCCCACCACGATCGAAGCGACAAGCGGGGCGAGCGGCACCAGCAGGTAGAGGGCGTGCATCGACATGGACGCCCCTTCAGCCCTTCAGTGTGCCCAGGTCCTCGACGTCGATGGAGCCGACGTTGCGGAACAGGAGCACGAGGATGGCGAGGCCGATCGCCGATTCGGCGGCCGCTACCGTGAGGATGAAGAACACGAACACCTGCCCGCCCATGTCGCCCAGGTAGCGGGAGAACGCGACGAAGTTGAGGTTGACCGCCAGCAGCATCAGCTCGACGGCCATCAGCACGATGATGACGTTGCGCCGGTTGAGGAAAATGCCCGCCATGCTGATGGCGAACAGGATTGCGCCCAGCACGAGGTAGTGCGCCAGGGTCGGCGCGTCGGCGATCGTCACGTGCTTGCCCTTTCGCAGCGCCGCGGGCGCATCAACGCTTTTCCGCCGGCATCTTCACGATCCGCACGCGATCGGACCGGCGCACCTTCACCTGGTCGCCCGGCGCCTGGTATTTCGAGTCGCGCCGCTCGCGGTGTGTGAGCGCGATGGCGGCCACGATCGCCACCAGGAGCACCACCGCCGCGACCTCGAACGGATACACGTAGTCGACGTAGATCAGCCGCCCGAGCGCCTTGGTGTTGCTGTCGGCGGACGCCGCCGGCAGCGCGGTGCCGGGCCCGATGGCGCTGGCGATGATCACGAGCGCCATCTCGAGCAGCACCAGCGCGCCGACCAGCGCGCCGATCGGTACGTAGCTGCGGAAATGCTGGCGCAGGTGGTCGAAGTTGACGTCCAGCATCATGACGACGAACAGGAACAGCACCATCACCGCGCCCACGTACACCAGCACGAGCGTGATCGCCAGGAACTCGGCTTGCAGCAGGATCCACACGCCCGCGGCGGTGAAGAATGCGAGCACCAGCCACAGCGCGGCCTGCACCGGATTGCGCGTGGTCACGACGCGCAGCGCCGCGAACACGAGGATCGCGGCGAACGCGTAGAAGGTGAAGGTCTGGAAGGCCATTTGGCTATCGGCGCATCGGCCAGGCCCCTTCGGCTCGCGCGCTCATCGGTACGGCGCGTCCGCGGCGCGGTCGGCGGCGATCTGCGCCTCGTAGCGGTCGCCCACGGCCAGCAGCATCTCCTTCGTGTAGATGAGATCGCCGCGCCGCTCGCCGTGGTATTCGAGGATCCGCGTCTCGACGATGGAGTCGACCGGGCAGCTCTCCTCGCAGAAGCCGCAGAAGATGCACTTGGTGAGGTCGATGTCGTAGCGGGTGGTCCGGCGCGTGCCGTCGTCGCGCTGCTCCGATTCGATGGTGATGGCGAGCGCCGGGCACACGGCCTCGCACAACTTGCAGGCGATGCAGCGCTCCTCGCCGTTGGCATAGCGTCGCAGCGCGTGCAACCCGCGGAAGCGCGGTCCCATGGGCGTCTTCTCTTCCGGGAACAGCACGGTGACCTTGCGGGCGAACATGTGCCGGCCGGTCAGGAAGAGGCCTTTCCACAGCTCGTAGAGCACCCAGGTACCGATGAAATCGCGGACGCGTTGCAGCATTGGCGGACTCAGTGAAACAACCAGGCGAAGCGCGTCTGCATCATCGCGCCGATGAAGACGATCCAGACCAGCGTGACCGGGATGAAGACCTTCCAGCCCAGCCGCATGATCTGGTCGTAGCGATAGCGCGGGAAGGTCGCGCGGATCCACAGGAACACGAAGAGGATGAGGGCCATCTTCGCGAACAGCCACACGATGCCGTCGCCGAGCACGCGGGCGAGTGGGCCGTCGTTGAACACCGGCAGCGGCGCGAGCCAGCCGCCGAGGAACATGACCGAGCACAGCGCCGCGATCAGGATCATGTTCATGTATTCGGCGAGGAAGAACAGCGCGAACGCGATCCCCGAGTACTCGACGTGGAAGCCCGCGACGATCTCCGACTCGCCCTCTGCGACGTCGAACGGATGGCGGTTGGTCTCGGCGATGCCGGCCACGAGGTAGACGATGAACAGCGGAAACAGCGGCCACACATACCAGTGCCACGCCCCGCCGTCCTGGCCGTGGACAATGTCGGTCAGGTTGAGGCTGTTTGCGGCCATCAGGACGCCCACCAGCGCGAAGCCCATGGCGATCTCGTACGACACGATCTGCGCGGCGGAGCGCAGGCACCCCAGGAACGCGTACTTCGAGTTCGACGCCCATCCGGCCAGGATGACGCCGTAGACGCCGACGGAGGTCATCGCCAGGATGTAGAGCAGGCCCGCGTTGATGTTCGACAGCACCAGCCGGTCGGTGAACGGCACCACGGCCCAGGCCGCGAGCGCCGGGGCGAGCGATAGCATCGGCGCGATGAAGAACAGCCACCGGTTGGCGCCGGTGGGCACGATGACCTCCTTGAACAGCATCTTCAGCACGTCGGCGAATGGCTGGAGGAGACCGAATGGGCCGACGCGGTTCGGCCCGATGCGCACCTGCATCCAGCCGATCACCTTGCGCTCGGCGTAGGTGAGGTAGGCGACCGCGAGGATCAGCGGCACGGCGATCAGCGCGATCTTGCCGAGGGTCCAGACCGGGGCCCACAGCAGGAACGCGCGCACCGGCTCGAGATAGTCCATCAGGCGCGCTCCAGCGACACGGGCCCGGACAGGGCATCCAGCCCGCACGTGGACGGGTGTGCGGCCGCGATGCGTACCACGCCCGGCGGCATGGCCAGGTCGACCTCGGCGGTGAGCACCGCCTCGCCCGTGCCCTGGCGCACCCTGACCTGGCCGCCTTCGGCCAGCGCGAGCTGCTCGAACTGCGCGCGATGCATCCGCGCCCGCGGCGGCCGGGCGTCGGCGGTGCGTTGCAGGGCGTCCGCGCGGCGCGCGAGCGGATCGGCGAAGTAGATCGGGACGTCGGCCACCCGCTCGACGCCCGCGGCAGTCGACGCCGGGACGCCGAACGGCACGTCGCAGCCGTTGTGCAGGCGCTGCGCGAGCGCTGCGGCGTCGGGGATGGCGGCATCGCGCACCTGCTCGGACGTGTCGAACTCGAAGCCCGGCAGGCCCAGCAGCGTGCCGAGCACGCGCAGCACCTTCCAGCCGGGGCGCGTGTCGCGCAGCGGCGGCACGACGCCGCCGAAGCTCTGCACGCGCCCTTCGCAATTGACGAAGGTGCCGGCGGTCTCGCTGAACGGAGCGATCGGCAGCAGCACGTCGGCGTACCCGGAGCCGTGGCGGAACGCGCTCATCACCACGACGAGATCGGCCTGGTCGAGGGCGTTGCGGGCCGCGACGGGATGCGCGCAGTCGAGTTCCGGCTCGGCATGCAGCAGCAGGTACGCGCGGCAGGCGGCGTCGCCCAGCATCGCCTGCGCGGTTCGCCCGGCGGCACCCGGGACCGCCCCGGCCAGATGGGCCCCCACGGTGTTCGCGGCCTCGGTGAGCGTGCCGAGGCGGGCGCCGGTGAGGCGCGCGAGCTCGCCGGCGAGCACCTCGAGCTGCGCCGCCTGGGGGTGCTGGACGGCATAGTTGCCCAGCCAGACCGCGCGCGCGCTGCCGCCCGCGAGACTGGCCGCGATCGCCTGCGCCGCCGGCGAGGGGTCGATGCCGGCCAAGGCTTCGGGCGCGGGCTGCCCGCCGGCCCGCGCCGCGGCGACCACGATCTCCGCGAGCGCGCGGGGCAGCAGCGACGGCGCCACGATCGACCGGTGCGCAACCGGCATCAGCCAGTCGTCGTCGACCGAGTGGAGCATGGTCACCTGCGCGCCCTTCTTCGCCGCCTGGCGCAGGCGCTGCGCGAGCAGCGGATGGTCCTTGCGCAGGAAGCTCCCGATCACGAGCGCACGATCGACCTGTCCCACGTCGGCGACCGGCATGCCGAGCCAGGGCACGCCGGCGCGGTGGCCGTCGGCGGCGAAGTCGGTCTGCCGCAGCCGGAAATCGATGTTCTCGCTGCCGAGCGCGCGGGTGAGGCGCGCGGCAAGCGCGAGCTCCTCGAGCGTAGCGTGCGGCGAGGCGATGGTGCCCAGCGCAGCGGCGCCGTGGCGCGCCACCACGTCCTGGACGCCCCGCACGACGACATCGAGCGCGGTCGGCCAGTCGACCTCGTGCCATTGGCCGTTCTGCTTGACCATCGGCGCGGTGAGCCGCGCTTCCGAGTTGAGCGCACCGTACGAGAAGCGGTCCTTGTCGGACAGCCAGCATTCGTTCACGGCTTCGTTCTCAAGCGGCAGCACGCGCATCACCACGCCGCCCTTGACCTGCACGACAAGATTGCTGCCGAGCCCGTCGTGCGGCGACACGCTCCTGCGCCGCGACAGCTCCCACGTGCGCGCCGCGTAGCGGAACGGCTTGGACGTGAGCGCCCCGACCGGGCACACGTCGATCATGTTGCCGGACAGCTCGGAATCGACGCTCTTGCCGACGAAGGACACGATTTCGGCGTGTTCGCCGCGGCCGATCATGCCGAGCTCCATCACGCCGGCGACTTCCTGACCGAACCGGACGCACCGCGTGCAGTGGATGCAGCGCGTCATCTCGCGCGCCGAGATGAGCGGGCCGAGGTTCTTCTCGAACACCACGCGCTTCGGCTCGCGAAAGCGCGACGCGGAGCCGCCGTACCCGACGGCGAGGTCCTGCAGCTGGCACTCGCCCCCCTGGTCGCAGATCGGGCAGTCGAGCGGATGGTTGATGAGCAGGAACTCCATCACGCCGCGCTGCGCCTTTTGCGCCGACTCGGAGTGCGTCCAGACCTTCATGCCCTCGGTGGCCGGGGTGGCGCACGCCGGCAGGGGCTTCGGCGCCTTCTCGACCTGCACCAGGCACATGCGGCAATTGGCCGCGATCGAGAGCTTCTTGTGATAGCAGAAATGCGGCACGTAGATGTCGAGCTTGTGCGCGGCATCCATGACGGTGCTGCCGTTCTGCACTTCAACCTTGCGGCCGTCGACTTCGAGATTGAGCATGTGCGCTTCTACAGGTAGTGCGGGACGACGCACTCGCGATGGTCGATGTGATGCTCGAACTCGGGACGGAAGTGCTTGAGGAAGCTCTTCACCGGCAGCGCGGCGGCGTCGCCCAGCGCGCAGATGGTGCGCCCCGCGATGTTGTCGGCGACGTCGTTCAGCACGTCGAGATCGGCGCGCGCCCCCTGCCCGTTCTCGATGCGGCCGACCATGCGATAGAGCCAGCCGGTGCCCTCGCGGCACGGCGTGCACTGGCCGCACGACTCCTCGTAATAGAAGTAAGACAGGCGCATCAGGCTGCGCACCATGCAGCGCGTCTCGTCGATGACGATCACGGCCCCCGACCCCAGCATGGAGCCCGCCTTGGCGATGGCATCGTAGTCCATCGTGACGCCCATCATGACGTCGGCGGGCAGCACGGGCGCTGACGAGCCGCCCGGGATGACGGCCTTGAGCTTGCGGCCGTCCCGCATGCCGCCCGCCATCTCGAGCAGCGTGGCGAAGGGCGTGCCCAGGCGGACCTCGAAGTTGCCCGGGCGCGCGACGTCCCCCGAGACGGAGAAGATCTTCGTGCCCCCGTTGTTCGGCAGGCCGAGGTTCAGGAACCACTCGCCGCCGTTGCGCATGATCCACGGCACGGCCGCGAACGTCTCCGTGTTGTTGATCGTGGTCGGCTTGCCGTACAGCCCGAAGCTGGCCGGAAACGGCGGCTTGAAGCGCGGCAGACCCTTCTTGCCCTCCAGCGACTCGAGCAGGGCCGTCTCCTCCCCGCAGATGTACGCGCCGTAGCCGTGATGGTTGAAGAGCTCGAACGAGACGCCGGTGCCGAGGATGTCCGTGCCGACGAACCCGGCGTCGACCGCTTCGCGCAGGGCTTCCTCGCATTGCTCGTAGACGTCCCAGATCTCGCCGTGCACGTAGTTGTAGCCCCGGCTGCACCCCATCGCGTACCCGGCGATCGCCATTCCCTCGAACAGCGCATGCGGGTTGTAGCGCATGAGGTCGCGGTCCTTGAAGGTGCCGGGCTCGCCCTCGTCGGAGTTGCACACCAGGTACTTGTCGCCGGGAAACTGGCGCGGCATGAAGCTCCACTTCAGTCCGGTGGGAAAGCCCGCGCCGCCGCGGCCGCGCAGCGCCGATTTCTTGAGCTCGGCGATGATCTGCTCGGGGGGTGTCTTCTCCGTGACAATCCGGCGCAGGGCCTCGTAGCCGCCGCGGCTCACGTAGTCGGCGAGCCGCCAGTTGCGCCCCGTGAGCCCGGCCATCAGCACGGCGTCGGGGCCGTAGTCCAGGAATTCGGACGGTGCGTTCATCGGTCGTGCGCCTCCGCCTCGCCTGCGGGAGCGCCCTCGCCGCGCGTGGCCGCGGCGGCCAGCTCGGCGATAAGCTCGTCCAGCTTCGCAGGCTTCATATAGCTGCACATGCGCTTGTTGTTGACCAGCAGGACCGGGGCGTCGCCGCACGCGCCGAAGCACTCGCCCTCCTTCAGCGTGAATGCGCCGTCGGCCGTGGTGCCGCCGAAGTCGATGCCGAGTCGCGCCTTGAGATGCGCCGCGGCGATGTTGGCGCCCTGCAGCGCGCACGGCAGGTTGGTGCACAGCGTGAGCTTGAAGCGGCCGGTGGGCGCGAGGTTGTACATCGCGTAGAACGTCGCGACCTCGTAGACCGCCACGGGCGGCATGCCGAGGTGATGCGCCACCGCGTCCATCGCCGCGACCGGCAGCCAGCCATGCTCATCCTGCGCGATGGCCAGCGCCGACATCACGGCGGACTGTTTCTGGTCGGCCGGATACTTGGCAACCTCGCGGTCGATCCTGCGCAGCGCGTCGGGAGAGAGCATTGCAGGCTCGCGTTTCAGCGGACGTGATAGCCGGCGACACGCCACACCGCGGTGTCGGGATCGAGCCACCAGGTGAGCTGCTCCGTGGCGACCTTGCCCTCGCCGAAGCGGGTGGTGAACTCGATGATCGCGTAGTCGCCTTCCGGCGCCCCGGGAATCGAATGCGCCCGCGCGAAGCGCTCGCGCTCGCGCGACACCCGCTTGCCGTAGGGCTTGCGGGCCGCGCCGATGCCTTTGATCCAGTCCGCCCGGGTGACAACCTTGCGCAGCGTCGGCGCGCTCACGTCCCAGGCCGCGCCGAGCTTTCCCGTGTCGATGAGCGCGAGCCAGGTCTCGGACGCCTCGATCACCTCGCGATCGTCGCGCGACGAGGGCTGCTCCGGGGGCATCGAAGGTGCGGCCGGTGCGCCCGGTTGCGCGGCCGGCGCGGCCGGCGCGGGGCCGGCGGCGGGAGCGGGTGCCGCGGCGGCGTGCACCGCACCGTGCGCCAAGACCAGCGCAAGACCCAGCGGTGCGATGCGCAGCGCCCTCACCGGTCGATGCTCCCGAACACGATGTCCTGCGTGCCGATGATCGCCACCACGTCGGCGATCATGTGTCCGCGCGACATCTCGTCGAGGGCGGCCAGGTGCGCGAAGTCGGGCGCGCGCAGCTTGAGCCGATAGGGCTTGTTGGCGCCATCCGAGATGGCGTAGACGCCGAACTCCCCCTTGGGGTGCTCGATCGCGGCGTACACCTCGCCCGGCGGCACGTGGATGCCCTCGGTGAAGAGCTTGAAGTGATGGATCAGCTCTTCCATGTTCGACTTCATCGACTCGCGCGCCGGCGGGGCGACCTTGTGATTGTCGGTGAGCACCGGCCCGGGATTGGCGCGGAGCCAGTCGATGCACTGGACGATGATGCGGTTCGACTGGCGCATCTCCTCGATGCGGACCAGGTAGCGGTCGTAGCAGTCGCCCGTCGCGCCCACGGGGATGTCGAAATCCATCCGGTCGTAGACCTCGTAGGGCTGCTGCTTGCGCAGGTCCCACGGCACGCCGGAGCCCCGCAGCATCGCGCCGGTGAAGCCCAGCGCCTTCGCCCGCTCGGGCGTGACGACGCCGATGCCCACGGTGCGCTGCTTCCAGATCCGGTTGTCGGTGAGCAGGGTCTCGTAGTCGTCCACGTTGCCCGGAAAGCGCCGCGTGAAATCGGCCACGAAGTCGAGCAGCGTGCCGGCGCGATTGTCGTTGAGCTGCTCCATCGCCCGCGCGTTGCGCCGCTGCCGCGGCTCGTACTTCGGCATGCGCTCGGGCAGGTCGCGATACACCCCGCCCGGCCGGTAGTAGGCTGCGTGCATGCGCGCGCCGGACACCGCCTCATACATGTCGAACAGGTCCTCGCGCTCGCGGAACGCGTAGAGGAAGGTCGTCATGCCGCCGATGTCGAGGGAGTGCGCACCGAGCCACATCAGGTGGTTGAGCAGGCGCGTGATCTCGTCGAACATCACGCGGATGTACTGCGCGCGGATCGGCACGTCGATGCCCAGCAGCCGCTCGATGGCAAGGCAGTAGGCGTGCTCGTTGCACATCATGGACACGTAGTCGAGCCGGTCCATGTACGGCAGCGACTGGATCCAGGTCTTCTGCTCGGCCAGCTTCTCGGTGGCGCGGTGCAGCAGCCCGATGTGCGGGTCGGCGCGCTCGATCACCTCGCCGTCGAGCTCCAGCACCAGCCGCAGCACCCCGTGCGCCGCCGGGTGCTGCGGGCCGAAGTTCATCGTGTAGTTGCGGATCTCCGCCATGCCTAGCCCTTGCGGAAGCCCGGCTCGTCCGCGTAATGCTCCTCGCGGATGATGCGCGGCGTGATCTCGCGCGGCTCGATGCTGACCGGCTGGTAGATGACGCGCCCCTGCTCGGGGTCGTAGCGCATCTCGACATGGCCCGAAACGGGGAAGTCCTTGCGGAAGGGATGGCCAACGAAGCCGTAGTCGGTGAGGAGGCGGCGCAGGTCCGGATGTCCCGTGAACACGATGCCGTAGAGGTCGAATGCCTCCCGCTCGTACCAGTTGGCGGACGGCCACACGTCGATGGCGCTCGGCAGCACCGGGAAGTCGTCGTCGGTGGCGAACGTGCGCACCCGCAGCCGCCAGTTGTTGGCCAGCGACAACAGATGGCAGACCACGGCGAAGCGCGGGCCCTCGCGGGTGTCGTCGCCGTACGCGCTGTAATCGACGCCGCACAGGTCGAGGAGCATCTCGAACCCGAGCTCGTTGCGGTCGCGCAGCAGGCGCAGAGCCTCGAGGTAGTCGGCGGCGGGAACCACGATGGTGAGCTCGCCGAGCGCGTCGACGCGCGACATGACGCGCGCGCCGAGGATCGCCTCGAGCGCCGCCGCCAGCGTTGCGTCCCGGGCGGCCATCAGCGGGCGATCGTGTTGGTGCGCCAGATCTTGTTCTGGAGCTGGATGATGCCGTAGATGAGCGCCTCTGCGGTGGGCGGGCAGCCGGGAACGTAGATGTCCACGGGCACGATGCGATCGCAGCCCCGCACCACGGAATACGAGTAGTGATAATAGCCACCGCCGTTCGCGCACGACCCCATGGAGATCACCCAGCGCGGCTCGGCCATCTGGTCGTACACCTTGCGCAGCGCCGGCGCCATCTTGTTGCACAGCGTGCCGGCGACGATCATCACGTCGGATTGCCGGGGGCTCGGCCGAAACACCACGCCGAACCGGTCGAGGTCGTAGCGCGCGGCGCCCGCGTGCATCATCTCGACCGCGCAGCAGGCGAGGCCGAAGGTCATCGGCCACATCGAGCCGTTGCGGGCCCAGTTGATCACGCTGTCCAGGGACGTCGTGACGAAGCCTTTCTCGAGTACGCCTTCGAGCGCCATGTTCGCCTATCGCCTGGCCGGGCCGACCGCGCGCGCGGAGGCGGGCGGGCGGCCGTGTGCATGCGCGTGGCGGCGCCGATCCGCTATTCCCACTCCAGCGCGCCTTTCTTCCATTCGTACACGAAGCCAACCACGAGAATGAGGAGGAAGATCATCATCGCCACGAAGCCGAACAGGCCGATCTCGGGTAGCACCACCGCCCAGGGGAAGAGGAACGCGATCTCGAGATCGAACAAAATGAACAGGATTGCGACGAGGTAGTAGCGCACGTCGAATTTCATGCGCGCATCCTCGAACGCCTCGAAGCCGCATTCGTAGGGCGACAGCTTCTGCGCATCGGGGCGGTTGGGGGAGACGAGCCGCCCCGCGCTGAGCATCACGAAGCCCAGTACCAGCGCGAAGCCGATGAACAGCAGGATGGGGAAATATTGTTCGAGCATCGGAGCCTGCGTTTCGCCCACACCGTATACCGGCGGCCATTCCTGCGGGTGCGCCGCCGGCCACCCGTAGCCGCGCACTTTTGAATCGATGGTGCCGACGGGGAGACTCGAACTCCCACGGCTTTCGCCACTGCCCCCTCAAGACAGCGTGTCTACCAATTTCACCACGTCGGCATCGCTTGCTATTTCGGCACCTCGCCGGACTTCGGCGCGTCGCCGCCAGGCGCTGCACCCTGGACCGCCGGCGCGCCCGCCGGCTGCGGAACGTCGGACGGCGCCTTCGGCACCGCGGCCGGCGCCGCCTTCTCGGGCGCGGCCCCTTCCATCAAACCTTGCGGGCGGCCGTGAAGCGTACCGATGTAGGTGAGGCCGAGGCTGGTCACGAAGAACACCGTCGCGAGGACCGCCGTGGTGCGCGAGAGGAAATTGGCCGATCCCGCCGCGCCGAACAGGCTGCCGGATGTGCCGCTGCCGAATGCCGCGCCCATGTCCGCGCCCTTGCCATGCTGCAGGAGCACGAACCCGCATACGGCGACCGCCGTGAGCACATGGAGCACCAGCACTGCCGATTCGAGATACGTCATCCATGGCTCCGTGATGGCATCGCCCTGCGCGAACCCGGATGGTTCGCCGACCCTGCCGCGCGCCCGTCTGTCCTCGCGTTAGGCACGCGCGATGCCGAAAAATTCATTGGCCTCGAGCGAGGCGCCGCCAACCAGGGCGCCATCGATGTCGGGCATTGCAAACAGCGCGCCCGCGTTGGCGGACTTGACGCTCCCTCCGTACAGCAAACCTGCCGCACCCGCGCCCGCCTGCACCAGCCGGGCGCGCAACCGCGCATGCACGTCCTGCGCCTCGCCCGGCGCCGCGGTGCGGCCGGTGCCGATCGCCCAGACCGGCTCGTAGGCATACACGGCGGCACCGGCGGCGCCGGCGAGGGCATCCAGCACCGCGTCGAGCTGACGCACGACCACTGCCTCCGTGCGCCCGGCGTCGCGCTCCGCGAGCGTTTCTCCGACGCACGCGATCGGCACGAGGCCTGCCACGACCGCCGCGAGCGCCTTGGCAGCCACGAGCGCGTCGGACTCGCCATGGCCGTGGCGGCGCTCGGAGTGACCCACGATGGCGTAGCGACAGCCGAACTCCGCCACCATCCCCGCGGCGACGTCGCCGGTATAGGCACCCGAGGCGTGGGGACTGACGTCCTGCGCCCCCCACGCGATCGGCGAGCCGCTCAGGGCCTGCTGCACCTGCCTCAGGTACGGGAACGGCACGCAGACCGCCAGCGCCCGGGACACTTCTCCCGCCTGGTCCACGAGCCGCGCGAGGAGGTGCGCATTCGCGACCTGCCCGCCGTTCATCTTCCAGTTTCCAACGACGAGCTGCGCGCGCATCCGCCTTGGCTTTCGCAGCCGGTGCCGCACTCGCGGCGCCGCCTGGGGACGCGCGCGCCGCAAGCAGGGCCACGAATGAGCCGGGCCGGCCCCATTCAAACCGAATGATTTTACCGCGCCGCACCACGGGGGGTCAAATCGAGCGGCGGGTGCCTCGCTCAAGCAGTCGCGTTGCCGTTGAGCCAGCAGGCGCTCCGGTGCCCCGTCGCGACGAAATCCAGCGGTGGCGCCGCCTCGCGGCATACCGGCATCACATGAGGGCAACGCGGATGGAAGTGGCAGCCCGACGGAGGCGCGAGCGGCGACGGGATCTCGCCCTGGATCGGGACGAACGTGCGCTTGCGCGGCTCGACCTTGCCGATCTCGGCCAGCAATGCGCGGGTATAGGGATGATTGGGCCGCGCGAACAGCTCGTCCGCCGGCGCCGACTCCACCACCCGCCCGAGATACATCACCACCACCCGGTCGGAGATGAACTGCACCACGCCCAGGTCGTGGCTGATGAACAGGTACGTCAGGTTCAGCGCGCCCCGCAACTCCATGAACAGGTTGAGCACCTGCGCCTGGATCGATACGTCCAGCGCCGCCACCGACTCGTCGCACACCAGGAACTCGGGCTTGACGGCCAGCGCGCGGGCGATGCCGATCCGTGCCCGCTGGCCGCCCGAGAACTGATGCGGATAGCGGCGCATCAGGGTCGGGTCCAGCCCAACGCGGTTGAGCATCAGCCCGACGTACTCGACCTGCTGCTTCGGCGCGATGATCCGATGCACTACCGGTGCCTCGCCGACGATGTCGATGACGCGCATCCGCGGGTTCAGCGCCGAGTACGGATCCTGGAAGATCATCTGCATCTTGAGCTGCAGGACGCGCGCCGCCGCCGGCGGCTGCGCGCCGAGCGGCGTTCCCTTCCAGCGGCGCTCGCCGCCCGACAGCGGCAACAAACCTACGGCGAGGCGCCCGAGCGTCGACTTGCCGCAGCCCGACTCCCCGACCAGACCGACCACTTCGCCAGGGGCGATCGCGAGATCGACGCGATCCACCGCGTGGACCACTTCCTCGCGCACGCGGGCGCCGAGCCTGCTGCCGATGCGTCCGGCGAGGTCGAGCGCCTTGACGAAGCGCTTCGACACGTCGCGCAGCTCGACCAGCGGCGGCGCTCCGGGCGTGGTCGACGCGGGCGCGGCGGGTGCTGCGATGTTCGGCGCGGCGCTCATCCGGGCGTCACCCGAGAGACGATCTGCGCGGCGCGCGCGCCGCTCATGCCGCGGCCACCTCGGCGGCGATTGGATAGTGGCAGCGAATGGCCTGCCCCGGCGCGCCGAACGGCCGCATGGGCGGCGCTTCGCCGCATGCTTGCCCGGCGTGCGGGCAGCGCACCCGGAACGGACAGCCGGGCGGCAGATCGAGGAGCGAAGGCGTCATGCCGGGAATCTGCTTCAAGCGTTGCCCGCGCACGTTGTTCGACGGAACGGAGTCGATCAACCCGCGGGTATACGGGTGACGCGGCTGCGCGAGCACGTCGGTCACCGCACCCTCCTCCACGATGCGCCCCGCGTACATCACGCACACGCGATCCGCCAGCCCCGCGATCACCGACAGATCGTGCGTGATCCAGATCACCGCCGCGCCGGTCTCGCGCGTCAGGCGCTGCATCTCGTAGAGGATCTGGCCCTGAATCGTCACGTCGAGCGCAGTGGTGGGCTCGTCGGCGATGATGAGATCCGGCGCATTGAGCAGCGCGATGGCGATGGCCACCCGCTGGCGCATGCCGCCGGAGAACTGGTGCGGGTAGGCGTCGAGACGCTCGTCGGGCGACGCGATGCCGACCTTGACGAGCGCTTCGCGGGAGCGCGCCCGGGCGCTCGCGTCGCTCACTCGCGCATGCGCCTGGATCGCCTCGATCATCTGGGTATCGACGCGCAGAACCGGATTGAGCGTCATCATCGGATCCTGGAAGATCATCGCGACCCGGTTGCCGCGCACCTGCCGCATGGCCTCAGGCGGGAGCGCGCGCAGGTCGACGCCATTGAGCGCGATGCGTCCCGCCACGATGCGGCCCGGCGGATCGATCAGGCCCATCAGCGAATAGCCCGTCATCGATTTGCCGGAGCCCGACTCGCCGACCAGGCCCACCACCTCGCCGCGAGCCACGGTGAACGACACGTCGTCGACGGCCTTAACGACCCCGGCCCGCGTGAAGAAATGCGTGCGCAGGCCCTCAACTTCGAGCACCGGGGGAGCGGAAACCGGGCTCACCGTTCGGCCTCATCGTACGGGCTCACCGTTGCAGCCTCGGATTGAGGACGTCGCGAAGCTGGTCGGCCACCAGGTTGATGCTGACGATCGTCAGCAGCAGCGCGATGCCCGGGAAAAAGCTGATCCAGTATTTGCCCGAGAGCAGGTACTGGTAGCCGTTGGCGATCAGCAACCCGAGCGACGGCTCCGTGATCGGCAGCCCCAGGCCGAGGAACGACAGCGTCGCCTCGAGCGCGATGGCAGCCGCCACCTGCACCGTGGCCACGACGATCATCGGCGGCAGGCAGTTCGGCAGGAGATGATGGAACACGATCCGCGTCGGCGGGAGCGCGAGGCAGCGCGCCGCATCGATGTATTCCTTGCGCTTCTCGACCAGCGCGGCGCTGCGCACTGTGCGCGCGTAATAGGCCCACTGCACGGTGATCAGCGCGGCGATCACCTTGCCGGTGCCCTGCCCGAGCACGGCGATGAGGATCAGCGCGATCAGGATGGGCGGGAACGAGAGCTGGATGTCGACGATGCGCATCACCAGGCCCTCGACGCGGCCGCCGACGTAGGCCGCGGTGAGACCCATCGCGAGGCCGATCACGAGCGCGATGACGGTGCTCGTCACGCCCACGATCAGCGAGATCCGCAGGCCGTAGAAGATCGCCGAGAGCATGTCGCGCCCCTGGTCGTCCGTGCCGAGCCAGAACTTCTGCCCGCCGGCCGACCGTTCGCCTGGCTCGAGCTTGCTGTCCATGACGTCGATCTGCCCGAGGTCGTATGGGTTCTGCGGCGAGATCACGGACGCGAACACGGCAATCAGCACGATGACCGCGAGCATCGCGAGCCCGATCACCGCGACGGGATTCGACACGAAATCCGCAACGATGCGCCGCCAACGCGTCTCGGCGCGGCGCGCGGGCGCGGCAGGCTCCGCCGCGGCCGGCAAGGCGCTCATCCGCGCGGCTTCGACGCCGGCCGCGCCGGGACCGTCATCCCCGGCTGTCCGTCAGGCGCACGCGCGGGTCGAGCGCCGAATAGAGCAGGTCCACGAGCAGGTTGATCACGATGAAGAAAGTCACGATCACGAGCAGGTAGGCCACGATCACCGGTCGGTCGAGCAGGTTGATGGAATCGATGAGGAGCTTGCCCATCCCCGGCCAGGCGAACACGCTCTCGGTGACGATCGCGAAGCCAATCAGCGCGCCGAACTGCAGGCCGATCACCGTCACGATCGGAATCAGGATGTTGCGCAGCACGTGCACGCCGATCACGCGCGCGTGCGACAGGCCCTTGGCGCGCGCGAACTTCACGTAATCCTGCAGCAGCGCCTCCTGCGCGCCCGCGCGGGTCAGGCGGATGAGCAGCGCGACGTTGAACAGCGCGAGGTTCGTCGCGGGCAGCGCGAGATGCCGCAGCCCGTCGAGCGTGAAAAAAGAGACCGGGACGCCCAGCACGTCGACCGTGTCCCCGCGCCCGTTGGACGGCAGCCACCCGAGGAACACGGCGAAGACCATGATCAGCATCAGGCCGACCCAGAACGTGGGCAGCGAGAAGCCCAAGATCGAGCCCGCCATGATCGTGCGCCCGGCGACGCCGTTCGGCCGCAAGCCGGCCCACAGCCCGAGCGGAATGCCGAGCACGACGGCGATCAGCATCGCCGCGAAGGCGAGCTCCATCGTCGCCGGCATCCGCTCGAGGATCAACCCGAGCGCCGAGGTGCTGTGCACGAACGAGCGGCCGAGGTCGCCCGTCAGCGCTCCGTGGAGGAAGGACAGGTACTGGGCCCACAGGGGCTTGTCGAGGCCCAGCGCGGCGATGGCATTCTCGCGATCCTGCTGGTCCGCCTGCGGGTTGATCAGGATGTCGACCGGGTTGCCGATCGCGTACACGCCCACGAATACCAGCAGCGACATCACGGCGAGCACCGCCACGCTCTGGAGCGCCCGGCGGATGATGAAGACCAGCATCGCCTCAGGCGCTCCGCGCCGCCGGGGCGCGTGCCCCGCGGGCTCCATCGCAGCGGTGGCGCGCCGCGATCCCGGCGCGCCGCGGTGCCGGCGCGCCGGTCGAGCGAATGTGCCGCCGAGGGAGCGCGATGGCCTAGCCCTTGGCCGGCTTGAACTGGAACGCGAGCGTGTACTCGTCCGTCCGCGGCACGTACTGCACGCTCTTCTTCGTCGCCCAGATGGTGAACTGGAAGTGGATCGGCATGATGCCGAGGTCGGACATCGCGAGCTCGGTCGCGCGCTGCAGCATGATCTTGCGGTTCTCGTCGTCGACCTGCTGGAGCGACTGCTCGATCAGGTAGTCGACCTTCGGGTTGCTGTAGCGGCCCCAGTTGACCGCGCCGAGGCCCTTCTTGGTGTCGTAGGTCGCGAGCAGCGAGCGCAGCGGCGAGCTCGCCTCGCCCGTGGAGGCGCCCCAGCCCACCATGTGGAAGCTGAACTCCTGCTTGGAGGCGCGCGAGGAATACGGGGCCATCGGCGCGGTTTCGACCTTGGAGACGATGCCGACGCGCGTGAGCATTTGCGCCACCGCCTGCACGATCTTCTCGTCGTTGACGTAGCGACCCGCCGGTCCGTGGATCGTGATGTTGAAGCCGTCCGGATAGCCGGCCTCCGCGAGGAGCTTCTTCGCGCCCTCCGGATCGTAGACGTCCGCCTTGAGCGACGGCACGTGGCCGAACAGCCGCTCCGACACGAGCTGTCCCGACGGGATGGCCTGGCCTTCCATGACGCGCTCGGCGATGGCGGGCCGGTTGATCGCCTTGGAGATCGCATGGCGCACGCGCGGGTCGAGCAGCGGGTTGCGGTCGAGCGGCTTGCCATCCTTGCCGGTGATGAACGGGCTGACACGCTGCAGGTGATCGAAGTTGAAGTAGATGACGCGATGGGAGATCTTGGAGGTCACCGTGAACTTCGGGTCGGCCTTGATCTTGGGCAGGTCGGCGGTGGGCGGCTGCTCGATCGCGTCGACGTCGCCGGAGAGCAGCGCCGCCACTCGCGCGGCCTCGTTCTTGATGATGCGGAAGGTCACCTTCTGCCAGTACGGCTTCTCGCCCCAGTAGTCGTCGTTGCGCACCAGGTCGACGCGGTCGCCGTTGACATAGCGGACGAGCTTGTACCGGCCGCTGCCCACCGCGGCCTTCCCGGAGTTGAAGTCCTCGGTCGACATGCCCGTGGCCGATTTCTTCGACACGATGTAGATGGTCGACAGGTCGTTGGGCATCAGCGGGTGCGGCGCCGCGGTCTTGAAGCGGATCGTGTAGGGGTCGACGACCTCCTTGCCCACGATCATCTTGGTGTACGCGGTGAACGGCCCCGGGCTGTTCGGCACCTGCGGCACGCGGTCGAGGCTGTACACGACGTCCTCGGCGGTGAGCTCGGTGCCGTCCGTGAACTTGGCGCCCTTGCGCAGCTTGAACTCCCAGGTAGTGGGATCGATGTTCTTCCAAGACGTCGCGAGGCCAGGGATCATCTTCGAGTCCGGGTCCATTTGCACGAGCTTGTCGAACAGGTGCTCGGCAACGTTGTTGTTGGGGAACAGGTTGAAGAAGTGTGGATCGATCGACGTGACGTCCGCCGCCACGGCGATCCGCAGCTCCTGCGCAACGATCGGCGGCGCCACGAAGAGCGCCGCCGCGAGGCCGAGCGCGGCGGCCGCGCGGGCGGCGAGTGTTCGAAGGGACGTCAGGCGCATGGAAACCTCGGGTCGGGGCAAACGGGGCCGCGCCGATGGTGGCGCGCCGGACGCGGCAATCTAGCGCGAAAGCGACCCGGGGGTCAAAGAACGGACGCCTTGGGAGCGGCACGGACCGCCTGCCGGCGCAACGGCGTGCCCGGTATGCGGGCAAAGGTCCACGCCGGGCCCGAAAGCGGTGCAGCGCCGCCCGGACGCGTTTCGGGTATCGCCCCTAGCGGCGGGCGCGCTCCCACCACGCGGCCAGCTCGCCCACGATGCCGCGCCGGAAGGCCAGCACGCACGCGACGAAGATCACGCCCGTGATCACCGTGACCCACTGGCTGAACACGGACAGATAGTTCTCGAGCGAGACGATGACCAACGCGCCGACAACCGGGCCGAAGAGCGTGCCCATGCCGCCCAGCAAGGTCATCAGCACCACTTCGCCGGACATCGACCAATGCACGTCCGTCAGGGACGCGAGCTGGAAGACGATGGCCTTGGTCGCGCCGGCAAGCCCGGCGAGCGTCGCGGACAGGATGAAGGCCAGCAGCTTGTAGCGATCGGCGTCGTAGCCCAAGGAAATGGCGCGCGGCTCGTTCTCCCGGATGGCCTTCAGCGCCTGGCCGAACGGCGAGCGCACCACGCGGAAGATCAGCAGGAATCCGGCGGTGAACACCACGAGCACGAAGTAGTACATGGCGAGCGGCGCGTCGAGGTCCACCAGGCCCAGCAGCCGGCCGCGCGGCACGCCCTGGATGCCGTCCTCGCCGTGGGTGAAGGGGGCCTGCAGATAGAAGAAATAGGCCATCTGCGCGAGCGCGAGGGTGATCATCGCGAAGTAGATGCCCTGCCGCCGGATCGCCAGCGCGCCGGCGATCGCGCCGAGGACGGCCGCCGCGCCCGTCCCTGCGAGGATCGCGAGCTCGGGCGACAGTCCCCAGGTCTTCGCAGCGTACGCGCAGACATAGCTCGCAGTGCCGAAGAACATCGCGTGGCCGAACGAGAGCAGGCCGCCGAAGCCGATCAGCAGGTTGAAGGCGCATGCGAACAGCGCGAAGCACAGCGCCTTCATAAGGAACACGGGGTACACCCCGATCCACGGCCCAATGGCGAACAGCGCGACCATCGCGCCGATCGCGAGCCCCGTGCGGTCCCGCCGGGCGGGGACCGTGGGCACGCGGGTGGCGAGGGGCGCGCTCGCCATTTAGCGCTCGCGTCCGAACAGGCCGGCCGGCTTCACCAGCAGGACCAGCACCATGACCACGAAGATCACCGTATTCGAGGCCTCCGGATAGAACACCTTGGTCAACCCCTCGACGACGCCGAGCGAAAAGCCGGTGACGATCGCGCCCAGGATCGACCCCATGCCACCGACCACGACCACGGCGAAGACGACGATGATGAGGTTCGCACCCATCTGCGGGTTCACCTGGTAGATCGGCGCCGCCATCACTCCCGCAAGCGCGGCGAGCGCGACGCCGAAGCCGTAGGTGAGCGTGATCATGCGCGGCACGTTCACGCCGAAGGCCTGGACCAGCGCGGGATTCTCGGTGGCCGCGCGCAGGTAGGCGCCGAGCTTGGTACGCTCGATCACGAACCAGGTGCCGAGGCAGACGAGCGCCGACGCGACGATCACCCAGGCGCGGTACTTCGGCAGGAACATGAAGCCGAGGTTGAACGCGCCGGCGAACTCGTCGGGCAGCCGATAGGGCTGGCCCGAGCTGCCGAAGAAGTTCGTGAAGATGCCCTGGAAGATCAGCGCCAGCCCGAACGTGAGCAGCAAGCCGTACAGGTGGTCGAGGCGATAGAGCCGGGCCAGCATCGTGCGCTCGATCAGCATGCCCAGCGCGCCGATCACGACGGGCGCGACGAGCAGCGCCCACCAGTAGCCGATCCCGGCCTTCTCCAACAGGAACCAGGCGCAGAACGCGCCCAGCATGTACTGCGCGCCGTGCGTGAAGTTGATGATGTTCAGCAGCCCGAAGATCACCGCCAGCCCGAGCGACAGCAGCGCATAGAACGCGCCGTTGATGAGGCCGATCAGCAGCTGGCCTGCGAAGGCCTGGATCGGGATGCCGAAGATGTCGGTCATCGCATGCCCGTTGTCGCCGCGCCGGCGCGGACCCCTCGTGGCGACGGCGCGCGCAGACGAACCCAGGCCGGGCTCCCCGCACGGGCGGGGATGACCCGGCGCCGCTGCGCTACTTGACCAGCGGACACTCGCCGTCCTTCAATGGCCGGAACGCCTGGTCGGCGGGAATGGTCGCGCGGACCTTGTAGTAGTCCCAGGGCCCCTTCGATTCCGATGGCTTCTTCACCTCGACCAAGTAGGCCGGATGGATCTTGCGGCCGTCCGCGCGGATCGTGCCCTTGCCGAACAGCGGATCGTCGGTGGGCAGCTCCTTCATCTTCGCGACCACCTTGGTGCCGTCGTCGCTCTTCAGCGCCTCGACCGCCTTGAGGTAGTGAAGCACCGACGCGTAAACGCCGGCATGCACCATCGTCGGGTAGATACCCTTGTCTCGCTCGGCGAAGCGCTTGGCGAACGCGCGCGTGCCATCGTTGGTGTCCCAGTAGAACGTGTTGGTGACGATCAGTCCCTGCGCCGTGGCGAGTCCGAGCGCGTGCACGTCGGTGATGAACACGAGGAGCCCGGCCAGGTTCTGGCCGCCCTTCACAATGCCGAACTCGGCCGCCTGCTTGATCGAGTTGGTGGTGTCGCCGCCGGCGTTGGCGAGCCCGACGATCTTGGCCTTCGAGGCCTGCGCCTGCAGCAGGAACGACGAGAAGTCCTGCGTGTTAAGCGGGTGGCGCACCTTGCCGAGCACCTTGCCGCCGTTCTTCAGCACGACCGCTTCAGTGTCGCGCTCGAGCGCCTGGCCGAACGCGTAGTCGGCCGTGAGGAAGAACCACGAGTCGCCCCCGCTCTTGGCGATGGCGCCGCCCGTGCCGTTGGCGAGCATCCAGGTATCGTAGGTCCAGTGGACGGTATTGGGCGTGCATGCCTTTCCGGTGAGATCGGACGAGGCCGGTCCGGAGGCCAGGAACACCTTGCCCTTTTCCTTCGTGATCTGGTTGACTGCCAGCGCGACCCCCGAGTTCGGCACGTCGACGATCACGTCCACCTTGTCGACGTCGTACCACTGCCGGGCGATGGTCGAGCCGATGTCGGGCTTGTTCTGGTGATCGGCCGTGACGAACTCGACCTTGAGGCCGCGCTTCTCGACGCCGGAGTCCTCGACGGCCATGTGCGCGGCCGCGACCGATCCGGCGCCGGCCAGGTCGGTGTACAGGCTCGACATGTCGGTAAGCACGCCTATCTTGATCACGTTGTCGGAAATCTGCGCCTGCGCGGCGCTTGCGCCGAGCGTCGACGCGACGGCGAGCGCCAGCAGGTTGATCTTCCTTGCGAGCTTCATGTGCTTCCTCCTGAGTGAATGCAGATGCGAGATGCGGCGCCTAGACGCCAAGGTATTGGTGCAGCTTCGCCATGTTGGCGTCGAGGTCCGCGTTGGCGATCAGGTCGACCACGCGGCCGTTCTCCATCACGTAATGGCGGTCCGCGACGGTCGCCGCGAACCGGAAATTCTGCTCGACGAGCAGGATCGTGAAGCCTTGCGACTTCAGCCGCGCGATGGTGCGGCCGATCTGCTGGACGATCACCGGCGCCAAACCTTCGGTGGGCTCGTCGAGCAGGAGCAGCCGCGCGCCCGTGCGCAGGATGCGGCCGATCGCGAGCATCTGCTGCTCTCCGCCCGACAGCTTGGTGCCCTGGCTGGTGCGTCGCTCGCGCAGGTTCGGGAACAGCTCGTAGACCTGATCGGGCGTGAGGCCGCCGTCGCGCACGCGCGGCGGCAGCATCAGGTTCTCCTCGACGCTGAGGCTCGCGAATATGCCGCGCTCCTCGGGGCACCACGCGATGCCCTCGCGGGCGATGCGGTTCGAGGGAAGGCGGATGGTCTCGCGCCCGCCGAAACGCACCGAGCCTTCGCGCCGCGGGACGACGCCCATGATGGACTTGAGCGTGGTGGTCTTGCCGGCGCCGTTGCGCCCGAGGAGCGTGACCACCTCGCCGGCCGCGACGTCGAACGCCACGCCGTGCAGGATGTGCGATTCACCATACCAGGCGTTGAGCTCGCGCACCGCGAGAAGCGGCGCTCCCGCGGCGCCGGGTTCGGCGCGCATCGCAGGCTCAGGCATGCGCCGCCCCCAGGTAGGCTTCCTGCACGGCCGGATCCTGCGACACCACCGCGTAGTCGCCCTGCGCCAGGACTTCGCCCCGCGCGAGCACGGTGATGTGGTCGGAGAGCGTCGACACCACGGACAGGTTGTGCTCCACCATCAGTACCGTGCGGCCCTGCGCGACGCGCTTGATGAGCGCGGCGATGCGGCCGACGTCATCGTGCGCCATGCCGGCCGTCGGCTCGTCGAGAAGCATCATCAACGGGTCGAGCGCGAGGGTCGTCGCGATCTCCAGGGCGCGCTTGCGGCCGTAGGCGAGCTCGACGGCCAGCGTGGCCTCGAAGCCCGCGAGCCCTACCGCGTCGACGAGCTCCAGCGCGCGGGCGTCGAGGGCATGGAGCACGGTCTCGCTGCGCCAGAAGTCGTACGACTGCCCGCGCTTGCGCTGCAACGCGATGCGGACGTTCTCGAGCACCGTCAGGTGCGGGAACACCGCGGAAATCTGGAACGAGCGTACCAGTCCCATGCGCGCGATGGCCGCCGGCCGCGACCCCGTGATCTCCTTGCCGTCGAAGAAGATCTGGCCGCGGGTGGGAGTGAGGAAATGCGTCAGCAGATTGAAGCAGGTGGTCTTGCCGGCGCCGTTCGGACCGATGAGCGCGTGGATGGTGCCGCGGCGCACGGCGAGGTCGACATCCTTCACCGCGACGAAGCCCTTGAATTCCTTCGTCAGCCCGCGAGTCTCGAGGAGGATGTCGTCTGCCATGCAAAGTGCATCGCGGCGGTGCCGCGCCGGCCGGGGCGTACGCCGCCGGCGAGCGGGCGGATTATCCGTTCGCACGCAGCAAATGACAATGCAATTCGGCAGGGCCGGGCACGCGCAGCCGGCGCTCGCCCCGGCCGGTCCGGCCGGCGGTGCTCCCTCACCGGCTGAAATCGGGCGGCCGCTTCTGAAGAAAGGCGTCGATGCCTTCGGCGGCGTGCGGCTCGGCCAGGTTGGCCGCCATCACCTCCGCCATGTCCCGATAGGCGCCGGCGAGCGGGCGCTCGACCTGCCGATAGAACGCTTGCTTGCCCAGGGCGATGACGGCCGGACTCTTGGCCGCGATCGCCTGCGCGTAGCGACGCACCGTCGCGTCGAGCTCGGCGAGCGGCACCACCGCGTTGACGAGGCCCCAGGCGTGCGCGGTCGCAGCGTCGATGGATGCGCCGGTCAGCAGCATCTCCATCACGCGCTTGCGGCCGATGTTGCGCGCCACGCCCACCGCCGGCGACGAGCAGAAGAGGCCGACGTCGACGCCCGGCAGCGCGAAGCGGGCGACGTCGGCCGCGACGGCGAGGTCGCACATCGACACGAGCTGGCACCCCGCGGCCGTGGCGATGCCATGCACGCGCGCAATCACCGGCTGGGGCAGCTCGGTCAGGCGGGTCATCACGCGGCCGCACTCGGCGAACAGCGCGCGCCGCCAGGCGGGATCGGTCTGCGCGCTGAGCTCACGCAGGTCGTGCCCGGCGCAGAAGCCGCGGCCGGCGCCGGCGACGATGACCACGCGGATCGCAGGATCGGCGGCCACCGCGTCGAGCGCGGCGTCGAGACTGGCCAGCATGTCCTGCGACAGGGCGTTGAAGCGCGCGCCGCGATTGAGGGTGAGCGTGCATACGCCTGCGGCGACGTCGGCGAGCACGTGCGGGTCGCTCGCGGCGCGTGCCGCGTCCGTGGCGATGCTCATTCGATCGCGCGCGCCGAGCGCGCCCGCTCGCGCAGCAGGAACTTCTGGATCTTCCCCGTCGACGTCTTGGGCAGCTCGCCGAACACGACCGCGCGCGGCGCCTTAAAGCGCGCGAGATGCGCGCGGCAGTGCTCGATCACCGCGGCCTCGCTCAACGCGGTGCCGGGCCGCAGCTCGACGAACGCGCAGGGCGTCTCGCCCCACTTCGCGTCGGGCTGCGCGACGACGGCTGCCGCCACGATGGACGGATGCCGGTACAGGACCTCCTCCACCTCTAGCGAGCTGATGTTCTCGCCACCGGAGATGATCACGTCCTTCGCCCGGTCGCGGATCTTCACGTAGCCGTCGGGTTGCAGAACCGCGAGATCGCCGGTGTGGAACCAGCCGCCGGCGAACGCTTCCTCGGTGGCCGCGGGATTCTTGAGATAACCCTTCATGGTGATGTTGCCGCGGAACACGATCTCGCCGATCGTGACGCCGTCCGGCGACACCGGCAGCAGCGAGGTCGGGTCCAGCACCGTCATCGCCTCCTGGCAGGTGTAGCGCACGCCCTGGCGCCCGTTGCGCTCGGTGCGCGCCGCGATGTCGAGCCCGTCCCACGAGGCGTGCTTCGCGCACACCGCCGCCGGACCGTAGGTTTCCGTCAGCCCATAGACATGGGTGATGTCGAAGCCCATCCGCTCCATGCCCTCGATCATCGCCGCCGGCGGGGCAGCGGCAGCGACCAGGCCGCTGACGCGATGGTCGATGCCCGCCCTGGCTTCGGCCGGCGCGTCGATCAGCATCGCATGCACGATGGGGGCGCCGCAATAGTGCGTCACCCGGTGCCGGCGGATCGCCTCGAGGACGGCAGCCGCCTCCACGCGGCGCAGGCAGATGTTCGTCCCGGCGAGGGCCGCCATTGTCCAGGGGAAGCACCACCCGTTGCAGTGGAACATCGGCAGCGTCCACAGGTAGACCGCGTGGCGCGGCATGCCCCAGTCGACCACGTTCGACAGCGCATTGAGGTAGGCGCCGCGATGGTGGTAGACGACGCCCTTCGGATTGCCGGTGGTTCCCGAGGTGTAGTTGAGCGCGATCGAGCGCCACTCGTCGTCCGGAGGCGACCAGGCGAACGCCGGGTCGCCGGCAGCGATGAACGCCTCGTAGTCGGTCTCGCCGATACTAGCGTGCGACGGGCCGAGCGCATCCGCCACGTCGATGACGCGCGGACGGCGCGCGACCTTGCGAAGCGCGGCCTCGATCACCGGTGCGAACTCGGTATCGGTGAGCAATACCTGCGCCTCGCCGTGGTCGAGCATGAAGGCGAGCGCGTCCGCATCCAGGCGCGTGTTCAGCGTATTGAGCACGCCGCCGGCCATGGGCACCCCGAAGTGCGCCTCGATCATCTCGGGCGTGTTGGCGAGCATCGCTGCCACCGTGTCGCCGCGCCCGATCCCGGCGGCCGCCAGCGACGAAGCGAGCCGGCGCGCCCGGGCGTAGGTCGCGGCCCACGTGTAGCGGCGCTCGCCGTGAACGACGGCCGGATGGTCGGGCCAGACATCGGCAGCGCGGGCGATGAGCGACAGGGGCGTGAGCGGCACGTGATTGGCCGCGTTGCGCGGCAGTCCGCGCTCGAAGGCGTCATCGTTGCCCACCGCAGCTCCCATCCGCCGCTCCCTTCCGGTCGTCCGCCCTATCCTAGCGCAGCCGGCGCCGTGGCCAGGCGGGCAAGGCGTTTCGGGCACGGCGCACACCCTTGCCGGCTTGCTCGCCTCTCGCCTTTTCGCTAGGCTGCGGCGCGCGAGGCGCAAATCGCGGCGCACCGCACCACACCCCATGGGTCATCGCCTTTCCAGAATCGTCACCCGCACCGGAGACGCCGGCACCACAGGGCTGGGCGATGGCTCGCGCGTGGCCAAGGACGCGCCCCGCATCGAGGCCATCGGGGCCGTCGACGAGCTCAATGCCACCGTGGGGGTGCTGCTGGCCGAGCCGCTCCCCAGCGCCATCGCCGCGTGCCTCGTCGAGGTCCAGCATGACCTGTTCGACCTGGGTGGCGAGCTCTCGATTCCGGGCCACGCCGCGGTGACCGAAGCCCATGTCCTGCGGCTCGAGGAGGCGGTCGAGACGTTCAACGCCGCGTTGCCGCCGCTGAAGGAATTCATTCTGCCGGGTGGCAGCCGGGCGGCCTCGCTGGCGCACGTCGTGCGCACCGTCTGTCGGCGCGCCGAGCGGCGCCTGATCGCCATGGCCGCCCACGACGAAGTCCAGGGGGCTGCGCGTCGCTACGTCAATCGGCTCTCCGACCTCATGTTCGTGCTGGCCCGGGCGCTGAACGGCGCCGCCGACCGTCCCGACGTGATGTGGCGGCGCGACCGCGGCGGCGCGCCGCGAAGCGACACCTGAAGATGCCGGTCGCCGATCCTGGCGAGCGGAGCGCGCGTCTCGCGGCCTTGCTGGCGCGGGTCGCGCTCGCCGACCAGCGCGCGTTCGAGGCGCTCTACGGCCAGACCTCCGCGCATCTGCACGGCGTGGCGCTGCGTATCGTACGAGACCCCGCCGCCGCCGAGGAAATCTTGCAGGAAGCCTACATCAGCGTGTGGCATCACGCCGGGACCTACGATGCCGCCAAGAGCCAGCCCATCACGTGGTTGACCTCGATCGTGCGCAATCGCTGTCTCGACCAGCTGCGCCGCCGCGACCTCGATACGGTGACGCTGACCACGGACGACGACGCCCCGGCCTTCGACATCGCCGACGAAGGGCCGACGCCGCCCGAGCTGCTGCTCGAGGGCGCGGAGGCGAGCTCGGTGCGCGCATGCGTCGAGACGCTCGAACCGGCCGCCCGGCAGGCGATCGCGCTCGCGTTCTTCCAGGGCCTGTCGCACGCCGAGCTGGCGGCGCACCTGCGCCAACCGCTGGGCACCATCAAGTCGTGGGTGCGGCGCGGCCTCGTGCGCCTGCGCCAGTGCCTCGACCAGACCGGCTATTCGCGCTGATGGACCTCGCCCACCCCGACCGACGCGAGCGACTGGAGGCCCTGGCCGCCCAGTACGCGCTGGGCACGCTGCGGGGTCTGGCGCGCGTGCGCTTCGACCGCGTTCTGCGCAGCGATCCGGTGGTGGCGGCGACCGCACGCGACTGGGAACGGCGCCTGGCGGTGCTGGCCGCTACCGTTCCGGGCGTGACCCCCTCGCCGCGCGTGTGGTCGGCCATCGTCGCCCGGCTCGGCCTGCGGGCGGGGATCGACGAGGCGGGGTTGGGCTGGTGGCAGCGCCTGGGCTTCTGGCGTGGGTTCGCGCTCGCGAGCTTCGCCGCCGCCGTGGGGCTCAGCGTCCTGCAGCTCCTGGGGCCGGCGGTGCTGTCGGGGGAGTCGCTGGTCGTCGTCCTCGCGGGGCCGGACGCGAAGCCCGCGTTGATCGCGACGGCGGTGCGCGGCGAGCCGCTGCTCACCCTCAAGGCCGTGTCGGAGAGCGTTCCCGGGCCCGGTCGGGCCTACGAGCTGTGGGCTCTGCCGGACGGCGGAGCGCCCCAGTCGCTCGGAGTGATCGCGCCCGGGCGCGTGGCGCGCCTGCCGCTGCGCCGGCCAAGCGGGGAGGCGCTGGCCTCGATCCCGACGCTGGCCGTCAGCCTGGAGCCGGCCGGCGGGTCGCCGACCGGAGCGCCGACGGGACCGGTGCTCTTCACCGGCCGCGTCGAGCGCTTCTACTGAGGCCTCAGCCGGCCCGCTTGAAGCTCGCCAGCGAGAACCACCGGCTGTTCGCGTTGCGCTCGCGCACCGCCACCACCTCGATGCTTTGCGGCTCGATGGCCACTTGCGTAGCGCCCGGGCCGGCGGCGCGCGCATACCCCTCGACGTGCGGCGCACCCGTGGCGGCATGCTGCATCACTGCCGGCAAGCCGGTGGTCAGCACCAGGGCCATCGTGGTGGCGAGGCCCAAGGCGGGCCAGTTGATGCGTCGGGTTTCGCGTTGCATGGTGTCGCTCCTCGTGTAGTCGGTTGCGGCGTCGCGTGCGTTCGCGCCGAGGTGGCGCTGTGCACGGTTCGATGCGGATTCCGGGGCTTCCGGATTCACTTCGCCATCGAGGTCCGTTGCAGTTTCGATGCATCGACCTGCGCGGCTGGATTCACCGCCTGCTCGAATGCGCCCGAAACTGCGCCACGGAACGAATCCTAGGCAAGCGGATGCGGCGCCTCAATGGCCAAGCGACGAATTGCCGCCAATGGGGATCGAATGCGTCCTGGCGGCGACAAACGGCGCGGTGGGGCGGCGGAAAGCGGGCGCCGGGGGGCGCCGGGGGGCCGGGGGGGGCGACGTGCGGGGCGCCTGCGCGGCGCTGCGCCGACGCCCGCGAGCGGTCAGCGGCGCTTCAGGCGATACCCGTCCGGAGCATCGTCCATTTCCCAGCCGGCGTCGTGCAGCGCGGCGCGCAAGCGGTCGGACGCAGGGAAATCGCGGGCCGCGCGGGCCGCCGCCCCCGCCGCCGCCAAGGCGGCGACCGGCCCCGGCACGGCGAGTGCGTGAGGGTTCCCAAACGGCCCACCCACGCCCAGCCCCGCCGGGGCCGTATCGCCCGGCGCGGGG
>JBBSEG010000020.1:0-70249 GCA_038239945.1 Burkholderiales bacterium
ACCCCCCCGGGCCGCCGGCCGGCACGCCGGGCGCCCGCCGCCCTCCGCGCCCCCAGCCCCCACGCCAGCAGGGCCGGCTGCTGCAGCGCACGATCCGCGCGCGGGGGGCCGCCCAGCCGCTGCCCGTCTTCGTCTTCCGCGACTATGGCTCGCTCGTCTCGCTGGGCGAGCTGACCGCCGTCGGCAACCTGATGGGCTCGCTGATCGGCGGGAACATGCTGATCCAGGGGCTGATCGCGCGCTGGATGTACGAATCGCTGTACAAGCTGCACCAGGTGTCGCTGCTGGGACCGTTCCGCGTCGCGCTCGACACCGTGGGACGCTTCCTGCGCGGCCGCGTCGCCCCGCGCGTCAAGCTGCACTGAGCCCGCGATGCCGGCTCCGGAGATCTTCTCGGCCGCGGTGCTGCTGCTGCTCGTGCTCGACCCGTTCGGCAACGTGCCGCTGGTCATGGCGACGCTGCGCGACATCGGAACCAGGCGCCGCCGCGGCATCGTGGTGCGCGAATGCGCGATCGCCTATCTCCTGCTCCTCGGGTTCATGCTGGGCGGCAGGACGTTCCTCGCGTGGATGCAGCTCTCCGAGGAGTCGCTCGCGATCGCCGGCGGCATCATCCTATTCCTGATCGCGCTGCGGATGGTGTTCCGCCACCCGGAGGGGCTGTTCGGCGACGTGCCGGGCGCGGAGCCGTTGATCGTGCCGCTCGCGGTTCCGGCCATCGCGGGTCCTTCGGCGCTGGCCACCGTCATGCTGATGGCGTCGCGCGATCCGGGCCGGCTGTTCGAATGGATCGCGGCGCTCAGCGTGGCGATGGCCGTCACAACGCTGGTGCTGCTCGCCGCTCCGCGGCTGACACATGCGCTCGGCGAGCGCGGGATGCTCGCCGTCGAGCGGCTGATGGGCCTCGTGCTGACGGCGCTTGCGGTGCAGATGCTGCTCGACGGAATCCGCAACTTCGTCGTGCCGCTGGTGAGATGAATGCGGGCCGATGCGCCGCGACGGGCTTGACACGGCGGGCAAGGCGCGGCTAAAAGCCAGTTCGGATGCGTCCGGTCCTGGAGATGTAGTGGAACGCTACAACGCCGGCGCGATCGCGCTGCATTGGGTCACGGCCGCGCTTATCGTGGTCAATCTCCTGCTCGGCGTGTCGATGGTCCAGCTCGGCATCTCGCCGCGCAAGCTCAACTGGTATCTATGGCACAAGTCGATCGGCACGTCGGTGTTCCTGCTCACGTCGCTGCGGCTGGCGTGGCGCGTGGCGCGCGCGCACCCAGCGCCAGCCTCCATGGCCGCCTGGCAGCAGCGCGCCTCGCGCCTGTCGCACGGAGCGTTGTACGGGCTCCTGTTCCTGGTCCCGCTCAGCGGCTGGCTCTACAGCTCTGCCACGGGCGTCCAGGTGGTGTATCTGGGCGTGCTGCCCCTGCCCAGCCTGCTGCCGAAGGACCGGGCGCTCGCCGACGCGCTGCGCGTCGTGCATGTCGGGTGCAACCTGGTGCTGGCCGGCGTCGTGGTCTTGCATGTCGCGGCCGCGCTGAAGCACCATTTCGTCGACCGAGACAGCGTGCTGGCGCGCATGTTGCCGTTCCTGCGGGGCGGCGGCCCCTCCGCGCCGTGACATCGCGCGTGCTCGCGCCGCTGCTGTGCGCCATGGCGGTCGCGCTCCTGCCGTCGGCGGCGGCGGCCGATACCGTCGTGGCCGACAAAAGCGAGCTCGCCTTCACCATGAAGCAGATGGGGGTGAACTTCGACGGTCGTTTCCGCAAGTGGAAGGCGGACATCGTGTTCCGTCCCGAGGCGCTGGCCGCGTCGAAGGCCGAGATCGACGTCGATCTCGGCAGCATCGACCTGGCGAGCACCGATTCGGAAACCGAGGCGAAGTCGAAGCTGTGGTTCGATACCGCGAAGTTTCCGGTGGCCCATTTCTCGTCGGCGTCCATCCGCGACCTGGGCGGCAACCGCTACGCGGTCGCGGGCAAGCTGTCGATCAAGGGAATTACGCGTGATTACGTCGTGCCCATCACCGTGAAGACCGATGCGGCGGGCGTGCGGGTTGCGGAGGGAACCTTTCCCGTCAAGCGACTCGAACACAAGGTGGGCGAAGGGGAATGGGCCGACACGGCAACCGTGGCCGCGGATGTCGTGGTCCGCCTGAAGGTCGTCCTGGCACCGGCGATTTCCGGTCCCGGGAAATAAACGGCCCTGCGCCCCTGTTGGCGCCTGGTCGCCGGTCGCCGGTCGCCGGTCGCCGGTCGCCGGTCGCCGGTCGCCGGTCGCCGGTCGCCGGTCGCCGGTCGCCGGTCGCCCGCGGCCCTTCGGCTCAGTGATGTGCGGCCCGTCCTCCGGGCGGGGCCGATGCACGATCCCTAGGAGAATTTGCATGTTCCAACGCCTCGCCGTCGCCGCCTTTGCCACGCTGCCTGCCCTCGCTCTTGCCGCCGAGGAAACCTACGTCATCGATCCCGTGCACTCCCAACCTCAGTGGGAGGCGCGACACATCGGCTTCTCCAATCAGCACGGAAGCTTTGGCAAGTCGTCCGGCAAGATCGTGCTGGATCGCGCGGCCAAGAAGGGCGCGGTGGACATCACCATCGATACGACGTCGATCCGCACCTACGACGCGCGACTGGATGCGGCGGTGAAGGGCGAGCGCTACTTCAACGTCGAGAAATTCCCCACGATCACGTTCAAGTCCACGAGCGTCGCGTTCGACGGGGACAAGGTGGTGGGAATCGACGGCGACCTGACGATGCTCGGGGTCACCAGGCCGGTCGCGCTCAAGGTCAGCGGCTTCGCCTGCGGCGAGCAGCCGTTCAACAAGAAGCCGATGTGCGGCGCCGAGGCGACGGCCACCATCAAGCGGTCCGAGTTCGGGATGACCGAGGGGTTGAAGTTCGGCACGCCCGCCGATGAGATCAAGCTCACGCTGCCGGTGGAGGGGTATCTGCAGCAGGGGTGAGGCTAGTTCCGGTGGCGCGTCGCCAGCACGGCGTCGACGACCTGGGCGACGCCGACCCGGCATAGCTCGTCCACCAGCCATTGCGCCAGTGCGACCGGCGTCATGTGCAGATAGTGGGCATTGAGGTCCGCGAACAGCGCCGCGCGGTCGAGGTAAGCGGGCAGGTCGCGCAGCGGCATCCGCTCGCGGTCGAGCAGGCTGAAGGCCAGGATGGTCTTCGTCGCGTGACGCGCCATGCGCACCGGGTCGGCTTCGAGCGCCTCGAGTCGCGCGTAGGCGCGTTCGAGCGCCGCGGGAAAGCCCGTGAACGGCTCGCCGTGTCCGGGGATCACGCAGGCGACGTCGAGCTGCGCGAGCAGATCGAGCGTTGCGCGCGTCGCTGGAAGCGCGGCCGGGTCCATTCGGGGCGGCATGACGAAGCCGAATCCGTCTTCCCACAACGCGTCCCCGGCGATCAGGACGCGATGCTCCGGGTTGTAGAAGACGAGCGCGCCCATGTCGTGGCCGGGCGCGGCCAGCAAATGCCAGTCGAGGTCGCCCCAGCGTGCGACGGTGCCTTCGTCGAGACGCTCGTCCACGGTGAAGCGCTCCGCGCGTTGCCCCGCGTAGTCGAGCAGCAACGCGCGCGTGTCCCACCGGTCGATGAGCGGCGCCTCGCGCGCGGGCACGGCGATCCGGCAGCCGTATGCGCGCTTGAGCGCGGCGTTGCCGCCCATGTGGTCCGAATGGCAGTGCGTGTTGACCACCAGCGCCAACTCGTCGCCATCGAGACCCGCGCGCGAGGCCACCAGCGCGAGCGTCAGGGGGACGTGCTTGTGGTAGCCCGAATCCACCACGACATGCCCGTGCGCGCTGCGCAGCAGAATGTGGTTGCCGGACAGCCAGTCGCGCACGAATACATGCAACTGCGGCGGAAGCGAAACGCCCATCGATGCGGTCGAGTGTAGCAAAGCGCGCAGCAACTCGATCCGCCGACGCGCGCGGCCGCTGAGCGGGTCGCCGCGCGTGAACGGCGACCGGTGCTGCCGACGTGCGCGGATGCGTCTACAGTGTCGGCCGTAGCGCCTTGCGCCGACGTACATCAGGAGAACCCATGGCCGCCGTCCGTGACGCCGTCGCATCCGCGCCCGATCCCGCGCGGCCTTTGCCCGAAGCCGCTTACGCCCGGGGGCTCACCCTGCGCGCGCTGGCCGTGCACGCGGTCGAAGTCCCGCTCGCGCGGCCATTAGTCACCGCCAGCGGGACGATTCGTACCGCGCCGCTCGCACTCGTCGAGCTGTTCACCGGCCAGGGGGTGACCGGTTGCGCCTACGTGTTCGCCTACCAGCCGGCGGCGCTACTGCCGCTCGCGCGCCTGATCGAGAACGTGGGACAGGCACTCGGCAGCCACGACCTCGCGCCGCTTCCGCTCGACGCGGCGCTGCAGCAGAGGTTCCGTCTGCTTGGGCAAAGATCGGCGGGGTCACCGGATGGATGCGGGCGGCAGCGCTCGCGCATGCGGGCGGCGTGCCGTTGTCGAGCCATATCTTTCCGGAGATCAGCGCCCATCTGCTGGCGGTGTCGCCGAGCTGCCACTGGCTCGAGTTCCTCGACCTCGCGGGACCGGTGCTGAAGACTCCGATCGTCGCCCAGGCCGGACTCGTCACCGCGGCGGAACCCCTGGCAGCGGGGTCGAGTTCGACGCGGCCGCGGTGGAGCGCTATCGCGTGCGCTAGGCTGCTTCACGCGGCGGTGAGCCCCGCCTGCACCGGCCCTACACCACCGTCAGTTGCGCCAGGAAGTCCCTTACCAGCGCCACGCGCAGCGCGAGCGTCGGCGCCGCCCGGTCGATGCGCAGGCGGTCGGGACCGGCGAAGCGCATGCGTCCGTCGCGCTGCACCAGCAGGATCAGCGCGCCCGCGTCGAACGGCGGATGCGGAATGAATTGCAGCGAGGTGCGCTCGGGACCGGCGTCGACCTTGCGCACCCCCTTCGCGCGTGCCATCAGGCGCAAACGGTGACACGCCAGGAGCGCCTGCGCGGGCTCGGGCGTCGGACCGAACCGGTCGACGAGCTCCTCCTGTACGCCGTCGATGTCCGCCGCGGCCTCGCAGCTCGCCAGCCG
The DNA here is from genome assembly GCA_038239945.1 of Burkholderiales bacterium. GTDB lineage: Bacteria > Pseudomonadota > Gammaproteobacteria > Burkholderiales > Casimicrobiaceae > VBCG01. The sequence continues at coordinate 5,061 of JBBSEG010000020.1, forward strand.
CTTGTAGAGGACCAGCCGCTCGTGCACGTCGTTGCAGTACGTCTCGGGCAGGCGCGCCGGCACGTGCAGGTTGATCTCGGTCGTCACGCCAAGCGGCTGCGCGAGGTCGGGCTCGCGCCCCGCCCGCAGCGCCGCGACCGCGCTCCGCAGCATGTCGGCATAGAGTTGGAAGCCGATCTGCTGCATCTCGCCGGATTGCTCGTCGCCCAGCACCTCGCCCGCGCCGCGGATCTCGAGGTCGTGCATCGCAAGGTAGAAGCCCGATCCCAGGTCCTCCATCATCTGGATCGCGTCGAGCCGCTTGTGCGCCTGCGCGGACAGCGCTTCGTCGGGCGGCGTGAGCAGGTAGGCGTAGGCCTGGTGGTGCGAGCGTCCGACGCGGCCGCGCAGCTGGTGGAGCTGCGCCAGGCCGAAACGGTCGGCGCGGTCGATGATGATCGTGTTCGCGGTCGGCACGTCGATGCCCGTCTCGATGATGGTGGAGCACACCAGGACGTTGATGCGTTGCGCGTAGAACTCGCGCATGACATGCTCGAGCTCGCGCTCCGGCATCTGGCCGTGCGCCACCGCGATGCGCGCCTCGGGCAGCAGCTCGGCGAGGCGCGTCGCCGTCGTGTGGATCGTGTCGATGTCGTTGTGCAGGAAGTAGATCTGGCCGCCGCGCTTCAGCTCGCGCAGCGCCGCCTCGCGCACGATGCCCATCGAGAACTGGGCGACGAACGTCTTGATGGCGAGGCGCTTCTGCGGCGCCGTGGCGATCACGGAGAAGTCGCGGATGCCCTCCAGCGACATCGCCAGGGTGCGCGGAATAGGCGTGGCCGTGAGCGTTAGCACGTCGACCTCGGCGCGGAGGCGCTTCAGCCGCTCCTTCTGGCGCACGCCGAAGCGATGCTCCTCGTCGATGATCACCAGGCCCAAGTCGTGGAAATGCACATCCGACTGCAGCAGCTTGTGCGTCCCGATCACGAGGTCGATGCGGCCGGCGGCCAGCCCTTCAAGCGCCGCCTTGACCTCCTTGCCGCTGCGAAAGCGCGACAGCTCGGCGAGCTTGAACGGCCAATCCGCGAAGCGGTCGGAGAACACCTGGAAATGCTGCTCGGCGAGCAGCGTGGTGGGCACGAGCAGCGCGACCTGCCGCCCGCCCGACAGCGCAATGAACGCCGCCCGCAGCGCGACCTCGGTCTTGCCGAAACCCACGTCGCCGCAGACCAGCCGGTCCATGGGGCGGGCCTGCGCGAGGTCGGCGATGACGGCTTCGATCGCCGCCTGCTGATCGGGCGTCTCCTCGAACGGGAAGCCCTCCGCGAACGCCTCGTAGTCGTGCGCGCTGTATACGAACGCATGGCCGTGCCGGGCGGCGCGCTGAGCGTAGAGATTGAGCAGCTCGGCGGCCGTGTCGTGGGCCTGCTGGGCCGCGCGGCGCTTGGCCTTCTCCCACTGCGCGCTGCCGAGCTCGTGCAGGGGCGCCGACTCGGGGGTGGTGCCGCTGTACCGGCTGATCAGGTGCAGGTTGGACACCGGCACGTACAGCTTGGCGTCGTTGGCATAGATGAGCTGCAGGAACTCGGTCTCGCCGTCGCCGACATCGAGCGTCACCAGCCCGAGATAGCGACCGATGCCGTGCTCTTCGTGCACGACGGGGTCGCCGATGCGCACCTCCGAAAGGTCGCGCACCATCGCGTCGACGTTCGAGCGTCGCGTGGCCTCGCGCCGGCCGCGCCGCGCCACGCTGGCGTAGAGCTCGGCCTCGGTGATGAAGGCCAGGCGCGCGCGCGGCCACGCGAAGCCCGCCGCCAGCGGCGCCGCGACGAGCCCGACCCTGGCCTCGTCTGCCACGAACGTCGCGAAGTCGTCGAACGGCGCGGGATGGAAACCGTACTCGGCGAAGTACTGCTGCATGGTCTCGCGGCGCCCGGCGCTCTCGGCCACGATGAGCACGCGCCCCTCGAGTGCCTCGACGGTTCGCTTGAGCGCGGCGAGCGGATCGTCGGCGCGCCGGTCGACGGTCACCGCGGGAAGCCGGCGCACCGGTGCGTCGGTGTCCATCGCCGCCTCGGGGTCGGCAAGGGGGATCTCGACGCGGCTGTAGGGCTTCAGCGCGGTGCGCAGCGCGTCGGGGGCGACGAACAGGTCCGCCGGGGGCAGCAGCGGCCGTGCCTTGTCGCCGCGCAGGAGCTTGTAGCGCGATTCCGTGTCCTGCCAGAAGCGGTCGACCGCGCGGTTGACATCGCCGTGCAGCGCGAGCGCGGTGTCCGGCGGCAGGTAGTCGAGGAACAGCGCCGTCGTCTCGAAGAACAGCGGCAGGTAATACTCGATCCCGCCCGGCGCGACGCCGTTCGAGATGTCCTTGTAGAGCGGCGACTTGGTGGGGTCGCCCTCGAACGTTTCGCGAAAGCGCGTGCGAAAGCGCGCGCGGCCGGCCTCGTCGAGCGGGAACTCGCGCGCGGGCAGCATGCGCACGTCGGGCACGGGGTAGAGGGTGCGCTGCGTGTCGATGTCGAAGGTCTTGATCGACTCGACATCGTCGCCGAACAGGTCGAGGCGGAAGGGCAGCGTCGCGCCCATCGGGAAAAGATCGATGAGGCCGCCGCGCACGCCGAACTCGCCCGGCGAGACGACCTGCGTCACGTGCGAGTAGCCGGCGAGCGCAAGCTGGGCGCGCAGCGCGTCGACGTCGAGCGTCTCGCCCCTGGTGATGAAGAACGTGTGCGCGGCGAGAAACGACGGCGGCGGCAGGCGATACAAGGCGGTCTGGGCCGCGAGCAGCACGACGTCCGCTTCGCCGCGCGTGATGCGATAAAGCGTCGCGAGCCGCTCGGAGACGAGGTCGTGGTGCGGCGAGAAGTGGTCGTACGGGAGCGTCTCCCAGTCGGGGAACACCGCGATGCGAAGCGCGGGCGCGAACCAGGCGAGCTCCTCGGCGAGACGCTGCGTCGCGAGCGCGTCAGCGCACACGATCGCCAGCGTGCGGTGCACGCGGGCAGCGGCGTCGGCGAGCTGTGCCAGCGCGACGGCATCGGCGGAGCCGGGGAGTGGCGCTAGCACCACCTTCTGACCGGCAGGCGGAATCGCGGGCGCGAGCGGGCGCAGCGCCGCGACGGGTGAGGCGGCGTTCGAGGGAGCCGGGGCGGGCTGCGGAGCCGGCGGGACCGCTGCGGCCGTCCCGGCGAAGAGGGAATCCGTCGACATCGAATGGCGGTGCGGCGCGATTATACCGGCCGCAGCTGCGTGCTCCCGGGCCTGCGGCGCGTTGCACGAAAGGCGCAAGTCGTATGTGTCGCCATCTCAGTGAGAATTGGTGAACGATCGGTTACGTGCCGGTCTGCATACTCGCCTGCATTTCGTCGACCGACCGACGCGGCACGGCATGAGCACCGCGACAATTGAGGAACCCCGACGACCACTCGAATCGCACGCTTGCTCGCCGCCGCCACGGCTTACTTCGCGGCGGGCCTGATCGATGCAGTGGTCCTGGTCGCGGCCGGCAAGCGCATCGATGTGCTCGCCAAAACGCCGGTAGCTCATCATCGCCTGGCCGGTCACGAGCAGTGCCGCGGCGGACAGCGCGGCTCCACCCCCGTCTCCTCGAACGGCGAAGGCGTCCTGCGCGGCTGCAAGCGCATGGAGCGCGTGGAACTTACCGCGATGCGATTCGTCGAGCCCGCGCGCAAGCAACGCCCGGGCGTCGGGCGCTGAATGGTCGGATCGACGCGGCGCTGGCACGATCGCGGCAGCTCAACCGCAGTGCCATAATCCGCGCTTTCCCGGCCATGCCGCGCCATGCTGACCAAGATATCCACCGCACCTGCGACGAAGCGCGCCCCGGGCGTCTCGCCCTACCTGCTGCTCACGCTCACGCCGCTGTTCTGGTCGTGCAACTGGATCATCGGCCGCGGCCTCCACGAGGACGTGCCGCCACTCGCCATGACCTTCTATCGCTGGTTGTTCGCGCTCGTGATCCTGGCGCCGTTCGCGCTGCCGCACGTGCGCCGCGAGTGGCAGGTGGTGCGGCGCTCGTTCCCCGTGCTGATCCCGCTCGGCGTGATCGGCATCGGCTCCCACAACGCGCTCGCTTATGTGGGCCTCAACTACACCTCCGCGATGAACGGCGTGATCCTCAATTCGTTCATCCCGGTAATGATCGTGACGCTGTCGTGGCTGTTCCTGCGCGAGCGCCTCGCGCCGCGCCAGGCCGCCGGCGTGGCCGTGTCCCTCGGCGGGGTACTGGTCATCCTGTCGCGCGGGTCCTGGGCCGAGCTGCGCGCCTTCGAGCTCAACCGGGGCGACGTGTTCGTGCTGGCGTCGATGCTGCTCTGGTCGCTGTACACGATCGGCCTGCGCTGGCGGCCGGCCGGGCTGTCGCTGCTGTCGTTCCTGTTCGTCATCGCGGTCATCGGCGAACTCGCGATCCTGCCGATGTATCTCGCCGAGACCGCGCTCGGCCGGCCGATGCGCTGGACATGGCCCGCGCTCGCCTCGCTGGTGGCGATCGCGACCTTCTCCTCGGTGCTCGCGTACATCTTCTGGAACCGCGGTGTGGAGCAGGTGGGGGCCAGCATCGCCGGACTGTTCGTCCACCTCATGCCGGTGTTCGGCGTGGTCCTCGCGTGGGTGTTCCTCGGCGAGGGGCTGCGTCCCTTCCACCTCTGGGGTATCGCGCTGATCCTCACGGGCATCTGGCTGACCTCCCAACGTGCCCGGCTGCCGGTCGCCGCCGCGGTGGACTGACGCGCCGCACCGGCCCGCGCCCCGCGCCAGCCTACGGCGCGACCGCGGCCGCGGGGCTGCGGCCGTAGCGATCCTCGAAGCGCACGATGTCGTCCTCGCCCAGGTACGGACCGCATTGCACCTCGATGATCGCGAGCAGGTCGCGGCCGGGATTCTCGAGGCGGTGGCGGGTTTCCACCGGGATGAACGTCGATTCGTTGGCGCCGATGTCGAACACGTCGTCGCCGCGCGTGACCCGCGCGACGCCCTGCACCACGACCCAATGCTCGCTGCGCCGGTGATGCATCTGCAGCGACAACGCGGCGCCGGGACGCACCTCGATGCGCTTGATCTTGAAGCCGGCACCTTCCTCCAGCACGGTGTAGGCGCCCCAGGGACGCGCGACCGTCCGGTGGAGCCGGTACGCATCGTGTCCGCGCGCCTTGAGCTCGCCCACCACCTCCTTCACGCGCTGCAGGCTGTCGCGGTGAGCCACCAGCAACGCGTCCGGCGTATCGACGATGACGAGGTTGTCGACGCCCACCGTGGCCACCACGCGGTCGCCCCCGTGCACGTACGTGTTGCTCGTGTCGATCACGACGCGCTCGCCACGGCCGCGGTTGCCGGCGCCGTCGGCGACGGTGAGCTCGGCCACCGCCTGCCACGAGCCGACGTCGCTCCAGTCGAACGTCCCGCGCACGACCGCGACCTCGCCCGCCGCGGCGGCCGGCTCCATCACGGCATAGTCGATCGAGATGTCCGGCACGGCCGCGAAGAGTGCTGCGTCGATCTCGCGCATGCCGTTCACAGCACCCCCTACGATGCCGTCGGCGACCGGGCGGCAGGCCTCCAGGAGGGCCGGCGCGTGGCGCTCGAGCGCGCGGAGAATGACCTGGGGCGTGAAGGCAAACATCCCCGAGTTCCACAGGAAATTACCGGCGGCGAGGTACGCCTCGGCACGCGCCAGCGGCGGCTTCTCGACGAAGCGGCGCGCCCGGAACGCGCCCGCTTCGCCGGGTCCCGCGGCGTCGAGCGCAAGCCCGCATTCGATGTAGCCGAAGCCGGTCTCCGGATGGGTCGGTGCGATGCCGAACGTGACGAGCTCGCCGGCGCGGGCGAGCGCGCACGCGTGCCCGACGGCGCGCGCAAATGCGTCCTGGTCGCGGATCAGATGGTCGGCGGCCAGCACCAGGAGCACGCTGTCCGCGTCACCGTGCGAGTTCGCGAACAGTGCGGCGATCGCGACCGCGGGCGCCGTGTTCCTGGCGAACGGCTCGAGCAGATAGTCCGCGGCGGGAGGATGGTCGCCAAGACCGGCGTACACGTCGCGCGTGTGGAAGAAGTAGTCGCGGTTGGTGACGGTCAGTAGACGGGTGACGCCCGGCAGCGCGAGGGCGCGGCGCGCGGTGCGTGCAAGCAGCGTCTCGCCGTCGGGCAACGGCATGAACGGCTTGGGTGCCGCTTCGCGGGACAGCGGCCAGAGGCGCGTACCCGCGCCGCCGGACAGGATGACGGGGACGACTACGTAGGGAGCGGGCATGGCGGGGACGATTGCAACGAAGCGCGCAGTCTACGTGTTCCGTGCCCGGTAGGACAAACGACGACACCAGCATGAGGGCGTTGCCGATAGGGAGTTTGAAACGTTTACCCCATGATCGCGTCCGTTACCGATCCTTTCACCCCCCCGTGAGGAATCCGATGGCCCTGAACGAGTACGACAGCGCCCATGAAAGCGGCGATTGCATCACGATCACCCCTCCACCAACCGTCCCGGGCAGCGACCGCGTGATCGTCCCGCTGCCGTTCATCGCCGCTGCGCGCGCGGCATCCGCGCCGGCGCTCGGCCGCTTCGGGCGGCTCTACGGCAGCTCGCCGCTCATGCAGGACGTCTATCGCATGATCGAGCGCGTCTCGCCGACCGAGGCCACCGTGTTTGTCGCGGGCGAATCGGGTTGCGGCAAGGAGCTCGTCGCCAAGACCATCCACGAGCGCAGCCCGCGGGCCCGCGGGCCGTTCGTGGCCATCAACTGCGGTGCGATTCCCGCCAATCTCATCGAGGCCGAGCTCTTCGGCCACGAGAAGGGCGCCTTCACCGGCGCCAGCCGGCAGCATCGAGGCTGCTTCGAGCGCGCCGAGGGTGGCACGCTGTTCCTCGACGAGATCACCGAGATGGCGCCTGAGATGCAGGTGCGCCTGCTGCGCGTGCTCGAGACCGGCCGCTTCACCCGCGTGGGGGGCGACGACGAGAACCGCACCAACGTGCGCATCGTCGCGGCGACCAACCGCGATGCCATGGAAGCCGTCCGCGAGGGGCGCCTGCGCGAGGACCTCATGTATCGGCTGGCCGTATTCCCCATCTCGCTGCCGCCGTTGCGCGATCGTGAGGGGGACGCCGAGCTCCTGGCCGAGCACTTCCTCCAGCAGATGAATGCCGAGAACGCCACCGCGAAGCGATTCTCGCGGGCTGCGCTCACCACCATTCGCACCTATCACTGGCCCGGGAACGTGCGTGAGCTCAAGAACGCCGCGCACCGCGCTTTCATCATGGCGGAGGACATCGTCGAGCTGGACCTGTCGGGCCTTGCCTGTCCCGCGCTAGAGGGCGAGTGCCTGCGGGTGCCGATCGGCACGTCGCTGGCCGAGATGGAGCGCCAAGCGATTTTTGCGACACTCGATCACTGCCGTGGCAACAAGCGGCGCGCGGCCGAGATGCTGGGCGTCAGCCTGAAAACGCTTTATAACCGTCTCACCGCCTATCAGGCGGATGGCGCGCGTCTCGCGGCGCTCTGATACGGCGCTAGAATCCGGCACTTGGCAGGGGCCATCCGGCTCCAGGGAGAAGTCATGATCCGGATCCTGATCGCAGACGATCACGCGATCGTACGAGCGGGCTTGAGGCAATTCATCGCCGACCAGGTCGATATGGAGGTGGCGGCCGAAGCGGCCAGCGGCGCCGAGGCCATCGCCGCCTGCAGGGCCGGCGACTTCGACGTCGTCCTGCTCGACATCTCGATGCCAGACAAGAACGGCATCGATACGCTCAAGACCCTGCGGCACGTGAAGCCCGACCTCCCGGTGCTGATGCTCTCCGCGTACGCGGAGGACCAGTACGCAGTGAACCTGCTGCGCGCCGGGGCGGCGGGCTATCTCAACAAGGAGGCGGCGTCCACGCAACTCGTCGGCGCCATCCGCACGGTCGTGCAGGGACGCAAGTACGTCAGTCCGTCGCTCGCGCAGATCCTCGCGGACGGGGTGTCGGGCGACGCCGACCGTCCGTTGCACGCCGAGCTCTCGCAGCGCGAGTTCCAGATCTTCTGCAAGTTATCCGCAGGTGCTGCGGTATCGAAGATCGCCGACGAGCTCAACCTGTCGGTGAAGACCGTCAGCACCTATCGCACGCGCATTCTCGAGAAGATGGCGATGAAGTCCAACGCCGACCTCACCTACTACGCGATCAAGAACGGCCTGATCGAATAGAAGACGCTGCGTGGGACGTCGGGCCGCTTGCGGCGTCACATCGTGACTCGCGTCATTCGCGAACGGCAAATCATTGCCGGTGCCAATGGAAATGCCCCGCAAACGGCAATGTAGGACGCAAGCGGACAGCCAGCGGCGCAGCGGGCTGGTAAGTTGGCCGGGATGCTTCCACAAACCGCCCAAGCGACGCTGCAGGAGATGGATGAACTTCCCCTTCGTGTGCTGCTGATCGAGGACTCGCCGTTGATTCGCGAGCGCCTCGCGGAATCGCTCACGACGCCCGGACGGGTCGTGATCATCGGTCAGGCGGATAGCGAGCAGGCCGCGATCGGCTTGCTCGCGGCTGGACCGTGGGACGCCATGGTGCTCGACCTGCAGCTTCGGCACGGTACCGGGCTGGGGGTGTTGCGCGCCCTCACGGCGCGGCGGCCGCCGAACGCGAAGGTGATCGTGCTCACAAACTACGCATTCCCGCAATACCGGGCGAAAAGCCTCGCCCTTGGCGCCGACTATTTCTTCGACAAGGCGCGCGAGTATCACCGGGTGCGGGAGGTGCTCGATGCGCTCGCATCGGAAAGAACGTCGGGGGCGCACTGACGCCCGTGTAATCCTTGCCGGGTCCGTGGTCCCGGTTTCCGCGACGGCAATGCAGGCGTTAACGCAAGCCGTTGAAATTATAACGAAACACGTCTGGCACGGGGGGTGCATGTGGGTCCCCCGAGTACGGCGTGCCGCCGTTACGGCATCCGATGTTCACCGACGAAAGGGGTAAACCATGAAGCGCCTCATCGCTATTCTCGTGGCTGGTTCGTTCGCGCTGTTGACCACCGGTTGCAACACCATGCAGGGTCTTGGCCGCGACGTCGAAAAGGGCGGCGAGAAGATCGAGACCAAGGCGACCGAGAAGAAGAACTACTGACCGGTAGCTCAGTTCCGAATGTGAGCGGCGTCGGGGATCGGGTGGGATCCCCGCCGCCGTTCGTCCACTGGAGGCATCGTGGCTGATGATGTGCGCTCTTCTGCAGCCGATGTCCGGCCTGCCGCGGGTACCTGGGCGTTGGTCGTGCTGGCGGTGCTCGCCGTCGTCGCGGCCGCCAAGCTGACCGAATCGTTCCTCGTCCCGGTGGTTCTGGGCGTGCTTCTGAGCTACGCCCTCGAGCCGCTGGTTGCCGCGCTCAAGCGCGTTCACGTGCCGCGCGCGCTCGGCGCGGCCGTGGTGCTGGCCTTGGTCATCGGCGTGGTGGCGGGCGGCGCGTACCTGTTGCGCACGGATGCCAACGCCTTGGTCACCGACCTGCCCGAAGCCGCCCGCAAGTTGCGCGAAGTCACTCATGCGCACCGCGGCGAGGAAGGACCGATCGACCACGTGCGCGCGGCGGCAGCAGAGCTCAATCGCGCCGCGGCGGAGGCGACCGGCGCAGCACCACCCTCCAATGTCGCGCCGCCCCCAACGGTTGCCGCCGACCTGCAGCAGTGGGTCAGCGATCAATCGACCCGGCTGCTCGCCGTGATGACGCAGCTCGGCGTCGCCGCGCTGCTCGCGTTTTTCCTGCTGGCCTCCGGCGACACATTCCGGCGCAAGGTCGTTCAACTGGCCGGCCCGACGCTTGCGCAGCGCAGGATCACCGTCGAGCTGCTCGACGACATCCACGTGCAGGTCCAGCGGTATCTGCTGATTCTCCTGTTCACCAATGCGCTCATCGGCCTGGCGACCTGGGGCCTCCTTGCGGCTTTCGGCATCGAGCGCGCCGGGCTGTGGGGCGCCGTCGCCGCGATCCTGCACGTCGTTCCATACGTGGGTACTGCCGTTACGATGGGCGGCGTCGCGATTGCCGCATTTCTCCAGCTGGGCGCCATTGCACCGGCGATGGGCATTGCCGCGGTCGTGCTGGTCGTCGGTGGCGGCATCGGCATGGGCCTCGTCCCATGGCTGCAGGGGCGAGCGGCGCGGATGAACGCGCCTGCGGTATTCATCTCCCTCCTGTTCTTCGGTTGGCTGTGGGGCGGATGGGGTCTCCTGCTGGGCGCACCCCTGATCTCCGTGCTCAAGACCGTCGCCGATTCGGTGCCCCAGATGGAAGCGGTGAGCAAGCTGCTGGGGGGTGCCGAGCCCGCCCGAGTCACCGATCCCTCACCGGCGCGCGAGCCGCATTCTGAGACGGCCTCTGCGCGGTCCGGCACCCGGCGGCGCGCTGCTAAAGCGGCCCGTGCTCAGAGCTGAGGCGCGCGTCCTACACCGGGCCCCAAAGTTCCAAGCGGGGGCGCTCAAGTTACATGGACACCTGGCTTACGCCTCATTATTACGTTGTTTTATCAAGAATTAATACGTGGCACGTGGGTTGCGACCCAGCACCCGTCGCCGGCCTTTTGCCGGTCTTCTTTCGAAAGGGAGACCCTATGAACTGGGATCGTGCTGAAGGGAACTGGAAGCAGTTCAAAGGCAAGGTCAAGGAGCAATGGGGACGCCTGACTGACGACCACCTCGACGTGATCGGCGGCAAGCGCGACCAGCTGGCAGGCAAGCTGCAGGAATCGTACGGAATCACCAAGGACGAGGCGGAGCGCCAGATCGTCTCGTTCGAAGACAAGTACGGCGCCTACGACTTCGATTCCGATACTCGTCAATAACAGGAGAAACGACATGTCCAAACTGATGATCAGCCTGCTGGCTGCCGCCGGTATCGCCTTTGCGGGCGCGGCAGGCGCCGCCAACGACAAGATGATGTCCCGCGACGCCTACAAGGCCGAAAAGGACAAGATCGAGGCCCTGTACAAGTCGGAGAAGGACAAGTGCTCGGGCATGAGCGGCAACGCGAAGGACATCTGCCAGGCCGAAGCGAAGGGCCATGAAAAGGTCGCGAAGGCGGACCTGGAAGCCGGCTACAAGAACACTGACCGGGCGCGCTACGAGGCGCGTGAAGCTCGCGCCGATGCCGACTACGACGTTGCGAAGGAAAAGTGCGACGACCTCGCCGGCAACCCGAAGGATGTGTGCGTGAAGGAAGCCAAGGCCGCGCAAACCAAGGCCAAGGCCGACGCCAAGGTGGCGCGCGTGTCGAGCACGCAGGCGATGAAGACTTCGAGCAAGACGGCCGACGCGCGTCGCGACGCGACCGAGGACAAGATGGCCGCCGACTACAAGGTCGCGAAGGAGAAGTGCGACGCGATGTCCGGCGATGCGAAGGACAAGTGCGTGAGTGACGCGAAAGTGCGCTACCACCGAACGTAGGGAGCGGATGTGAAATGAAACAGGCCGGGCAGCTGTCGCCCGGCCTGTTTCGTTTGCGCGGGCTCGCGGGATCGCCACGCTGCCGGTTCGCTTCCTAGTCCGCGGCGGCCGCCTGTCCTTCCTCTTGGGCGACCTGTCCGATTGCGCGCCCAGCCTCCGCAGGCGGCTGCAACGGAATATTCACCTCGAGCGTGGTGCCGGCGCGCGGCTTGCTGCGAATGTGGAAGTCCCCGCCCAGGGCGCGGACGCGCTGGCGCATGCCGATGATGCCGTGCGACAGCGCGTTGGTGTCGGCGCCGGCCGGCAAACCCACGCCGTCGTCCTGCAGGACCAGCGCGACCTCGCTGACGTTCTGGATGAGCTCGACGTCGACGTGTCGCGCCTTGGCGTACTTGACCACGTTGGTGAGCCCCTCCTGCACGATGCGGTAGATCGCGATCGAGACGTTGGGCGGCAGCTCCAGATCCGACTCCTGCAGGTTGAGCGTGCATTGCAGCCCGGCGCGGTCGCAGACCTGCCGCACCTGCCAGTCGACGGCCGCCGCGAGCCCGAGATTGTCGAGCAGGGTAGGCCGCAGCTCCTCGATGATGCGGCGCTTCATCTCGACACCTTCGTCGAGGGTGAGCAGGGCACGCTTGAGCTTGGCCGACACCTCCGGTTCGCGGTCCCGGAACCGGTCCGCCGCCCACGACACGTCCATCTTCGCGCCGACCAGGATGCCGCCGAGCTCGTCGTGGATGTCGCGAGCCAGGTGCGCCTTCTCCTCTTCGCGCACCGACTGCAGGTAGTTGGAGAGCTCGGTCAGCTCGGCGGTGCGCACACCGACTTCACGCTCCAGTCGCGCGCGCTCGTCGAGCAGCGTTTGCCGGTTGGCCTGCCCGACCATGATCTCGCGCCGTGCCAGCGCGCCTACCACCAGCAGGAGCGTGATCGTGAAGCCGGTCATCGCGAGCATGCCGATGCGGCCGACCTCGATGTCCTGCGCCCATTTCGTGCCGCTGGACAGCGCTGATTTGTGCAGCTCGTCCAGGATCCGGTCCGACTCCGAGCGAATGTCGTCCATGGCGTGCTTGCCTACTCCGGTCGCGATGAGCTGCATCGCGGCGTCGTGGCCGTTCTTCTCCTGCAGTGCGAGCGTCTGGTCGATCTCGCCGAGCTTGCCGCCGATCAGCGCACCGAGACGGTTCGTCCGGGCGGTCATTTGGCGCGTGCCGTTGAGGTTGACGAGATCGCTCAACCGGGCGAATGCGATTTCGAGCTTCGGCAGGGCCGCACGGTAGGGCTCGAGGTACGACGCATCGGAGGTGAGCAGATAGCCGCGCTGGCTCGTCTCCACGTCGCCGATCAGCGCCAGCGTCGCGTTCACGGCGGACTCCATCTCCAGGGCCGTGCCCATCGCGCGATTGGCGAACTCGAGACGCCGGTAGCCGAGCTCTGCGAAGCCCAGGATCGACAGCGACACCACGACGCCCAGGACCAACGGGAGCATCACGCGAAGCGGTAGAAGGCGTTGCATGGCGGGATCGGGTAAGCGTGCCACGGGGGGCGATCGGCCGACTATACGCACTGAACCCATGGTCCTCAACCCGCACCCTGGGTCGGGCTTTGTCCTACGCCTGAATAAGCCGCCGTCGGATACGTGCTCGTGGCGGCGCTCGGTAGTGTTGGGCCTTGCTCGCGCGCTACATCGCGCGGCGCAAATGCTCTCTCCTCCCTACCCTCGAATTGCAGCGAGGGTTCTTGAACGCCGCGGCACTCCGCGGCGTTTTTTTTGCCCGCTTTCAGCCGAGCTGCGGCTGGGCGCTGCGAGCTTCGTGCGGCGGCAGGTTGCCGCCCTCACCCTCCCAGGTCTCAAGCGGCAGGCGATGCACATGGCGGGAGCGGCGGCGATAGGCTCGCGTCGATCCCTGCAGGAACTCGTGGGCACTCCATGTGGCGGCGGCGGTGATAGCGACTACGACCAAAGTCGACAGCAGGCGATTCATGACGGCTCCTCGGGGTGGGTGGTCAACCTACCGTCCGGACGCCCGCCGGCCTATCGGTTGCGGCCTCAATCGGCTGTAGGATCGCGCCGACCGCGCTCGCCATTTTGCAACCCGATCTTGCACGCGGTTCGCGGGAACGACCGCCGCCTCGACACTGGCGGATGCCAAGCGATTGAACACGCGTAGGTTTGCGCGTGGCGCAGCGCTGGCACGATCGGTGCAAATTGGACCGCAGGGCGGACGACGTCCGTCATGCGTCCGGCCGATGTCCGCCACGCGTCACATTTATTCAGGAGAGCTCCCATGCTTTATTACGCCGTCGTGTTCCTGGTGATCGCACTTGTCGCTGCACTCTTCGGTTTCGGTGGCATCGCCGCCGGCGCGGCCGGCATCGCCAAGATCCTGTTCGTGGTGTTCCTGATCGTCGCGGTCGTGACATTCCTGGTTTCCCTGGGCCGGCGTTAAGGAGCCGCGAATGGATCCCAACAATGCCCAGCCGTTGCCTTCGGGCCATGGCCTTTCGTCTTCGCCGGCTACGACGAACGACATCGATCAACTGCGCGACGACTTTCGCACCCTCGTGAGCGATTGCCAGACGCTGTTCCGCAACGCGACCAACCTGTCCGGAGAAGGGGCTGCGCTGGCGCGAGCGGAGCTCGGACGGCGCCTCTCCGATGCGCAGGTGCGCCTCGATGCGGTGCGCGAGACGGCGAAAATCCAGGCAGTGCGCTTTCGGTCGAATACGGAGGAATATGTCAGGCGCGAGCCTTTCAAGGCCGTCGGCATCGCGGCCGCGACCGGGGCGCTGGTCGCACTGCTGCTGTCCCGTCGATGAATCAAGGAGGAGAAGTCATGCCGCAGGGAGATCAAAAGTCGGCCGGTCCGGCGACGCCGTTCCTGACCGATGTGAAGACGCTGCGCGAGCGGGCGCGGCAGCACATCGAGCAGGGCGCGGTCACCGCAAGCTACGGAGCCGACCGCGACACCGTCGTCAAGGTACTGAACGAGGCGCTAGCGACGGAGATCGTGTGCACGCTGCGCTACCGGCGGCATTACTACATGGCCCAGGGAATCGCGTCGGAGTCGGTCAAGCAGGAATTCCTCGAGCACGCCAACGAGGAGCAAGTTCACGCGGACCAGATCGCCGAGCGCATCGTCCAGCTCGGCGGCGAGCCCGACTTCAATCCCGAGGGCCTCGCCATGCGCAGCCATGCGCAATACGTCGAGGGGACGGATCTCGTGGACATGATCAAGGAGGACCTTGTCGCCGAGCGCATCGCCATCGACAGTTACCGGGAGATCGCGGCGTGGCTGGCTGGGAAGGACTCGACCACTCGCCGCGTCATGGAAGAGATTCTCGCGAAGGAAGAAGAGCACGCCGAGGACCTGAGCTCGATGCTCCAGGACATGGGCGTAGGACTGCGGCAAGGCGCGAGGGCTTGATTGCGGACCGCTTACCGCCCATCTTGCCAGCGGGCCCGGCTGGTATGATGCGGGTCGCGTGAATTCACCGCCGGCGCGGGTTTCAATCGTCGCCGGCTCCGTTCCACCCGGGGGTGCACTGGTTTCGACGGGGGTTGCGAAGCAGCGCGGGGCATGCCGAGGCGCTTGTCCTCGTAAAACTCGAGCAATCGCAAACTTAACTGCGAACGACGAAACGTACGCTCTGGCGGCTTAACCCCGCCGGACCTCGCACCAGGCAGCGCTTGGCCTGGGTGGTGAGCGGGTAACACCGCAAGCTGCAGCGGGGACACTCAAAGCGATCGCGCACGTCCGGGTCACTTGGGCAGTGCGCTAAATCAAGGTGACTGGCCCCACCTCCGCCTGTCCGTCAGCGGTGGGAGGGTAAGAGCAAAATGACGCGACTACGCATGTAGTCCCGACTGTGGAGTGCTTCCGGACGGCGGTTCGATTCCGCCCACCTCCACCAACGTACGACTTACGGCCCCGCGCGGGGCCGTTTTCTTTTGGGCGCGCGAGTAGTTATCGACGAAGCCGCTGCACGGCAACCGCGCCTGAACGTCTTCCGTTTGCTGATTTTGAAGACCAACCGTCTTGTCGCGATCGCAACCTCTCGTTCTCAGACGGGCGACTCACGCCGATCCTTCTCCGCAAAAGATCCATCCCGGCTCGAGGAACCGCGCCCTGATTCAGCCCAGTCCCGGGCTCGCATCGCTGAGTCAATGAGGCTCAGCAACGCACCCGGATTGGTGGGCTTGACGAGATGATGCTTGAAACCGGCGGCCAGGGAACGCGCATGGTCTCCGGCGCTTCCATAGCCCGTGAGCGCGATCATTATGGGCAAGCGCGACGGACGGCGTTCCCTCATCCGCAGGGCCACCGCACAGCCGTCCATGTCGGGCAGACCGATATCGCAAATCACCACATCAGGCCTGTACTGATCAAAGAGCTCCAGGCCGGTTTGTCCATCCAGAGCGACGTCGACCTGATGCCCCGATGAACGCAGGAGCATTGAGAAAATCTCGCCCGCATCGACGTTGTCCTCGATTAGCAAGACGCGCGCGGACACGGGCGCCAACCCGGCCACGGCAAGGGGAGCACTCCGGGCGACTGCTTCAGGCTCGATGCGCGGCAGGGTGACGATGAATTCGCTGCCCTGTCCATGCCCCTCGCTGCGTGCCTCGACAGTCCCGTCGTGCAGCTCCACCATCCGCCGCACAATGGTCAGACCGATGCCCAGGCCTCCATGGCTGCGGGCCATCGTGCGCTCGTCCTGAGCGAAGAGGTCGAAGACGTGCGGCAACACCTTGGCCGTGATGCCCGTTCCGTTGTCAATGACTCGTATGACGACCGAGCCACGCTGACCTGTTGCCCGCAGGCCAATTAGGCCGCCATCTGGCGTGTATTTGGACGCGTTTTGCAGTAGGTTGGAAAAAACCTGCACTAGACGAACCGCGTCGCCATCAACGTAGAGCGGCTGATCAGGGAGGTCGAGTTGAAGGTCCTGACGCCGGCCGCTGATGGATTCGCTGGTCGTCTCAACGGCGCGGCGAATGAATTCCGAGACTTCGGTCGGCCGGCGTTGGAGGGCAACCTTGCCCTGCGTCACACGGGACACGTCGAGCAGGTCGTCGAGGAGCCTCGCCATGTGCTCCACCTGGCGGCGGATGATCGTCAGGACGGGTCGCGGCGCGGGCTGCGTCTCAGGCAGGCGAAAGAGGATCTCGACCGAGTTGCGTATGGGTCCTAGTGGATTGCGCAGCTCGTGCGCGAGCATCGCGAGGAACTCGTCCTGGCGCCTTCCCGCGGCGACCGCTGCTTCGCGTAGTTCCTGAGCCTCCAGGGTTGCGAGGATCAGGTGGTCGTTGGCCTGACGAAGTTCGCTGTTTTGCGTGTCGAGCTCAGCCTTCGCTGCCGCGTCCGCGCGTTGTTCTTCCTCGCGCGTCCCGGCGCCGTCCGCCCACTCACCGGCCGCGGCTTCGCGTTTCGCAAGAGCTGCCATCCGCTCGCGCAGCGCGGCCTGACCCTGCCGCAACGCTTCTTCCCGCTCCTCGAGGGAAGGTCGATCGCTGCCTGCTTCATCTTCTGTCGCCACGTCAGGCTTGGCCTGTTGCCGCACGACCGGTAGAAACAGCCGCCGGACGCGGATGACCCGTCAGCAGTGCCTCGATCTCGGGCCGAGGCTTGCCGATAACGATCCCGTCGTTGGTGATGTCATACAGACGCAATGCATGGCTGTGCCCCCTGTTGCGGACCTTGACCACCGCCATGACTCGCTTCAACTCGCCCTGCAACTCGACGTAGCGTTGCACGATGATCGCGTCGGTCAGGAACGCCGCTCCGTACGGACTGAACCGCAGGTCCGTATAGCGGTCCTCCAGCTCGGAGACCATCAGCACAGTCGCGCCCATGGAGGTCAGCACGGCTACCATGCGATGAAGCGATTCGCGGAAGTCCTCGCGAAAGGTGGGCGCCAAGGCGAGCTCGAAGCCCGACAGCGAGTCGATGACGACCCGGGTTGCGCCGGTGCGCTCGATCATCTCGGTGAGCGCGAAGAGCGTCTCGTCAATCGAGAGATCCAATGCCCGCGTGTCGACAATGCCGACATGTCCGGCGACGACCAGGTCATCGAGGTGGGGGTTGTGCGATTGCCCGGGGCTCTTCTCGAAGGCGGCCACCACTCCCTTTTCTCCACGACGTGCGCCTTCGGCGAGAAACGCGGTCGCCAGCAGAGACTTGCCTGAGCCAGACGGCCCCGCGACGAGCAGCGAATAACCTGCCGGCAGCCCGCCTCCGCCCATCATCTCGTCGAGCGCGGCCACGCCCATTGACAGCGGTGGGCGCCTCGATGACTTGGCGTCGCCGGTTGAGTCCGACTTTGCGCCTCCGGTCGACAATGTGCGAGGGAAGACCTGCACACCATCGTCGCCGATCCGAAACGTGTGCAGGCCAGCGATGGTCGCTTGGCCGCGCATCTTGGCCACCTGGATCTTGCGAACCATCGAATTGCGATGCAGGGTTTGCATCAGCAACAAAATGCCGTCCGCTATCGTGAACACCGGATTTGCTTCGCTGTCGACGCTCATGTATTCGCCGATCAGGAAGGTCGTGGCCTGCCAACTCGTCAAATAAATGGCGAGTTGCTGCATCAATTGCTGAAGAGCGGTCGCTTGGCCGGAGGCCTGAGCCGCCTGCACTACTGATCGAAACGAATCGACGAACACCATCCCCGGCTCGAATTTCTCGACTTCCCTGACGATCCGCGCCAGGACCGTTTCGAAGTCCCCGCCCAGCACCTCGTCGCCCAGGTTGAGGAAGCGTACCGAGTCATCGTTGATCTTCTCGGTATCGAAAAAACTGTACTGCTGCTGATAGCGCAGCATCTTCAGTGACGGCTCGCCGAGCGCCGTGAAGAATAGGGCGCGGCGTTTCGGATTGGCCAGCCCGAACATCATTTGATGCGCGAGGGTCGTCTTGCCGGCACCGGGTGGCCCGGCCAGGATGTTGAAGGAAAACTCGGCCAGGCCGCCGCCGAGCAGCGCATCGAGACCGGGCACGCCGGTGGCAAGCCGCCGTATGACAACCTTCTCCTTCATTGCGGTTTCTCCTGCGCAGACGTTCCCGCTGCCGGAATGTCCCATGCTTTGTGCAACAAGCGGACGGTCAAGGGATCGCCGATCAGGGAAACGAGCAGGTCGACGAGGGCAAGCAATAGAGCCTCCGCCGCAGCACGGGCCGCGGCCGGAGGTCGACGCGATAGGTCGCGCTGCAGCGGGGTCAACAGATCACCCGGCGAGTCTTGGTCAACGTCGGGCTTGATGAACGACGAGCGCGCCAAATGAAGGCTGCGAACGTACAAGGCGCGCCAGGCGAGTTCTCCCACCAATGGCTTGAGCTGCTCCAGCAACCGGGTCAACGCTTTGACGGTTGCGTGCGCAATCGCTGACGAGTCGGCTTCAACGCCGCACTCACCAAGCGCCTGCTTGATCATGTCGTCACGCATCAAGAGCCTTCCCAACCGAGCGTCCGGGCACACGCGTACCCAAATGCCGGATGGCAGCTAACGAAACGGGCGACTCGCACGACGAGGACGCGCGCGATGCTCGAACTGGTTGAGTAGTTTTTCGACGGCGCAATGGTCGGCGCTGTGTGGCGCGGTGGCGCCGTCTTGATTCACGCTGGCGGGGCGGCGCGCGCTATAGCTCGTTTCGACCTCGACGCTGGCATCGTATCCTCGCAAGTGGCACCCGGCCGGAACGGGCCCCGGGGGCGATATTCGCGAACGCCTGCGTTGGGCACCATAGGACAACAAGCGGGCGGGATGTAGGAATGCTCCGACACGCCGCTGTCCCGCGAGGCTGACGAGCGGTTGAGGCAGTCCCGCTGCGAAACTTGATTGGGGCATCGCCGGTATTCTTCAGCGCCACGGCCTGGCGATCGCCTTTACCGTGGCCGGTGAGAATGCGCGCTGCCGGCCGGGTCTGCCGACCCATAACCACGCAGTTGATCGTATTGGCGAACCTGTTCCGAGCTCAGCATCGCCGCCTGGTCGAGATGGGATTGAAGGTGAACCCTGCGCAATTGCGATTGGAGCGTCGCAATCGCCTGCAACGATTGCTCCAATGCCGCGGGCGTGATCGCCTTGCCGGCGAAAAGCTGGTCGAGCTGGCGTTCGCGGCTCACGATCTCCTTGCCCAGGGCCATGGCGTCGCGCTCCATGGCCTGGAACAGTGCGCGGGTGCGTGCCTGCTGCTCCGGGGTCAGGGCCAGCTCGGAGGCCAGCGCCAGGACGTGAGCCGGGCCGGGGTAGTGGTTGAGCTCGCCCGATCGGGCTAGGCCCATGCCTTTACCTGCGAGATAGTCGGCGATTTCGGTCGACGAGAGCGCCTTGATCGCGCGCGTCTCCATCCCGGCATAGGGGGCGGTCGTGGTCTCCGAGGCGGCGGCGACACCCGCTCCGGCCAGCACCGACAAGGCTGCGGCGCAAACGATTTTCAGCATGCCTAGCTCCGGTTTGTCGATACCGAGATTGCTTCCGCGGGCGCGGTGGGTTCCGCGCAGCGGGACGCTCGCCGCGCGGCGAGCGCGATCGGCACGCCGAAGCCCATGTGCACGAGCAGGCCCGAGAACAGAATCACGGGCGGGTACGCAGGCGTGCCGGGGAAGCGCGAGAGCGGAATCACGACCAGGTTCATGAACGCGAATACGAGCGCGCCGAACGCTGCGCCGGCCAGAACGGGGCGCGCGACCAGCAGTGGCAGTCGCCGGCTGGCAAGCCAGTAGACGGACGCGGCGCAGATCGCGATGCCGAAATGGAGCCCCAGCCCCAGCAGCGCCGTGGCCGTCCCGCCGTCGTAGGCCGGTCGGCCGAGCAGCCCGCTCGCCACCGATTGGAGGATCCGCGCGGGCGGGACGGCACTGCGATACCACGAGAACACGATCGCGTAGGTGATGTCGAACAGGCCGCCGACGAGCCCGCCGATCACCACCCAACGCCACCGCGCGGCGCGACGGGGCGTCATGTCAGGCGGTGGATCACCGGCAGGTTGACATAGGTCCCGCGATGCATGGCGGCAGCCCCGTTGACGTGAGATGACGTACCAATCGTATCAAACGGCCGGTCCAGGCGCCGGCGGCTACAGCTCGAGGAAGTCGCCGAGGCCGCGCACCCGGTCGAGGTGGATGCAACGGGCAAGTCTCGCCATTCTGAACCCCGCCGAGGGTGCCGCAGCCCAAACACGCTAAGCTTCGGAATTGTCCGCGTCGCCTCGCGCCCGAGCCTTCCCTTGAATCGCATCATGGTTTTCTGCATCGCCGGGTGGTCGGGCTTTTTCGTGATGGGCGTCGAGCTGCTGAGCGGGCGCATCCTGGCGCCGAGCTTCGGCAGCGGGATCTACGTGTGGGGCGGCATCATCACGGTGTTCATGCTCGCGCTATCGGTCGGCTATCTGGTCGGTGGGCGGCTGTCGATGACGCGGCCGACGCTGCGCAAGCTCGCCGCGCTGCTGCTCGTGGCTGCCGCCGCGACCGCCCCCGTTCCGCTGCTGGGCGACACGGTTCTCGACTGGCTGTTCGGCCTCGTGCACGACCCGCGCTACGGGTCGCTCGTGTCGGCCACGCTGCTGTTCTTCGTGCCGACGGCAATCTGCGGAATGGTGTCCCCCTACGCGGTCCGGCTGCTCGTGAGCGAGTACCGGCTGAGCGGGCAGGTCGCCGGGCTGCTCTATTTCGTGTCCACGCTGGGCAGCGCGGCGGGCACGCTGATCACGTCGTTCTATCTCGTCCTGTGGCTCGACGTGGACGAGATCCTGTGGGGGCTGGTCGCGATCACCGCGCTGCTCGGCGGCGCGGGCGTACTGGTGCCGGAACGGGCCCGTGCGCTGGCTTGACGGGACCGCCGTCGCCATCGGCGTGGCCGTCGCGTGGCTCGCCGGGGGCAGTGCAGGCGCCGAGACCATCGTGCACACCGAGCGGTCCCTCTACCGGCAGATCCTGGTCTATGACGACGGCGAGCTGCGCTGCATGCGCTTCACGCGCCAGGCATCGGGCCGCCAGTCGTGCATCGAGCGGGCGCATCCGCAGCGCATCGTGTTCGACTACGTCAAGAGCATGCTGGCGTCGCTCTACGTCGATCCCGCGCCGCGGTCGATCCTGATCGTGGGGCTGGGCGGCGGAACGCTCGTCGACGTGCTCACGCGCGTGCTGCCCGATGCGCGCATCGACGTGGCGGAGATCGACCCGGCGGTCGTGCGCGTGGCCACACGCTATTTCGGCCTGGCGACCGGACCGCAGGTGCGCGTCGCGGAGGAGGACGGGCGCGTGTTCGTCAAGCGCGCGTTGCGTGCCGGTCGAACCTACGATCTGGTCATGCTCGACGCCTTCGACCACGAGTACATCCCGGAGCATCTCCTCACCCAGGAGTTCCTCCAGGAGGTCAGGCGCGTATTGGCGCCGGGCGGTGTACTGGTGGCAAACACGTTTTCCGGCAGCCGCCTCTACGACCACGAGTCCGCCACTTACGCGGCGGTGTTTGGCCGGTTCTACAACCTGCGCTCACGCAACCGGGTGATCATCGTGCGACCCGACGGCCTGCCCCCGCTCGACGGCATCCGTGCGAATGCCGAGCGGCTGCAGCCCGTGCTGGCGCCCTTCGGCGTGGATGCGAAGGCCCTGCTGCCGCAGTTCGACGCCACGCCGGACTGGCGACTCGACGCACGCGTGCTCACCGATCGTTACTCGCCTTCGAACCTGCTCAACGGCCCGGGGTCGTAGTGAGCAGCGCGACCGGCAATGCAGCGGAAGGCGGGCGCTGCTGGTGGGCCGGCACCGATGCGCGCTACATCGCCTATCACGACGACGAGTGGGGCCGTCCGGTGGCGAACGATACGCGTCTCCTCGAGAAGCTCTGCCTCGAGGGCTTCCAGGCAGGACTGAGCTGGCGCACGATCCTGCACAAACGGCCGGCGTTTCGCGCGGCGTTCGCCGACTTCGACGTGGAGCGCGTCGCCCGCTTCACGCCGCGGCGCGTCGAGCGCCTGCTGCAGGACGCGGGCATCGTGCGGCACCGGGGCAAGATCGAATCCGCGGTCAACAACGCCCGGCGCGCCCGTGCGCTCATCGACGAGGCCGGCTCACTGGCCGCGTTCGTGTGGCGCTACGAGCCCGCGGCGGAAGCCCGCCCTGCGACCATCACGCGCGCAGCGCTTGCCGGAATGGCCACCACGCCAGCTTCGGTCGCGCTGTCGAAGGAGCTGAAGCGGCGCGGCTTCACGTTCGTGGGGCCGACGACCGTGTACGCATTCATGCAGGCGATGGGGTTGGTCAACGACCACCTGCAGGACTGCCCGACCCACGCCTTGGCGGCGGCGGACCGGCAGGCGTTTCGGGTGCCGCGCTAGCGTCCGCGACCCACGCCTCGATCGGGACTTCCAGCTGCGCGGGCGCTACACCCGGCGCTTGTATTCGCCGGTGCGGGTGTCGATCTCGATGCGGTCGCCGGTGTTGACAAACAGCGGCACCGGCACCTCGAAGCCGCTGGCGATCTTGGCGGGCTTCATCACCTTGCCGGACGTGTCGCCCTTGACCGCCGGCTCGGTGTAGGTGACCTCGCGGACCACGGTGTTCGGCAGCTCCACGGAAATGGCCCGGCCTTCGTAGAACGTGAGCACGCACTCGATGCCATCCTCGAGATAGGGCAGCGAGTCCTCGAGATTGTCCTTCTCGACTTCGAACTGGTTGAACTCGTGGTCCATGAACACGTACATGGGATCGGCGTAGTACGAGTACGTCGCGTCCTTCTTCTCGAGCTGGATGACGTCGAATTTCTCGTCGGCCCGGTAGACCGTCTCGGTGCCGCCGCCCGACAGCAGGTTGCGCAGCTTCATCTTCACGACCGAGGCGTTGCGGCCGGATTTGTTGAACTCGGCCTTCTGCACGACCATGGGATTGGTGCCGACCATGATCACGTTGCCGGCGCGAATTTCCTGAGCGATTTTCATAGCGATTCCTGCGGGCTGCGTGCCGCGCTCGCGCGAGGTGCGCGCCAAGTTTCGCGTCGGGTCGGGCCCGCTCATTGCTGCGAAATTGGGTCAAGCGGCGAACCCGCAATTATAGCCGATCGCGGCAAAAATCCAGCAGGCGGGTCGCGAGGTCGGGTTGCCCGCCGAGCCGCGCCGCCCAGCGCTGTCCGTGCGTCTGAAGCGCGGTCGCCTCCGCGCGCATGCGGCCCCACGCCGCCGGGCACGCGCGCGCGTCGCCGCGATTCCAGGCCACGCAAAAATCCCGATATGCCGTTGCCGCCGGGAGCGGCGCTTCGGCGAGGTAGCGGTCGAGGAACGCGTCGAGCTTCGCACCGTGCGCGTCCCCTGCCTGCGGATAGAGATGCCATGCGTGCGGCTGCCCGGCCCACTGCGCGCGCACGAGCGAATCCTCACCCCGCACGAAGTTGAAGTCGCTGGTCCACAGGCGCTGGTCGAAGCCGCGCTGGCTCGTGAACGGAGCGATCGACAGCGTGAGCGATCCGCGTCTGACCGACTCTCCCGCGCGGGGCACCGGCGCGCCGAGCCACTCCCGAAGCGACGCCGAGCCAACGTCCTCCACCGCAACGCAGAGGATCGGCTCGACGCCGGCCTCCCATGCGGCGAGCAGATGCGCAAGAGCGGCGTTCGGGTAGCAGAAGAGCGACACGACGTACGGGCGATCGGCCGTAGGTATTGCGCCCGTGTCGCGCGCCCGGCTCGCGTCGCGCTCGGCGAGAAGTCCGCGCTCGCGCAACAGTCCGCCGGTCGCCGTCGTGAAACCGGGGAAATAGAACCAGCGCGTGAGCGGCAAACGGGGCTGCGGCGAGGGCAGGCCATGGGTACCCTCGATCCACGACTCGGCCGACAGGTATTCGAGGTTGACCCACACCGGGCGGGTCGGGGCGGCGGCCATCCGGTCGAGATATCCCAATGGCAGCCCGCAGCCGAAGCCTTCGATGACGATCGCCGGCAAGTCCTGCGCCGGCGCCGCATCGTGGAGGCGCCTTACGCGCACGCCTTCGACCCATGTGTCGTCGGCCGTATCATCGAGCGCCGGCTCGATGCGCGCAAGCTCGGCGGGGCGATCGATCCACAGCGTGACCGCGGCAGCGTGCTCGAGCGCGAGCTGGCGCGCCAGTCGCCAGGTGACGCCGGCGTCGCCATAGTTGTCGACGACCCGGCAGAAGAGGTCGATCCGCATGGTCGGTTGCACCGGCGGGGCGCGGTCGCGCTACTCCTGGGGCAATTCGCTCTCGTGCCAGCGCGCCAGCGCCAGCCGCGAGAGCGCCAGGACGGTCGCGAACAGTCCAACCCCGCAAAGCGCGATCAGGAACAGCGCGGCGAACAGGCGCGGGATGTTGAGCTGCATGCCGGCGAGCAGGATCTGGTAGGCGAGCCCCGCGTTTTGTCCGCCGGTGCCGGCGACGAACTCGGCCACGACCGCGCCGATCAGCGCAAGCCCGCTCGCGATGCGCAGGCCGCCGAAGAAATACGGCAGCGCGCTCGGCACCCGAAGCCGCCACAGCACCTGCCAGCGCGTCGCGCGATGCAGCCGGAACAGGTTGAGCAGGCCGGGGTCGACGCTGCGCAAGCCGAGTGTGGTGTTGGAGATTACCGGAAAGATGGCCACCACCACGGCGCACAGCACCAGCGCCACGCGAGTGTCGTGGACCCAGATGATGATGAGGGGCGCGATCGCGACGATGGGCGTCACCTGCATCAGCACGGCGTACGGAAGGAGGCTCGCCTCGATCCAGCGGCTCTGCACGAACAGCAGCGCCGCGGCGGCGCCCAGCACGACCGCCAGTGCGAGCGCGACGAGCGCAATCCCAAGCGTCACGCCGAGCGCACGCGACAGCAGGCTCCAGTCGGTGACGAGCGTGCAGGCGATGCGCAGCGGCGACGGGACCAGGTAGGCCGGCACTGCATACGCGGTCACGATGCCCTGCCACGCGGCGAGCACCAGCATCCCCACGGCGAGCGGCGCGACGATGCGCAGCGTGCGCGCGGTCATGCAGGGGCGAACGCGCCGGCGCCTGCCGCCATGACGCAATCCGACAGCGCCCGGGAATGCTGCGCAAAGCGGGTCGACGCGCGAAATTGCTCGCCGCGCGGATGCGCTTCGTCGATCGCGCGGCTCGCTAGGATCCGCCCCGGCCGCGCGCCCATCACCAGCACTCGGGTCGACAGGAACACCGCTTCCTGGATGCTGTGGGTGACGAACACGATGGTCAGGCCGCGCGCCGCCCACAGCGCGCGCAGGTCGCTGTCGAGCCGCTGGCGAGTGAACTCGTCGAGCGCGCCGAACGGCTCGTCCATCAGCAGGAGGTCGGGCTCGCCGGCGAGGGCGCGCGCGATGGAAGCGCGCATCTGCATGCCGCCCGACAGCTCGCGCGGCAGGTGGTGGGCGAAGGTGCCGATGCCGACCTGCTCCAGCGCGCGCACCACGGCCGCATCCGCATCGGCGCGGGGGCGCCCCTCGAGGTCGAGCGGCAGGCGCACGTTCGTCGCCACCCGGGACCACGGCATCAGCGTCGGTGATTGGAATACGCAGCCGATGCGGCGCTCCGGACCGGTCGACCGGGAACTCGGCGCGCCCCACCACGCGAGCGATCCCGCGCTCGGCGTGGCCAGTCCCGCGATCAGGTTGAGCAGCGTGCTCTTACCGCATCCGGATGGCCCGAGCAGCGTGACGAATTCGCCCGGCGCGACGGCGAGATCCACCGGGGCGAGCGCCTCGGTCCCATTCGAATAGGTCTTGGCCACGCCGTGCGCCGCGACGACGGGCGGCGGGTCTTCCGTCACTTCAGGGCAGCACGCGCACGTCGCGGATGAGCTCGAGGGTGTAGGCGGGGCGGTAGTCGAAGCCCGGCTTGCCCAGGCCGGCGCTCTGCACGAAGGCGAGCGTCGCCCGCCAGCGGGCGTCCGTCATGGTGAGCAGCCCGGCGCCGGGCGCATCGCCGCCAGCCACGATCGCATACTCGTTCAGCTTGCGGTGACCGTAGGCGAGGAGCTCGTCGCTCATCTGCGGGTTGTCGCGCTTGATGAGCCCGTGCGCAGGCGCAGGATTGGCGAGATAGCTTTTCCAGCCCTCCGCGGATGCCTGCAGGAAACGACGTAGCGCGTCGCCGCGCTCGCGCACGGCCGACTGCCGCACGACGAGCGATTCCGAATAGGTCGGGTAACCCAGGTCGGCCAGCAGGAAGACCACCGGCTGGACGCCGCCTTTCTCGATTGAGAACGGTTCCGACGTGGCGAAGCCCTGCTGCGCGAGGCGCGGGTCGGCAAGGAAGGGCTGGACGCTGAACGCGTAGGGGCGCTTCTGCGCGTCGGTGAAGCCGAACTTGTCCTTGAGCCAGGGCCAGAACGTCGTGTTACTTGCCGCACCGATCGCGATCGGCTGCCCTTTCAGATCGCCGAGCGACCGAACGCCGGGATGCGCGATGATGACGGTCGGGTTCTTCTGGAACGTCGCGCCGATCGTGGTGATGGGCAGCCCCTGCTCCAGCGCCGCGAGCGTCTGCAGGTCGTCGCCCATCGCGACGTCGAGCTGGCCCGCGACGAGGAGCTGCAGCGGGTTGACCTGCGGTCCGCCCATGCGGATGGTGACGTCGAGCCCGTGGCGCTGGTAGATGCCTTCCGCGACGGCCTGGTAGAAGCCGCCGTGCTCGGCCTCGGCGAGCCAGTTGGTGCCGAACACGATCCTGGCCGGCGCTTGCGCATGTGCCGCGAAGGCGGCGAAGGCGAGCGCGGCGGCAAGCGAGCGGAGCAGGGCGGTCATGGAGTTCCCTCGACGGTTGGCCGGATTATGCACGCAGGGTCAATCGTCGCGGCGCCCCGCTGCGGGGCCGCCCGCGTGCGCGTCGGGTCGCCGTCGTGCACGGCGAGCCGCGGCGTGCTTCGCGCGCAATCGCGACGCCTTGCGAAGATGCGGTCCGAAAACGGCCAGTCCGCGACGCGGTCGCGGCGGATAATGCGGTCATGCTCATCGATCCTGCCAGCTGCTACCGCGCCCTTGC
Source organism: Burkholderiales bacterium (assembly GCA_038239945.1). Lineage (GTDB taxonomy): Bacteria > Pseudomonadota > Gammaproteobacteria > Burkholderiales > Casimicrobiaceae > VBCG01. The sequence goes on from JBBSEG010000020.1 coordinate 32,458, forward strand.
GACGCACGACGCGCGCTTCGACGGCCGGTTCTTCGTAGGCGTTTCGTCGACGCGCATCTACTGTCGCCCCGTGTGCCGCGTGCGCACGCCGCGCGCCGACCGCTGCCGCTATTTCCCGAGCGCGGCCGCGGCGGAAGTGGCCGGCTACCGACCATGCCTGCGGTGCCGACCCGAGCTCGCGCCCGGCTACTCCAGCGTGGACGCAAGCGAGCGGCTCGCGCAGGCGGCCGTCGAGCTCATCGACGGCGGCGTGCTGGAGGACGCCGGGCTCGAAGCGCTCGCGCGGCGCCTCGGCGTGACGAGTCGCCACGTCCGCCGCATCTTCGAGCGCTCCTTCGGCGTGACACCGGTGGAGTATGCGCAAACGCAGCGCCTGCTCCTCGCCAAGCGCCTGCTGACCGATACTGCGCTGCCCGTCACGCAGATCGCGCTCGCCAGCGGATTTCGCAGCGTCCGGCGCTTCAACGCGCTGTGGAAGGTGCGCTACCGGATGGCGCCGAGCCGGCTGCGCCGCGAGACGGCCATGGCTGGGACGGCCGGCGCGATGCGCTTCGAGCTCGCCTACCGGCCGCCCTACGACTGGGCCGCGATGCTGGGCTTCCTCGCTGCACGCGCAGTGATGGGCGTCGAAGCAATGGACGGCAACGCTTATCGGCGCACCCTGGCCATCGATCACCGCGGCGCACGTCACGCCGGCTGGATCGGCGTCGCACCCGCGGCGCGGCGGCCTGCGCTGGTCCTCGAACTGGCGCCATCGCTGGCGCACGTGGTGCCGCAGGTGCTCGCGCGCGTGCGCCACGCGTTCGACCTCGGCTGTCATCCGCACGACGTGGCCGCAGCGCTCGGGCCGCTCTGCGCGGACGCCCCCGGACTGCGCCTGCCCGGCGCGTTCGACGGCTTCGAGCTGGCCGTGCGGGCGGTCGTCGGGCAGCAGGTGAGCGTGCGGGCCGCGCGCACGTTGCTGGGGCGGATCGTGGCGCGCTTCGGCATGCAGGTGGCGGCCGCGCCGGCGGGCCTGACGCATCCGTTTCCGACGGCAGCTAGGATCGCCGGCGTCGCGAGCGGCGAGCTGGCGGCGCTGGGCGTGCTGCCCGCGCGCGCGGCGACCCTGGTCGCGCTCGCGGCGGCGCTCGAAGCAGGCACGCTCGACCTGCGGCCCGGCGCGCCGGTCGACCAGGCCCGCGAGCAGCTGCGCGCGATCCGTGGCGTCGGCCCCTGGACGACCGAATACATCGCGATGCGGGCGCTCGGCTGGCCCGATGCATTTCCGGCCGGCGACCTCGGCGTGCTGAAGGCGCTCGGCGAAACGCGCGCAGCGCGCGCCGAGCAGCGCAGCGCGGCGTGGCGGCCCTGGCGCGCATACGCCGCGATGCATCTGTGGAGAGCACACGCACGAGCACCCCACTGAGCACCCCACTGAGCAAGGAGACGGACACCATGGCAAGCAAAGCCGGTCGGCAAGTGCATGCGGACTCAACCGGTCCCGCGGAGCCGAGCGCAACCCGCATCGTGTATGCGAGCTACGCCGCGCCACTTGGCCCGATGTGCCTCGCCGCGTCGCCGGCGGGGCTCGTCGGGGCGTGGTTTCACGGCCAGAAGCATTTCGGGGGCGCGCTTGCGGCGTGGCGCCGCGACGACGACCACCCGGTGCTGCGCGCAGCAGCGGCGCAGCTCGCGCTCTATTTCGCCGGCGCGCGCAGGTTCACGCTGGACTGCGCCGCGCGCGGCACGCCGTTCCAGCAGGCCGTGTGGCGCGCGATCGCCGCCGTGCCGTATGGCGAACAAATCACTTACGCCGCGCTGGCGTCCGCCGCCGGCGCACCCGGCGCCGCGCGCGCCGCGGGTGCTGCGACCGGCCGCAATCCTCTCTCCATCATCGTGCCCTGTCATCGAGTCGTCGGGCACGCGGGCGCGCTGACCGGCTATGCGGGCGGTCTTGCCCGCAAGCGCGCCTTGCTCGACATCGAAAGCGGCTCGCCGGTCCAGCCGAAGTTCGATTTCACGGACGCGCCCGGGGGTAGAATCGCCGCGTGAATGCGCCGCGCGACCTCGCCGCAGGGCTGCGCGCACCGGAGCTCGCGGCGCGGCTGCGCGCTGCGCGCACCGCGTTCGCCGCGCAGCCGTTCCCCGATGCGCGCCAGCGCCGCGACCGGCTCGACCGCCTGCTGCGCGTGCTCGACGACGAGGGGGGCTTCGTCGCCGCGGTCGACGCGGACTTCGGCCACCGTTCCGCGCACGAGACGCGCCTGGCCGAGCTCTACGTGGTCGCAACCGAGGTGCGTCACGCACGGCGCCACGTCGAGCGCTGGATGCGCGCCCGGCGCGTCCCGACGCCGCTGCGATTGTGGCCGGGCTATGCGCGCATCGTGCCGCAGCCACGCGGTGTCGCGGGGATCATCAGCCCGTGGAATTATCCGGTGCAGCTCGCGCTCGCGCCCGTGGCCGCCGCGTTGGCGGCGGGCAATCGCGTCCTGCTGAAGCCTTCCGAGCTCACGCCCGCCACGTCGGCGCTGCTTGCCGCGCGGATCGCCGCGCATTTCGCGCCCGACGAGGTCGCGGTGGTGGAGGGCGACGCAAGCGTGGGCGAAGCGTTTTCGCGCCTCGCCTTCGATCATCTCTTCTTCACCGGCTCGACGGCCATCGGCCGGCGCGTCGCGCTGGCCGCCGCGGAGCACCTCGTACCCGTCACGCTCGAGCTCGGCGGCAAGTCGCCGGCGCTGTTTGACGACGATGCCGACTTCGCACGGCTCGCACCGCGGCTGGCGGTCGGCAAGCTGCTCAACGCGGGGCAGACCTGCATCGCACCCGACTACGCGCTGGTGCCGCGCGACAAGGTCGATGCCTTCGTTGCGGCGGTCGGCGCGGCGGTGGAGCGGCTCTATCCGCCCGCGCGTCGCGCCATCGACTACACCACGATCGTGAGCGAGGGCCACCATGCGCGGCTGCGCGCCCTGGTCGAGGATGCCCGGGCGCGCGGCGCGACGATCGTGCCGCTCGGCGACGGCGCGATGGGCGGGCCGGACTCCGGCCGCGCGTCGGGCGGCCATGCGCGCCACTTCACGCCGACGCTGATCGTGGGCGTGGACGATTCCATGGCGGTCATGCGCGAGGAAATCTTCGGTCCGCTGCTGCCCATCGAGGCCTACGACGGACTGGACGATGCGCTGCGTCGGATCAACGCCCGCCCGCTGCCGCTTGCGTTGTACTGGTTCGGAGACCGCCGCCGGCATCTTGCGCGCGTGCTGCGCGAGACGCGCGCGGGCGGGATGACGGTGAACGACACCCTGTGGCATTTTGCGCACGAGGGCCTGCCGTTCGGGGGCGTCGGCGCATCCGGGTACGGCGCCTACCACGGGGAGCATGGCTTCCGCACGTTCTCGCTCGACAAGCCGGTGTTCGTGCAGCGACGCGTGGCGCCGTCGCGGCTGCTCAATCCGCCTTACGGCGCGACCTTCGAGCGCATGCTCGCGCTGTTGCGAAGGCTGCGGCTCTGAAGCGCATGCGCGAGGCGCGCCGCGCCGCTGTGGCGCTCGCCGCGACCGCGCTTCTCGCCGGTTGCGCGACTCCGCTCGCCCGCTATGCCGTCGCGGGCGACGCCATCGCCACGCCGCTCGACGGGCGGATCGGTGACGCGGCCCGCGGCCGCGCGCTGCTCATCAACCGCACCGATGCCAACTGCGTGCTGTGCCACGCGTTTCCGGATCCGGCCGTCCCGTTCCCAGGTGACGTCGGTCCGTCGCTGGCCGGCGTGGGTGCGCGGCTGTCGTCCGGCCAGCTGCGCCTGCGCATCGTCGACAGCCGGGCCGTCGATCCGGCCAGCGTGATGCCGAGCTATTATCGTGTGGACGGATTGCTCGGCGTGGCGCCGGCCTATCGAAAGCGGCCGGTGCTCACGGCGCAGGCGATCGAGGACATCGTGACCTATCTTGAAAGCCTGCGATGAATGGGGCGCCGAGGAAGCGCGTCCGCGCCGGACGGGTGCGGCGCGGCCGTCGCCGATGGCTCGAAGCGGCGGGTGCGCTGGTGCTCGCACCCGTGTTCGGGCTGGCGTCGGCGCAAGGCGTTCCGGGTTCCCCGGACGTGCCGGGCATCCGCGCGCTCGAGGAATACCGCGCGGGCCGCGCGCTGCGCTTCGGCCGGTTGAAGCTGACGGTGCCGCGCATCGCCGACAACGGCAACGCCGTCCCGATGCGCATCACGATGCCGATTCCCGCCGGCACTGGCGCGACGGTGCGCGTCATCCGGCTGTACTCCGAGACCAATCCCGTGGCGCTCATGGCCCAGTTCGAGTTCGTGGTGCCGCCTCCTCGCGTCGAGATCGAGTCGCGCATCCGGCTTGCCGGAACGCAGCGCGTGGTGGCGATCGCCGAGCTCGCCGACGGATCGCTCGAGGCCGACCTCACCAGCGTGATCGTCACGCTCGCCGCCTGTCTGGACGGCACCTGACCGTGGCCTTCGCGCGCATCGTCGTGCCGCCTGCGGTCGCCCGCGGGGAAGCATTCGAGGTGCGCGTGTCCATCCGGCATCCGATGGAGACCGGGTTTCGCGTCGACGACCGGGGGAACGGCATCCCGCGCAATACGCTACGCGAGGTGGTGGCGCGTTACGCCGGCGTCGAGGTGCTGCGGGCAAGCCTGGGTTCCGGGATCGCCGCGAATCCCTACCTGCGCTTCTTCGTGACGGCGCAGGACAGCGGGCCGCTGACGGTGGAGTGGGTGGACGACGCGGGCAAGCGCGGCACCGCGACGACCGACGTCAAGGTGGACGGCTGAGCATCGTGCGCTGCGCGCTCCTGCGCCCACCCGCGATCGCCGGTCAGCCGCGCCATGTCGCATCCCGGCACGCACGCGTGCGCCTGCACCGGCAGCGCGCGATCGCGTCGCTCGCGCTGGTCCTGGCCACCGGCGGGGTGAGCGGTGAGTCGATTGCGCCGACGTACCGGCACGATTGGAGCGAGGCGCGCTCCGGCCTCGCCTACGCGGGCGGATCGCTCGCGGCGATGCAGTCCGACGATGTCGCCAATCCCGGCATGCTCTGGGTCGACCGCGGCAGCGAGCTGTGGCGCGGGGCCGCGGTGTCCGCGCCGGCATGCGCGGGATGCCATGCCGAAGGGTCGATGCGTGGCGTCGCCGCGCGCCTGCCGGCGTGGAGCGCGCCGGCGGGGCGCGTGGTTGACCTGGAGGACCGGATCAACGCATGCCGTGTCGTGCGGCAGCGCGAGGCGCCCCTGCCGCGCGGCGGCGACGACCTGCTCGCGCTCAGCGCGTTCGTGGCATCGCAATCGCGCGGCTTGCCGCTGCACGTCGAGGTCGGGGGTCCCGCGCGGCCGGCATTCGAGCGCGCGCAGGCCTTCTACGTGACTCGCCGCGGCCAGCTGGACTTGTCGTGCGCGAACTGTCACGACGCGCTCGCGGGCCGCCGGCTCGGCAGCGAGACGATCAGCCAGGGACATCCGACTGCCTTTCCGGCCTACCGCCTGGAATGGCAGGGCCTTGGATCGCTGCACCGGCGGCTCCGCGCGTGCCTGTACGGCGTTCGCGCCGCGCTGCCCGACGAAGGCGCGCAACTGCTGACGGAGCTCGAGCTCTTCCTCGCGTGGCGCGCGGATGGCCTGCCGGTCGAGGCGCCGGGCGTGCGGCGCTAGCCTGCCGGCGGGTCGCTGGGGCCGCGCGCCGACGTTGGTCGCCCGCGCGCTATTTGGACGCCGGGATCTTTCCCTGCACGCCCTCGACGTAGTAGTCCATCTTCGACAGCGCCTCATCGGTGATCGCCTTGCCCGAGGCGAGGCGCTCCTTGCCGTCGTTGTCCTTCATCGGCCCCGTGAACGGATGCAGCGTGCCGGCCGCGATCTCGCCTTCCGCCTTCTTCATCAGGTCCTGCGTTTCCTTGGGCACCGCCTTGCCGAACGGCCCCATCTGGATCATCCCGTCCTTGATGCCGCCCCAGACATTGTCGGGCTTCCAGGTGCCCGCGAGCACCGCCTGCGCGCGCTCGGTGTAGTACTTGTCCCAGACGTGCGTGACGGCGGTGATCTGCGCGTTCGGACCGTATTTCGACATGTCGGAATGGTAGGCGACCGCGTAGACCTTCTTCGTCTCGGCCGTCTGCACGACGGCAGTCGAGTCGGTGTGGTGGGTCAGCACGTCGGCGCCCTGCGCGATGAGCGTGTTGGCGGCCTCCGATTCCCGGCCCGGGTCGAACCAGGAGCTCGTCCACACCACCTTCACCTCGGCCTTCGGGTTGACGCTGCGCATGCCGCGCGTGAAGGCATTGATGCCCATCACGACCTCGGGGATCGGAAACGCGCCGACGTAGCCCGCGACGTTGGTCTTGGTCATCTTGCCGGCGACGATGCCGGCGAGGTAGCGGCCTTCGTAGAAGCGGGCGTTGTACCGCCCCATGTTCTTGCTGTCCTTGTACCCCGTGGCGTGCTCGAAGTCCGTGCCCGGAAACTGCTGCGCGACCTTGAGGGTCGGATTCATGTAGCCGAAGGACGTCGTGAAAATCAGCTTGTAACCTGACTGCGCGAGATCGCGGATGACGCGCTCGGCGTCGGCTCCCTCGGGAACGTTCTCGACGAACTTGGTCGTCACCTTGCCGCCCAGGTTCTTCTCCATCGCAAGGCGCGCGATGTCGTGCTGGTGCGTCCAGCCGGCATCGCCCACCGGGCTCACGTAGACGAAGCCGATCTTGAGCGGCGCGTTGTTCTGCGCCGTGGCCGGAAGGGTCAGCGCAACGGCAAGCGCTGCGAGGGTGGCGAGCGTGGTGCGGCGGGGGCGGCGTTGCATCGAAATCTCCAGGGGTGGGAAGCGTGACGGCTCGATCGCATTGTAGCGTCCGCGTAACGGTTTCGACGCGGCCCCGAGGGGGGCAGGGGACTCGCGCGCGGCGCGCGTTTCAGGTGTCAGGATGGAACGGGCGGCCGAGCGACGCCGGCGCGTTCAGCCGAATGAGCGCGGCGTCCCGCGAGATGATCGCAAGCACCACGATCGTGGCCAGGTACGGCAGCATGGCGAGGAACTGCGACGGCAGCTCCACCCCGGCGGCCTGCGCCTGGAACTGCGCAAGCGTGACGCCCCCGAACAGGTAGGCCCCGGCCAGCACCCGGGCGGGCTTCCAGGTCGCGAACACGACCAGCGCGAGCGCGATCCAGCCCCGGCCGGCCGTCATCCCCTCCACCCACAGCGGCGTGTAGGCGACGGCGAGATATGCACCGCCCAGGCCCGCGCAGGCGCCGCCGAACAGCACCGTCGCGTAGCGGATCGCAATGACCGGATAGCCGATCGCGTGCGCAGCCTTCGGCGATTCGCCGACCGCGCGCACGATCAGGCCCGTGCGCGTGCGGTCGAGCACGAGTTGCACCGCGACGAACAACGCGAGCGACAGGTAGACCAGCGGGTTGTGGCCGAACACCAGCGAGCCGATGACCGGCAGCGTCGACAGCCCGGGGATCGCGACCGGCTCCAGGCCCTTGATCACGACGCTGACATAGTCGAGGCCGACGAAGGCCGACAGGCCGACGCCGAACAGCGAGAGCGCCAGCCCGGTCGCGACCTGGTTCGCGAGCAGCGTAAGCGCGACGACGGCGAATACCAGCGACAGCAGCGCGCCCGTGGCCATTCCGGCGACCACTCCTGCCCACGGCGATTGCGTTTTCGCGGTCACGATGAAGGCGCCGACGGCGCCCACCAGCATCATTCCCTCGACACCGAGGTTCAGGACGCCCGACTTCTCCACGACCAGCTCGCCCAGCGCGGCGAAGACGAGGGGCGTGCCCGCGGCCAGGGTGAGCACGAGCAGGTGGGCGAGCGCTTCCATCGGCTTCAGCGCACCGCGGGGACGCGCCCCGTCGGACGGGCTTGGAAGCGGAGGCGGAAATTCACGAGGACATCGGCGGCGAGCAGGAAGAGCAGCAGCGTTCCCTGGAACAAGCCCGTGACAGCTGACGGCAGCCCGAGCCGGATCTGCGCCGACTCGCCGCCCAGATAGAGCAGGGACAAAAGCAGGCTGGCGAGCACGATGCCGACCGGGTGCAGCCGCCCCACGAAAGCCACGATGATCGCCGCGAAGCCGTACCCCGGCGACATCGAGGGCAGGAGCTGGCCGATCGGCCCGGCCGCCTCGTTCGCACCGGCGAGGCCGGCGCACGCGCCGCCGGCGAGCATCCCGATCCATACGGTGCGCGTCGGCGAGATACCGGCGTAGTTGGCCGCGCCGGGTGCGAGCCCTGCGACGCGCATGCGGAAGCCCAGGAAGCTGGCGCGCACGAACACCCAGGCGGCGACCACGACCGCGAGTGCGACCGGCAGGCCCCAGTTGAGGCGCGTGTCTGCCAACAGGTTGGGCAGCAACGCAGCGTCGACGAACACCCGCGACTGCGGGAAGTTGTAGCCCTCCGGATCGCGCCACGGACCGTGGACCAGCCACGACAGCACGAGATTGGCGACGTAGACGAGCATCAGCGACGTGAGGATCTCGTTGGCGTGGAAGCGCGTGCGCAACAGCGCCGGAATGGCGGCCCACGCGAGGCCGCAGATCGCGCCGGCCGCCAGCATCGCGGGCAGCACGAGCGGTGACCCGCTGTCGCCGAACGCGAGCGCGACACCTCCCGCGCCGATGGCGCCGAGCGCGAGCTGTCCTTCGGCGCCGATGTTCCAGACGTTCGCGCGGTAGCCGATCGCCAGGCCGGTCCCGATCAGCATCAGGGGGCTCGCCTTGAGCAGCAACTCGCCGACTCCGTACCGGGTGGCAACGGGCTCGACAAAGAAGGCGGCCAGCGCCGCCCATGGATCCTGGTGGAGCGCCGAGAAGAGCACGAATCCCAGCACCACGGTTGCCGCGGCGGCCGCGAGCGGCGCCAGCCAGATTGCGTGGCGCGACGGCGAAGGCCGCGGCTCGAGCCGGATCATGGCGACGCCGGCTCGCGGGGCGCCGGCGCATCGTGCGCAAGGCCGCCCATGAGCAGGCCGATCTGCTCGGCGTTCGTCGTGGCGACCGGCATCGCCGGCGACAGCCGCCCCCGCGCGATCACCGCGATGCGGTCGCAGATCTCGAACAGCTCGTCGAGCTCCTCCGACACCACCAGCACTGCGCAGCCGCCGTCGCGCAGGTCGAGTAGCGCCTGGCGGATTTGCGCCGACGCGCCAACGTCGACGCCCCATGTCGGCTGCGCCGCCACCATCACCCGTGGCCCCTGCCGAATCTCGCGCCCGACGATGAACTTCTGCAGGTTGCCACCGGAGAGGCTGCGCGCCATCGCGCCGGACCCGCCCGCCTTGACTCCATAGGCGCGGATCGTCGCGTCGGCGAACGCCCGCACCGCGCGCGCGCGCACCAGGCCATGCGCCACGAGACCCATCCGGTGCGCCGTGAGGAGGCCGTTGTCGGCGAGGGTCATGTCGGGCACCGCGCCGCGTCCGAGCCGGTCCTCGGGCACGAACGCGAGCCCCAGCCCGCGGCGCGCGTCGGGGTCGTGCGCGCCGACGTCGACGCCACGCATGCGAATGGCGGCAGCGTCGACCCGCGCCTCGCCCGACAGCGCAGTCAGCAATTCCTGCTGCCCATTTCCGGAGACGCCGGCGATGCCGACGATCTCGCCGGCGTGCACCTGCAGCGACACGTCGACGAGCGACACGCCGAACGGATCGGCGGCGGCGCGCGCGAGCGAGCGCACCTCGAGCATCGGCGCGCCGGCTGCCGCCGCCCGATGGCGCGGATGCGGCAGGTCGGCGCCGATCATCAGCCGCGCGAGCGCCGTGGCGCTCTCCCGCCGCGGGTCGCAGCTGCCGGTGACGCGGCCGCCGCGCAGCACCGTCGCGACGTGGCACAGCGCGCGGATCTCGTCGAGCTTGTGGCTGATGTAGAGGATGCTGCGGCCTTCCGCCGCCAGCATCCGCAGCGTCGTGAAGAGCGCCTCCACGGCCTGCGGCGTGAGCACGGAGGTCGGCTCGTCGAGGATCAGCAGACGCGGATCCTGCAGAAGGCAGCGCACGATCTCCACCCGCTGCCGCTCGCCGACGGACATCGTGTGCACGCGCCGCGCGGGGTCGAGCGGCAGGCCGTAGCGGATCGACACTGCGCGAATGCGGTCGTCGAGCCCCGTGCGCGCGGCGGTGCGGGAAAGGGCGAGGGCGATGTTCTCGGCCACCGTGAGCGTTTCGAACAGCGAGAAATGCTGGAACACCATCCCAATGCCGAGGCGCCGCGCGCGCGCCGGGTTGCCGATCGCGACGCGCTCGCCCTCCCACGCGATCACACCGGCGTCGGGCTTCACGACGCCGTAGATGATTTTCATCAAGGTCGACTTGCCCGCGCCGTTCTCGCCCAGGATCGCGTGGATCTCGCCGGGCATGACGTCGAGGTCGATCTCCGCGTTGGCGATCACCGTGGGATAGGACTTGCCGATGCCGCGCAGCGCGAGGCGTGCGGTCGACGGGTGCGCCGGCGCTGGGCCGGACGGCGTGTCACGGGCGGCGGCGGCCATCATCGGTCAGCGTGTCTACGTGTCGCCCGACGCCGGACCGCGCGCCCTGGCGTGCGCCGTGGCGTGCGCCGAACCGTGCGCCGAACCGTGCGCCGTGGCGGGCGCCGTGGCGTGCGCCGTGGCGTGCGCCGATTGCGCGGCCATCAGCTCCACGGCGACCGCGACGGCGATGGCCCCCGGCGCCTTGCCGGTCAGTCCCGGCAAACGGGCGCCGATCGGGCAGAGGACGGCCGCGCACCGCTCGCGCGCAATGCCTCGAGCGGCCAGCCTGCGCTCGAGCTGCACGCGCTTGGAGCGCGAGCCGATCATGCCGAGATAGCGCCAGTCGTCCCGGTCGAGCGCCACCTCGACCAGCGCGAAGTCGAGCGGATGGCTGTGCGTCATCACCAGCACGAGGCTGCCCGACGGCGCGTCGCGCAGCTCCGCCTCCGGGACATCGGTGGCGACTACTCTCACCCGGTCGGGCAACCGTTCGGGGAATGCGTCGTCGCGGCCGTCGATCCAGCGGACCTGCAATGGCAGCACGCCGAGCACCTGCACCAGTGCTTGCGCCACGTGGCCGTTGCCGAACAGCAGGAGCGTGGCCAAGCCGGGCCGCTCGATCTGGACGACGAGCGATCCGCCGCCGCCGGGCACGGGCATCTCCAGTGTGCCGCATGTGCCGGCGGACAGTCGCGCGCGCGCGAACGCGATCGCCGCCGAATCGAGCGCCGCGTCGCGGAGCGATCCGCGCGCGTCGTCGGGGCTCACGACCAGGCGCGCCGAGGCCACGGGGCCGGCGCCGAGGCGTCCTACGCACGCGAACGGGACGCCGACGCGGACGCAGCCACGGGCGGCATCCAGCCAGCCGCGCGCGTCGCGGTCGAGCACGGTGAAGGCGAGCGTCGCCACGCCCCCGCAGCATTGCCCGAGGCGGGCCGCGAGCGGAAAGCGGACGAGCCAGGTGGCGCATGTCCCGGCGCGCAGGCCGTCTCGCGCCAGACGCATCGCTTCGTGCTCGAGATGGCCGCCGCCCACGCTTCCCTCGGCCGTGGCGCTGGACACCACCATGGTGGCGCCGGATTCGCGCGGCACGGAGCCGCTGACGTGCGCGACCTGCACCAGCGCGCAGCGTCCCTCGCGCGCGAGCGCGCCCTCGACCGCTTCGAGCCAGGATGGCGCGGCACGGGCCGGCCGGGCATCGCGGTCGCGCTCGGCGGTCCCCGCGGCCGCGCCGTTCACGACGCCATTCCCGCGACCGGGATGACCGAAGGAGCGAGCGGGGCGATGCCGTCGCTTGCCGGTGCCGCCGTGGCCGCCGTGCTGATGGCGCATGCGTCGTCAACGCACTGCGCGGCGCGCGCGCGCAGGTCGGCGACCGCGGCAAGGATTCGCTCCGGCGTGGCGGGCGCATCGAGGCGCGGCAGCGTGCGGTGCCGGTCGACGCTCGCGACGGCGTCGCGCAGCGCATGAAACGCCGAGAGCGCCAGCATGAGCGGCGGCTCGCCCACGGCCTTCGAGCGGTGGATCGTGTCCTCGCGGTTCGGTGCGTCGAAGAACTCGATACGGAACGCCTCGGGGCAATCGCGCGCGGCCGGGATCTTGTAGGTGGACGGTGCGTGCGTGCGGAGGCTTCCGCGCTCGTCCCACCACAGCTCTTCCATCGTCAGCCAGCCGTAGCCCTGGATGAATCCGCCCTCGACCTGGCCCCGGTCGAGCGCCGGGTTCAGCGACCGGCCGGCATCGTGCAGGATGTCCACCGCGAGCAGCCGATGCTCGCCGCTCAGTGTGTCGATCGCCACCTCGGACACCGCCGCGCCGTACGCAAAGTAGAAGAACGGCCGGCCGCTCAATGTGTGCCGGTCGTAATGCACCTTGGGTGTCGCGTAGAAGCCGGCCGCGAAGAGGGGCACTCGCGCGAAGTAGGCGAGCCGCGCCAGCTCCGCGAACGGCAGCGTGCTGGTGCCGGCCGTGACCACGCCGTGCTCGATCGCGACCTCGGCGGGCGAGCAGCCGAAGCGCCCGGCGGCGAAGGTCGCAAGGCGCGCGCGGAGCGTGGCGGCGGCGCGTTGCGCGGCGATGCCGTTCAGATCGCTGCCCGACGATGCCGCGGTTGGCGAGGCGTTCGGCACCTTGCTCGTGTCCGACGCGCTCACCCGCACCTGTGCGAGCGGGACGCCGAGCTCGTGGGCCACCACCTGCTGCACCTTGGTGAACAGGCCCTGGCCCATCTCGGTGCCGCCGTGGTTGACGAGCAGCGTGCCGTCCCGATACAGGTGAAGCAGCGCGCCCGCCTGGTTGTAATGCGTGGCGGTGAACGAGATGCCGAACTTGACGGGCGTAAGCGCGAGGCCGCGCTTGATCACCGGGCTTGCGGCGTTCCAGGCCGCGACCGCGGCGCGCCGCGCCCGATACGCCGACGAGCGCTCGAGCGCGTCGATGATCTCCGGCGCGATGTTGTCCTCGACGGTCATCCCGTAGGGCGTCACGTTGCGCTCGTGCGTGCCGTAGAGGTTCGCCTTGCGCACGTCGAGCGGATCGCGGCCGAGCGCGCGCGCGATGTCGTCCAGGACGAGCTCGATCGCGAACATGCCCTGCGGCCCGCCGAAGCCGCGGAACGCCGTGTCCGAGACGGTGTGCGTGCGGCAGCGGTACGAATGGATGGCCAGGTCGGGGAGCCAGTAGGCGTTGTCGGCGTGGAACACCGCGCGATCGTTGACGGGTCCGGAGAGGTCGGCCGAGAAGCCGCAGCGCGAGGCGAGCGTCAACTCGAGGCCGAGGATGCGCCCCGCGTCGTCGAAGCCGACGTCGTAGTCGTACTGGAATGCGTGACGCTTGCCCGTCGAGCGCATGTCGGTGTCGCGGTCGAGCCGCAGCTTCACCGCGCGGCCGGTGCGCCGCGCGAGGATGGCCGCGATGCACGCGAACTGGCACATTTGCGTTTCCTTGCCGCCGAAGCCGCCGCCCATGCGCCGGCACACGACCACCACGTCGTGCGCCGCGACGCCGAGAGCATGGCTCACCATGAGCTGCACCTCCCCCGGATGCTGCGTCGACACGTGGATCACCATGCCGCCCTGCTCGTCGGGAATCGCCAGCGCGATCTGGCCCTCGAGATAGAAGTGGTCTTGTCCGCCGCTGGCGCACGTGCCGGCCAGGCGATGCGGGGCCGCTGCGAGCGCCTTGGCGGCGTCACCGCGGCGCACGTGCACCGGCGGCACGACCCACGATTCGGCCGCGCGCGCCGCGGCGATGTCGAGCAGCGCGGGCAACGGGTCGAAGTCGACCCGCGCGAGAGCCGCTGCGCGACGGGCGAGCTCGACGCGCGTCGCCGCCACGGCGAACATCGGCTGTCCCGCGAACTCCACTGTTCCGGCGGCGAGGATGGGATCGTCGGTCTCGATCGGCCCGACGTCGTTCACGCCGGGTATGTCGGCCGCGGTGATCACGTCGACCACGCCGGGCGCGGCGCGGACGGCTGAGAGGTCCATGGCGCGCACGGTGCCGTGCGCGATCGGACTGACGCCCAGCGCGGCATGCAGCGCATCGCGCGGCTCGGGCAGGTCGTCGGTATAGCGCGCCTCGCCGGTGACGTGCAGCACGGCGCTCTCGTGCGGCACCGGGGCGCCGATGAGCGAGTGGACCGAGGATTTCGGCGCCGGACCGCTCATCGAGGCTCCGCGGCCACCGCTTCGACGCGCGCCGGCGCAACCGCATCCGGGTCGGCCTCGTGCCAGAGCCTGCGCAGCAGGTTGCCGAGCGCTGTGCGTCGGTACGCGGCGGTGGCGCGAAAGTCCGTGAGCGGCGCGAACTCGTCGGTCAGCGTTGCGGCAGCGCGCTCGGCCAGCGCCGCGCTCCACTCCCCGTGTACCAGGACGGCTTCGGTCCGGCGCGCGCGGGCAGGCACGGGTGCGACGCCGCCGCAGCCGATCCGCGCGCTCGTAACGCGCCCGCGCGCAAGGCCGAGCGCGAAGCAGGCGAACACCGCGGAAATGTCCTGGTCGTAGCGCTTGCTGATCTTGTACGCGCGCAGCAGCAGGCCCGGCGCGCGCGGCGGCACTGCGAGGGCGACCACGACCTCGTCCGGTGCGCGGGCCGTGCGGCGATAGTCCAGGTAGAAGTCCTCGAGCGCGAGGCTGCGCGTGCCCGCGGCGCTGGCGAGCTGCACGCGCGTGCGGAGGGCCATGAGGGCGGGCATCGAATCGCCGATGGGGGAGCCGTTGGCGACGTTGCCACCCAGCGTTGCGGTGGAGCGGATCGGCGGCGAGGCGAAGCGCAACCACGCTTCGTGCAGCTCGGGGAATTCCGAATCGAGCGCCGCAAATGCATCGTCCAGGCTCACCGCGGCGCCGATATGCCAGCCGTCGCCGGTGCGCGCGAGGTGGCGCAGCTCGGCCACGGCGCCGAGGTAAATGACGTCGCCGAGCAGCCGATGCTCCTTCGTCACCCACAGCCCGACGTCGGTCGCCCCCGCGACGAGCTGCGCGCCGGGCAGCGCGGCGCAGGCGTCGATGACACCTTGCAGGGTGCGCGGCGCGATCCACCGCGCCCCGTCGGCCGCGTAGTCGAGCGGCGCGTCCCGCGCGAGCGCGGCGAGCGCGCGCGCGATCGGCGCATCGGCGGCGGACACGCCGTGAGCGGCCGACGCGTCGCCCGGCGCGCGCCAATCGGCCGGCGCGGGCAGCGCGTGCATCGACTGCGCCGCGGCGAGGATCGGCCGGTAGCCGGTGCAGCGGCACAGGTTGCCGGACAGCGCGACGCACGCTTGCTCGCGCGTGGGGGCCGCCTGCGACTTGTACACCGCGAACAGGCTCATCACGAAGCCCGGCGTGCAGAAGCCGCATTGCGACGCGTGCGCGTCGACCAACGCCTGCTGAACCGGATGCAGGGTGCCGTCGGCGGCGCGCAGGCTCTCGGCGGTGTAGACGGCCGCGCCGTCGATCGACGGCAGCAGCCGGATGCACGAATTGAGGGGGCGCCAGGACAACCCTTCTGTCGTGCGCTCGGCGAGCGCCACGGTGCAGGCGCCGCAGTCGCCCTCGGCACATCCTTCCTTGGTGCCGGTGAGCCCGCGGTGCTCGCGCAGGTATTCGAGCAGCGTGGTCTGCGGCGGGACACCGGCGAGTTCGACCGGCGCGCCATTGAGCAGGAAGCGAATCGGATCGGGCATCGGCGGCCCCGGGATAAGCCCGGTGAAATGCGTTTCGACGATAGCACATCGTCGTGGCGGCGCGGGTCGCGCACCGGCGCTGCGCGTGCGCGCACCGCGCCGCCGGGCGGTCTGGCGGGGGTCGCGTGCTAAACTCGTTTGCGATGCCCGCGCCCCCCGCCCGGAACCCCGCCGCCCCGGTTCTGGCGATCGCCGACAACAACGGGCAGCTCGTCATTTCACTGTCGGGACGCCTCGACGCCTCGACCGTTCATCGTCCCTGGCAGCAGGCCGTGCAGGCCGCGCAGCACGCCGGCGCGACACCCGTCGTGGTGGACGCCGTCGGCGTCGACTATTGCGACGGCGCCGGCATCGCCATGCTCGTCGACCTCCAGCGGCAGCGACCCCCGGGCGGCGTCGAAGTGCGCAACCTGAAGCCGCGCTTCGCCGAATTGCTGAAGCAGTTCGATCCGGTGCGGCTCGGGCAGGACCTCGACCCCGAGCCGCCGCGGCGCCCGGCCATCGAGGAGATCGGCGCCATCGCGGCGCAGGTCGGCCGCGACCTGCGCGAGCAGATTGCATTCGTCGGCGAAGCCGCGCTTGCGCTGCTCGCGGCGGCGCGCCGGCCGCAAACCGTGCGCTGGGCCGACGTGCTGCGGATTTGCGAGCGCGTGGGCGCCGACGCGCTGCCCATCGTCGCGCTCATCTCATTCCTGATCGGCGTGATCCTCGCCTTCCAGTCGGCGATACCGATGAAGCGCTTCGGCGCGGAGATCTTCGTGGCCGACCTGATCGGGCTCGCCATGCTGCGCGAGCTCGGTCCGCTGATGACGGCCATCCTGTTGGCCGGGCGCTCCGGCGCAGCGTTCGCGGCGGAGATCGGCACGATGACCGTCAACCAGGAGGTCGACGCGCTCGTGACGATGGGCCTCGATCCGGTGCGCTTCCTGGTGACGCCGCGCATCATCGCGGCGCTGATGATGACGCCGCTGCTCACGCTGTTCGCCGACCTCGTGAGCCTGCTCGGCGGCGCGCTGACGATGCAGTCGTTCAACATCCCCTTCGTCACGTTCCGCCACGAGATCGAGAGCATCGTCGACTTCTCCGATTTCGCCGCCGGGTTCGTCAAGTCGTTCGTGTTCGCGGTGGTCATCGCCGGGATCGGCTGCCTGCGCGGGCTGCAGACCACCTCGGGCGCCTCCGCGGTCGGGGATGCCGCGACGCGGGCGGTGGTGTCGGGCATCATCCTGCTGGTGATCGTCGACGGCGTGTTCGCGGTGGCCTACTTCGTGCTGGACATCTAGCCATGGCCGGCGCGCCGGACGTTCCACCCGCCGCCGCCGGCGCATCGGTCGCCCAGTCGCCGGTGGCCGGCGCGCCGCGCGATCCGCTCATTCGCGTCGAGGGCCTGACCGTGGGCTACGGCGACACCGTGCTGCTCGAGAACATCAGCTTCGACGTGCACCCGGGCGAGGTGTTCGTCATCCTCGGCGGCTCCGGATCGGGCAAGAGCACCGTGCTCAAGCACATGATCGGCCTGTACCAGCCGAAGGCCGGGCGCGTGTGCATCGATGGCGACGACATCGTCGCGGCGGATGGTCCGGCGCGCCAGGCGATCCTCCGCAAGATCGGCGTGATGTACCAGGCGGGCGCGCTGTTCGGGTCGATGACGCTCGCGGAGAACGTCCGCCTGCCGCTGGAGGAGTTTACCGATCTTGGCCGCAACGAGATCGATCTCATCGCGCGCATGAAGCTCGAGCAGGTCGGGCTCGAGCAGTTCACCGGGCATCTGCCGGCGGCGATCTCCGGCGGCATGCAGAAGCGCGCCGCGATCGCCCGGGCGATGGCGCTCGATCCGATGATCCTGTTCCTGGACGAACCTTCCGCCGGCCTCGATCCGATCACCTCCGCTTCGCTCGATGCATTGATCCGCCAACTCGCGGATCACCTCGGCGTCACCTTCGTGATCGTCTCGCACGAGCTCGCCAGCATCTTCGCCATCGCCGATCGGGCCGTCATGCTGGACAAGGAGCGCAAGGCCATCGTCGCCGAGGGCGATCCGCGCAAGCTGCGCGACGAGAGTCAGGACCCATGGGTGCGCCGCTTCTTCCACCGCGAGGCGGAGCCCGGGGCACCGGGCGTCCCCGCGGCGCGCACCGAGCCGGCCACCGCCTGATGAGCCAGCGCGCGAACTACTTCAAGCTCGGCCTGTTCGTGATCGCGTCGATCGTCGCGGGCGTGGCGGTGCTCCTGGTCATCGGCACGGGCCGCTGGTTCAAGCCGCGCGTGACGATGGAAACCTACTTCAACGAGTCGGTGCAGGGCCTCGACATCGGCTCGAAGATGAAATACCGCGGCGTGGTGATCGGGGAGGTGTCGCGCATCAGCTTCACCTACGTCACCTACCAGTCCGACAAGCCGATGGGCGAGCGCAAGCGCTACGTGCTGGTCGAGGCGCAGCTCGAGCCGCAACTGATCGGCGGAAAGGCGTCGACCGATATCGCCAGCCCGGAGACCTCCGCCGTCGAGGTGGAGCGCGGGTTGCGCGTGCGCCTCGCGCCGCAGGGCATCACGGGGACCAACTACCTCGAGGTCGATTACGTCGATCCCGCCACGCCAGTGCTCGCGATCGATTGGGTGCCGAACCACATCTACATTCCGAGCGCGCCGTCCACCGTCACGCAGTTCGTCAACGCCGCCAGCGAGATCGTCGAGCGGCTGCACAAGCTCGACATCGAGGGCGCCATCACCAACCTCAACAAGCTGCTGGTCACCGCGAACGAGCGCATCGCCGGGCTCGACACTACCCAACTGCAGGAACGCGCCGAGCGCACCTTCGGCAAGATCGACGCGACGCTCGACCAGCTCCAGGCGAAGAAGCTCTCCGAGCAGGCAACGGGGCTCATCAGCGAGCTGCGGCAAACCAACGCCGAGCTCAAGGCGACCCTCGGCAGCGCGGCGTTCAAGCAGCTTCCGCAGGAGACGACGGCTGCGATCCAGCAGGTGCGAACGCTGGTCGCCGACCCGAAGATCGGGCAGTCGGTCGCGCACATGGAGCGCACGCTCGGCCGGCTCGACCGCCTGTTCGGGGGCCGCGAGGCCGACCTCGGCACGACGCTCGAGAACCTGCGGCAGATCACCGACAACCTGCGCGACCTGACCGAAGACACCAAGCGCTATCCCGCAAACGTCCTGTTCGGCGCTCCGCCGCGCCCGCTGGAGCACACGCCATGACCCCCCTCCTGCCGCTTCGCGCATGGCGTGCCGCCGCGCCGTTCCTCCTGGTCGCCGCGCTCGCCGCGTGCTCGTTGACGCGCTCCGCTCCGGTCAAGGAAACCTATCTGCTCGAGCCGGCGCGGCCGCCGGCGGCCGCGCGCGCGCAGCCGCTGTCGATACGGGTGACGGCGGTGAACGTCGCTGCGCCGTTTCGAGGTCGGGCGTTCGTCTATCGCGTCGACGCGCTGCGCTACGAGTCCGACTTCTACGCCGAGTTCCTGGTCGCACCCGCCTCGATGCTGACCGAGCAAACGTCGCGCGCGCTCGAGGCCGCGCGTGCGTTCGCCCGTGTCCTGCCGCCCGGCTCGGGCGCGGACGCGGACATCGAGCTCGAAGGTTTCGCCTCGGCGCTGTACGCGGACGCGAAGGAAGCTGGCCGGCCGGCCGCGGCCGAGCTCGCGATCACCTACTACGCGACCTCGTCAGTTACGGGCTCCGCCGTGCCGGCCTGGTCGAAGGAATACCGGCGGCATGTGACGCTCGGCGCGCAAACCCCCGCGGCCTACGCGGCGGCGCTTAATGCCGCGTTCGGCGACATCCTCGCGGAGCTTGCGCGCGATCTCGCGGCGGTGGCGCTCGGCGCGCGCTGAGGCGCGCCCCGCCGGCGTTTTTTCCACGCGGGTGGACGGCAAGCGCGCGCCACTTGCCCGCCTGGCCCTGGTCGTCCGGCGCGCCCTAGGCGAGCTCCGCTGCCAGGTCGTGGGCGTCCGATCCGGTGATGCGCACCGTGGCGAACGTGCCGACGGGAATGCCCGAGCCGCGCGTGATCCGCACCACGCCATCGATCTCCGGCGCGTCGAACGGCGTGCGCGCGACGGCAATCGAGCGCGTGCGCGCGCGTGGCGTCGCGGACTCGTGGCCGTCGACCAGCACGTCGATCGTCCGGGTCACCTGGGCCGCGAGCTTGGCGGCGCTGATCCCGCTTTGCACTGCCATGAGCCGGGCGCGGCGCGCTTCGCGCATGGCCTCGGGCACGGGATCGGGCAGCGTGTTGGCGGTGGCGCCGTCGACCGGCGAGTACGCGAAGCAGCCGACCCGGTCGAGCGCGGCGACGCGCAGGAACGCGAGGAGCTCCTCGAACTCCGCATCGGTCTCGCCGGGGAAGCCCACGATGAACGTGCTGCGCACCGCGATCTCGGGCCGGATGCGCCGCCATGCTGCCAGCCGCTCGAGCACCCGCTCGGGCGCGGCCGGCCGCTTCATCAGCTTGAGGATGCGCGGACTTGCATGCTGGAACGGAACGTCCAGGTAGGGCAGCAGCCCGCGGGGGTGTGCGCCCTCCGCCATCAGCGGCACGATCTCGTCCACGTGAGGGTATGGATAGACGTAATGCAGGCGCACCCACGCGTCGTGGTCGCGGGCCCGCGCGTCGAGCGCGCGCGCGAGATCGAGGATGCGCGTGCGGACCGGCGCGCCGCCCACGAAGCCCGTGCGATAGCGCACGTCGACGCCGTAGGCGCTGGTGTCCTGGGACACCACCAGGAGCTCCTTGACGCCTGCCTGGAACAGGCGCCCGGCTTCGTCGACCACCGCACCGATCGGGCGCGACACGAGGTCGCCGCGCAGCGACGGGATGATGCAGAACGTGCAGCGGTGGTTGCAGCCTTCGCTGATCTTGAGATAGGCATAGTGCGCGGGAGTCAGCTTGACGCCCTGCGGCGGCACGAGGTCGACGAACGGATCGTGGGGCCGCGGCAGGTGCGCGTGCACCGCCTGCAGCACCTCCTGCGTCGCATGCGGGCCGGTCACGGCCAGCACACGTGGATGCGCCGCGCGGACGAACGAGCCGCCGTCCTTCGCGCCCAGGCAGCCCGTCACCACGACCTTGCCGTTCTCGGCCAGCGCCTCGCCGATCGCGTCGAGCGACTCGGCCACCGCGGCGTCGATGAAGCCGCAGGTATTGACCACCACCAGGTCGGCGCCCGCATAGGAGGGCGCGATGGCATAGCCTTCGGCGCGCAGCTGCGTCAGGATCTGCTCGGAATCGACCAGCGCCTTGGGACAGCCGAGCGAGACGAAGCCGACGCGCGGCGCGCCGGTCGGGTCGGATCGATCGCTCATCGCTTGAATGCAGCGCGCGGCGTCGCCGCGGTCCTAGCGCTTCTTGTCGTCTTCGGGCGTCGAGCCGGCAGCGCCGGTCAGGCCGGGGAACGGGAACGCGGCGAACATGCCGCGGGTCTGGTCCTGCATGCGCTGCTGCATGTCCATGAACAGCCGCGCGCTCTGCTCGAGGTAGTTGCCGAGCATGCCCTGCATGGCGGGCGCCTGCATCTGCATGAACTGCTTCCACAGCTCGGGTGTGAGCAGCATCTTGTCGCCGTAGACCTGCTTGGCCTGGTCCTGCATCTTCTTCTGGATGGTCAGGAACGCCTTGACGTTCTGCTCCATGTACTGGCCCATGATGGTCTGCTGGGCGCTGCCGTAGAAACGGATCATCTGGGTGAGCATCTCGGAGCTGAACATCGGGCCCCCGCCCGCTTCCTCGTCGAGGATGATCTGGAGCAGGATGGCGCGGGTGAGATCGTTGCCCGATTTTGCGTCGACCACATGGAATTCGATGCCCTCGAGCACCATCTGCTTCACGTCCGCGAGCGTGATGTAGCCGCTGTTCGCGGTGTCGTACAGGCGGCGGTTCGGATATTTCTTGATTGTTCGGAGGGCGTCGCTCATCGAGGGCTCCAGCTCTGCAACGCCGTGATTATAACTGGCTGATTTTTCGGGTGTTTAGAAATTCATGCGGCGCGGTAGATCGACCATGGTGCAATGCACCAAAAGTGCTTGACATACCGACGCCACGCCCCCAAAATTGGAGTTGTGCGGTGCAACAAAGCAGCGCGGCGTGAAAGGGAGCGGCGACGTTCCCCCGCCGGCACCTTTTCCGGGCGGTGCCCTGGGATGGGGACATGGATGTACCGCCCCGAGCGAACCTGAAACCCACCCCCTACGAAAGGTCATCATGTACAACCCCACCGAACAAATCTCCGATCTGAGCAAGGCTGGCGTCGCGAATGCGATCAAGCTCGCGTCGATGTCCATCGAAAAGGCCGAGAAGCTGGTCGCGCTGAACCTCAACGCCGCCAAGCTGGCGCTCGCCCAGGGCGTCGAGGGCGCGCAAGCCGCCGCGTCCGTCAAGGATGTCCAGGAGCTGATGGCGCTGCGCTCGAAGATCACCGAGCTCGGCGTGCAGACCGCGCTGGGCTACTCGCGAACGCTGTACGAGCTGTCGACGGAAGCCCAGTCCGAATTCTCGGCGTTCGCCGAGCAGGCCTGGACGAGCTACTCGAAGGGCTTCGCCACGTGGGTCGAGCGCGCCAGCGCCGCCGCGCCGGCAGGCTCCGATGTCGCCGTCAACGTGTTCCGCTCGGGCATGGCCGCCTCGACCGCCATGGTCGACCAGTTCCAGAAGGCGACCAAGCAGGTCGTGAGCCTGGCCGACGCGAGCTATCGCGCCGCCGCCACCTCGTCGACCAAGGCCCGCAAGGCCGCCTAAGGTCGACTAACGCCGCACCAGGCCGAGCGCCGTCTCGGGCCACGCCGGCCCGGCGGCGCAAGGCGACACGTCTTCCTGTATCGATCTCCTCCTCCTGATTGATACAGCCTCGAGCCCCGCAGTGCGAACTGCGGGGTTTTTTTATGCGCGTGCCGGCTACCGGTAACCGGCCGCCTGCAGCTCGAACAGCTCGGCGTAGCGGCCACCCTGCGCCAGCAGCTCCGCGTGCGTGCCCGACGCCTCCACCGCGCCGTCGACGAGCACCACGATGCGATCGGCCATCCGCACGCTCGAGAACCGGTGCGAGATGAGCACCGCCGTGCGGCCGCGCGACAGCTCCTTGAAGCGGCGGAACACCTCGAACTCGGCGCGCGCGTCGAGGGCGGCCGTCGGCTCGTCGAGGATCAGGACCTGGGCATCGCGCATGTACGCGCGCGCGATCGCGATCTTCTGCCACTCGCCGCCGGACAGCTCGATGCCGGTGCGAAACCGCTTGCCGATCAGCTGGTCGTAGCCGGCCGGCAGCCGCTCGATCACTTCGTCGGCAAGGCTCCGATGCGCGGCCTGCGCGATACGCAGGCCGTCGTCGCGCGCCTCGATGCGGCCGACCGCGATGTTGTGGGCCGCGCTCAGGTGGTAGCGCACGAAATCCTGGAAGATGACGCCCACGTTCGCCCGCAGCGCGAACAGGTCGTAGGCGCGCAGGTCGCGGCCGTCGAGCAGGATGCGCCCCTCGTCGGGATCGTAGAGCCGCGCCAGCAACTTCACGAGCGTGGTCTTGCCGGCGCCGTTCTCGCCCACCAGCGCCAGCGTCTCGCCGGCGGCGAGCCGGAACGATAAATGGCGCACCGCCCAGCGCTCGGCGCCGGGGTAGCGAAAGCCCACGTCGTCGAAGGCGAAGCCGGTGACGATGGGCGCGGGAAACGGCAGGGCGTCGGGCGCCGACACGATCTCGGGCTGGATCTCGAAAAACGAAAAGAGGTCGTCGAGATACAGGGCCTGCGAGGCGATCTGCGAGAAACCCGCCAGCAGGTTCTCGAGCAGCGTGCTCAACCGCCGGAACGAGCCGGCCAGGAAGGTCAGGTCGCCGATCGAGAATTCCCCGTGCAGCGTGCGCCATACGATGTACGCGTACGCGACGTAGTAGGCGATCGTGCCGATCGCCGCCAGCAGCCCGCCCCATCCGGCACGGCGCAATGCGATGCGGCGGTTCGCCGCGTAGAAGCCGGCGGCGAGCGCTCGGTAGCGGTCGATCAGGAAGCCATGCAAGCCGAAGATCTTCACTTCCTTGGCGGTCTCGGCGCTCGCGCCCGTCTGGCGGATGTAGTCGAGCTCGCGCATCTCCGCGGTGCGCGCGTAGTTGAGCGCGTAGCTCTGCGCGTTGAAATGCGCCTCGCCCACGAACGCCGGCACCAGTGCCACGGCGAGGAGCACGATCAGCCACGGCGCATATACGAACAGCCCGAGCGCGAAGCTCGCCACTGTGACGACGTCCTGCGCCTGCCCGAACAACTGCCCGATGAGGCTCGACCGTCCCGCAGCCTGGCGGCGGGCGCGCTCGAGCTGGTCCTGCAGCTCGCTGTCCTCGAAGTCCTCGAGGTCGAGCGTCGCCGCGTGCTCCATCAGCCGCAGGCTCGTCGCCGTGCTGAACCGCTCGGACAGCAGGGCATCGAGCAGGCCCACGCTGCGCGTCGCGATGTCGGCGAGGATCGCAAGCCCGAGCTCGAGCGCGAGCAGCGCGAGCACGCGGTCGAGCGCGCCGGCGGCGAGCCATTCCTGCAACGAGCCCGCGGGGCGGGCGCCCTGCGCGACCCGCACCACCTCGTCGATGATCAGCTTGCCGATATACAGCGTCGCGACCGGCAGCAGCGCGCGGGCGATACGCACCGCGCCTTCGCCGAGTGCTAGGCCCGGACTGGTTTGCCAGACGAGCGCGAGGAACGGCGGCAGGTTGCGCAGCGCGCCCAGGCGCTCGCGCAACGTGCGAGCCGGGAGCGGTGCCGCCTGCGATGGCGGCGGCGGAGTCGACGGCGATGGGGCAGTGGGCATCGTGGGCGGGTCTTATCACCGAACTTCGGTGGCTTGATCACGGGCGGCCGGGCCTGCGCAGCGGGGAAGCAAAACGGCGGCCGCGGCCGCCGTTTTGGTCTCCTGCGGGCCGGCCGCTCAGAACATGTGCTGGCCGCCGTTGATCGCGATGTTCGCGCCCGTCAGGAACGCGGCCTCGTCGCTGGCCAGATACGCGACGAGACCGGCGACCTCCTCCGGCTTGCCGAGCCGTCCCATCGGGATCTGCGGCACGATCTTGCTGTCCAGCACCTCCTTCGGAATCGCCATCACCATCTTCGTGCCGATGTATCCCGGCGAGATCGTATTGGCCGTCACCCCCTTGCGCGCGACCTCCAGCGCGAGCGCCTTGGTGAAGCCGTGCATGCCGGCCTTCGCCGCCGAGTAGTTGGTCTGGCCGAAGGCGCCCTTCTGCCCGTTGACCGACGAGATGTTGATCACGCGGCCCCAGCCCCGCTCGACCATGCCGTCCACCACCTGCTTCGACATGTTGAAGCACGAGTCGAGGTTGGTCTTGATCACGGCGTCCCAGCTCGCCTTGTCCATCTTCTTGAACGTCATGTCCCGCGTGATGCCCGCGTTGTTGACGAGCACGTCGATCGGCCCCAGGGAGGATTGCACCTGCTGCACGCATGCGAGTGCCGAGTCCCAGTCAGCCACGTCGCACGGGTAGGCGCGAAACCCGTAGCCCTGGCGGTTCATCGTATCCAGCCATTCTTGCGCCTTGGTGTTGCCCGGCGAATGCGTGGTGACGACCTTGTAGCCCAGCGCGGCGAGCTTGATGCAGATGGCCTCCCCCAGCCCGCCCATGCCGCCGGTGACGAGCGCGACCCGTGTCGTTGCCATGTCCGATCTCCTCCTGTTGTCGACGTGCCCGGCGGCGACCGCGTCAGAAATGCGCGGTACGTCGCGCCTCCAAGCCTGTCCTAGCGTTCCACCGCGAGGGCCACGCCCATGCCGCCGCCGATGCACAGCGACGCGAGCCCCTTGCGCGCGTTGCGCCGGCGCATCTCGTGCAGCAACGTCACCAGCACGCGGCATCCCGATGCGCCGATCGGGTGGCCAAGCGCAATGGCGCCGCCGTTGACGTTGATCCGGGCGGTGTCCCAGCCCATCTCGTTGTTGACCGCGCACGCCTGCGCGGCGAACGCCTCGTTGATCTCCATGAGCTCGAGGTCGGTGCTCTGCCACCCGGCCCGCTCGAGCGCACGCTTCGACGCCGGCACCGGCCCCATCCCCATGAGCGCGGGATCGATGCCGGTGGTGGCAAAGGACTTGATGCGGGCCATCGGCGTGATGCCGAGCGCCTGCGCCCGCTCGGCGGTCATCACCAGCACCGCCGCCGCGCCGTCGTTGAGCCCAGACGCGTTGGCCGCGGTGACGCTGCCGTCCTTTGCGAACGCCGGCCGCAATCCGGCCACGGACTCGAGCGTGGCGCCAGCCTTGACGAACTCGTCGGTCTTGAACGCCACTGGATCGCCCTTGCGCTGCGGCAGCATGACCGGGACGAGCTCGTCGTCGAATCGGCCGGCCTTCTGTGCCGCCTCGGCCTTGTTCTGGCTCGCGACCGCGAAGCGATCCTGTTGCTCGCGCGTGATCGCGTACTTTTTCGCGACGTTCTCGGCGGTGGTGCCCATGTGATACTGGTTGTAGACGTCCCACAGCCCGTCCACGATCATCGTGTCGACCAGCTTGGCGTCGCCCATTCGGAAGCCGTCGCGCGAGCCGGGCAGGGCGTGCGGCGACGCGCTCATGTTCTCCTGCCCGCCGGCGATCACGATGTCCGCGTTGCCGGTGGCGATGGATTGGGCCGCGAGCATCACGGCCTTCAGCCCCGATCCGCAGACCACGTTGATCGTCATCGCCGGCACGGCATGCGGGAGTCCGGACTTGATCGACGCCTGGCGCGCCGGATTCTGTCCGCTCGCCGCCGTGAGCACCTGGCCCATGATCACCTCCGACACCTGGTCCGGCGCCACGCCGTGCTGCGCGAGGAGCGCCCTGATGACGGCCGCGCCGAGCTCCGGGGCGGGAATCTTCGCGAGCGAGCCGCCGAACTTGCCGATCGGCGTGCGCAGGGCACCGGCGATCACGACATCGGTCATGTCATCCTCCTGGGAAGGCGGCCGGGCGCGTGTGCGCGCCGGACGTTTTCCACATGTTAACGCAGCGACGCGCCGCGTCCGTCGAAGCGGAGGCGCTCGGGCGATCGCCCGAGGGCGCCGCATCACGCGCCCCGCGCGCCGCATCACGCGCGCCGCGCGCCGCCCGGCGCAAGCGCTCACGCCGTGCGCTCCAGTACGTAGCCGCCCGGCGCCGCCATGAGCGGGGGATGGGCCGCGTTGCCGGCGTGCGCGGGTGCGCGGCGGCGACGGCCGGCGCGCGCGGCGATCCAGGGGTCCCAGTGGGTCCACCAGCTCCCCGGCACCTCGACCGCGCCCGCGAGCCACGTGTCCGGGTCGTCGCCCGTCCACGGGCTGGTCCAGTAGTTGCGCTTGCGCGGCATGGGAGGGTTCACCACCCCGGCGATGTGTCCCGACGCGCCCAATACGAACGTGACGTCGCCGCCGACGAGGCGGGTGGTCGCATACGCGGAGCGCCACGGCACGATGTGATCGTCGCGCGACGCGTAGACATAGCAGGGCATCGCGATGCGTCCCAAGTCGACGCGCTCGCCGAGCATCGTGAGCGCGCCCGGCTCGCGCAGCCGGTTGCCGACATACATGTTCTCCATGTAATACGCGTACATCGGTCCGGCGAGGTTGGCCGAATCCGCATTCCAGTACAGGAGGTCGAAGGCTGGGGGCGAGCGTCCCTTGAGGTAGTTGTTCACGACGTAGTTCCACACGAGCTCGTTGGCGCGCAGGCTCGCGAAGGCGTTCGCGAGCTCGCTGCCCGGCAGCCGCGCGCCGCCCAGCAGCGCCGGCGCGCGCGCGGCGAGTGCCTCCGCCGAGACGTACACGCCCACGTCGCCGGGGTCGGCGAAGTCGAGCATCGTGGTGAGGAACGTCGCGCTCGCCACGCCGCGGTCGTTGCGCGCGGCGAGCACGGCGAGCGCGCTCGCGAGGAGGGTGCCGCCCACGCAGAATCCCAGCGCATCGACGGTGCGGCTGCCGGTGATCGCGCGGGCGACGCGAAACGCCGCGAGCGGCCCGTTCTCGAGGTAGTCGTTCCAGGTGAGGCCGCCGAGCGCGGCCGGGACGTTGCGCCACGAGATCATGAACGTGGTGTGCCCCTGCGCCACCGCGTGCCGGACCAGCGAGTTGGCTTGCGTGAGGTCGAGAATGTAGTACTTGTTGATGCAGGGCGGCACCATGACGAGTGGCCGCCGGTGCACCGTGGGCGTCGCGGCGTCGTATTGGATGAGCTCGATCAGCTCGTTGCGGTACACCACGCTGCCCGGCGTGGTGGCGAGGTTGCGTCCGACCGCGAACGCCGACTCGTCGCTCATCGTGATGCGGCCCTTGCGGATGTCGTCCTGCAGATTGCAGAATCCCTGCACGAAGCTCGCGCCGTGGGTCTGTGCGGCGCGCGCCAGCACGTCGGGGTTGGTGGCCGCGTAGTTGGTGGGCGCGATCGCGTCGAGGTAGTGTCGCGTGACGAACTGGAGCCGCCGGCGCTGCGCCCCGTCGAGCGTAGCGGAGGCCGCCAGCGCGCTCAGGTATTCGGCGTACAGGAGATACGCCTGCTTGAGGAACGCGAAGTAGGGCTGCGCATGCCAGCCGGGCGAGGCGAACCGCCGGTCGTTCGGCGCAGGCGCGGCGATATCCGGAAGCAGAGCCGCCGGGTCGTTCGCGCGTACGGCGGCCTGCGCGGCGGCCCACAGCGCCTCGAAGCGCGGCAGGAAGCGCGCGTTCAGCGCGGCGGTGACGGCCGGGTCGAACGGGGCTGCGGCCGGCGCCGCCGGCGAGACGGTGGGAGAAGGGGCTGCAGGCGCCGACTCCCCGGCGTGCGACCACCATCGGCCGAAGCGCTGCCACGCCTCGTGCCACTCCCGCGCGAGGTCGGACCAGTCGAGGGGCGCGGTGGGGTGCGTCGCTGCCATCGGGGCACGAGAGATCGCCCGAGCCGCACGTCTTGGGAGTGCGGGGCGCGAATCGTGACGGGCAATGTTAGCCTACCGCGTCGCCGATGTCGCGGCGCGGCCATCGCGCGGCCATCGCGCGGCCATCGCGCGGCCATCGCGCGGCCATCGCGCGGCCATCGCGCGGCGGCCCGCGCGCGAACGTCCGCGGTCACGCATGCATATCGTCGTCATCGCCTGGCTCTACATCACGCTGACCATGGGGCTCACGTTCGCGAGCGGCTGGGCGGGGGCGGCCTTCTTCCTGTTCGCCGGCTTAGCACCCGTGCTGCTCTATGCCGCATTGGCCGTGCGGCGGCGGCGGTGGCTCAAGGCTCGAGCGCCGCGTGGACGACCGCAATGACGGCAATGCCGAGCCCGATGGCCAGCATCTGGCGCGCCGTGTCGGCCGGCTGCGGACGCCGGTGCAGGCTCGGGATGAGGTCGGCAACCGCAACGTAGAGCAGGCTGGCCGCCGCCGTTGCGAGCACGACGGGCAGCGCGCGCTGCATGTCCGCCAGCGCCACGTAGGCCGCGAGCGCACCGGCCAGGGTGGCCAGCCCGATCGACACGTTGAACGCGAACGCCCGGCGGCGTGTCATCCCCGAATGCAGCAGCACGGCGAAGTCGCCCACCTGCTGCGGGACCGCGTGCGCGACGATTGCGAGCGTCGTCGCCACACCGAGTGGTGCATCGGCGAGGAACGCGGCGGCGATGACGATTCCGTCGCAGAACGAATGCACGCCGTTGCCGATCAGGATCATGAGGCCGGGCCGCGCCGCGTCGCCGCCGTCGCCGTGCAGGGCATGGTCGTGCTCGGTCTCGTCCGCCTCCGCGACGTGCGTGTGGTGGCCGTGCGCATGCCGCCACAGAACGAGCTTCTCGAGCAGGAAGAAGCCCAGCAGTCCGGCGAGGACCGTGACCATCACGGTGTGCGCAGAGCCGATCTCGAGCGCGTGGGGCAGGAGCTCGAGGAAGACCGCGCCGAGCAGCGCGCCGACCGCGAACGAGACGAGCCGCGGCACCCAGCGCGCCGATAGCCGCAGCGTGGCCGCCGCGGCCAGCGTCGACAACACGCCGCCGGCCAGCGCGGCCAGCACGATGGCGTCGAGGGGGGAGTGCGCAGCGGTCATCGCGCCGCCTCCGGGTCGAGGTAGATGAAGGCGCCGAGGCGGCCGGTCACGCCGTCGCGGCGGTACGAGAAGAAGCGCGTCGAGTCGGTGGCCGTGCACCACGTGCCGCCCGTGACGCAGGCCACGCCGGCGGCGGCGAGGCGTTGTCGCGCAAGTGTGACGAGGCTCGCCCGCCACTTGCCCGGTCGGACCGGCGCGAACGCCGTCGCCGCGGCGGCGTCGCGCCGCATGAAGTCATCGCGCACGTCGTCGCCGACCTCGAACGCGGCCGCACCGATCGCCGGACCGAGCCATGCGCAAACGTCGGTGGGGGCGCAACCCATCGCGTCGAGAGTGCGCTCGACAACGCCTGACGCAAGTCCCCGCCAGCCTGCGTGCGCAATCCCGATGACCGCGCCGCGCCGCTCGGCGAGCAGCACCGGCAGGCAGTCGGCGGCGAGGACTGCGAGCGGCAGGCCGGCGACGCGGGTCACGGCGCCGTCGGCGGTCGGCGGCGCTGCAGGCAACCGCTTGACGTGCACGACCTCGGTGCCATGCACCTGGCGCAGCCACACCGGCGCAGCCGGCAGGCAGCGCGCAACGCGCCGGCGGTTCGCGGCGACGGCCGCCCCGTGGCCGGGCGTCGCAAGCGCCCCGCCGCCCAGATCGAGCGTGGCGTACGACGCGGCGGACACGCCACCCGAGCGCGTGGTTACGAAGCCACGCACCGACGGGGCAACTGGCCAATCCGGCACGATCCAGTCGGCGGGCAGCGGCAAGGGGGTGGCAGCCGGACGGTGGCCGGTCAGCCGAGCAAGCCGGGGCGACTCAACCACGCGCCCGCGACTTCGCATGCGCACGCAGGGTCTCGACCAGCGCGCCGAAATCGGCGGGCGGCGGGACGTCGAAGCGCACCGTTCGCCCGGTGGCCGGATGGGTGAACGACAGGCGCGTTGCGTGCAGCGCCTGACGTCCGAACGCGAGGATGCCGCCGGAGGAGCGGCGCGTGCCATAGGCGGGGTCGCCCAGCAGCGGATGGCCGATCGCCGCCAGGTGCACGCGGATCTGGTGCGTGCGGCCCGTCTCGAGCCGGCATCGCACCAGCGTGGCGATGCCGAAGGACTCGACCGGCGCGACGTGCGTACGCGCCGGTTTGCCGCTCGCCACCACCGCCATCGTCGTGCGGTGCGCCGGGTGGCGGCCGATCGGCGCATCGACGATCGTCGGCCGCTCGACTGCGCCGTGCGCGACCGCGAGGTACTCGCGCAGCACCTCATGCGACGCGAGCTGCCGTACCAGTGCTTGCGCGGCGGCGGCGGTCTTGGCGACCACCAGCAGTCCGCTCGTGTCCTTGTCGAGTCGATGGACGATGCCGGCGCGCGGCAGGCTGGCGAGCGCGGGCCGGTGATGCAGCAGCGCGTTCAGCAGCGTGCCGGCGCGGTTGCCGCTGCCCGGATGGACGACGAGACCGGCCGGCTTGTCCACGACCAGGAGCGTGTCGTCCTCGTGCACGATCGACAGCAAGATCGCCTCCGCCGCATCGGCGAGCGGCTCGACGGGCGGACCGGCAACATCGACCTGTTCCCCTCCCCGCAGCTTGTGGCGCGGCTCGACGCGCGCGCCGTCGACGCGCACGTCCCCGGCTTCGATCCACGCCTTGAGACGGCTGCGCGAATGCTCGGGCAGGAGGTCGGCGAGGGCCTGGTCGAGCCGGCGGCCGGCGTACGAGGCCGGCATCGCGATGGAGTGCGTGGCCGGCTTCCCGGGCGTGGCGGCCGCAGCGGAACGCGTGGCCGGTGCGACGCTCGCGGCAGCCGCCGGAAGCGCGGGCGCATGCCCGGTCGCGGCGGCCGGCGCGTCCCGGCCGGCCCCGTCAGGTCGGCTATAATCCGTGCGACTCACGAAGGACGCGCAATGATGAGCGGATGGAAGATCGTGCGCGCGATGAGCGCCGCGCTGATGGTGGCTTGGGTGACCGGCTGCGGCCTCCTGCCGGACGTCAAGGACGAGACGGCGGGGTGGACGGCCGAGAAGCTCTACGGTAACGCGCACGATGCGATGCTCGAGGGCAATTATACGCGGGCGGTCAAGCTGTTCGAGACCATCGAGTCCCGCTATCCGTACGGCCGCTACGCCCAGCAGGCGATCCTCGAGGGCGCCTACGCGAACTGGCGCAGCAGCGAGCAGGCGGCGGCCACCGCGGCGTGCGACCGCTTCATCCGCACCTATCCGAACCATCCCAACGTCGACTACGCCTACTACCTCAAGGGGCTGGTGTTCTTCCGCGAGGACCAGGGGCTGTTCGGCTATGTCTACGAGCTCGATCTTGCCGAGCGGGATCCGAAGCAGATGCGCGATTCGTTCGCGGCGTTCAAGGAGCTCACGCAGAAGTTTCCGGAGAGCCGCTATGCCGAAGACTCGCTCGCCCGGATGCGCTACCTCACCAATGCGCTCGGCGTGTACGAGGTGAACGTCGCGCAGTATTACTTCAACCGCGGAGCGTTCGTCGCGGCCGCCAGCCGCGCGCAGGCGGCGCTGGTGAACTTTCCCAATACCCGCTCGAATGAGCGCGCGCTCGACGTGCTCGCGAAAAGCTACGACCGGCTCGGCCTCGCGCAGCTCGCCACCGACTCGCGGCGTATTCTGGAGAAGACCTTCCCGGACAGCGTCTACCTGGCCAGCGCGCCGGCCTCCAAGCCGTGGTGGAAGCTCTGGTAGTTCGCCGCCGATAGGAAGTCGAGTACGTCGGCCAGCGAGCGCGTGCGGCGCATCGGCGGCAGGCTCTGCCAGATGCGCCGGCCGTAGGGCTTGTCGGTCAGCCGCGGGTCGCCGATCATCAGCACGCCGCGGTCCGACTCGGTGCGGATCAGCCGCCCCGCGCCCTGCTTCAGGCTGATCGCCGCCTGGGGCAACTGCCAGCCCATGAACGGATTGCCTCCGTCGGCCTCGAGCCTGGTCAGGCGCGCCGCCAGCAGAGGATCGTCGGGCGGCGCGAACGGGAGCTTGTCGATCACCACCACCGAGAGCGCGTCGCCGGGCACGTCGACTCCTTCCCAGAAGCTCGCCGAGCCGAGGAGGATTGCGTTGCCGAGCGCGCGAAAGCGCGTCAGGAGCTCCGTCTTCGAGCCGTCACCCTGCACCAGGATCGGCAGCTCCAGGCCCTCCTGCGCCAGCGCGTCGGCGAGCCGCTGGCGCGCAACGTTGAGCGCACGCAGCGTCGTGAACAGCAGGAAGGCGCGCCCGCCGCTCGCCCGCAGGATAGGCAGCGCGGCGTCGACGATGGCCTCGGTATGCTCGCGCGAATTGGGTGGCGGCAGGCCGCGCGGAACGTACAGGAGGCCCTGCGTGGCGTAGTCGAACGGGCTGTCCCAGCAGCCGGTCTGCGCGTCGCCGAGCCCGAGCTGCGCGGTGTAGTGCTCGAAGTTGCGACCGACCGCGAGCGTGGCGGAGGTGAAGATCCACGCGCGGCCGGAGTCGGCGACCTGCCGGCGAAAGATCTCCGCTACCGACAACGGCGACGCGTGCAGCTGGATGCTCTGCGCGCTGACGTCGGTCCAGCGGATCCAGTCGTGCCCGGGCGTGTCCGCCGTCCCGCCGTGCGCGTCCAGCCCGTCGCGCCAGCGGCCCAGGCGCGCGGCGGCGTCCTGCGCACGCCGCGCGATCTGGCCGAGTTCCTCGCTGCGATCGGCGAACAGGGCCATTTCCGCGGCCAGGCGGTCGAGCGCAGCGGACAGCCCCGCCAGGGCCTCAACGAACCCGGGCCGCGCGGCGATGGCCGCCTGCGCAAACTTGCCGGTGGCTTCGCCCGCCGCGAGCCGCAGCCGGCGCAGCGCGGGCAGGAGATCGGCGGCGGCGTCGGGCAGCTCCGGCACGTCGCGCGCGGCAGAGCGGGCGGCGACTTCCGCGTCGCGCGCGAGCTCGGCGATCTGCCCGCCGCTGACCTGCTCGCCGAAGAACAGCGTCGCCGTGTCCGGAAGCTGGTGCGCCTCGTCGAGGATGACCGTGTTGCAGTTGGGCAGGAGCTCGGCCAAGCCTTCGTCGCGCAGCATGACGTCAGCGAAGAACAGGTGGTGGTTGACCACGACGACGTCCGCCTCGAGCGCCGCCTTGCGGGCCTTCATCACGAAGCATTCCCGATGCATCGGGCAGTTCGAGCCGAGGCAGTTGTCCCGCGTGGACGTGACCAGCGGCCAGATAGTGGCGTGCTCCGGCACATCGGCCAGCTCGCCGCGGTCGCCGCGCTCGCTCGCCTGCGCAAACGACACGATGCGCACGAGGTGGCGCGCGTCGTCGCGGCTCTGCAGCCGGCCTTCGCGCGCCGTGCGCTCCAGGTGGTAGTGGCAGACGTAGTTGGCACGTCCCTTGAGCACGGCCACGCTCACCGGCAGGGCGAGTGCGTCGCGGATCAGCGGCAGGTCACGCTCGAAGAGCTGGTCCTGCAGCGTCTTGGTGCCGGTGGACACGATCACCTTGCCGCCGTACAGCAGCGCGGGGACGAGGTAGGCGAAGGTCTTGCCGGTGCCGGTGCCGGCCTCGGCGACCAGCGGCGCGCGCGCCGCGATGGCGAGGGCGACGGCTTCGGCCATCGCGAGCTGCTGCGCGCGAAAGCGAAACCCCGGGAGCGTGCGCGCGAGCGTGCCGCCCGCACCGAACACCTGCGTTAGCACGGGATCCGTACCCGCGGCCACTGGTGGCGCCTCGGGCGGGCAGTCGAGCGGCGGGTCGGCGAGCGCCGGCTCGTGCAGGTCGGGGCTCAGCGGGACGGCGCGGCGTCCTGGACGGCGCCGGCGCTCTCGACCACCTCGCTGGGCACGGCGGTCTGCTGAGGACGCGCGGGCTTCCCAGCGCCAGGCTTCACCAGCGGCCGCGCGTTGGCCGTCCCTATGGGAGAGGTTCGCTCGCGCACGATTGCGACGATTGTGCGGATGCCTTCGATGCGCTCCTTGAACTCGACGTAGACGCTGGCCAGGCGCGCTTTGTAGTCGTCGTCGGATTCGCCGCGCTTCCACTGGATGGCGCGCATCGCGCCCTGCCAGCGCTCGTGCAGGCTGCGCACCCCCTCGGTGGCCTGCTGCGACACGCGCGACTCCTTGAGGGCCGCCTGGAGCGGGGCCTTCATGTTGCTCATCTGCTTGTCGACGCAATACTCGTATTTCGAGTTGTTGGGGCCTTCCGCCGAATCCTCGTAGCCGAACTCGACGATCTCGATGGCCTTGACGTTGCGGCACATCGTGTAGAGGTGCTGGACGGCGTCGAAATAGCAGTCCAGCGGGGTCTGGCCGTCGGCGTGAGGGCAGACGTAGTTGTATTGCGGGCCGGGATTTCCGCCGATTGTCGCGGCCGCAGCAGCGGCGGGGACGCAGGCGAGGAGAACGGCCACGGCGGCCGGGGCGAGAAGGCGGTGCATCGGCATTCCACGGAGAGCGACCGAACGATCGTACCGTGCGGGGGGGCGGGGCTCAAGTCCCCCGTACCGATGACGCGGCGCCGTCACGCGCCGGCGCGGTCAGATGGTGCAGCCGCCCGACACCTCGATGACGGCGCCGTTGATGTACGACGCTTCGTCGGACGCCAGCCACGCGTAGGTGTTGGCGATTTCCTCCGGCTTGCCCAGGCGGCCCATCGGCACCTTCTCCTCCATCATCCGGATGACCTTGTCCGGGATGGACGCGAGGATGGGTGTCTCGATGAAGCCCGGGCAGATCGCATTGGCGCGAATGCCCTTGCGGCCGAGCTCGCGCGCCCACGTCTTGACCATGCCGATCACGCCGAACTTCGTGGCGGCATAGTTCGTCTGGCCGAAGTTGCCGTAGAGACCGACGATCGACGAGGCGTTCAGGATCACGCCGGAGTTCTGCGCAAGCATGATGTCGACCACCGCCTTGGTGCAGTTGTACACGCCCTTCAGGTTGACGTCGATCACGCGCTCGAACTGCTCGTCGGTCATCTTCTTGAACTGCGCGTCCTGGACGATTCCGGCGTTGTTGACCAGGGTGTCGATGCGCCCCCACTTGGCCATGACGCCCGCCACCATCGTGGCGATGCTCTCCTTGTCCGTCACGTCCACGCGCCAGCCCGCTGCCTCGCCGCCCTCGTCCAGAACGGCCTGTACCGCTTCGTCGACGGACGCCATGTTGATGTCGCACACCGCGACCTTGGCGCCTTCGGCCGCAAACTTGAGCGCCGTTGCACGACCGATGCCCTGGCCCGAGCCGGTGATGATCGAGACCTTGCCGGCCAACCGCATGGACTTCTCCGGATTCGAGGGAGCCGTCCGCGGACGCGGTCGGCCAAACCGTTGTACTTTAATGGATTATGTTGCAATGCACAAGGTCTGTGCCGACCCGCCTGTCAGAGGCTCGCGGGACGCGGGCGACCGCTCGGCGTGCGGTGGTGCACAAAGGGCCTGCCGCTGTCGGAGCGGGTCATGCGGCCGCCA
The DNA here is from genome assembly GCA_038239945.1 of Burkholderiales bacterium. GTDB lineage: Bacteria > Pseudomonadota > Gammaproteobacteria > Burkholderiales > Casimicrobiaceae > VBCG01. Next base: position 68,516 of record JBBSEG010000020.1, read on the forward strand.
TGGGCGCCGGCTCCCAGTGCTCCACGACCAGCTCCAGGCTTTGCAGCCCGTTCCACTCCGCGACCTCGGGCCGGAACAGCGCGCGAACCCGTGCCGGGAGCGGCTCGGCCTGGTTGAACGCGATCGCCTCGAAGCGTTCCCCGTCGCGGTCGAGCGACAGCCGCTGGTGACGCTCGCCGACGATGCGCTGCGCGCTCACTTCGAAGCAGCCGTCGAACGCCGGCGCCGGTAGTCCCTGGCCCCAGATACAGGCATCGAGCGAGCGCGCCAGCGCGAAAGTGAGCGCGCCAGGCGGCAGCTCGCCGTCACTGGCATGCATCCGGCGCAACTGCTCGGGCGAGAGCGACTCCCGCGCCACCGCCTCGAACGCGGCCGCGAACGCCGGGAGCTGTGCCTCCGCGATCGAGACACCTGCGGCGAAGGCGTGCCCGCCGTAGCGCTCGACCACGCCGGGGGCGGTCTTGGCGATGCGGTCGAGGGCGTCGCGCAGATGCAGCCCTGCGATGGAGCGGCCGGAGCCTTTCAGCGTGCCGTCGCCGGCGCGGGCGAACACCATGGCCGGCCGATTGAACCGGTCCTTGAGCCGCGCCGCGACGATACCCACCACACCGGCATGCCATTGAGGCTGGTAGAGGCAGACCGTATACGCGTTGGGATCGACCGCGCCGGCGGCGCCGTCCAGCGCGACGAGGGCCTCCGCCTGCATCGAGGCCTCCACTCCGCGCCGCTCCCGGTTGAGCCGGTCGAGCTCGGCAGCCAGCGGCGCGGCCAGCGCATCGGAATCCGCCAGCAGGCAGCGGATGCCGATCGACATGTCGGCGAGCCGGCCGGCGGCGTTGAGGCGCGGCCCGACGACGAATCCGAGATCGCCGCTGGTCGCGCGGGTCGGATCGCGCCCGCCGACGCGAAAGAGCGCCGCGATCCCCGGCCGCGCGCGACCTGCGCGCATGCGCGCGAGCCCCTGCTCGACCAGGATGCGGTTGACATGGTCGAGGCGGACGACGTCGGCGACCGTGCCGAGCGCCACCAGGTCAAGCAGCGCCCCGAAGTGCGGCGGCGCCTGCGCGGTGAAAGCGCCGGCCCCGCGCAGCCGCGCCCGCAACGCGAGCAGCACGTAGAACATCACCCCGACGCCGGCCAGGTGCCGCGAGGGGAATCCGCATCCCGGCTGGTTCGGGTTGACGATGATCGCGGGGTGCGGAAGCGTCGCCGCGGGCAGGTGGTGGTCGGTGATCAGCACGTCGATGCCCCGCGCCGCGGCGGCCGCGACACCCTCGTGGCTCGCGATGCCGTTGTCGACCGTGACGAGCAGCTGCGGGTCGCGCTCCGCCGCGAGCTCGACGATCTCGGGCGTCAGCCCGTATCCGAACTCGAATCGATTCGGCACCACGAAGTCCACGTCGGCGCCCAGCGCGCGCAGACCGAGCACGCCCACCGCGCATGCCGTCGCGCCGTCGGCGTCGTAGTCCGCGACGATGACGATGCGCTCGCGTCGCGCGATGGCACGCGCCAGGCGCGCGGCCGCGGCGTCGACCGACTTCAGCGATGCGAATGACGGCAGCGCCGTCAGCGCATGGTCGAGCTCGTTCGCGCGCTCGATGCCGCGGGCGGCGTAGATGCGCGCCAGAACCGGGTCGCCGCCGGCTGCGAGCAGCGCCACGCCCGCGGCCGGCACGGCGCGCCGCACGATGGCCGCGGCCACGGCTCGGGAGGGCGCGGCAGCGCCAGCGTGCG
>JBBSEG010000021.1:0-67242 GCA_038239945.1 Burkholderiales bacterium
CAATCGGAGCCGCCGCCACTCCACGCTCGGCTACAAGTCGCCGGCTCAGTTCCTGCACGACTGGATCACGAATCAGCATGAGCGGAATTTGGCGGCCTGATACCCGACCCTTGGAAGACGAAAAACCGAGGGAAGCTCAGATGGCCTTCCCGGGCGAGAATCCTGGATAGCTGCCGCGCCCCCAGGAATGGATATTCCAGATGCAATTCGTCGATGGCGCGCATCAAGGCTAGATCGGTTGCCGACGTTGGGGTCGGCAGGTAGTACACGTTCGCGCGCGAGATCTCCAGCAACTCCGCCTGCCGCTTGACCGGCAGTGGATGCGACTTGACGATCATCGCTTTGCGCTCGCATCGCCGATGCGACCGAGCGCGACTTCCAAAAAATCAACTTCCAACGCGAGTTGCCCAATCTTGGCCTGCATCTCCTTGGCACTCGGCCCCTGTTCCGTGCCGCGCTTCTCGCCCGGCGTCAGGAACACCCCGATGGCACCCTCCAGCAACTGCGTCTTCCATTGCGTGATCTGGCTGCCGTGCACGTCGTACTTTTCGGCCAGCTCCGCCAACGTCTTGTCGCCCTTCAACGCCGCCAAGGCCACCTTCGCCTTAAACGCCGCCGTGTGGTTCCGTCTCGGCCTTCTCATTGCACTGCTCCTTTGCGGGCGATATCCTCGCCCATTCGAGCAGGTCTTTCACTTATCTGCCAGTCTCATTTTGCCGAGCCAGCTCTTCCATCAGGAATGCGGCCGGCGCTCACTTGCCCGTCTTCCTCAGCACCGCGTTTGCCTTGCGGTCGACCTTCGCCTTGTCGGCCGCGCTCAACTTGCCCTGGTGCGCCTGCTGCGAGGCGCGGGCCTTCGCGTCGCGCGCGTGCGCCTTGTCCTCGACCGGATAGCGGCCGCCGGGCAAGGCAAATTGGGATGCCGGGATCCGCTTGCGTGCGGCAGTGGTGAGCTTTGCCATGAAGACCTCCGTTTGCCGTGGATGGCGGATCGATCCTGCATACCAGGGGCGCGCGCCAACATCGGCCCGCGCCGAAACCGCTGCAGGATAAACCCTACAAAAACTTGCAGTTCGCTTGCAGTCCCGCCAGCGTGAACGAGCGACACGGCAGTGTGCCCTAAGCCGCTATTCGGATTTGACGTTCGCAGACCGGATGACCGCGCCCCACTTCACAGACTCGCGCGCGATCAATGACGCGAATTCCTGTGGCGTGCTCCCGACGAGCGTCCCCCCGTCCTCGGTGATCCGCTGCATCGCGTCGCGATCCTGGAGTGACGCCACGATCTCGCGCTGCAGTCGATCGACGACGGATTTCGGCGTGCCGGTCGGGGCCAGGATTCCATACCACTGCGACGTCTCGAAGCCCGGGTAGCCGCTTTCGGCGATGGTCGGGACGTCCTGCATCGAAGGAACCCGCCGCGCCGATCCCACTGCCAGCGCGCGCAGCTTGCCGGCCTTGATCTGTCCTGCGATCGGCGGTACGCCGTTGAACGTCGCCTGCAGAAGGCCCCCGAGGAGGTCGGTCAGCATGGGGCCGGTGCCGCGATAGGGCACATGCACGATTTCGATCCCGGCTTCCCGCTTGAAGTATTCCATCGCGAGGTGTCCCGCGCTGCCATTTCCGGCGGTGCCGTAGTTGAGCTTCCCGGGTGCCGACTTCGCGAGCTTCACGAAATCCGCCAGCGTGCGCGCCGGCAGTTCCGGATTCACGGCGATCACGTTGGGGACGGTCGCAACCAGCGCGACCGGAGTGAAATCCTTGACGGGGTCGTACGGCAGCGCGGGACCGAATAGCGCCGGGTTTACCGCGAGGGTGCCGACATGACCCAGAATCAGCGTGTGTCCGTCCGGCGCCGCGCGCTTGACGTCCTCCATGGCGACGTTGCCGGCGCCGCCTGGCTTGTTCTCGACGTACACCTGCTGGCCGAGCGCCGTGGACAGCCGCGCCGCCAGCGAACGGGCGATGATCTCGGACGACCCCCCCGGGGCGAAGGGCACCACCAGCCGGATCGGCTTGGTCGGCCATGGGTCGCCGGCGCTGGCGGCGAGCGACGCTCCCGCAGACGCGAGCAGAACGGCTGCTACAAGGGTGCGCAGCTGGGCGGCGACGCGGGCGCGCAGCGGATGGGTCATGCGCAGGCTGGCCGGCCGGGGCGCCGCCCTGCCACTGCTACTGCTTGAGTTTTGCGTCGTCGACCTTGGGCGCCGGATCGGCCCTGGAGGTCGGGCTTGCCTTGAGCGCGGCGTTGCTCTTCACCGCCGCGTTGCTTCCCGGCTTGACCGACCCGTCGGCGGCGCGCGGCGCTGACTTGATCGTCTTCTCGTGCTTGTCGGTTTCCTTCTCACCGGCCTGCGCGCCCAGCGCCAGCGCGCCGATGCCGCCCACGAGCACGAAGGGGAGCAGCGACTTGCCAACCCGGACCCGCCTGGTTTCTGCACTCATTCGAACCTCCTCGTGCTCAAATGCGCGCAGTCGCATGCGACGTCCGCGCATTGCTCGAGTATACCGGCAGGCACCGCGCCGATGCATACCCCTGGCGACGGGCTTTACGCGAATATTCCGCATTTCCCCTGCAACTTAGCGCCTTGCTCCATGTGTCCGGGCTCCACGTGTCGCGCTCCCGCCGCCGCGGTCCGCTATGCTTTGCACGCATGGACCCGCTCGCCGCCCTGTGGTCGTTCCTCACCCACCTCGACACCGAGTTGGCCGCCCTCCTCCTCCGGTATGGCACGTGGGTCTACGCGATCCTGTTCGCGATCGTGTTCTGCGAGACGGGCTTGGTCGCGCTGCCCTTCCTTCCCGGCGATTCGCTCCTGTTCGTCGCGGGCGCGCTTTGGGCGGCCTCGGACCTCTCGATCGCTCCGTTGATGGCCACGCTCGTCGTCGCGGCGCTGTGCGGCGACAACTGCAACTACTGGATCGGGCGCACGCTGGGACAGCGCATCGCCCGGACCAAGGGCTCGCGGCTGTTCAATCGCAAGCTGTTCGACCGTACCGAAGCGTTCTACGCGCAGCACGGCGGCAAGACCGTGATACTCGCGCGCTTCGTGCCGCTGGTGCGCTCGTTCGCACCGTTCGTCGCAGGCGTCGGCCGCATGCACTACGGACGATTCATGGGCTTCAGCGTGGCCGGCGCGGTGCTGTGGGTGGGATTGCTCGTACCGGTCGGTTACTGGTTCGGCAACATTGCGATGGTGCGCGACCACTTCGAGCTGGTCGCGCTCGGGATCGTCGCGTTGTCGGTCATGCCGCTGGCCGTCGAGTACCTGCGCCACCGAGGCGGGCCGCGGCGCCGGGCCGGCTGATCGCCGCTAGAATGCGTGGCCCGCCCGGGTGGCGAAACGGGTAGACGCATGGGACTTAAAATCCCCCGGCCGCAAGGCCATGCCGGTTCGACTCCGGCCCCGGGCACCATAGTAGAAGCGGCGTTAGACGCGGGGCGCGGCCGGCGATGGGCTGGTGGGAAATTGGTGGGATGATCAACGTCATCGCGACCGTCTTCAATGAAGATGAGCGCGCGCTCCCGGACGGTCCCGTTCGTCGGTAGACGGTCCGCGACGCTTGTAATCCGATGCATTACAGAGTAATGTCTCGGATAACAGGTGCCGAATGATCGTCAACTTCAAACACAAGGGGCTTGAGCAATTCTTCACCAAGGGGAGCCGGAAGCGCATTCCGGCCGCGAGCGCAGATAAGATCGTACGGATGCTGGACGTGCTGGATTCAATTAGCCGTCCGCAGGATGCCAACATTCCCGGATATCGTTTCCACGGACTCACCGGCGAGCGCGCTGGCACATACAGCCTGACCGTCACCGGCAATTGGCGGATCACCTTTCAGTTCGATGGCGAGCACGTCACCGACGTAGACCTTGAGGACTATCACTGATGAACTCGATGCGGGATCCACAGCGCGCGCCGGCTCACCCCGGCGCGATTCTTTTGCACGATGTGCTGCCTGCGCTGAAGTTGACGCAGACTGAGTTCGCCCGACGCCTGAGCGTGTCGCGGCTGAGCGTTTCCGAGCTGCTCCACGCGAAGCGCTCGATGACGCCGGAGATGGCGGCGAAGCTTGCGAAGCTGCTACGTGGGAGCGCCGAGATGTGGATGCGCCTGCAGGCCGCGCATGATCTCTGGCAGGTCGCGCAGCGGCAACCCGACGTGACCGCGGCGGTCCATCCGCTGGATCGCAAGATCCTTGAGGCCGCATGATAGGCAATGCGCAACCATCACAACAATGGAAGGGGATCAGTACATGGCCATGTCACATCGTGAGTTGTTAGACGTTACACATGCGCAGCGCTGTCGGGTTTGCTTGCGAACCCTAGCGTTAGAGCCGGCGGCGCCCGGACTGGGAGGTTGAGAACGCGCTCGACATCGCCGAAAAGATGCTCGCGGAGCGAGAGGTCAGGATGCAGAAAAAAGCCGATGCCGCAACGTAGTTCCTGTCCTCTACCAGCCCCGCCCCAGTGCTCGCGCACCCACGGCAAGCGTTGGGCGGCGACACCCCACGGATCGCGCGCGCCGTAGAAGACGACGATCCGCACGCGCCGGCCGGTAGCCGTCCAGTCGCGTCGATGTCTCGCCGGTAGCTGTAGACGCAGTCGCCGGTGCTCCAGGTCGCCTCGCGCGGCAGCCGATAGCTCACCCACGCCTGATCGCTGCCGCGATAGTCCATCTGGCTCGCGGCTCTGGGTGAATACACCGGGTCGAACTCCGACCACACCTCCAGCCGGGCCCCCGCGCGCATTAGGACCATCGACCCGTTGAACTGTCGCAGATGAAGGGGATCGCGGTACGCGACGAAGCCCTCATCGCGGTCCCAGAGTGGCGCCACGTCAGCGATCAGAACGACATCGAGGTCGATTGAGACAAAGCGCTGGGTTTTCACGGGCAACCATGCGCATTCCGTCGCCTACGACCCGACGCGTCGCCAGCTCTACCTGCCGTATTCGTCGTCCGCAGCCCCGGCGGGCTGCCTGGGTTGCGAGCAAAACCCGGAAGGCGGCGTCCTGGTGATCACCGCGCCGTAACGGAATCGCAGCGGCGGTCCGGCGTACGCCACGGGCCGCCGCCGTCGCCGACCGCCGGCTTCAATCCGTGGCCGGCGTTCGACCGGCAACGCTCGCCACGGTTGCCACGAGCTCGGCGGGGTCGACGGGCTTCGCCACGTGCACGCGAAAGCCGGCCCGCAACGCGCGCATCCGGTCTTCGCTGCGCGCGAACGCCGTGAGCGCGATGGCGGGTACCGCGCCGCCCTGCGCGACGCCCAGCGCGCGCACGCGCCGCAGCAGCTCGTATCCATCCATGCCCGGCATGCCGATGTCGCTTACCAGCACGTCGGGACGCTCGCGTTGCACCAGCGCGAGCGCTTCCGCCGCCGATGCCGCCACCACCACCCTCGCGTGGCAATCGGCCAGCACGGCCTCTATGAGGTCGCGCGCATCCTGCTCGTCGTCAACCACCAGCACCGTCATTCCAGTCAGGTCCGCGGCCCGCAGCTCGGTGGACAGCGGGGCGCCAGTGCGTGGGTGCCTGCCGGCCGCCACCGAGGCATTGTGCAGCACGACGGTGAGCGGCATGCGCACGGTGAACGTCGCACCCTGGCCCTCCCCGGCGCTGGCGGCCTCCACGCTTCCGCCGTGCAGCTCGACCAGATGCTTGACGATGCTGAGTCCGAGGCCAAGCCCGCCGTAGCGCCGCGTGGTGCTCGAATCCGCCTGACGAAAACGATCGAACACCTCGCCGAGGAACTCCGGCGCGATGCCGATGCCCGTATCGGCGACGACGATCTCGATCGCCGAGTCGACGCGCCGCAGCAGCACCTGGACCTTGCCTTCCTTCGGCGTGAACTTGATCGCGTTGGAAAGCAGGTTCCACATGATCTGCTGAAGCCGGTCGGAATCGCCCTGCAGCGGGCCGGCACGCGGATCGAGCATGGTCTCGACGCGAATGCTGCGCGCCGCGGCCGCGGGCGCCACGGTCGCCAGCGCCGCCTCGACGGCATGGATCGGGTCGACGCGCTGCACATCGAGTCTCAGCTTGCCGGAAGTGATGCGACTCATGTCGAGCAGGTCCTCGATGAGCTGCGTCTGCACGCGCGCGTTGCGCTCGATGGTCTCGAGCGAGCGCGCCACCTCGGCGGGCTCCATCTTGCGATGCCGCAACAATTGCGACCACCCGAGGATGGCGCTGAGCGGGGTGCGCAGCTCATGAGAGAGCGTGGCGAGAAACTCGTCCTTCATCGCGCTCATCCGTTCCGCTTCCTCGCGAGCCCGTCGCTCGCCCGAGAGGAGCTGCTGGCGCTCCGCCGCGGCGCGCTGCGCGCCGGCGTATAGCCGCGCGTTGTCGAGGGCGACCGCGGCCTGCGCCGCGACGCCGGCCACGATCCGCTCGGCGCGCGCGTTGAATATCGCGCGCTGGCTGTGGCAGAAATGAAGCTGCCCGATCAGCTCACCGCTACGCGCCACCACCGGCACCGAGAGGTAGCTGCGCAGCGGAGGCGGCGCGTCATCCGGGCATGCCGTCAGGCACCACGTCGCGAAGCGCGGGTCGGCGGTCACGTCGTCGCTGCGCACGGGCGCGACGCCTGCGGAGACACCCGGAAACCAGTCGGCCGCCGCCGCCGCGCCCAGATCGACTACGCATGGTGGTCCCGCTCCCGACATGGCGAACAAGTTTGCCGATCCGGCAGGCTGGTCGCCGGGGGGCTCGATGAACGCACCGAACTCGGCGCCCGCCAATTGCGTGGCGGCGTCGGTTGCGGCCTGCACCAGCACGTTTCGGTCGAGCTCCGACGCGAGCCACATGCCGGTGCGGTTCAACAGCTCGAGCACGCCCGATTCGTCGCGCAGCGCATCCTCGGCGCGCTTGCGCTCGGTGATGTCGCGAAAGCTCCACACCCGTCCCACCACCTCGCCCTCGATGACCTGGTTGCGACTGTAGCGCTCGATGGCCCGCCCGTCCGCCCGCTCGAGAACCTCGAAGCTCTCCGGCGGGCCCTCGGTGTAAATCGCGTCGACGCGGGCGAGAAATCCATCGGGATCGGCGAACTGCTGCGCGACGCGGTCCAGCAGCTTGCGGTGATCGCGCAGGGCGAGGAGATCGGCGGGCATCTGCCACAGGCGGGCATATTGCTCGTTGTACGCGGTGACGCCGCCTCGCAGGTCCGTCACCACGATGCCGTCGAACGTCGACTCGAGCGTCGCGCGCATGAGCGACAGCGAGCTCGCGAGCTCGCGCGACCTGAGCTCGAGCGCCTCCTTGGCGCGCAGGAGGTCGTACTCGGCGCGCTGGCGCGCGGCCAGGATGCTGTGCGCGTTCTGCATCGCCGCCGAGCGCAGCAGCGACTCCTCGGTGTCGACGGGCGATGCCGAGGGCGGAGGGCGGTCGTCGTCGGTCGGCGGTGGCACGCTCATCCTTGGCCGGCGAGGCGCTCGCTGGCGAGGGCGGTGCCCAACACGCGGGCGCGAATCTTGGCGAACGCCACGTCGCGGCTCGTGGAGGTGTCGTCGGAGAACGGCGAAAAGCCGCAATCGTCCGTCGTGCCGAGCTGGTCGAGGGGGATGTACTGCGCGGCCTCGACGATGCGCTCGCAGACGATCTCGGGCGTTTCGATGCGCGGATCGATCGGGGCGACGACCCCCACGAACACGCGCTGACCGGGCTTCAGGTGCTGCCGGATGATGCGCAGCGCGCGCGGTCGGTCCGCCTCGCCAGCCAGCGCCACGTAGAAGCTCCCGACCTTGAGCTCGAACAGGCTCGGCAGCAACTCCGCATAGTCCACGTCCGCGCTGTGGGTCGAGTCGCGGTCGCCGCCCGGGCACGTATGCACGCCCAGCCGGTCGCGATCCGCCGCCGAAAAGCGCGACAGCGCGAGGTTGTTGAGGTCGATGAACCGGCTGAGCAGCTCGCCGGACGGATCGATCTTCATGGCAAGGCGTCCTTCGGTGAAGTCCACCTGGACCTTCTGCGCACCGCGGTCGAGGCAGCGGCGAATCTCCATCTCGTGCTCGCGCAGGAGGTCCTCGATGAAAGCGTCGCGCGGGTAGCCCTCGATGCCCTCGGCGGGGTACATCAGGCTGAGCGCGGAAGGGGAGATCACGGCCTGCTTCAACGCCACGGTCGCGTAGCGCGCCGCGACGTCGAGGTAGCGGTCTGCGTAGCGGCGATACCGGAACGGACCTGCGGTAAGGCGCGGCATTCGCCGCTCGTGTCCAGCGGCAAACGGGATCCGGAAGCCGTCCGGCGCGGTATTGGGCATCCCGTGCACGGGATACGTCCAGAAATTGTGGAACTTGCGCTGCTCGCCGTCGGTGATGACAGTCGATCCGGTGGCCTCGAAGCGCTCGATGGTGTCGCGGGTGGCGGCTTCGTACAGCGCGTCGAGCGCCGGGTCCTCGCTATCATGCCGCGCGAGCGCCTCGATGAGGGCGGGGGGTCGCGGAATGCTGCCGATCGGCTCGGTGGGAATCAAGGGGCAGGGCTCGCCGGTTGTTCGCCGGCGCCATGATGCCAGAGCTCAAACGCGATGGAAAACGGGGCGTCGCGCGCCCCGTGAGTCAATGCGTGCCGCAGCGGTTTAGTCGTCGCGCGACAGCAGGATGCCGACGACGAGCCCGATCACGAGTGTCGCGGCAAGCGCGACCAAGGGTTGCGAGCGCACGAATTGCGTCGTGGTTTTCAGGCCGCGCGACGATTGGTCGACAAGCGTATCGGCGGCGTCGCTGGCCCATTCGCGCGCCATGCCGGCGGCTTCACGAGCACGACCGCGGCCGCGATCGAACAGCCCCGACGCTGTGCTAGCGACATCGTCCAACGCGTTGCGCGACCGGTCGGCCCACTCATTCGCGCGCCCCGCGGCCATCGACAGGCCGGCGTCGGCCTCGTCCCGATAATTCGATTTCATCAGTGCTCCCATCGTCACATCGATCAAGATCGAAGCCTACCTCGCCGGGCGCTGGGCGGCAGCGGCGCGAGCGCCGAATCGGACGTAGGACAGCGCCGCTATCGAAGCCCTACGCGGTCCCCCGCTGGTGCACCGATACTTCCGCAGCCCGGCGACCGTTACCCGAGCCACGCAAAAAACAGATTCTTCACGCTTACGCCGATGGGAACGCAGCCCGACATCTGCAGCGCCACGGCGATGGCGGCGGCGTATCGCATGCCGCGTCGGCCGCGCTGCGATGCGCTTGGCGTCGGGCTTGTTTCGCGCGTACCTTCCCGGACAGGCGCGATCACCTTCGGCCGCCGGGCATCGATCCTTGCGCCATACGGGCGAAGTCGCCCATCACGCGCTGCATGCTGTCGAACGCGGTGCCGCCGGACGACACCACGCCCTGCATCGCCGCCACGACCTTCTGCATCTGCCCGAGGTCTGGCATCAGCGCCATTGCGGCACGTGCCTCCTTGACGCCTGGCACGCCTTGCGTCTGTTCCTCTATCAGGCTGAACAGTCGCTTCTGGATCTCGACGATCAACTCGAACATCTCGCTCCAGTAGTGCATCGATTTCTGGAGCGCCTCGTGCGCGGCCCCCTGCCCGATCGCCACCAGCGATTGCGGATCGGTCGCCTGCGCGGCGGAGCGCACCGCCTTCTTGTGAAACTCGCGCGCGGCCTCCTCGCCTTCGAACTGCTTGCGCCGCAGGCGCTCCGTACCCTCGATCGCCGCGTTGATCACGTCGAGCGCCATGCGCGCATTGGTCTTGTACATGTCGATCGCCTGCTCGGGGGTCAACAGCTTGGGCATGCGAGGCATCGACGCGAAGGACGAACTCGCGCTGGTGCCGTCGAGGCCTGCAGCGGCCCCCCGGGCCGTGGCCGCAGCCGACGCACCCGCGGCCCCCGCGCGCGCTCCGCCAGGTGTCGCTCGCTTGGCCGAACGCGGCTTGGGGGCAGCCTTGGTTGCGGTCGAGCGCGTTCCTGAGGGTGCCTTGGTCGCCATGCCAGCTCCTTGCGGGTTGGGGAGCGACGATAAGACGCCTATTCGGCCGCCCGCGTCAAGGCCGGTGCCCCCATCCCGGATGCTACGATCACCGTAATCCCACCGCGTTCGCTTGCGCGGTCTGCCCACCTGCACGCGGGGAGTGCGCCCGTGCGCGCGCCGCGTCCGTTCCTGCCAGGAGACCGATGTGACCCCTATCCGCCGCCGCTTCGGACGCCCCCTGCGGCTTGCGCTCGTCGGCGGCGGGCCCGGCTCGTGGATCGGCGCCATGCATCGCACGGCCGCGGAGCTAGACGGCGCATTTCACGTCGTGGGCGGAGTGTTCTCGAGCGACCCTTCACGCTCGGAGGCCGCCGGCGTCGAGCTCGGCTTCGCAGCGGAGCGTTGCTACGCGGATGTCGCAGCCCTCGTCGCGCGCGAGTCGCTGCGCGCCGACAACATCGACGCGCTGGCGATCATGACGCCCAACGATTCGCATTACGCGATCAGCGCGGCCGCGCTCGACGCCGGCCTCGACGTGATGTGCGACAAGCCGGTCAGCGGCACGCTTGCTCAGGCGCAGGACCTCGCGGCTCGCAGCGTGGCCGCGGGTCGTCTCTTCGCGATCGCGCATGCGTATTCGGCGTACCCGATGACGCGCCATGCGCGCGAGCTGGTGCGCGCAGGGACCCTCGGGCCGGTGCGGATGGTGCAGGTCGAGTACATCCAGAGCGGCATGGCGGTGCGACACGAAGACGCGCTGCCCACCAACCGTTTGCGGTGGGTGCTCGATCCTGCGCGCAGCGGCCAGTCGCTGGTGATGAGCGCGATTGGCTGCCATGCGCAGCATCTCGCGTGCTTCGTCGCAGGCGACGCCATCGCGCGCGTGTGCGCCGACACCGGCACGGTCACGCCAGAACGCCTGGTGGACGACTATGCATCGGCCCTGCTCGTCTTCGCCGGGGGTGCCCGGGGCACGTTCACCGTCACCCAGGCGGCCGCCGGCGGCGAGAACGACATTCGCCTGCGCGTGTTCGGCGCCAAGGGCATGGTCGAATGGAACCACCGCGAAGCCAATTACCTGCGCGTCGCGATGCAGGGCGAAGCGCCCCGGGTGTTGAGCCGGGGCGATCCATGGCTGCCCGCGGCAACGCCGGGCACGGCGCGGGCGCCGCGCGGTCATCCCGAAGGGCTGCGCGAGGCGTTCGCGACGCTCTACGACGAGCTCGCGGATGACCGGATGCTCCGCGCGCTGGGCGAGGCGCCGCCGCCGCTCTATCCCACGATCGGCGACGGCGTGCATACGATGGCGTTTATCGAGGCGTGCGTCGCCTCGTCGCGGGAGGGCCGGTGGGTCGACGTGCCCGGCCTCAGCGCGCCGCCGTCGAGCACGGCGCGCGCCTGACACGTCCAGTTTCGCTGTACGGGGGCAGTCAAGCACCGGGGGCCTGCAGCCGCGTGAAAGTCCTTCGCCCACGAGTTGTCATGTACAACTGGCGCTGATCGCCCCCGCTTCGGTCCGGTAGCGGCCACTGTGGCTAATTCGCCTCGCGCCCGCCGGTCGGGTGCGCCGACGCGAGCAAAATTTGCAGCGTCATTCGTGAATGCGCGCTAATCTGTAGCCGACGGCAGGCGCGAGGCAAGCTGTTGGCCACGTTTTGCGCACGTCGCGCGCGTACCGCCACGCCGTTGCGTCAGCGTTTCTGTTACCTACAATAACGACTATTGCCCACCGGCGCGCGTGTCGGCGGGTCTGCAAACACGGCCCCGGATCCCGCTGCCATGTCCGCTCCGTCGCCCATCGCACTGCGGCCGTTCTATCGCCTGCGCTTCGTCGCGACCGGCATGTCGATGCTGTCCGCGGTGCTGCTTCCGTGGCTCGTGTACACGGCGACGCAGCGCATCGCCGCGGCCGGGCTCGTGATGCTCATCGAAGCCTCGGTGCGCCTCGTGATGTCGCTCTACGGCGGCCAGCTGGCGCACCACCTCGGCGGGCGCCGCGCGTTCGCGCTCTCGCAAGGTGCCTGCGCGGCCGGCTTCGCGTGCTTCGCAGCCGTGCTGCTGGTCTATCCCATGAGCGTGCCGCTCGCGCTCGCCCTCGTGGTCGCCGCGCTCGTGTGCATGCAGTCCGGCATCACGATCGGCAACGTCGTCACCGAGGCGTGCACCGTCGCGTTCCTGCAGGCGGGCGCCCGCGACGTGCCGGCCCGCGTGCGCAGCGTGGACCTGCTGGCCACCGCCTGCGCGCTCCCGCTGGGCGGATGGCTGGTCTTCGCGTTCAACGCACCGCTCGCCCTCATCGCCCTGGGCGTGGCCCTGGCGCTCGGTGCCGCGCTCGCGACGGGACTGCAGGGCGCGATGTTCGATCGCGCCGACGCCACCGTGCCCGCGCGGTTCTCGCTGATCGACCGCGCGGTGTGGAGCTGGCTCGCCCGGTCACGGGCCGCGCAGCTCCAGACCGCGTTCCTGCTGGTCGTGAGCGTGCCGGTGACCATGCTGTTCGGCGCGCTGCCGTTTCTCCTGGCGGACAAGCTGCCGGCCGGGCTGCCCGATTGGATCAAGCCGACCGACGTCCTGTTCCTGACGCACTACAAGGCGCTCGAGGCGGCCACCGCCGCCGCCATCGTGCTGATCTGGACGCGCTACGCAGCGGCTCCCCAGCGCGTGAGCACGGCGGCGACTTTCGCGTTCTCCGGCTACCTCGCCTCGCTGCTTGCGCTCACGCACGGCGAATCGGCGCTGGCCGTCGCATGCGCGGCGCTCGGATTGGCGGCGTCGTTCTCGCCGCTGCTGGTCTGGGTGCGCCAGCAGCGGGCCGCGCTGGTGCCGCCGGGCAATCGCCAGCGCGTGAGCGGCGTCCTAGTCGCGCTCGACTCGCTCGCGTACGTGGCGGGCGCCATCGTCGTCCAGACCACGGGGTTCGCGAGCGGCGCGCTCGGGACGATCGCGGTGCTCGCGGCAGTGCTTTTCGTCAGCCTGTTGTACGGGGCAGGCCGCCGCGTGACCGCGCCGGCGCTGGCGATCGTGCCCGCCCTGCCGCCGCTCGCGGACAAGCTCGCGATCTATCGCCGCTACCTGTCCGACCAGCGCGTGTTCATCGAGACCCGGCTCGCCGACGCCGTACCGCGCTTGGGGCTCGTGAAGCGCGCGACGCCGCCGCCGACCTATCTCACGCCGTTGTCGGTGTCGCCGGTCGCGGCGGTCAAGCCGATCGGCTGCGGGCTGACCCCCTTGGTGCTCCCGCGCGCGTTGTACGAAGCGGGCCTGCGCACCGCGCGCATCGCCGCGCACTCGGAGGAGATCGCCGCCACCCATCGTCCGCCGGACGCCGTGCGCGCCGACGCCGCGGCGCAAGGCTGGAGCGCGCGCGTGCTGGCCGAGCTCCTGCCCGATTCGCCGGCGGAGCTCCAGAGCCGGCTTGCCGCGAGCTTCCATCGGTTGCGCGTCGACCTGCTGCTGCGGCCGGCGGTTTCGCGCCACAGCGTCCCGCTCACCGCCCCGCTCGCCGATCCGCTGGGCGCCCGCTTCGCGCCGCTCGAGGTGAACAACGGCGGCTCGCAGGGTCACTGGATCTGCTCGTCGGTCAACGACGTGCTGCTGGCGGCGCTCGGGCTCGAGGGCAAGCCCGTGTTCGACCGGCCGCACGCGCTGATCGTCGACGTCTACGAGTCGTTCAATCGCTGGCTGAAGGAGCACGTCGGCGCGCGGCGCTTCGGCGCGCTCTTCCCGGCGGGGTTCGTGCCGCTGGCGTTCGTGACGGGTCCCTATTCGGGCCGGATGGTCAACGACATCGAGGGGCCGCGCATTGCCGACTTTATCGCGCGCCGCTATGGCGTGGCGGCGGACTACTTCATCGGGCTCGAGGGTCTCGAGGTCTGCGACACGCTGCGCATCGACGCGCGCGACATGCATCTCGTGCGCCGGCGCGACGGCCCGCGCGATGAGCGCTTCGCGGTGTGGAGCGATCTCTACGTCACCGACTGCATGGATTACTTCGAGGGCGCGCTGCGCGACCCGGAGCCGCGCACGCGCTTGCTGGCCGAAGCGGTGCTGCGCGGCCGGGTGCTCGGCATCAGCGCATGGCCGGGCCGCGAGCTGCTCGAGAACGACAAGGCGCATCTCGTCGAGAAGGCGCACGCCGCCGCGCGCTGGACCGACATGGGGCTGTCCGCCTCCGACGCCGCGCTGCTCCAGGAGGCGGCCCCCGACGCCTTCGCGCTGACCGCCGCGCAGGCGGACACCGTCATCGAGGCGCAGGAGGCGTGGGTCCTGAAGGGCCGCTTCGGATGCGGCGGGAACGCCGTCATCGTGGGGTCGCATCCGTCGTGGCCCACCCAGCGGCTGCCGGCCGTGGAGCTGGGCGGCGACGGACGCACGCACGTCGTGCGCCATGCGATCGGCAACCTCGCGACCGCCGCGGGCGTCGCGCTCGAGCTCGACGACGAAGGGCGCATCGACGCGGTCTCATGGCGCGCGCTGTGGCCGCACCTCGTGCGCTTCGCCGTTCGCTCGCCCGGGTATTACATCGCCCAGGCGTGCGTCGAGCCGGAGCCGTTTCCGGCGGTGGTGTACGACGGCCGCCGGATCGACGAGTACGCGGCCACCACGGATTTCGCGGCCACCTATACGCTCGGATGGCGGGACGGCAAGCCGCGCGTCGAGCCGAGCGGCGCGTTGTGCCGCGCGGTGCCGCACGGCCATCCCCACACCAACATCACCACCCGCGGCGCGCTGCTGCCCGTGATGTCGGAAGAAGAGTTCGACCGCCTTTATGTGGCGCTCGGGCTCGACCAGCAGGTGCTGCCGGCAAAGCGGCCGGTCGCAGCACCCGCGGAAGTGGTGCCCGGCGTACCGGCTTAGCGCGGCTCCGGGCGGCTGGCGCGCGCCTTGTGGCCGCTCAGCTGTCGAGCCGGCCGAGCTTGCCGCGGGCCATCAGCACCGACAGCACGCAAGTGGCGAGCGCCACGGCGCCCAGGAACAGCCAGAACCATGCGAAGCCGTGCGCGTCGGCGCGCGCCGCTTCGTCGGCCAGCGCGCCGCTCTGCCACAGTCCGTTGACCCCCACGGCGAGGCAAGCCACGCCGAAGATCAGGGACAGCACGGCAGCGGTCTGGGCGGTGATCTTCATGCGCGGGTCCCGGGGGATGGGCGGCGCCTGCGGGCCGCGAGGCGCGACGATACCCCAGGCGGGCCCGGCCCGCTTGACGGGCACCGAATGCCGAATATAATGACGGTACCGCATATCCATACGGTATCGCTCATGCCCGCTCCCCGCCGTCCGTTCGCCCACCTCCAGCCCATGGCTGAGGCTCCCAGGCTCACGGCCCGCCAGCAGCAGATCCTCGACTGGATCCGGGCGCACATCGATGCGCACGGCATGCCGCCGACGCGCGCCGAGATCGCCACGGGCCTGGGCTTTTCCACGGCGAGCTCGGCCGAGGACCACCTGCAGGCGCTGGCCCGCAAGGGCGCCCTCGAACTCATTCCCGGCGCATCGCGCGGCCTGCGCATCAAAGACCTGCCCGGCGCGCCGGTGCAGGGCATGCTGCCGCTGGTGGGGCGCGTCGCGGCCGGCCAGCCGATCCTCGCCACGGGGCACGTCGAAGGCCACTACCGCGTCGATCCCGATCTCTTCGCGCCGCGCGCCGATTACCTGCTGCGGGTCCGGGGCGCCAGCATGCGCGACGCCGGCATCCTCGACGGCGATCTGCTCGCCGTGCATCGCACTCCCGAGGCGCGCACCGGGCAGATCGTGGTGGCGCGCCTCGGCGACGAGGTCACCGTCAAGCGCTGGCGCCGGCAAGGCCGCGAGGTGGTGCTGATGCCCGACAATCCCGACTTCGCGCCCATCGTGGTCGATCCGCGCCGCACGCCGCTCACCGTCGAAGGGGTCGGCGTCGGACTGATCCGCGGCAGCGGCGGGTGGTGACAGTCCATGTGCTGCCGGTGACGCACCGGCGTCCTGCGACAGCCTTCCCAATCCTAGCCAGGAGCCATCGATGATCGAAGCCACGCCGAGTGCCTACCGGGGCGTCACCTCCTACCTCATCCTGCGCGATGCCGCGCGCGCGCTCCAGTTCTACCAGCAGGCCTTTGCGGCGCAGCCGGGCGTCCGCCTCGACAATGCGAACGGTACCGTCGCGCACGCCGAGCTCGTCATCGCCGGCGGGCACATCATGATGTCCGAGGAAAATCTCGCGATGGGCTACAAGAGTCCTCAATCGCTGGGCGGCTCGCCGGTCAGCCTGATGTTCTACGTACCGGATGTCGACCAGGCGTTCGTACGGGCCATCGCGGCAGGCTGCACCCAGCAGCGTCCGGTGCAGGACCAGTTCTACGGCGATCGAAGCGGGACGCTGGGCGACCCGTTCGGCATCACGTGGACGATCGCGACGCATACCGAGGACTTGCCCATCGATGAAATCAACCGCCGCATGGCCGCGCTGAGCGGAAACGCCTCATGAGCACCCCGGCCCCGCTCGCGGGCGCCACCGGGCCTGCGCCGCAGGCCGGCCAGGCGGCCGGCCTCACCGGCGCCTCGCCCGAGCATCCCTACATCCTGTACGGCAAGCTCGCCACCGGCGTCGCTTCGGTGCACGCGGCGCTCGAGCTCCTCGGCGCGCCTTACCGACTGGTCGAGACTTCCTCGTGGGAGCGCAACGCGGCGTTCGACGAGCTGCTCGCGATCAATCCGATCGGCCAGATCCCCACCCTCAAACTGCCCGACGGCACCGCGCTGTCGGAAAGCGCTGCCATCCTGATCCACCTCGCCGACACGCATCCCGGCAGCGCCCTTCTGCCCGGCGACCGGTCGGCTCGCGCGCAGGCGCTGCGGGGCCTCGTCTATATCGCGGCCAACTGCTATCCCTGCATTACCATCATCGACTACCCCGAGCGCTTCTGCGCCGATGCCGACCACGACGGCGTCGTGAAGAAGCGCATCGTCGCTGGCACTCGCGCGCGGCTGCATCGCCATTGGGAGATCTTCGCCGACCTCTTCCCGCCGCAGCCCTTCCTGGCGGGCGCCACGCTGGGCGCGCTCGATCTCTACGCTGCCGTGGTGTCGAGATGGTCCGGCGCGCGCAAGCACGTCGCGCAGCATCGGCCACAGTTCCACGCGACTCTCGCGCGCATCGATAACCATCCGCAGGTGGGGCCGGTGTTCGCGCGCCACTGGCCGCCCGCGGCAGTTTGACCGGCTCGCTGCCGACCCCCACGCGTATCGCGCGACGGCTCGTCACCCCCTCCTCATGTCGTCGTTGCGCGGAGCGGCGCTCGCCGGCGTCCTGTCTCATCCGGCGATCTGGCGCGGCGGCGATTGCGCGCCCGAGCCCGCAGCCCTGCCCACCGGTCATGCGGCGCTCGATCACGCGCTACCCGGCGGCGGCTGGCCGCAGGGCGGCCTCACCGAGGTGCTGCTCGCGCACGAAGGCATCGGCGAGCTACGCCTCACCCTGCCTGCGCTCGCCCGTCTCACGCGCGAAGGCCGCGCCGTGGTCTGGATCGCCCCGCCGCATCGACCCTATGCACCCGCGCTGGCGGCGGCAGGCCTCGACCTTGCGCGATTGATCGTCGTGCGGTGCCGCGACCTGCGCGAATCGCTGTGGGCGTACGAGCAGGCGCTGCGGGCGGCCGATTGCGGCGCTGCGTTCGCGTGGATGAACGTGCACGAGCCGCGCGCGCTGCGCAGACTGCAGGTGGCCGCGCGCGAAGGCCGCACCTGGGGAGTGCTGTGGCGCCGGCCCGGCCAGCGCGGCAGCGCCACCGCGGCCCCGTTGCGACTTGGTCTTGCGAGCAGCGCCGGCCGGCTTGCCGTGCATGTGCTGAAGCGACGCGGCGCGGAGCTGCCGCAGCCGGTACTGATTGATCTCGCCCGCGCGCCCGGTGCGCCACTGCTGGGCCGCGCCCCCGTGGCTGCGTCGGCCTCCCGCTTGCTTACGCCGGTCCTTTCTCCGCTCCACGCGGCGGGCGAGCCGGCCGGATGGCCGCCGCCGCCACGGCGCGCGACGCGCGGCTGACGATGGCCCCCTCCGCGCCGTGCGCAGCGCCGGGCGCGCTGTGGCTCTGCCTGCGCGTGCCCACGCTGCCGGTCGACGTCTTCACGCGCGCCTGGCCGGTGGACGACCCCCTGCGGCCGTTCGTGGTCAGCAGCGGCGGGCACTATCCGCGGGTGGTCGGCACGAACGGTGCCGCGGCGGCGGGCGGCATCGTGGCCGGCCAGCTCATCTCCGCAGCGCTCGCGCTCGTTCCCGGGCTGGCCACGCGCGATCGCGATGATGGCGCCGAGGCCGCTGCGCTGGCCGACATCGCCATCGTCGTGCTGGCGTTCACGCCTGCCACTTGTCTTGCACCGCCCGACGCCGTGCTCGCCGACATCGGCCCCAGCCTGCAGCTCTTCGGGGGCTTGCGAGCCCTGGTCGGGCGCCTGCTGCGAAGCCTGCGCGCCCAAGGCTACGCGCCATTGCTCGGCATCGCGCCCACGGCGGACGCCGCGCTGCTGCTCGCGCGGGCGGGCCGGGTGCAGCCGGTGCTCGAACTCGCGGCGCTGCCGGCCGCGCTCGACGACCTGCCGTTGCATCTTCTCGACCTTGCGCCCCGCGCCTGCGACGTGCTGCGCGCGGCCGGCGTCACGACACTCGGCGCGATGCGCGCGCTGCCTCGCGCGGGGCTCGCCCGGCGCTGCGGCACCGCGGCGGTGACGGCCCTCGACCGTGCGCTCGGCCGCATTCCCGCTGCACGTGCACCCTATGCGCCGCCGCTCCGCTTCGCGGCCCGCCTGCCGCTGCCGGCGCCCGTCGAGGACACGCAGGCGCTGGGCTTCGCGCTCCAGCGCCTCGTGCAGCAGCTCGCCGCCTGGCTCACGGCCCGCGGCCTCGGCGTCACGCGCCTGACGCTCACGATGGTGCACGAGCCGCACATGCGCTTGCGCGGCATCCCGTCCACCGAAGTGATGTTCGCGCTGGGCGCGCCGGCCCGCGCGGTCGCGCACCTGCAGGGGGTCCTGCGCGAGCGGATCGCCCGCGTGGCGCTGCCCGCGCCGGTCGAGGCCCTGCTGCTCGCAAGCGAGGCCACGGCGCCGCTGGCCGGGCGCAACCTGGAGCTGCTGCCCGGCGACGAAGCCCATGACGTCGCGGTGCCGCTGCTCGAACGGTTGCGCGCGCGGCTGGGCGACGACGCCGTCACGGTGCTGGCGCCGTGCGCCGAGCATCGGCCCGAGCTCGCGCAACGGGAAGCTCCGCGCTCACCCGCCGCCCGCCCGCCCGCGGCGGCCGCGGCCGATCGGTCAGCGTCAGCCGCGGCGCGCCAGGCAGAGGCGCTGCCCCCGCGGCCGCTCTGGCTGATGGACGCCACGCAACCGATCGCAGCGCAGCTCGATCGCCAGCCGTGGATCCTGCGCGACGGTCCGGAGCGCATCGAGTCGGGATGGTGGGACGGCCGCGATTTCCGACGCGATTATTTCGTGGCGGAAACGCCGGACGGCGCGCTCATGTGGATCTATCGCGACCACCGCTATGGCGTCGACGACGGCGAATGGTTCCTGCACGGCCTCTACGCATGAAGCTCCGCTTCAGATGCCCGCGTACCACTGGTAGCCCTGGTCCTCCCAGTAGCCGCCCTTGCCGCCGTGCAGCGCCGCGAAGCTCTCGACCACCTCGATGCGCATCACGTACTTCGCATGCTTGTAGCCGAGCTGTCGCTCCACGCGGAGCCGTATCGGCGCGCCGTTCTTCACCGGCAGCGGCTGGTCGTTCAGCTCGTAGGCCAGGATCGTCTGCTCATGCAGCGCGTCGTCGAGGTCGAGGCTCTCGTAGTACGGGCTGCTGCCATCGTCCTCCATCGGATCGGCGCAGTGGAACACCACGTAGCGCGCGCCCGGCTTGAGGCCCGCTGCGCCGAGCACCGCCGACAGGCGCGCGCCCTTCCACTTGCCGATCGCGCTCCACCCTTCCACGCAATCGTGCCGGGTGATCTGCGTACGCAACGGCAACGCCTTCAATTCCGCGAGCGAGTACCGTCCGGGACGTTCGACCAGGCCGTCCACCACGAGCGCATAGTCGGCGAACCCGTGCGCGGCGAGCGCCTGGTAGGCGGGGCTATTCGGCAGCGAGGTGCCGTTGCTGCGAAATTGCGGCGACAGGTCCGCGGGGGTGAACTCCTGCGCCAGCGCACGCCTGCCGGCGAACAGCGGGCTGATGCTCGACGAGACCCGCTCGCCCTGCTCCAGCACCTTGCCGAACCATTGCGTCGAGGCGAGCCGGTCGCAGCCGGCGAGCCACAGGGCACCGGCCCCGGCGGCGAGGCGGCGCAGCGCGCGACGGCGGCGGCTCCTGATGGCGTCACTCATGAGCGTTCTCCGGCGGCACGCGATAGCGCCCGGTGATCATCGAGCGCAGGTTGTTCCACAGCCCGGTGACGATCACCTCGAAAACATGGATCGCGACGAAGCCGACGATCAGCCAAGCCGCGACGAAATGCAGCGTGCGCGCCGACTGGCGCCCGCCGACCAAGTCCACCCACCCCGCGAACACCGCATCGAGGCGGGGCGACATCCCCATCCCCATCAGGATCACCAGCGGCAGCAGCACGAAGATCACGGTGAGATAGGCGAGCTTCTGCAGCACGTTGTAGTGCTTCGCCGCCTCGCCGCCGGGATGCTTGAACTTGAGATGCTCGACAATCGATGCGCCGATCCCGCGCAGGTCGCGGCGGGTGGGCAGAAGATCGCGCGCCAGGTGGCGACTCACCAGCGCGTAGATCACGAAGCAGAGTCCGTTGACAACGAAGATCCACGCGAACAGGAAATGCCACGAGCGAGCCAGCGACAGCCAGCGGCTACCGGGCAGCGTGAGCCAGCCCGGGAAGGCCTCTGCCGTCGTCCCCTCGGCGGTACGGTGGAGTCCCAGTACGCCGGTGGTGTCGAACTCGTGACCGAGCACGCGCGTGTAGCCGATCGTGCCGCCCTCGTCGCGCTCGCGGGAGCCGATCTCGAACACCGGCGCGCGCCCGCTGTACGACGACTTGCCCCAGTACAGCGACGGATGCGCTTCGAAGATGTTGAGCCCGCTCATGAACAGCACGGTGAGAGCCACTACGTTGATCCAGTGCATGATGCGCACCGGCAGGCGATGCCGGTAATAAAGCCCGCTCGCCGCGCGCGGCGCCGCCAGCGGGGCCGGCGGCACGGGGGGGGGATGGGGCGGGTCGGTGGCGGTGTCGCTCATGCCGGGTCTCCATGGTTTTCGCGCTCCTGTGTCGTCCGGCGCCGCCCGAAGCTTACGGCGCCGGCGCTGCGTCGAAGCGCATCAGGGCGCCAGCGAGGCGCTCAAGTCGCCGGCGGACGCGCGCACGCCAGGCAACGGCTCGAGCGCGAAACGCCGCGTGATGAACTTGATGATGGACGTCGTATCGTATTGCGTGTGATCGACATAGCCGCGCCGCGCGAAGGGCGACACGATGATCGTCGGGATGCGCGACCCCGGCCCCCAGCGGTCGCCGGCCGGCGGCGGCACGTGGTCCCAGAAGCCCCCGTTCTCGTCGTAGGTGACGATCACGAGGGAGGACGACCACAGCGGGCTCGCCTTGATGCGCGCCAGCAGCGCGGCGATGTGCTGGTCGCCCGACCACACGTCGGTGTAGCTGGGATGCTGGGTGAGCGAGCCCTGCGGCTTGTAGAAGGCGACCTGCGGCAGCACGCCGCGGTCGATGCCGGCGACGAGGTCGTCGTAATCCTTCAGGTGCTCCGCGCGGTCGACCCGGCCCGGCGCGAAGCGCGTGTAATAGTTGAACGGCTGGTGATGCGCCTGGAAGTTGGGCGAGCCGGGGGCGCGGTTGTAGATGACGGCGCGCTTCGCATCGGGCGCCTGCAGGCCGTCCTGCTCGGCCGCGTTCCAGGCCCCCGAGTACCACGCCCACGACACGCCTTTCGCCGACAGCGTGTCGCCGATGGTGCGGGCGGTTTGCGGCGGCAGCGTGTGCATCGCGGGGTCGGCGAGCCGGGGGTCGCCGCCCTTCGCCGGCCGCACGGCGGACGGCTGGAAGGGGGGCTGCGTGGTGTTGACGGACCAGCCGTCCGGCGTGACGTCGCTCGGTCCGGTCGAGAGCTCGCCATTCAGGGCGCTGGCGGGCGTGTCGGGACGGCGCTTCAGCCAGCCGCGCTCGTCCACCTGCGCGCGCAGGTTGGCCGGCGCATCGGGGTCCTGGGGCGTGCACGCGCAGATCAGCCACTGGTGATTCAGGTACGAGCCGCCGAACGCGCCCATGAAGAAGTTGTCCGCCAGCGTGTACTCCTGCGCCCACTTCCACATGGCCATCGGCGAGCCGTCGTAATAGCCCAGCGTGTAGCCGCCGGCGTCGGAGATGGCCGCGAAGCGGTCGTTGCGTCCGCCGTCGATCTGCTCCTGGTTGCGGTAGAACTCGTGGATCGGACTGCGGACCTGCTGCGTGAGCGGCAGGTTGAGCGGTGGCGCGTCGAGTCGGAACGGCCGGTTGGGCATGCGCCACGCAAACGCGGGATCGACCTCATTGCCCTTCCACGCCGGCGGCAACTCGGCCAGGGGTGTGCCGTCGCGATCGACCTGCGTGTATTGCGTGGGAGTGGCATTGGCGACGCCGTTCGCGCCGGGGAAGAGTCCGTAGAGATTGTCGAAGCTGCGATTCTCCGCATAGATCACGATCACGTGATCGATCCGGTCGGGCCCCGCGCGCTCGGCGACCGGCATGGCGCAACCGGCGATGCACAACGCCCCCGCGACATTGGCGATCGCCAGGCAGGCGCGGCGCGCATCCACTTGCGCCGCCACCATTGCCGCTGCCGGGTCCGTTCCTTCGACGCGTCGCTTCATGTCGGCTCCATGAACTCGTTTTGTTCGGAACGTGCACGCGAAGCCACGTCGCATCGCCGGACCGCGCGCCGACGTCATGCGAGCTCCACCCGGGACCGCACGGTGCCCGCGCGCTCGTGGCGCGCCACCAGCTCCACCGCGCCCCCCTGCGGCGAGCGCACCACCCACTCCACCTTCAGCCGGTCGTCCGTGACGTGGTAGTCGGGCCAGAACGAGACGCCGGTGTGCTTGTGCGCACGGCCTTCGAGCTGGCCGAGCTCGCGGCGGGACTCTCCCGCGACGAGCGTCGCTGCGGGGGGCAGGCCGATCTCGACCACCAATCCCCGCACGGTCTTGCGGACCAGCGCGCGCTTCGCCACGTAGCTCGGCAGCCAGCCGGAATTCTGCACCACGAGTGTCACCTTCCACGTCTGCGCATCGAGCCGCTCGGCGCCCGCGTACACCGGCTCGAGCTTCGGCGAGATCAGCGACTGCCACAGAAGCCATCGCGGAAAACGTGCAATCTCCTTCTCCAGCAGCGGAAGCGGCGGGTTGCCGAACGCATGGAAGCGATCCCAGCCGCCGATCTCGACCGCGCCGAGCTGCGGGTGATCGAAGGCCCGCCACGGGCGGTGCGCCGCGCCGCCGAGTTGCTCCTCGCTCCAGCGAAAGAGCTTGAGATCGTCCTCGGGAGGATGGTCGCGGAACCAGTCGATGTACTTGTAGCCGGTGATGCCCGCCTCGCGCATCGGCGCCCATATCTCGACCACCCACGAGAACACCCCCAGGTGCTCGTAGATCCAGTCGAACGTGCCGCTGATGACGGACTTCGGGTGGTAGCGGAACTCGTGATAGACCGAAATCGCGGGATAGCCCGTGAGCTCGGTGCCCTTGCGCCCCATCGCCTGGTAGGCCCACAGGTCCTCGGCGTCCATCTCCTCGTCGGAGTGCTGCTCGAATGGGCGCAGCAGCACGCCGCTCCAGGTGTGGAAGGTAGTGCCGCCGGTGACGTTCGGATGGCGCACCATGAACTCGACCACCGCGCGCACCTCGGGCTCCGAGGCGGGGTACGGCCCCGCCCCCGACTGCTCGAATTCCTGTCGCCAACCGGCTGGAAAATTTCTATTCAGGTCAATAGCATGTTGAGGTTTTTTGATCTTGAACGTGAAGCCATCCCAAGCGTCGTAGCGTCCCTCCGGAACGATCCGGTAGTAGGTGCCGCCCACTTCGGTGGGTTCGCGCCGGATCATCAGGCGCGGCGCGTCGGGGTGCGGCTTCCACAGGCCGTTCGGATCGGCGATGCGCATCTGCAGGATGCGTCCGTCCCCGTCGATGTCCTCGACCATGAGGCCGTCGAGCTCTTCCTCCTCGAACGGGTACGGGCGCGTGCTCGACCGGACCCAGCGCGGGCGGTCGGCGAGCGCCCATTCGGCGCCGTCGGGGTTGATGCGCGGGCACAGGTAGAACGCGCGGGTGTCGAGGGCACGCGTCACGTCGTCGTCGCGGCCGTGGCCCTGCACCAGGAAGGCGAGGAAATACAGGACCGCTGCCGACGCGGCGACCTCGGTCGAATGGATGTTGCCGTCGACCCAGAACGCGGGCTTGTCGGACGCCGGACCGGTGGCGAGGCTGGTGACCGTCACCACCCAGAGGTCGCGCCCCTCGTGGCTTCGGCCGATCGATTCGATCGTGACGAGGCCCGGGTGCTCGTGCGCGAACGCGTGCAGGATTTCGGTGAGCTCGGTGTACCGATGAAAGCGATCGAAGGCGACGGCGGGCATCGAGGCGGCGTCCGGTGAAGTAAGGCCTTAGCGTGCGGGCGAGGAGCGCAGGCCGTGTGGATGTTACTCCCGGGCACGACGCGGCCGCTTAAGCGACGCCGCCATGCAAGCCGTGGCATACTACCGTATATCCGTACGGTATCCGCCATGGAGCTCCTGCCTCCCTACGCCGAGCTGCATTGCCTGTCGAACTTCTCCTTCCTGCGGGGCGCCTCGCATCCGGAGGAGCTGGTCGAGCGGGCCCACGGCCAGGGTTACGCGGCGCTGGCGCTCACCGACGAATGCTCGCTGGCGGGCGCCGTGCGCGCGCACGTCGCCGCTCGCGAAATGGGCCTCAAGCTCCTGCTCGGCACCGAGCTCACGCTCTTGGACGGCATCCGGCTGGTCGTCTACGCCACGGATCGCAGCACCTACGGCGATTTGGCGCAGCTCATCACGCGCGGCCGGCGCAAGGCGGTCAAGGGACGCTATGCGCTCCAGCGCAGCGACGTGGCGGAGCTCGCCGCCCGGTGCCTGGGGCTCTGGCTGCCGGCATCCGATCCGCGCGCCGAGCCCACCCCGGCGATGCTCGACGACGGCCGCTGGATGGCCGCTACGTTCGCGGACCGCGGCTGGCTCGCGGTCGAGCTCTTGGCCGGCGCGGGCGATCGGCAGCGCCTCGCGCGCTGCGTGGCGCTCGGGACGGCCTGCGGCCTGCCGCTGGTGGCCGCGGGCGACGTCCACATGCACGTGCGCGCCCGCCGTGCGCTCCAGGACACGCTGACGGCAGTGCGGCGGTCCACGCCGCTGTCCGAATGCGGCTACGCGCTGTTTCCCAACGGAGAGCGGCACCTGCGCTCACGCGCGCGCCTCGCCGGCGTCTACCCGGCGGTGCTCCTGGAGGAGACGCTGCGCGTGGCCGAGCGCTGCAGCTTCTCACTCGACGAGCTGCGCTACGAATATCCCGAGGAGATCGTGCCGCCCGGCGAGACCCCCGCGTCGTGGCTGCGCACCCTGACCGAGCGCGGCCTCGTCCGGCGCTACGACCCCGGGCAGCGCTTCGATGAGGCGCTGTTGCACGGCGACCGCGCGTTCCGCTGCGCGAAGGCGCCCGCCGAGGTACGCGGCCTCGTCGAGCACGAGCTCGCGCTGATCGCCGAGCTGCGCTTCGAGCCCTATTTCCTCACTGTCGAGGACATCGTCGCCTTCGCGCGCTCGCAGGGCATCCTGTGCCAGGGACGCGGATCGGCGGCGAACTCGGCGGTGTGCTACGCGCTCGGCATCACGGAAGTCGATCCGTCGCGCATGTCGATGCTGTTCGAGCGCTTCATCAGCAAGGAGCGCAACGAGCCGCCCGACATCGACGTCGACTTCGAGCACCAGCGGCGCGAGGAGGTGATGCAATACGTCTACGCGAAGTACGGCCGGCATCGCGCCGCGCTGGCCGCCACGCTCATCACCTATCGGCCGAAGAGCGCGGTGCGCGACGTGGGCAAGGCGCTCGGCCTCGATCTCGCGCAGGTGGACCGCCTGGCGGGACTCTTCGCCTGGTGGGACGGCCGCGCCGTGGCGCCGGAGCGGGTCCGCGAGGCCGGCTTCGATCCCGGGAATCCGGTGCTGCGCCGGCTGATCTCGCTCGCCGGCCGGCTGATCGGCTTTCCTCGCCACTTGTCGCAGCACGTCGGCGGCTTCGTCATCGCCCGCGACCTGCTCGAGCGCATGGTGCCGGTCGAGAACGCGGCGATGGCCGATCGCACGGTCATCCAGTGGGACAAGGACGATCTCGACGCCATGGGCCTCCTCAAGGTCGATTGCCTGGCGCTCGGCATGTTGTCGGCCATCCGCCGGACCTTCGACCTGATGAACACCTTCCATGCGCAGCAGCCGGCGGCGGCGGCGCTGCGACCGGTGCGCGCGCTGGATGGATCGGCGTACGCTGCCCCCGGCCACCCATGCCGGTCGCAGGAAGGCGCGCGTGACGTGCGCGCCGCGCGCCACGCCGGGCGCTTCGGCATTCGCGACGTTCCGGCCGAGGACCCCACCGTGTACGCGATGATCCAGCGCGCTGACACCGTGGGCGTGTTCCAGATCGAGTCGCGCGCGCAGCAGTCGATGCTGCCGCGCCTCAAGCCCGCCTGCTTCTACGACCTGGTCATCGAGGTGGCCATCGTGCGGCCGGGTCCGATCCAGGGCGGCATGGTCCATCCGTACCTGCGTCGCCGACAGCAGAAAGAGCCGGTCGACTATCCGAGCGACGCAGTCAAGGCCGTGCTCGAGCGCACGCTCGGGGTGCCGATCTTCCAGGAGCAGGTGATGCAGCTCGCGATCGTGGCCGCGGGCTTCACGCCGGGCGAGTCCGACCGGCTGCGCCGATCCATGGCGGCGTGGCGCCGCCGCGGCGGGCTCGAGGCGTTCGAGCAGCGGCTGATCGACGGCATGGGCGCGCGCGGCTATCCCGAGGCGTTCGCGCGGCAGATCTACCAGCAGATCCTGGGCTTCGGCGAGTACGGCTTCCCTGAATCGCATTCCGCGTCGTTCGCGCTGCTCGTGTACGTCTCGTGCTGGCTCAAGTGCTACGAGCCGGCCGCGTTCTGCGGTGCGCTCCTCAACTCGCAGCCGATGGGCTTCTACGCGCCGGCGCAGCTCGTGCAAGATGCCCGCCGGCACGGGGTGGACGTGCGGCCGCCGGATGTCACGATCAGCGCATGGGATTGCGCGCTCGAGCCGGTCGACGGATCGGCCGTGCATGCGCCGGCGCTGCGCCTCGGCCTGCGCATGGTGCGCGGGTTGACCGAGGCCGGTGCCGCGCGCCTGGTCGCCGCGCGCCAGGCGCTGCCGTTCGCCAGCGTCGCCGACCTCGCGCATCGCGCCGCGCTCGACCGCCGCGACCTGGCCGCGCTGGCGGACGGCGACGCGCTGACGGCGCTCGCCGGCGACCGTCACCGCGCGGTGTGGGACGTCGCCGGCGTCGAGCGCCTGCCCGAGCTGCTGGCCGGCGGAACGTTCGACGAACCGGAGCCCGCGCTCGACCTGCCCACCGAAGGCCAGGAGATCGTGGCCGACTATCGGCGTCTCGGCCTCACGCTGCGGCGCCATCCACTGGCGCTCCTGCGCGCGCAACTGGCCTCGCGCCGCCTCGCCACCGCGGCGGAGATTGCGCGGTCGCCGCATGGACGGCTGGTGCGCACCGCCGGGATCGTGATCGGACGCCAGCGGCCGGACACGGCGAGCGGGGTGGTGTTCATCACTCTCGAGGACGAGAGCGGCACCACCAACGTGATCGTATGGCGCGATCTCGGCTACCGGCAGCGGCGCGAGATGCTGAGCGCCCGGCTGCTGGGCGTGCTCGGCCGCATCGAGCGGGAAGGCGAAGTCGTGCACCTGCTGGCTGGACGACTGCTCGATCTCACCCCGCTGCTGGGCGCGCTGCCGACGCGCTCGCGGGATTTCCATTGACGCCCACTGCGGGCTGCCGACTGACTAGAATCCACCGACCGCCGCCCGAGGCTCAACCTGAAACAAAGGACCGCGCCGCCATGACCCCTGCACGCCCCACCGTCGCGGACAAGCGGCGCGCGTTCCACCGCCTGCACGAGGCCAGCTGCTTCGTCATTCCCAACCCATGGGATGTCGGCAGCGCGCGCTACCTGCAGTCCCTGGGCTTCCCTGCGCTCGCGACCACGAGCTCGGGCTTCGCGTGGACGCAAGGCCGTGCCGACGGCGGCGCGACGCGCGACCAGGTGCTCGCGCATCTGGCTGCGCTGGTCACCGCCACCGACGTGCCCGTCAACGCCGATTTCGAGCGCGGGTTCGGCGTCGACGCGCGCGCGGTCGAAGCGAGCGTACGGCTCGCCGTCGACACCGGCGTGGCCGGGCTGTCCATCGAGGATTCGACCGGCGTCGCCGACCGCCCGCTGTACGACATCGGCGTCGCCGTCGAGCGCATGAAGGCCGCGCGCCGCGCGATCGATGCCGCCGGCGGCGACACGCTGCTGGTCGGACGCGCGGAATGCTTCCTGGTGGGCCGGCCCGACCTGCCCGAGACGATCGCGCGCCTGGCCGCCTACGCGAACGCCGGCGCCGATTGCCTGTACGCGCCGGGGATCCGCGCCCGCGACGACATCGCCGCCGTCGTGGCCGCAGTGGCACCGCGGCCCGTCAACCTGCTGGTGGGGTCGGCGCTGGGAATGACGGTGCAGGAGATCGCCGCGCTAGGCGTGCGGCGGATCAGCGTCGGCGGGGCGCTCGCCCGCTCGGCGTGGGGCGGCTTCATGCGCGCAGCACAGCTCATCGCCACCGAAGGCCGCTTCGACGCATTCGGCACGGCCGCCGCAGGACGCGACTTGGACGGCCTGTTCGGCGGCCCCTAAGCGGTGTCGCGAGCGTGGACGCCGAGCGCGCCGGTGCGTTCGCGGCGCGCGCGAGCGTAGCCGCCGCGACCGCGGCAGCGGCACGCCTCACTTGCCGCACGCCAATCCTCCCGCCGCGTCCTTCATCGGCAGCCGGATATCGAAATCGAATGTAAAGCGGGTCTGGCTGCGGCCGCCAACAATCCTGCCGCTCAGCATCGCTTATGGACTGACCTCGCCGGACATCCGCTCGACGTTGAAATCCTTGGGCGCCTCGACCACCCACTGGATGCCGGGCAGCGGCGAGCGCGCGTGATTCGTGGCGAGGTCGATCGAGCGGACCGCGGCGGGCGATGCGGTGGCCGCGCCACCGCCCGGGCAGAACATGATGCGCGCGAGCGTGCGCGGCTTGCCGCCCTGATTGTCGTCGGCATACGAGGACGTCCCGAACGCCTCGGCTTCCGACGGGGCGATCGGGTCTTCGTTGAACCAGATCGCGACGCTGTGCTGGTCGCCGTACAGCGCCACCGCGCAATGCATCGCGGCGAACTTCGCGCCTTCCATGGTGCCCGTGGCCGAGCACTTGTCGGCCACCGGCGCCCCGGTCGCTGCCCGTCCCGCCATGTCGGACGCCGCGGCGAGCCGCGCGGGCATTGCCGTGCCGGGCCGCCAGCGCTCGGCCAGCACGCGCGCCTCGCGCAATTGCGCTGCATCGAGCTGCGCCGCGATGTCGTCCCGGTAGCGGACGTACTCGACGTTGCCGCTGCGCGCGGCGATCGCGTAGTTGGCATAGGCGAGCACGGCGTCCTTCGGCACGCCCTCGCCGTTCTCGTAGGCGACGCCGAGCTTGAATTGCGAGCCGAGCTCACCCTGCTCCGCCGCCTTGCGCCACCAGGCGATCGCTTGTGCGTTGTCGAGCTTGACGCCGCTGCCCTTGGCGTACAGCAGGCCGAGGTTGTATTGCGCGGTCAGGTTGCCGTGGTCCGCCGCCTTGCGGAACCAGGCTGCGGCCGCGCCGGCGTCCTGCGCGACGCCGTCGCCGTTGGCGTAGATCACGCCGAGCTCCTGCTCGGCAGCAGAGCTGCCCCGCGCCGCCGCCTTCCGGAACCAGGCGATCCCGGCCGCCTTGTCGAGCGGAAATCCGCGGCCGAATTCGTACATCAAGCCGATGCGATATTGGGCTTCGGCGTCGCCCTGCTCGGCCGCTGGACGAAGCTCCCGCGCGGCGCTCGTGTAGTCACCGCGCTTCAGGGCTTCGAGCCCTTCGGCCAGGCCAGCGAGCGCCAGCACCGGGCAAAAGCTCGCAATCGCCGCGGCCAGCCACTGTGCAAGACGAGGCAGTGCAGGACTGCGCAGCGCAGGACCGTGCATTGGATGACGGGGGCGGCTCATTTAGCACTCCTTCGCAGCGGGCTCATCAGAGATGCCGGTCGTCGAGGAGCGGTCGCGACGCGCGGTCAATCGCATCAGCGCTGCGCGGCGCCCTCAGCGGCCGTGAGCCGCTCCTTCGCCACCGCCACAGGCGCCACTTCGCGCGGGTCGACGCCGTTCTTCACCGCGGTGATCTCGGCGAGGATGGAGATGGCGATCTCGGGCGGCGTGCGGCTGCCGATGAACAGGCCGATCGGTCCGTGCAGCCGGGCGATCTCGTCGCCGCTGAGGTCGAACTCGCGCAGGCGCAACCGCCGCCTCTCGTTGTTGGCGCGCGAGCCGAGCGCGCCCACGTAGAACGCGGGCGATTTCAGCGCTTCCATCAGGGCAAGATCGTCCAGCTTCGGATCGTGCGTGAGCGCGACCACGGCGCACCGCTCGTCCATGGCCATGGCCACCACCGTGTCGTCCGGCATCGTGCGGACCAGCGTGACACCGGGGATGTCCCACGCTTCCATGTACTCCTCGCGGGGGTCGCAGATCGTCACCTGGTAGTCGAGGCCGACCGCGATTTGGGCGAGATACTTCGACAGCTGCGACGCGCCGATCACGAGCATGCGATAGCGAGGGCCGTGAATGGTCGTCAGCGTGGCGCCATCGAACGCGAGGCCGTCGGTGGCGCGGGCCGGATGCAGCGTCGCGTGGCCGGTCGCGAGGTCGAGCCGCCGCGCGACGAGATGGCCGGACTCGATCTCGCGCAACAGCGGCCGCACGCCGGAATCGCGCCGCAGCGGCTCCTGCACGAGCTCGATCGTGCCGCCGCACGGCAGGCCCATGCGGCGCGCCTCGTCGGCCGTCACCCCGTACTTGACGACCCGGCACTGCGTGAGCGTCATGCCCTCGCGGCGCGTACGGTCGACGATGTCGTCCTCGATGCAGCCGCCCGACACCGACCCTGCCACCAGGCCGTCGTCGCGCACGGCCAGCATCGCCCCCTCGGGGCGGGGCGAGCTGCCCCAGGTCTTGACGACCGTGACGAGCAATACGCGGCGACCGTCATCCAGCCAGTCGGCGCTGCGCCTCAGCACTTCCAAATCGACGCTGTCCATGGCGAATTGGCCGCGCGGCACGCGCTAGCGGCCCCGGTAGTAATAGAGGAGGCCGAGCACGAGCGCGATGCCCGCAAGGGCCGCATAGCGCACCCAGCTGCGGCCCGGAGGGAACACGTAAGCGGTCGCGAGCGCGGGCGCCGCAGTGGCGATCTCCACCGGAGGCGGCACCACGCGCTCGGCGAAGCGGGTGAAGAAATCGTCGGCCAGCTTGGCGGCCGCGCCGTCCACGAGGCGCGAGCCGAGCTGCGCGATCTTCCCGCCGACGCGCGCATTCGCCGTGTAGCTCAGCAGGGTTCCCACGCCCGACGGCGCGAGCCCGACGCGCGCTTCGCCGCTCGCGAATCCGGCGGCGCCGCCCTGCCCTTCGAATTTGAGCGTATAGCCCACCGGCGGCGTGACGTCGGCGAGCTCCACCTTGCCGCTGAAGCGCGCCTGCACGGGTCCGATGCGGGTGGCGACGACGACGCGCCACTCGGTATCGGTGACCCGGTCGAGCGATTCGCAGCCGGGAATGCAGGCCTTGAGCACGGCCGGATCGTTGAGCGCGCTCCAAACGCCGGCGGGCGGGGCGTTGATCGTGCGGGACTGGGTGAGCTCCATCGGGTCAGGCCGCCATCGGCAGGTCGGCCGCGTTGCGCGCCGGCGGCCGCGACAGCGCCTCGGCGAGGTCGCGCAGGGACGCCAGGTTGTGGACGGGTAGGAAATCGTCGACATGCGGCAGCAGCGCGCGGATGCCCGCGGGCCGCGCCTCGAAGCCCGCGTAGCGCAGGAGTGGATTGAGCCACACCAGCCGCTCGCACGACTTGGCGAGCCGCTCCGCTTCGAAGGCGAGGCCCTCGCCCGCGTCGGCGTCGAGGCCGTCGCTGATGAGCAGCACCACGGCGTTCTGGCCGAGCAGCCGCCGCGACCACTTGCGGTTGAACTCGGCGAGGCACGTGCCAATGCGTGTGCCGCCGGCCCAGTCGCCGACCGCGGCCGTGACGCGCGCGAGCGCCACGTCGACGTCGCGATGCCGCAAGGCACGCGTGATGTTCGTCAGCCGCGTGCCGAACGTAAGTACGTGGACGCGATGCCGGTCGTTGGTGATGGCGTGCAGGAAATGCAGCAGCATGCGCGCGTAGCGGTCCATCGAGCCCGATACGTCGCACAGCACCACCAGTGGCGGCGTGCGTTGCTGGCGCGCGCGAAAACGCAGCGGCGCGACCGCGCCCAGCGCGCCCGTCATCCCGCGTAGCGTGGCGCGCAGATCGACGACGTGGCCGTGCGCGGCGGGGTGCGTGCGGCGCACCCGGCGCAGCGGCAACGGCAGCTTGAGGCGGGCCAGCATGGCGCGTACCTGGGCCAGCTCCTCGGTCGACATCGTCGCGAAATCCTTCTTCTGCAGCACCTCGCGCGCCGAGAACGTGAAGGTGGCGTCGAGCTCGGTCTCCTCGCTGCCGGGCGGCTGGCGCGGCGGCGCCGCAGGCGGAAGCATGGCCTGCGCGAGGCGCGCCGGGACCGGCGGATCGGTAGTGCGACCCTGCACCCGCGGCAGCAGCGCGGCCAGCAGGCGCTCGAGGAGGCGCGGATTGCGCCAGAACAGGTCGAAGGCCTGGTCGAACAGAACGAGCTGCTCGCGCCGCGACACGAGCACGGCCGCGAGCGCGGCGCGAAAGTCGGCGCGGCTGTCGATGCCGACGGCCGCGACCGCGGCCAGCGCGTCGATCACCTTGGCCGGCCCCAGCGGCAGGCCGGCGCGGCGCAGCACGCGCACGAAGTTGAGGATGTTGTCGGCCAGCAGGCCACGCGGCACGGCCGCGAATCCGGCCGGCAAGCCGGTCGATCCGCCTCGTGCGATCGACACCCCATCCGATCGACCCGGCGGGGGTGGCACCGGATCGCTCATGTCGAGGTTGCCGCGGCCTGCGCCTCGGCGACCAGTCGCGCGGCCACGTCGGGCGTGATCGCGCCGATATCGTCCTGGTACTTGAGGAGAGCGCCCAAGGTGTCCGCGACCGTCTGCGGGTCGAGCGACATCCGGTCGAGCGCCACGAGCGCCTCGGCCCAGTCGATGGTCTCAGCCACGCCGGGCGACTTGAACAGGTCCATGCCGCGCAGGCGCTGCGTGAAGGCGACCACCTCGCGCGCCAGCGACTCCGGCGCGGCCGGACACTTGCTGCGCACGATCGCGAGCTCGCGCCGCGCGTCCGGATAATCGACCCAGTGGTAGAGGCAGCGGCGCTTGATCGCGTCATGGATCTCGCGCGTGCGGTTCGACGTGATCACGACGATCGGCGGCGTCGCCGCCCGGATAGGGCCGAGCTCGGGGATGGTCACCTGGTAATCCGACAGCACCTCGAGCAGGTACGCCTCGAACGGCTCGTCGGCGCGGTCGAGCTCGTCGATCAGCAGGACCGGGGCGACACCGTCCTCGGGGGCGAGCGCCTGCAGCAGGGGCCGGCGCAGCAGGAATCGCGTGGTGAAGATGTCGTGCGCGAGCTCGTTGCGCTCGATCCCGCCGGCGGCTTCGGCCAGCCGGATCTCGATCATCTGGCGCGGATAGTTCCATTCGTAGACCGCCGAGGCCACGTCCAGGCCCTCGTAGCATTGCAGCCGAACGAGCCGCCGGCCGAGACCGCGCGCCAGCACCTTCGCAACCTCGGTCTTGCCCACGCCCGCCTCGCCTTCGAGGAAGAGCGGGCGCGCCAGCTTGAGCCCGAGATAGACCGCGGTGGCGAGCTGGCGCTCCGCTACGTAGCCATGGTCGGCGAGCAGCGCGAGCGTGGCGTCGACGGTGGGAGGGTGCGGAAGCGGGCTCATGGGAACGGATCCCGCCGCAGCGGCCCGGCGTCACCCAGGGACGGGTGGGCCGGCGAGCGCGGGACAACGGGGCGGTCATGCCGCGTCCGCGAGCATACCAATTTGCGCGCGGGCGGCGGCGCCCGCTAGGTGCGGCTCGCGCGACGGACGCCGGCGCGCACCGTCGTCAGCCGAGGGCGGCGACGGCGCGCGACGCCAGCACTGCGATCAGGTGAGCGCGATATTCGGGCGAGCCGTGGAGATCGGCGGACAGCCCCGCTGGATCGATCTTCACGCCCCGCGCGGTCGCCGCGGAGAAGCTGCCGCGCAGCGCTTCCTCGAGGGGCTTCGACCGGAACACCGACGGCGACGCGCCGGTGACGGCGACGCGCACCGAGCCGTCGGCCAGGCGTGCGACGAATACGCCCACCAGCGCGAAGCGCGACGCCGGGTTGGGAAACTTCACGTAAGCCGCCTGCCGGGGCAACGGAAACGCCACCGAAACGATGAGCTCGTCGGGCGCCAGCGCAGTCTCGTACATCGCCGTGAAGAACGCATCGGCGGGAATCGTGCGCCGGTTGGTGTGGACGGCAGCGCCCAGGCCGAGCACGCCCGCGGGCCAGTCGGCCGCCGGATCGTTGTTGGCGATCGAGCCGCCGAGGGTGCCCATGTTGCGCACCTGGCGGTCGCCGATACCCTCGGCGAGGCCCGCGAGCGCCGGGATCGCGTCGCGCACGACCGGGGACACCGCCACTTCCGCGTGGCGCGTCATGGCGCCGATCACCAGGTTGTCGCCGTCGCGCCGGATGCCCTTCAGGTCGGGAATCGCGCCAAGATCGACCAAGGTGCCGGGCTGCGCGAGCCGCAGCTTCATCGCCGCCACGAGGCTTTGCCCGCCGGCCAGGGCTCGCCCGCCGGTCTGGCCCAGCATGCCGGCCGCTTCCGTCACCGAGTGCGCCTGCCGATATTCGAATGCGTACATGGTTCCTCCGTCAGGCCGCCGCGCCGCGCAGCGCCTGCCACACGCGATGCGGCGACGCGGGCATGTCGAGATGGCGCACGCCCGCGGGCGCCAGCGCGTCCATCACGGCATTCATCAAGGCAGCCGGAGCGCCGATCGCCCCGGCCTCGCCGCAACCCTTCGCGCCGAGCGGATTGTGCGTGCAGGGCGTGACCTGCGTGCCGACCTTGAACGCGGGCAGGTGATGGGCACGCGGCAGCGCGTAGTCCATCAGGCTGCCGGTCAGGAGCTGACCGGTCTGCCGGTCGTAGACGCAATGCTCCATCAGGGCCTGCCCGATGCCCTGGGCGAGGCCGCCGTGCACCTGCCCTTCCACGATCATCGGATTGACGATGGTGCCGAAATCGTCGCAGGCGGTGAACGCGAGGACATCGACGACGCCCGTGTCCGGGTCGACCTCGACCTCGCAGATGTGCGTTCCTGCCGGATACGTGAAGTTGGTCGGGTCGTAGAACGCAGTCTCGTCGAGGCCCGGCTCGAGCTTGTCGAGCGGATAGTTGTGCGGCACGTACGCGGTGAGCGCGATCTCGCCGAACGTCTTGCTGCGGTCGGTGCCTGCGACGCTGAACTTGCCGTCGCGAAACTCGATGTCCGCCTCGGCAGCCTCGAGGAGGTGCGCGGCGATCTTGCGGCCCTTCGCGACGATCTTGTCGAGCGCCTTCACGATCGCGGTGCCCCCCACCGACAGCGAGCGCGAGCCGTACGTGCCCATGCCGAACGGAATGCGGCCGGTGTCGCCGTGGACGACATCGACGTTCTCGATGGGCATCCCGAGCCGCGCGGCGACGATCTGCGCGAATGTGGTCTCGTGGCCCTGGCCGTGGCTATGGGAGCCGGTGAACACCGTAACGCTGCCGGTCGGGTGCACTCGCACCTGCCCGGCCTCGAACAGGCCCGCCCGCGCGCCGAGCGCACCGGCGACGTTCGACGGCGCGAGCCCGCACGCCTCGATGTACGACGCGTAGCCGATTCCGCGCAGCTTGCCGCGGGTGCGCGACTGCGCCTGCCGCGCGGCGAACCCGGCGACGTCGGCCATGCGCATCGCCCCGTCCAGCGTGGCGTCGTAGTCGCCGATGTCGTAGTTGAGCGCGACGGGTGTCTGGTAGGGAAAGGTGCGGATGAAGTTGCGCCGGCGCAGATCGTCCTGCGCAACGCCCGTCTCGACCGCCGCCTGGTGCACGATGCGCTCGACCACGTATGTAGCCTCGGGACGACCGGCGCCGCGATACGCGTCGACCGGCGCGGTGTTGGTGAACACGGCCGTCACCTCGCACCAGATCGCGGGCGTGGTGTACTGGCCGGCCAGCAGCGTGGCATACAGGATGGTGGGAATGCACGAGGCGAACGTGGAAAGGTACGCGCCCATGTTGGCCGTGGTCTCCACCTTCAGCGCCAGGAACTTTCCGCCGGCGTCGAGCGCGAGCTCCGCGTGCGTGACGTGGTCGCGCCCGTGCGCATCGGACAGGAACGCCTCGCTGCGATCGGCCACCCACTTGATCGGCCGTCCGGCGCGCTTGCTCGCCCAGACCATCGCGGTCTCTTCCGGATACAGGTAGATCTTGGAGCCGAACCCGCCCCCGACGTCGGGCGCGATGACGCGCACCTTGTGTTCCGGCAGGCCGAGCACGAAGGCCGTCATCAGCAGCCGCTCGACGTGCGGATTCTGGTTCGAGACGTAGAGGGTGTAGGCGTCGTCGGCGCGGTTGTAGGAGGCAAGCGCTGCGCGAGGCTCGATCGCGTTGGGCACCAGCCGGTTGTTGACGATGTCGAGCCGGGTGATGTGCGCCGCCTGCGCGAACGCGGCGTCGACCGCCGCGCGATCGCCCAGCGCCCACGTGTAGCAGCGGTTGCCGGGCGCCTGCTCGTGCAGCGCCGGCGCGCCCGGCGCAAGCGCGTCCCGCACGTTCACGACCGCCGGCAGCGGCTCGTAGTCGACCTCGATGAGCTCGGCGGCGTCCTTGGCCTGATGGGGCGTCTCCGCGACGACCAGCGCCACGGGGTCGCCCACATAGCGCACCTTGCCCTGCGCGAGCACCGGATGCGGCGGCTCGTTCATCGGCTTGCCGTCGGTGCCGGTGATGAGCCATCCGCAGGGCAGGCCGTTCACGTTGGTGAGGTCGGCGGCCGTGTAGATGGCGACCACGCCCGGCGCCGCCCGGGCGCGGGCGGTCTCGATGCCGCGCAGGTTCGCGTGGGCGTGCGGCGAGCGCAGGAAATACGCGTGCGTCTGCCTTGGCGCGTTCACGTCGTCGGTGAACTGGCCCGTGCCCGTCAGGAACCGACCGTCCTCCTTGCGAAGGATCGACTGGCCGAGGGGCGATTGGACCGCTGCATCGCTGGCGCCCATGTCCGCCCCTACCCGGCCATGGCCGCGGCGCCGCGCTTCACCGCCGTGACGATGTTGTGATAGCCCGTGCAGCGGCAGAGGTTGCCTTCCAGCTCGGCGCGGATGGTGTCCTCGTCGGCGCGCGGATGCCGCGCGACCAGGTCGAGCGCGCTCATCACCATGCCGGTGGTGCAGAAACCGCACTGCAGGCCGTGGCACTCCTTGAACGCCGCCTGCATCGGATGGAGCGTGCCATCCGCGGCGGCAATCCCTTCGATGGTGGTGACGCTGGCGTTCTGCACCTGCGCGAGCAGCACGTTGCATGCCTTCACCGCACGGCCGTCGACGAGGACGGTGCACGCGCCGCACTGGGCCGTGTCGCACCCCACGTGCACGCCGGTGAGGGCCAGGTCGCGGCGCAGGAATTCGACCAGCAGGGTGCGCGCATCGACGTCCGCATGCACGGCCTTGCCATTGACTTGCAAGGATACGGAGACGGACACGGAACCTCCCGGAGTGGCGCTGCTGTTCGGCATCCCGGCTGCTCCACAAGGGCGCCGGGTCGGCGCAAGGATACTCCGCCACCGCGCGATCGACTAGGTTATCGGTGCGTCGTCCAACCGGCCGCGTCATCGCGTCCAATGCTTGGTGGCGCCGGCGCCGCCGAAGTGGCCGCGTGCGCCGAGCACGTCGCTGCCGACCGCGAAACGGGACCGCGATGACGTCCTCGTAGCGGCCGGCGGCGAACGCCGGCAACAGGTCCACGTCGAGAAGCCGCGCGACTTCGACATCCGGCAGCAGTCCTTCGAGGCCGTAGCCGATCGCGCCCCGGCACCGGGCGGCGCTATCGGCGCCTGAGGCGCTGGTGCGGGTGCCCTAGTAGAGCGACGTCGCGTACTGCGCAAGGTTCTCGATGTCGTCGTCGGACAGCGTCGCCGCGATGCTCGTCATGTTGCCGGCGTCGTTGGTGCGGCGCCGCGCCTTGAAATCGAGCAGCTGCTTCTTGATG
Organism: Burkholderiales bacterium; assembly: GCA_038239945.1. GTDB lineage: Bacteria > Pseudomonadota > Gammaproteobacteria > Burkholderiales > Casimicrobiaceae > VBCG01. Next base: position 38,473 of record JBBSEG010000021.1, read on the forward strand.
TACTCGTAGTGCTGCCCCGCGACGCGCGGAATCTCGTTCTGCCCGCTGAACCCGCCGAGATGGCACATCGGGCACAGCACCTCGTCGGTTTTCTTCTTGCCGGCGACGACACGAGCGGCGTCGGCCTTGAAGGTGCTGCCGGCCTGCTTCTGCGCGGCGAAATAATCGCCGAGCGCGAGCATGTCGTCGCGCGAGAGGGGCTGCACCATGGCGTCCATGTTCGGATCGTGGCGGCGCCCCTCCTTGAAATCCTTGAGCTCGGTATAGATGTAGCGCGCCGTCTGGCCGGCCAGCACCGGGTATTGCGGATTGTCGTTGTTGCCGGTGGCGCCGTGGCAGGCCGCGCAGAGCGCGACCGTGTCCTTGATGGCGGCCGGCGCGACGGGCGCGACGGGCGCCGGTTGCGCGCACGCGAGGCCGGCGACGGCCAGCGCGCAGACGGCGGCGACCAATGGGACGAAGCGACGCGAACGCATTGATTCCTGCCGGGACAAGGACGTTGGACAAGACAACGGCCGCCCCGGTTGCGGGTGCGGCCGTCGGGCGAAGCGAGCGGCGTGCGAGCGCAGGATCAGGGAAGCGCGAATACGACCAGGCTGTTGCCGCGCTTGAAGTCGAGCTGGGTGTTGCCGCCCGCCGCCACCGCGACATACTGCTTCCCGTTCACCATGTACGACACCGCCGGCGAGTTTACCCCGGCGCCGGCGTTGAACTTCCACAGCTCCTTGCCCGTCCGCGCGTCGAACGCCTTGAACCAGCCGTTCCCTTCGCCGTTGAACACGATGTCGCCGGCGGTGGCCAGCACGCCGCCGATCAGCGGCTGGGGTGTCTTGGCCTTCCAGACGACCTTGCCCGTGTCGAGGTTGACGGCCGCGAGCTGGCCCCACTGCTCCTCCGCCGGGATGGTCTTGAACGCGCCGCCCAGCCACAGCTTGCCACCCGGGTAGGGAACGTCTTCGACGTGATAGGTCATCGGCTGGTGCAGGTTGGCGGCGTACGCCAGGCGCAGCTTCGGGTTGACCGCCATCGGTGACCATTCGACGCCCCCGTTGGCGCCCGGCAGCATGCGGGCACCGTCCTTGGTGGGCAGCGTCCACATGTTTTCCTGCGGGATCATCGCCTCAGAGAAGCGGATCAGCTTGCCGGTGCCGCGGTCGTGGACGTAGACGTGGCCCGTCTTGCCGCCGTGGATGACGACGTCGACCATCTTGCCGCCCGCGTCCTTTGCCTGCGTGAGGATCGGCGGGCTCACCGCATCCAGGTCCCACACGTCGTGCGCGACATACTGCGAATGCCACTTGTACGCGCCGGTGTTGAGGTCCACCGCGACCATCGAGTCGGTGTACAGGTTGTCGCCGGGCCGGATGGCGCCGTACAGATCGGGCGACGGGTTGCCCACGACGAAGAACACGGTCTTCGTCTTGGTATCGATGGCGGGCGTCATCCACACGCCGCCGCCCAGCGTCTGGTAGAACGAGCTGTCCTTGGCGAACGCCGCCTTTTCCGCATCCAGGTTGCGATGCATGTCGCGACCGGTGGCGTCCTTGGCGGCCCAGACGCCTTCATGCCCCTTTTCCGGGATCGTGTTGAACGTCCACAGGAGCTTGCCGTCGTTCGCGTCGTAGGCCTTGACGAAGCCGCGGATGCCGTACTCACCGCCGTTGGTGCCGATGAGCACCTTGCCGTCCGCGACCGCGGGCGCCATCGTCTCCGAGTACCCCTTCTCGGGGTCGGCGATCTGCGTTTCCCATAGCACCTTGCCGGTCTTCGCGTCGAGCGCCACGAGCTTGGCGTCGAGCGTGCCCATGAAGAGCCGGTCGCCCGAGACGGCGACGCCGCGGTTGTTCGGTCCGCAGCAGAACGTCGTGATCGGACCCATCTTGTGCTTGTAGTGCCAGAATTCCTCGCCCGTCGCGGCGTCCACCGCGTAGACATGATTGAACGACGTGGTGAGGAACATGACGCCGTTCTGCACGATCGGCGCAGTCTCCATCGACTCCATCACGGCCGTCTGCACCACGAACGCGGGCTTCAGCTTCGCGACGTTGCCGGCGTTGATCTGGGCGCCCGGGTAGTAGCGCGTCTGGGCGTAGCTCCCGTTCGAGTGAACCCAGTTCTTCGCGTCGTTCGCCGCGCCGTCGAGCATCGCCGGAGTCACCGTCGTGAACGCCGGCATGGACCTGGCCGTCGTCGTGTTGGCGCCGCCTGCGATCTCCGGCTGCGCGACGGCGACGCTCGATCCTGCGAACGCGACAACGACGACGAGCGTGAGTACTCCGGTGCACGATTTCATGTCGACCTCCTTGTTGTTATGCGCCACGCGCGCCTGCCCGGCACATCGGCCGGCGCGCGCATGCGGGATCGTTTATAGTCAGTTTCCACCCGACTTGCAATCTACAAAATTGGTGTTGCAGTGCGTCATGCGGGCGCGCCGACCCTCCGCCATGAAAACCACCCTTTCTATTCACTTGTGTGCGGCCCTCCTCGCGGCTGGCTGGCTGGCCTGCGCCAGCGGTCCGGCCCTCGCCGCGGACGACGACTTGTCGGCGAGCGCGCGCCTGCTCGTCGCGGCGCGCGCGGCGGACGGTCCCGGCATCGAGCGCGCGCTCGGCTCGGGCGGATCGGTGAACGCGCGCAACCGCCTGGGCGAGACACCGCTCGTCGTGGTGCTGAAAAACAATCATCCGGAGCTCGCAGGGGTGCTCCTCGCGGCGGGCGCGGACGTCAACGAGCCGGCCATCAACGGGATCACGCCGCTGATGGCGGCTGCCTATGTCGGCGCGGCCGATGTCGTCGGCGCATTGCTGCAGCGGGGTGCGGGCGTCGGCGCCGAGGACCGGCTGCGGAAGAACGCGATGACCTACGCCGCCGGGGAGGGGCACGTGGCCGTCGTGCGCGCCCTGCTGGCGGCCGGCGTCGACGCGGACGCGGTCTATCACAACGACCTCACTGCGCTGATGTGGGCCGCGGGCTACGGCCGCACCGAGGTCGTCCGCGTGCTGCTCGACGCGGGTGCGCGCACCGACCGGCGCGACGACCGCGGCAAGACGGCGCAGGACATCGCGCGCGAGCAGCAGCACCCCGCGATCGCAGCGCTGCTCGAGTCCGCGCGGCGGCCTTAAGGCGCGGCGGCCTTGAGGCGCGACGGCTGCGCCGGCTGGCGGCGCGGCCACGTCATGCGCCGCACGACACCATCACGCGCCAGCGCATGGCGGAGCGCCGCCGCGACGTGCAGCAGCGTGGCGAGCAGCAGGATCCAGCTGGCTGCCAGGTGGAGTACGCCCAGCGAATTCTTGAGCGTCGGATCGCTCCATCCCCAGTCCGGCAAGCGCAGGCCGAACCACCGGACCGGATAGCCGCTGAACACCGAGCCGAGATAGCCGGACAGCGGCATCGCGAGCAGCAGCGCGTACAGCAGGACGTGCGTCGCGCGGGCCGCCGCCTGTTGCCCGCGCGCCAGGCCCGCCAGTGGTGGTGGCGCATGGGCGAGGCGCCATCCCAGCCGCAGGACCATCAGCGCGAGCAGGAGCAGCCCGGCGGACTTGTGCAGGTTGAAGGCGTCGACGCGCACGCCGGGCGGTTGCTTCGGGATCGACTGCATCCACCAGCCCCATGTGAACTGCGCCACCAGAAGCGCCGCGACCAGCCAGTGCAGCACGACCGCGACGCGCGTGTAGCGAAGCGCCGCGCTGTCAAAGGGCAAAATCGACATTGATCCCGGCAAACCAGTTTCGCCCCGGCGCGGGCTCGAAGTAGCGACCGTTGGTGTCGCCGACGATCACCGACCCCGCGTAGCGCCGGTCGAGCGCGTTGTTGAGCCGCAGGAAGCCCTGCACCGAAGCTGTCGCGACCTTCCCGTTCCATCCGACCCGCGCGTTGGCCACCGCCGCCGGCGGCGCGGCGTCGGTGTTGCGTTCGTTGACGTAGAGTCGGTCGACGTACTGGAGCTCCAGGGCCGTGCTGAAGCCGTGGCCGTGGGCGGGCGTCCACGCGAGCTCGGCGTAGGCCTGCCGCGCCGGCACGCCCGGCAGGCGCGCCCCCGATGCCACTGCAACGGGGGGAACGCCGGTCGCGAATGCGACCGCGAACTCGGCGCGCAGCCAGGTGTAGGCGACGTGGGCCTGCAGGTCGAAGGGCAGCGCCCCGGTCCACTGGGCTTCGACGCCGCTGCGGCGCGTGCGCCCCGCATTCTTGAACGTGGTCCGCCCGCCGGTGGCGGCATCGATGACGATCTCGTTGCGCGTGCGCACCGCGAACGCGGCGAGGTCGATCCGCTGCGCATGATCGACGCTCGCTTTCAAGCCGATCTCGACCGCGCGGCTTTGCGCCGGCTGGAGCCCGAAATTGAGCCCCGTCCCGCCGTTCCGGTAGGCGAGCTCGGCGAACGTCGGGGTCTCGAACCCGCCGCCGAAGCTCGCGTAGGCGTTGATCGCATCCGTCGCATGAAACACCGCGCCGAGCACCGGGCTCGCGTTGCGGAACGTGCGGCCACCGCTGTCGTCCGGATTTTGTGCGTTGACGTAGTGATCGTCGGAGCGGTAGCGCACGCTGCTGCTGCGGGCGCCGGCCGTTAAGCTCCATGCGGGCCATGGCGACCATTGCGCTTCGGCGTACGCATCGACGCTGCGCACGAGGTCGTCCTCGTCGCGGCGCAGGTTGCCCAGGTCGCCGTTCTGGTTGACAAAGCCGCGTCGCCGCTCGCGCTGACGGTCTGCGCCCGCGCCGGTCACGAGCCACAGCGGACCGCCCAGCCACTCCGTTCGCCAGGTAACGCGCAAGCCCGCGCCGCCGTAGTCGCGGTCGAGGTCGGTGACGCCGCCCGACGAGGTCGCTCCCGAGCCGGTCAACGCGAGGTACTGCCGCACCAGGCGCCGGCCGTCGTACACGGTGGCGTCCAGCGTCGCGTGGTCGCCGAGGCGCAGCTCGACGGCGACGCCGCCCTGTGCCTGGTTGATGGTCTTGCGCGTATCGAACTGCAGCGCGGCCGGGTCGACGCCGCGCGGATTGGCGCTCCACTGGGCACGCGTGAGCCCGAGCGGGTCCTGCGTCTCCGGCTGATACTGCGTGTTGGCGATCAGCGTCACCCGTGCGCCCTCCGCAACGTCCAGCACGACCTTTGCGTTGCCGAGCTCGCGCGTAGCCGCCGCGTGGTCGCGATATCCGTCGATCGCAAAATGGCTAGCCGCCACGAGGGCGCCGATCGAATGCCCGCTCGCCGAGACAAGCGTGCCGGCGTTCCAGGCGCCGTAGCTACCGCCGCCCGCCGACAGGGTGACGCGCGGCTCCGGCGCGGGGTCCTGGGTGAACACGGCGATCACGCCCCCCGACGCGTTGCCGTAGAGCGTCGAGAACGGGCCGCGCAAGACCTCGACCCGCTGCGCCGAGAGCAGGCTGAAGCTGCCCGTCTGGCCCTGCCCGTCCGGCATCGTGACGGGGATGCCGTCCTGATAGAGCCGCACGCCGCGCACGCCGAACGCCGCGCGCGCGCCGAAGCCGCGCGAGCTCACCTGCAAGTCCTGCGCGTAGTTGTTGCGATTCGCGGCGAACACACCTGGCACGCGGCCGAGCGTCTCGGACAGGCTGATTTGCGGCTGCCCGTCCCGCAACGTGCGCGCGTCGATGATGTCCACCGAGGCCGGCAGGTCGAAGGCGCGCGCGAGGCTGCGTGTCCCCGTGACCACGACCGCATCGAGCGGCTGCACGGCGTCCTGCGCGTGCGCGGCCGCGCTCATCATGAGCGCGCACGCCGCCCCACGCGCCGTGGCGCGCGCCACGCCGCCGATTCCTAGCGTTCGCATCGCCGCATTATGCGGGGCCGCGGCCGGCGCGGCGCGAACTCGGATAGCATAAGGTCGCCCGTCGCCACCGCGGCGGCATCGGGAGTCGGCAATGCGCAACTTCGTGCGCGGTGTGGCGCTGGTCGGATGGGCATGGACGGCCGCGGCGCTGTCCGCGCCCTTCGCCTACGTCTCGAACGAGGGCTCGGCAAGCATCTCGGTGATCGACCTCGCGACCGACGTGGTGGTCGACACGCTCAAGCTCGCGCGCCGGCCGCGCGGCATCGCGGTCGCGCACGACGGCGCGCGCCTCTACATCAGCGACCAGGCGGCCAATACGCTGGTCGTCGTCGACCTCGCCCGCAAGGTCGAGGTCGGGCGCGTCACGCTCGGCGACTCGCCCGAGGCCATCTACCTGTCGGCCGACGGCAAGTGGCTGTCGGCCGCGATCGAGGAAAACGACCAGGTTTTAATCATCAATACCGCCACGCTGAGCGTGGTCAAGCGCATCAGGATGCACGGCAAGAATCCGGAGCACGCGGTATTCAGCCCCGACGGCCGGTGGCTCTACGCGAGCGCCGAGGAAGCCGACAGCGTGGACATCATCGACGTCGCGCGCGGCGAGGTGATCAAGTCGGTGAAGGTCGGGGACCGCCCGCGCGGCATCGGCTTCCTGCCCGACGGCAGCCGTGCGTACGTCGCCGCGGAGAACGCCGACACCGTCAACGTGTTCGACACCCGCACGCACGACGTGATCGCGCGGATCAAGGCGGGCAAGCGTTCCAACGGCGTGGTGGTGGCGCCCGACGGCCAGCGCGTGTGGGTTTCCTCCGGCGGCGACGGCACGGTGCAGGCGATCGATCCGGTCACCAACACGATCGTGGCGACGATTCCGGTCGGGCGGCGTCCGTGGAACATGGCGCTCAGCCCCGACGGCCGCAAGCTCTATGTCGCGTGCGGACGATCGAACGCGGTCGCGGTCGTCGACACCCAGTCGAACGTGAAGCTCGCGGACATTCCGGTGGGCGAGCTGCCCTGGGGCGTGGCGATTCCCTGAAGACGGTTCGCGAGCGGAGGTATCGACCGCGTAGAATCGGCCGATGGGTACGCGCGCAGGACCGCCCTCCACGCGTCGCCGCGGCCTGCTGCGGGGCCTCGCGGCCGGCGGAGCGTTCGCCGCAGGCGGAGGCGCTTCACGCGCCCTCGCCTCCGGCGCATTGGAGTGCGTGGGGTCGGCCGGTTCGGTTCTTTCGACCGATCGAGCCTATCCGGCCGCGCCGGTCGCGGGCTTTCTCAGTCGCCTTCGTCCGGACAACGGGCCGCTGACCATGCGCGCCGGACCGGCCGGTCCATTGCCGGCGGGCATTGCGCACGGCACGCTCGCCTATCGCGTCGATCACGGCGGGCGCGGCTTTGCGAATCCTACGCTCGTCGTTCGCCGCGGCGACCGGCTCACGGTGCGGGTCGAGAATCGCCTGCAGGCGCCGACCACCGTGCATTGGCACGGCCTGGCCGTCGATACGTCCAACGACGGCGTGCTGCCATTGATCGCGCCGGGTCAACGCTACGACTACGCATTCGAGGTGCGCAACCGCGCGGGCCTCTACTGGTATCACCCGCATCCGCACGGCGCGACGGCCGGACAGGTGCACGACGGGCTGTTCGGATTGATCGAGGTCGAGGACGACGACGATCTCGCCCTGCGGCGCGCGCTCGACCTCTTCCCTGGATCCACGGAAGCCACGCTGGTGCTGCAGGACCGTCGCGCCGGCGGCTACGCGAGCTCGCCCGATGCGGCGGTGCACGGCTTCTTCGGCGATGCCCTGTACGTAAACGGGCGGGCGTGCGGCGACCTCGAGGTCGCGACGCGCATCGTGCGGCTGCGGCTGCTCAACGCCTGCAACGCCCGCACGCTGCTGATCGGCCTGCGGACGACGGGCGGGCGTGCGTTCCCGTTCCACGTGATCGGCAACGATGGCGGATTGCTGCCCGCGCCCGTCTCCGCGACCCGGGTCTTCCTCGCGTCCGCCGAGCGCCTCGACCTCCTCGTCGACCTGCGCGACGCCGCGCCCGGCGATGCGCTCGTCCTCGAGACGCTCGCGTTCGATCCGATGCACGCGGAAGTGGACATGCCCGAGCCCGCCACCGCGCCCGACGCTCCGCCGGAGCCGGATGCGCACGGCGGCGTGCACTCCGGCATGGCGGGCATGGCAGGCATGTCGAGCTCCGCTGCACCCGCGCCGGCCGATGGGGCGATGCATGGGCATGCCCTGCACGGGTCGGGCTGGCCGGAGGGCGCGCCACGCGACCTCCTCCTGGTTCGCGTCACCCGGCGCGTGACTTACGACCGCCCGATTCCCGCACGCCTCGCCGACGGCCCGGCGCCACCTGCGGACGGCTGGCCGGAGCGTCCACTGCGACTCGGCCACAAGAGTGGCCGCTGGCGAATCAACGACCGCGTGTTCGCGATGGGCGAAACGCCGCTCGAGGTGGTGCGCGGCACCCACGAGATCTGGCTGCTGCGCAACTATCACACGAGCATGCCGCACGCGATGCACCTGCACGGGTTCGCATTCGAGGTGCAGGAGCGCGAGACCTCCCCCGACCAGGTCAAGGCGCTTGCGATCGACGCACGGGGACGGCTTCCCACGGATCTCGGCCGCAAGGACACCGTGCTGGTCTGGCCCGGCGAGTCGGTGCGCGCAGCCGTCCGGTTCGAGTCGCCCTTTTCCGGCCCGCAGACCTACATGCTCCATTGCCACAACCTCGAGCACGAGGATGGCGGCATGATGCTCGGCGTACGCGTCGCATGACCGCGCTCCGGCTCGCGCGTCGCGGGCGAGGTGGCGGGCTCGCCGCGCTGGCGCTCGTAGCACTTGCGGCCGTGCCCGGCGCGTCCGCCGAGGACCTCGTGCTCCTTCCCCAGCGCGTCTCGGCACATGGCTGGTTTTTCGAGGGGCAGGCCGGCATGGCGAGTGCGGCGAATCGGGGCTACATGTCCAACGTTGGCTTCGTGGTCACCGACGACGGCGTGGTCGTATCCGATGCGCTCGGCACGCCGCCGCTCGGCGCTGCGATGGTCCGCGCGATCCGGCAGATCACGGCCATGCCGATCCGGCGGGTGATCGTGAGCCATTATCACGCCGACCATATCTACGGATTGCAGGCGCTCAAGGCCGCCGGCGCGCAGGTGTTCGCGCGACGCGAGGCGATGGCCTACCTCACCTCGGGCGTGGCGGAGGCGCGCCTTGCACAACGGCGCGTGGATCTCGTTCCCTGGGTCGACGACGCGACCCGCGTGGTCCCGCCCGATGTCTGGCTCGACGGCGACACCGACTTCCGCCTCGGCGGCGTCACGTTTCGCCTGATCTGGTCGGAGGGCGGCCACACGCCGGAGGACCTGATGATGTTCGTCGACGAGGACCGGTTGCTGTTCGCCGGCGACCTCATCTTTGCGGGCCGCATTCCGTTCGTCGGCAACGGTGACAGCAAGGGCTGGCTCGCGGCGATGGACAAGATGATCGCGCTCGCACCGACGGTGGTCGTGCCGGGCCATGGGCCGGCGTCGCATGACGTGGCGCGCGACCTCGTGCTCACCCGCGATTACCTGCGCGACCTGCGCGCGCAGATGGGCCGCGCCGTCGCCGACCTCGAGCCGTTCGACGCGGCGTACGCGCGCGCCGACTGGTCGCGCTATCGAAGCCTGCCGGCTTTCGAAGCGGCCAATCGGATCAACGCCTACGGCACCTACCTGCGTCTCGAGCAGGAAGCGCTCGACGGTGCGCGTCCATGACCACCGTGTCGGGCGATCCCGTGCTCGCGGTCGCGGTGCGCGCCGCACGGCGCGCCGCGAGCGTGGTCATCGACGCATCGCGCGACCTGCGCCGGCTGCCCACCTTCTCGAAGGAGCATGGCGACATCGTCTCGAGCGCCGACGCCGACGCCGAGAGCGCCATCCGGGCCAGCATCGCGGCGGCGTTTCCCGACCACGCCATCCTCGGCGAGGAAGGCGGCGAGGAGCAGCCCGCCCGCGTCACGCCCTATCGCTGGATCGTCGACCCGCTCGACGGCACCGCGAACTTCGTGCACGGCTTTCCTTACTACGCGATCTCGGTCGCCCTGACCGAGCGCGGCGAGCTCACGCACGGCGTGGTGCTCGATCCCCTGCACGACGAGATCTTCACGGCGGTGCGCGGCAAAGGCGCGCAGCTCAACGGCTCGCCGTTGCGCGTGTCGGCCTGCACGCGGCTCGAGGACGCGCTGGTCGGGACCGTATTTCCCACACGCAAGAGCCCGCGACTGCCGCGCTACCTGCCGGTGCTCAACGCGCTGATGGGACGTTGCGCGGGCATCCGCCGGGCGGGGGCGTGCGCGCTCGATCTCGCACACCTCGCCGCCGGGCGGCTCGACGGCTTCTTCGTCATGAGCCTGCGCTCGTGGGACGTCGCCGCGGGGGCGTTGATCGTGCAGGAGGCGGGCGGCCGCGTGGGGGATCTAGCGGGCGGCAACGAATTCCTGCGCAGCCACGAGGTGATCGCCGCGGCGCCGGGACTGTTCAATCCGCTCCGCGAGGCGATCCTGGCGGCACGACCGGCCTGACCGCCGGGTGTCCTGCCGGGCGCGGCAGGAACAGCACCGCGACGAGCGTGCACGCGGCGGTCATGGCCATCACGAGCAGCAGCGTGGCGAAGCCGCCGGCCTTGACCACCGGACCGAGGACGTAGACCGCGAGCGCGCTGACGCCGAACGCAACGGTCAGGCGCATCCCGCTCACGCGCGAGCGCTGCGAATCGTCGACGTAACGCACCATCACCGCCTCGGTGAACGGGATCGCCCCGAACACCACGATCATGAATGCGATCATGAGCACGTAGAGCCACCAGCCGGCGGCCCGCGACGCGAGCAGGAACAGCGGCGCTTGGACGGAGACGATGCCGATGTAGAGATACTTGAAAGGCACCCGGTCGATCAGGTGGCCCACCACGACCTGCGCGAAAGAGGCGACGACGTACACCGCGGCGAGCAGCGCGCCCAACGCGGCCGGGTCTTCCACCACGCCCGCGAAGCGCTCGCGCAACAGCTCGCCGTTGCCGTTGGTCGTGAAGTTGAAGATCAGGCTCGCCGTGATCGAGCCGATCGTCATGACGGCGAGCACCCGCGCGAAGGAGGCCGCGTTCGCCGGCTGCGTCGCGCGCCGCCGCGCGGGGGGCTCGGCCTCGTGCGGCGCGACGCGCGCGAATGCGACTCCGCACGCGAGCGCCACTAGCGCGGGCACTACGAACGCCACGCGCCAACCCGCGTACTTGATCAGGAGTCCGGTGAGAAGCGCCGACAGCGCGACGCCTAAGTTGCCGGACAGCCCATTGATGCCGATCGTGAGCCCGGGTCGCCCGGCGTGCCGCAGCAGCATCGGGATGCCGACGGGGTGGTAGATCGACGCGCAGGCGCCGACGAGCGTCAGCGCCCCCGCGAGCTGCCACGGCGTGCGGGCGACGGACGCGAGCAGCGCCGCCGCGGCGATGCCGAAGAAGAACACCAGCATCATCGGCCGTCGTCCCCACAGGTCGCCCAGGCGGCCGGCGGGCAGCGAGCCCAGTCCGAACAGTGCGAACGCACCCGCGCCGAACGGCATCAGGTCCTCCCAGCGCGCGATGCCGAAGTCGGCCGCGATCGCGCCCACGGCCGTGGCGAAGATCAGCAGGAACAGGTGGTCGAGCGCGTGCGCGAGGTTCAGCAGCACGGTGGTCGGGCGCGTCGTCATCGTCACTTCCGGTCGTTCGTAGGATGCGCGGCCGGCGCGCTGAACTTCGCGCCCGAGTCCTGGCGGCGGCGTCATCGGTATCCTATACGAGTCGCAGGAGGAAATTCGGCGCATGAGCGCAGTGCTTGCATTCGATCTGGGAGGCTCGGCGCTCAAGGGCTGCCTGTTCGACCTCGAGGGCGAGCCCCTCGCGACCGCGAGCGTGCCGCAGCACTTCGACGAGGACTCGGCGGGCCGCTCCGACCAGGGTCCGCAGGCGTGGTGGAGCGGCCTCATCGACGCCGCGGAGCAGATCGCCGCATCGGCCGGTGCGCGTTTCAAAGACGTCGAGGCGGTGGCCATCTGCGGCTTCACGCGCACGCAGGCGTGGCTCGACGCGAGGGCGCAGGCGGTGCGCCCTGCGCTCGGGTTCCGCGACTCGCGCGCGCAGCCCTGCGCGGACGCGCTGCTCCGACGCGCCGAGATCGCGGCGCATCCTGCCGCGGCGCACCTGAACGGCTTCCATCCGCTTTCGCGCATGCTCTGGCTCGCGCAGCACGAGCCGCAAGCGTGGGCCGCGACGCGCCTCGTGCTGGAGCCGAAGGACTACCTCAACCTGAGGCTGACCGGACGACCGGCGTCCGACCCGATTTCCCAGTTCTGGGTGCTCGACGCGACGCGCGGGTCGCCGTCGCTGGCGGCGCTGGCCGGCATCGAGCCGCCCCCGCTGCCCCCGCTCCGCAAACCGACCGACGTCATGGGCCGGGTGCTGGATGGCCTGCCGGGGCCGCTGGCCGCGCTCGCCGGCGCGCGCGTGTTCTGCGGCTCGCACGACACCTTTGCCGCCGTCGCCGGCCTGGGGGCGCTGCGGCCCGGCTTCGCGTATTGCATATCGGGGTCGTCCGACGTGTTCGGCCTGCTCGCCAGTCGGCACGCAGCCGCCGACGGGCTGATCACGGTTCCATGGGGCGACGCCATCTGGCAGATCGGCGGGCCGGGCCAGAACGGGGCGAATGCGCTCGATTGGCTGGTCGATCTCGTCGGCGGTGGCTCCGGCTCGCGCATGGAGCGCCTCGACGCCCTTCTCGACCTGCCGGTGAGCCGCCGGCCGCTCGTGTTCCATCCGTATCTCCACGGGGAGCGTACGCCGTACTGGGATCGGGAACTCGGCGCCTCGTTCCTGGGGCTCACCGCGGGTCACGGCGCGGCGGATCTTGCCCGAGCGGTCATGGAAGGCGTGGCGTTCGTCAATCGCACGGTGCTCGAACGTGCGGAGCGGGCCGCCGGCCAATCCGCAGCCGAGATCAGGGTCGCCGGTGGCGGAGGACGCAACCCCGTGTGGAATCAGCTTCGCGCGGACATCCTCGGCCGGCCGGTGGTCGCGTCGCCCGGACGCGAGATGGGCCTGGCCGGCTGCCTGGCGCTGGCGCGCGTCGGCCTCGGTCGCGACCCTGACCTCGGCGCCGCAGCCGATGCCATCGCCGTCGGTCTCGTCCGCTTCGATCCTGCCCCGCAGAACCGGTCGCGCGCCGACGCGCTCTATCGGGTGTTCAGCGATACGCATGCAGCGCTCGCCGAGGCCTCGCATCGGCTCGCGCGCATCGGGTCGACGCCGTGCGGCGCGTGATCGAGCGATACGGCACAGCCTTCGCCGGACTCGGGCTGGTGGCGTTCTTCCTTGCGTTCGCGCCCAACTTCGCGAACCCGCAGAATCTCCTGAACGTGGCGCGCGACACGACGTTCCTCGCGATCATGGCGCTGGGCTTCGGCCTTGCCTTCACCGTGGCCGAGCTCGACCTGTCGGTCGCCGAGATCGCCAGCCTCTGCGCGGTGGTGTCGGGCTGGCTGGTGCACACCGGCCACGGCGCGCCCCTCGCGGTCACCGCGTCGCTCGGGCTGGGCCTGGCGCTGGGCGTGTTCAACGGCTTCGGCGTCACCGTACTGCGGGTCCCGTCCCTGATCGTCACGCTCGGCACGGCGGCGATCGCGCGGGGCTTCGCGTTCATGATCACCGAAGGCGTGTCGTTCGTAGGACGCTGGCCCGAGTCGTTCACCGGCATCGCACGCGGCACGACGCTCGGCGTGGCCAACCTGCTGTGGTGGCTCGCCGGCGGCTCGCTGTCCACCTGGTTCCTGCTGAAATGGACGCGCACCGGCGCGCACATGACCGCCACCGGCGACGCCGACGAGGTCGCGCGCCTCGCCGGCATCGCGACCCTGCGGATGAAGCGCATCGGCCTGGCCCTGTCGGGGCTGTTCGCGGGATGCACCGGGGTGCTCCTGACCGCCAACCTGTCGTCCGCGGCGCCCAACATGGCGGGCGACTACTTCCTCTATTCGATCGCGGCGGTGCTGCTCGGCATGACGATGTTCGAGCCCGGCCGGCCGAACGTACCGGGTACTATCCTGGCGGCGCTGGTCCTGAAGGTGCTCGGCAACGGGCTCGTGCTGATGGGGGCAGCCTACTATCTCCAGGACATCGTCCTCGGGGTCATCATCATCGGGTCGGTGGCGTTCTCGGCCAGCGTCGTGAAGAAGGCGGCCTTCAGGATCTGAGCCGCCGCGGACCTGCGACGCCGCCACGCGCGTTGCCGGGCCAGATCAACGATCGCGGCGCTGCCGCGCACCAGAGGAGTCGACAGCATGGACGGAGCCCGGACACGGCGTGCAACGATGGGAGTCCTGGCCGGACTCTCCCTGTGGCTCGCGAGCGGCGCGGCGCTGGCGTTCGACGTCGGCATCATCGGCTTCCAGTTCTCGTCCGAGACGCATGCCCGCGTGGCGAACGCAGCCGCGGCCGCGGCCCGGGCCAAGGGCTGGAACGTGACGCTGCTCAACTCGGAGGGCGCGCTGCCCAAGCACGCCGAGCAGTTCGAGACGCTGATCACGAAGAAGGTCGACGCCATCATCATCGCGATGGGCAAGCCGATCGAGGCGGACGCGCAGTTCAAGGCGGCGAAGGACAAGGGCGTGCCGGTGATCACCGTGCAGTCCGGCGCAAGCCCCTATGCGCTGTTCGACATCCAGAGCAACGAATACAAGATCGGCGCGGACGCCGCGCTCTACCTGCTCGGCAGGATGGGCTACCACGGCAACCTCCTCACCGAGCGCTTCGACCTCAACGTCGCCTCCCGCATCCGTGGCAAGGTGCTCGACGTGGTTCTGGCGGAGAATCCCTCGGTGAAGGAGATCGGCAAGCACTCCATGGCGCGCACACAGAGCTGGCAGCAGGACGTGCGCAGCGGCATGCAGGCGCTGCTCCTGCAGAACCAGGGCAAGGTCAATGGCGTATGGGCCTCGTTCGATGGACAGGCGTACATCATCGACGACCTCCTGCGGGCGCAGGGTGTGAAGAAGGGGCAGATCCCGCTCGTTTCGGTGGACGGCGGCCCGGAAAGCTACCGGCGCATCGCCGATCCCGACAGCACGTTCCTGGCCACGATCTCGATCCCGTTCGAGGAGATGGGCGTCAAGGCCGTGGAGGCGATCGACGCCATCGTGGTGAAGAAGCGTCCCGCCGCGTCGATCGCGGACGGCGCCTACCTCTACGTCGACGCGGTGCTGGTCGACGCCGACAATGTCCGGAAATTCCTGAAGTAGCCGGAGCACGCGCAGCTTCGCGCCGAGCGTACCGGCCAGCGCACCGCGCCATGACGACCCCGTCCGTCTTCAGCCTGCGCGACATCGCCAAGCGCTACGGCGCCGTGCAGGCCCTGCGCGGCGTCGATCTCGATGTCGCGCAGGGCGAGGTGCTCGCCCTCTGCGGCGACAACGGCGCCGGCAAGTCGACGCTCGTCAAGCTCCTCTCGGGTGCGCAGCAGCCCGATGCGGGAACGATGGCCCTGCGCGGGCGCGAGGTGCGGTTCGGCTCGCCCCACGATGCGCTCGTCCAGGGCGTGGCGACGCTCTACCAGGACCTGGCCCTCGCGCCGCGGCTGTCGATCGCGGCGAACGTGTTCATGGGCGCGGAGCTCACGCGGGCGATCGGCGTGCCGTTCCTGCGCATCCTCGACAAGCGGCGCATGGTGCGCGAGGCCGCCGGCTACCTCGAGCGACTTTCGGTGCGGATCGACGACCTGCACCGGCCGGTCGAGGAGTTGTCGGGCGGCCAGCGCCAGGCGGTGGCCCTCTCGCGCTCGCTGCGCTGGAACGCCGGGCTCATCGTCATGGACGAGCCCACCGCGGCGCTCGGCGTCAAGGAGACCGCGCAGGTGCTCGATCTCATCCGTCGCCTGAAGGCGGAAGGCCGCACGCTCGTGCTGGTCAGCCACAACATGGCGGACGTCGTGGCGGTCGCCGATCGCGTCGCGATCCTGCGCAACGGCGTCAAGGTGATCGACCGCGCGATCGGCGACGCGACGGCCGACGAGCTCGGCCACTTGATCATGACCGGCGCCACCGCCGCGGCGTGACATGCCCCGCGCCGTCCTGATCGACACCGATCCTGGCCAGGACGACGCCGTCGCGCTCCTCCTGGCGTTCGCGTCGAGCGAGTCGCTCGAGCTGCGAGCGGTCACCACCGTGGCCGGCAACGTCGCGGTCGACCAGGCGACCCGCAATGCGCTCCGCGTGCGTGACCTGGCGCGCCGCGTCGACGTGCCCATCCATGCGGGTGCGTCGGCGCCGCTCATGTTCCCGCTCGAGACTGCGACGTTCGTGTGCGGGCCCGACGGCCTCGACGGCGCGAACCTGCCGTCCCCGGCGTCGCGCGCCGCCGACGCCCATGCCGTCGACGCGCTCGTGGCCATCGTGCGCGCTGCACCGGCAGGCTCGGTCACGCTGTGCGCCCTCGGGCCGCTCACTAACGTCGCGCTGGCCCTGCGCCTGGCACCCGACCTCGCCCCCCGGCTCGGCGAGATCGTGATCATGGGCGGCGCGATGGCCCTCGGCAACATGACCCCTGCGGCCGAATACAATTTCTACGTTGACCCGCACGCCGCGGCGATCGTGCTCGGCGCGGGCGTTCGCACCACGCTCTTCGGGTTGCACGTCACGCAGCAGGCCGTCGCCGCGCCGCACCACCTCGAGCGCCTCGCCACGCTTGGCAGCGCGTGCGGCCGCGCGGTACAAGGGATGCTCACGCGACCGCGCGCCGGCGGCCTCGGCACGGCGGCGCATCCCATGCATGACCCATGCGTGATCGGCTGGCTGCTCTGGCCCGAGCTGTTCGCCGGGCGGGACTGCCACGTCGAGGTTGCCACCGAAGCAAATGCGTTGCGTGGGCGCAGCATGATCGACTGGCACGGGCGATTGAAGCGAACCCCGAACGCGCATGTCGTCGACGCGATCGACGCAGAGCGTTTCTTCGACCGGCTCGTCATATCGCTGGCGCGGCTGCCCTGAGGAAACCCGCCATGACCCATATCGTCGATGCGCTGCAGGCGGAAGCGGCGCAAGCCATCGACGCCATGCGCGCGGCGGCGCGCGAGGCGCGCCGCCGTCATGCGCTCGCCGAGCTGATGCGTCATTTGCGGTCGACCGCGGCCAGGTTCGCGGACCGCCCGCCCGACGACGCCAGCCGGTTGGTGTCCGGCGAATGGCTGAAGGCGTGGGGTCTCGCAGGCGATACCCGGAACCCCCTCGCCGACGACTTCGAGGCGGTGACGAGCGCCTTCTGCCACGATGCCGGCGCGCCCACCGCGGCGACCAGCGTGGCCATCGAGACCGCGTTCGCGCGACTGGAGCGCGCGTTGCAGCGGCGGGGCACCACGCTCGCTGACCAGATGGCAACGCGCTCCGAATGCGCGCACGGCTGGTGGGCGATGGTCGTTCCGCTGCCTCGTGACGACGGCCTGCGCCCGAGCGACACGCCACGCTGGCAACCGGGCCAGGCGTTCTGGGAGGTCGGCGCGGCGCCCCAATGCGGGTCCGGCTAGGCGGCGGCGAGCGCCTCGAGCTGCGCCAGCAGCGCCGGCGCGATCTCGACTCCATCGGCCGCGGCGCGCGCGGCGAGCGCGTCGCGCCGCTGTCCGGGCAGGCGCACCCCCTTGCCTTCGAGCATCGCCGCCACCAGCGTGTCGATACGCTCGAAATAGGCCGCGCGCCCGGCCAACGCGTCGGGATCGATCACCAGGAAGGCCTGGCCCAGGCGGGGCCGGTTGCCGTCCTCGATGAAGAAGGACGTCGCCTCGAACCCCAGCGCCGCGCCGGTGAGCGCGGTGACGAGCAGCTCCACCACGAGCGCGAGCGTCGCGCCCTTGGCCCCGCCCATGGCCAGCATCGAGCCCTCGAGCGCGGCCTTCGCGTCGGTCGTGGGCTGCCCGGCTCGATCGAGAGCCCAGCCGAGCGGAATGGGGCGGCCTTCGCGCGCGGCCACCATCACCTTGCCGCGCGCCGCCTCGGAGAGCGACAGGTCGACCACCAGGGGCGCGCCGTCGCGGCGCGGAAAGATCGCGGCGATGGGGTTGGTGCCGAGAAGCGCGCGCGTGCCGCCCGCCACCGGCATGGCCGCCGGCGAGTTGCCCAGCGCCACGCCCACCATTCCCGCCGCGCCGACGGGACGAAGATGGTCGGCGGCGACACCGAAATGATGGCTGCCGGTGACACCGGCGAACGAGACGCCGTGCTCGCGGGCGCGCACGATCGCTTCGGCGACGGCGAGCGAGCAGGCCGGAAACGCCAGCCCCGCGCCGGCGTCGACCAGCACGGCGCCGCCGCGCTCGCGCACGACCGCCGGCACGGCGGCGCCGTCGGCGCGCCCGTTGCGCAGATGCGTCGCGTATTGCGCCACGCGCGACAGGCCGTGTGAGGCGAGACCCTGGGCTTCGGCGGCGACCAGCGCACGCGCCGTGGCCGCTGCCATCGTCTCGCTCGCGCCGGCGCGCGCGAGCGCCCGGTGCGCGAGATCCTGCAGCCCGGCGAGCGAACGGCGCGGCATGCGATCAGGCCGGCGCGAGCGCGGCGGCGACCTTCGCGGCGATCAGCGCCGACACGCGCGTGTTGGACTCGCGCGTCACGCCGGCGATATGGGGCGTCAGGATCAGGTTGCGGCAACCGGCCAGGGGCGAACCGGCCCCCAGCGGCTCGTCGGCGTAGACGTCGAGCGCCGCCCCGCCGAGGCGGCCGGCACCAAGCGCGGCCGCCAGCGCGGCCTCGTCGACGACGCCGCCGCGGGCCGTGTTGATGACGATGGCGTCGGGCTTGAGGATGGCGAGCCGGGCCGCGTCGAGCAGGTGGCGCGTGTCAGGCGTGAGCGGCACGTGGAGCGAGATCACGTCGGCATCCGCGAGCACCGCTTCGAGCGCGCGCGGAGCGACCCGCGTGCGCCGCCACGCCGCGTCGTGCTCGGCCAGATGCGCGTCGCAGCCGATCACGGTCATCCCCACCGCCTGGGCAAGCTGGGCGGTCAGGCGGCCGATGCCGCCGAAGCCCACCACGCCGAGCGTCTTGCCGGCGATCTCGCGGCCGTTCGACAGCGGCCCGCGCGGCCACCCGCCGGCGCCGACCTGCGCCGTGGCGCCCGGGATCAGGCGCAGCAGCACCATGGCTGTGCCGATCACATACTCGGCCACCGCCTGCGCGTTCGCGCCGGTGGCCGGGATGACGTCGATGCCGCGCGCCATGCACGCCGCGACGTCGATGTTGTCCAGCCCGACGCCGAGCCGGCCGACGACGCGCAAGAGCGGCGCGGCGGCGAGCAGCGCGGCATCCACCTGCGTGCGATTGCGCACGATCAGCCCGTCGCAATCACCGGCCGCGCGATGCAGCGTCGCCGTATCGTCGACGAGTTTCGGCTCGTAGCGCACGTCGTGCGCCGCAGCGAGCGCCGCCACCGACGGCGCGTCCATGAACTCGGTGATGAGGATGCGCTTGGCCACCGGGGGGCTGCTATGCGCTCTCGTAGAGCCGCGTGAGCACGAACTCGCGATGCCCGAGCGCCTCCGCCGCCGTGAGCCTGCCGTTCGCGGTGCGGAACATCATCTCGAGGAGCCGGTCGCCTGCCTGGTCCATCGTGAGCTCGCGCTGCAGCAGGCCCGAGGTGTCGACGTCCACGTGCTCGGCCATGGTGCGCACGGTGCGCGGGTTAGCGCAGATCTTGATCACCGGCAGCACCGGATTGCCGATGACGTTGCCTTGGCCGGTGGGGAAGAAGTGCACCACGTAGCCCGCGGCGGCGCAGAGCGTCACCATCTCCGCGGCGGCAGACGAGCTGTCCATGAACCACAGCCCCGGACCGGCAGGCACCTCGGCCTTGTCGAGGACGCCGTCGACCACGCACGTGCGGCCGATCTTCTGGATGTTGCCCAGCGCCTTCTCCTCGATGGTCGTCAGCCCGCCGGCGATGTTGCCCTTCGTCGGCTGCGATTCGGACAGGTCGGAGGTCTTGTGGCGGTTCACGACGTCCTGGTAGCGGTCGAACATGAACATGAAGCGCTCGCGCACGGCGTCGTCGCGGCAGCGCGCAGCGACGATCTGCTCACCGCCGGTGAGCTCCGTGGTCTCGCCGAACACCAGCGTGCACCCGGCGTCGTAGAGCTTGTCGAACGCGTTGCCAACGGTGGGATTGGCGCCGCACCCGGAGGTGGTGTCCGACTCGCCGCACTTGGTGGAGATCCACAGCTCGTCGAGCGCGCAGCTCTCGCGCTGCAGCTCGCTGGCCCATTGCACGAGCTCGCGGGCGGCGCGCGACGCCCGCATGATGGTGTCGTGGTCGCCGTGCAGCTCGATGCCGAAGCCCTGCACCGGCTTGCCCGTCGGCGCGATGCCGTCCGTGACCCGCTTGGTCCAGCCGTCCTCGATGCCGATCACGACCACCGCCGCGACGTTCGGGTTGCAGCCGGTGCCGATGAGCGTGCGGAAATGCAGGTCGAGGTCGGCGCCGAACTGCAGCCGGCCGTACGGATGCGGGATCGCGAGCACGCCCTTCACGTTGTGCGCCACGGCCTCGGCCGCGGCGTTGGAAAGGTCGTCGACCGGCAGCACGATGACGTGGTTGCGCACGCCGACCCGGCCGTTCTCGCGACGATAACCCTGGAAAGTAGTTTGCACTGCGGCCTCCGTGGCTCGGTGCGGAAAGTACCGCGCACCTCGGCTGTCGAATGGGGGCGCGGGGCTACCAGCGCTTGGTCTTGATGTTGTGCACGTGGGCGTGCGCGCCGCGCTCCATGGGAGCGATCACCTTGCCGATGTCGACGCCGTACTTGATGACGGTGTCGCCGACGGCGAGGTCGCGCAGCGCCACCTTGTGCCCCAGCGGAATGTCCTGCGTGCAGGGCAGGGAGAGCGTTCGGTCCTCGTCTAGGATCAGTCCGGTGAGCGTCATGCCCGCCTTCACGCCCTCGACCACGACTACGGCAACGGAGTCCTGCGGGTCGTGCAGCACGCAGTGGATCACGGATCGGCCCTTTCGAAAAGACGCCGCGGCGGGTGCCCGATGCACGAACCGCGCATGCCCATGGTAGCGCCGCCGCCACCCGGAGGTCAACTAGATCATCTAGATCATTTGCATAAAATTGAGGCAGCGCCTAGACTCGCCCGCATGCCGCTGTTGCAACGCTGATGGACGCCACCGTCCCTGCTCCGCCGGGATCCGTCCCGCTGTACCGCGAGGTCAAGCGGCAGGTCATGGCCGCGCTCGCCGGCGGGGAATGGCGGCCCGGCGAGGCGATCCCGGCCGAGCGCCGGCTCGCCGAGCGCTACGGCACGAGCATCGGCACCGTGCGCAAGGCGGTGGACGAGCTCTGCGCGGAGAACCTGCTGATCCGCCAGCAGGGCCGCGGCACGTATGTCGCGACCCACAACCGCGACCGGATGCTGTTCTATTTCTTTCACGTGGTGCCGGAGGACGGCCCGAAGGCCTATCCCGACGTGGAGCTGCTCGCGTTCGGCCGGGGCAAGGCCGACCGCGCGGCCGCCGAGCGGCTTGCGATCAACGCGGGCGAGCCCGTTTTGCGCATCCGCAACCGGCTGCGGTTGAAGGGCGAGCCCATCATGGTTGACGACATCACGCTCGCGGCGGCGCGCTTCGGCAAATTGACGGAGCGGGCGTTTCGCACGCGCCCGTCCACGATCTACAACCTGTACCAGGACGCCCTCGCCATCTCGGTCGTGCGCACGCGCGAGCGGCTGCGCGCGGTGGCCGCCGAGCCCGACATCGAGGCGCTGCTGGCGGTCCCGCGCGGCACGCCCCTGCTCCAGATCCGGCGCGTGGCGTTCGGCTATCACGACGAGCCGGTCGAATATCGCGTATCGCATGTCGCGACCGCGCACCATGAATACTACGCAGAGATCGGCGCCTGAGGGCACCGCCGGACGCGGCGCTCAGTCGGCGATCGCCGACCAGTCGTCGAACGCGAATGACGATTGCGCAACCGGCGCGAAGGTGCGGCGGTGGTGCGGGCAGGGGCCATGGCGGCTCAGCGCGGCCAGGTGCTCCGGCGTGCCGTAGCCCTTGTGCTGGGCGAACCCGTAGACCGGATACTCGCGGTCGAGCTCGCGCAGCAACGCGTCGCGCGAGGTCTTGGCGAGGATGCTCGCCGCCGAGATCACGGGGACGTAGCGATCGCCCTTGATGATCGGATGCGTGGGGCAGCTGCCAAGATCGGGGCTGCGGTCGCCGTCGACCAGGGCCTCGAAGGGCGTCACGCCGAGCGCCTCGAATGCGCGGCGCATCGCGAGCATTGTGGCGCGCAGGATATTGAGGGTGTCGATCTCGGCGACATCGCACGACGCCACCGCCCAGGCGATCGCCTTGCACCGCACTTCGTCGGCGAGCACCTCGCGCCGCTCGGCGGGGAGCAGCTTCGAGTCCTTGAGCCCCTTGATGCGGCGCGTCGGATCCAGGATGACCGCGGCGGCGAAGACCGGACCCGCGAGCGGACCGCGACCAGCCTCGTCGATTCCCACGATCAGCATGCCACGCCAGCCGCTGCCAGTTCTGCCACCAACGCCTCCGCTGCCAGTGCTCCGGTCGGCGCGCGCAGCGCGGCACCGAGTTGTCCGAAGAGTGTTTCGAGCCGGCGGCGCGTGACGATATCGTCGAACAGGTTGAGCGCGGCCTGCGCAAGGTTGCCCGGAGTCGCGTCGTCTTGCAAGAGCTCCGGTACCACGAAGCGCCCGGCGAGCACGTTGGGCAGGCCGACCCAGGGCAGCAGCAGGCGCCGGCGCACCATGCGCGCCGTCAGTGCCGAGACGCGGTAGTAGATGACGTGCGGGCAGCGCGCTAGCGCGGCCTCCAGCGAGGCGGTGCCCGACGCGACCAGCGCGACGTCGGCCGCCTGCAGCGCCTCGGTCGCGTGGCCGTAGAGCAGCGTGAGCGGCAGGGCGGCATGGCCGTGCCGGTGCAGCGCCGCCTCGAACACCTCGCGGGTGGCGCGCGACACCAGCGGCACCAGGAATTGGGCATCGGGCCGCGCCTCCGCGATGCGGGCGGCGGCATCCAGGATCCGCCCGGCATGCAGCTCGATCTCCGAGATGCGGCTGCCGGGCAGCAGCGCGAACACCGGCGTCGCGGGCCGGATACGCAGCGTGTCGCGCGTCGCCCGCCGCGTGGTCGGACCGGCGGCCTCGGCCGCGAGCGGATGGCCCACGAACGTCACCGGCACGTTCGCCCGCCGGTAGAGCGCGGGCTCGAACGGAAACAGCACCAGCATGCGGTCGACCGACCGGCCGATGGTGGCCAGGCGCTCGGGGCGCCACGCCCACAGCGACGGGCTCACGAAATGCATCGTGCGCACGCCGCGCCGCTTCAGGCGCCGCTCGAGCCCCAGGTTGAAGTCGGGAGCGTCCACGCCGACGAATAGCGGCGTGCGCGCGGCCAGGAAGCGCGCGCCGAGGGCGCGACGCAGCCGCAGGAGCCCCGGCAGGTGCGCGACGACTTCCGCGAAGCCGCGCACGGCAAGCCGCTCCATGGGCGCCCACGCTTCGCAGCCAGCGGCCTCCATGCGCGGACCGGCCACGCCGGCGAACCGCACCCGGGGGTGTCGCTCGCGCACGGCCTCGATGAGCGTGGCGGCCAGCGCATCGCCGGACGCCTCGCCCGCCACGATGCCGACGGTAATCGGCTCGCCGTCGCCGGCCGCTGCAGCGCGCATCGTCATCAGGACCCGTTCACGGCCCTAGCGCACGATGCCGCGGGTCGACTCGTCCAGGAACGCGACCAGCGGGGCCAGCACGGGCGCCACCGCAGCCGCGCGCACGAGCGCCGCCTTCGCATCCGCGAGCGCCAGGCCTTCGCGATAAAGGGTCTTGTAGGCGCGCCGGACCTGCGCGATGTCCTCGGTGGTGAACCCGCGCCGGCGCAGGCCCTCGTTGTTGGTCCCCGCAGGCTTGGCCGGATAGCCCGCGGCGGTCACGAAGGGCGGCACGTCCTGGAGCACGATCGACCCGGCCGCGACCATCGCGTGCGCGCCGATCCGGCAGAACTGGTGGACGCCCGCGAAGCCGCCGAGCGTCGCGTAGTCGTCCACGCGCACATGGCCGGCCAGCTGCGCGTTGTTGGAGAACGTGGTGTGGCTGCCGACGACGCAATCGTGGGCGACGTGGCTATAGGCGAGGAACCAGTTGCCGTCGCCGATCGTGGTCTCGCCCCGGTCCTGCGCCGTGCCGGCATGGATGGAGACGTACTCGCGCACGACGTTGTCGTCCCCGATGACCGTTCCCGTGGGCGCGCCGTCGTACTTGCGGTCCTGCGGGGCGTCGCCGACCGAGGCGAACTGGAAGATGCGGTTGCGCGCGCCGAGCCGCGTGCGCCCGGTGATCACGGCGTGCGGACCGATCGACGTGCCCGCGCCGATCGTCACCTCCGCACCGACGACGGCGAAGGGGCCGACGACGACATCGGCAGCCAGCGCCGCGCGCGGGTCGACGAGCGCGGTGGCGTGGATCGCGGCCATGCCGTCAGAGGCAGGCGATCGGCGCGGGCGGCGGTACGTCGCGCACCGCGGCGAGCAGGCGGGCTTCGCAGACCACCTGATCGCCCACGGTCGCGGAGCAGTCGAAGCGTCCGATGCCGCGCACGGCGCGATCGAGCGTCGCGACCAGCGTCAGCGTGTCGCCGGGGACCACCTGCCGCTTGAACCGCGCGGCATCGATGCCGGCGAACAGCACCAGCTGCGTGCCGTCGGTCCGGGCCATCTTCGAGAGCATGGTGAGCAGGCCGGCGATCTGCGCCATGGCCTCCACCACGAGCACGCCGGGCATCACCGGATAGTCCGGGAAATGCCCCTGGAAGAACGGCTCGTTGGCCGAGACGTTCTTCATTCCACGAATGAACTTGCCGGGCTCGCATTCGATCACCCGGTCGACCAGGAGCATCGGGTAGCGATGGGGGAGGAGCCGGCGGATGCCATGCTGGTCGAGCGCGATCATGGAGTCTCCTCGTCGGCCGGGCGCCGCGCGCCGCGCAGCGCGAGCGCCTGCTCGAGCGCCGCCACGCGGCGGCGCAGGCGGTCGAGCTGGCGGATCTGGGCAGCGGCCTTCTGCCACTCCCGATAGGGCAGGATCGGAAACACGCCGGTGTACACCTCGGCCGTCTGCACGTCGCCGAACACCACCGTTCCGCCGGAGATGACCGCGCCGTCGGCGATCGAGAGGTGCCCGGAGATCATCGCCGCACCGCCGATCCTGCAGCCGCGGCCGATGCGCGACGATCCGGCGATGCCGACGCACGCGGCGATCGCGGTGTGCGCGCCGATTACGCAGTTGTGCGCCACCTGGATCTGGTTGTCGAGCTTGACGTCGTCCTCGAGCACCGTGTCGTCGATCGCGCCGCGGTCGATGGTCGTGTTCGCGCCGATCTCGCAGTCGTCGCCGACCACCACCCGGCCGGCCTGCGGAATGCGGATCCAGCGGCCGTCCGTCTCGGCCATGCCAAAGCCGTCGGCCCCCAGCACCGCCCCGCTGTGCACGAGCGCCCGCGCCCCGAGCACGGTGCGCGCGTAGAGGGTGACGCGCGGCTCGAGCTCGCTGTCGTCGCCGATCGACGCCTCGGCGCCGATGACGCAATGCGCCGCGATGCGGACCCGCTCGCCGATGCGCGCGCCGGACTCGATGACGACGAACGGGCCGACTGACGCGGAGCGGGCGACCTGCGCGTCGGCATGCACGATCGCCGAGGCGGCCACGCCGGGCGTCGCCGGGGGTCGCGGCAGGAGAATCTGCGCGACGCGCGCGAATGTCGCGTAAGGGTCGGCCGAGACCAGCTTCGGGAGGAACGTCGCGTGGGCGTCGCGCGGCGCGACGATTACGGCGCTCGCCTTGGTGCGCGCGAGCGCTGCGCGATAGCGCGGGTTGGCGAGAAAGGCGATGTCGCCCGGACCGCCCCGCTCGAGCGTGCCGACCCGGCGCACCGGCGTGGCACCGTCGCCCTCGAGCGCGGCGCCGGTCTGCCGGGCGAGATCGCCGAGCGTGCAGGCAATTGGATCGGTCACGGGCGACGGCATACGGGCGGCGGCGTCTCGCCGCAGCACGTTACTTGTCGGCGAGGGCCTTGATGACCCGGTCGGTGATGTCGATGCGCTGGCTCGCGAAGACGACCGGGTCCTGCAGGATCAGGTCGAATTTCTCGGCCTCTGCGATCTGCTGGATCACCTTGTTCGCGCGCTCCTGCAAGCTCGCGAGCTCCTCGTTCTTGCGCAGGTTGACGTCCTCGCGGAACTCCCGCTGGAGCCGCTGGAGGTCGCGCGAGCCGTTGGCGAGGTCGCGCTCCTTGTTGCGCCGCTCGGCGTCGGCCATCGTGGCGCCGTCCTTGTCTAGACCCGCCTGGAGGTCGCGCACCTGCTTGGCCAGCTTCTGGATCTCGGCGTCGCGCGCCGAGAACTCGCGCTCGAGCTTCTGCTGCGCGCGCTTGGCGGGTGCCGCCTCGCGGAACAGCCGCTCCGTGTTGACGAAGCCGATCTTGTAGTCGATCGCCGCCGCGCCCGCGGTGGCGAGCCAGAGCGCCGTCACGCAGGCGGTCGCGACGCGCAGGAGGGAATGTCGAAGGCTCATGGGTCGCACGCTCGCGTGGCCGGTCAAAACGCCGTGCCGGCCTGGAATTGGAAGCGCTGCTCGCGATCGGTCGAGGTGGCGTTGAGCGGGATGGCGTAGCTAAACTTCAGCGGGCCGAGCGGCGAATTCCATTGCACGCCGACGCCGCTCGAGTAGCGGAACGACTCGAACTGCTTCTGCGACCCGTTTGCCCAGATCTGCCCTGCGTCCAGGAACACGCTGCCGCGCACCGCCTTGTCGCCCTTAAGGATAGGATAAAACACCTCGGCGTTGCCGACGATCTTGCGCCGGCCGCCGAGCGCGTTGCCGAACTCGTCGCGCGGGCCGAGGGAGCTCGTCTCGTAGCCGCGCACCGAGTTGACGCCGCCCGCGAAGAACGCCTTGAAGAACGGCAGGGGCTTCAGGTTGTATCCGTCGCCCCAGCCGAGCTCGGCTCGCAGCAGCAGCACGAAGTCGCCGCCGATGGACCAGTAGTTCGACTGGATGTACTGGATCTTGTAGTAGGGAAGGTCGCCGATCGGCAGTCCCGACTCGACGTACACGCTTTGGAGCTTGCCGCGCGTGGGGTACAGGATGTCGTCACGCGTGTCGCGCGAGTAGCCCGCGTTGAGGATGACGGCATTGGTGCGCGCGCCGAATTGCGTGACGAAGTCGTAGTAGACGGGCGGGCTGTTCGAGAACAGCGAGAGCTTGGTGCGCTCGAAGCGCAGCCCGGCGGTGATGGTGTCGGTCTCCGTGACCGGGATGCCGAACCCCACCGCAGCGCCGTATGTCGACGACGAGTACTGCGCGATGGCGAGGCCGGTCGGGTCGAGGCTCTTCTGGTAGGCCTCGATCGTGCGGGAGACCCCGTCGCTGGTCCAGTACGGCTCGGTGAAGCTGACCGAGTACAGCCGGTTGTAGCGGCTGGTGTTGACGTTGGCCGACAGCGCGTTGCCCGAGCCAAAGATGTTCTGCTGCGAAATCGACGCCGACAGCACGATGCCCTCGGCGCTCGAGTAACCGATGCCCGCGAGCAGGTTGCCCGTGCTCTTCTCGGTGGTCGAGACCTCGATGTCGACCTGGTCGGCAACGCCCGCCACCGGCGGCGTCTCGACGTTGATGTCCTCGAAGTAGCCGAGCCGCTTGACGCGCACCTTCGAGCGCTCGATGCGCGGGCCGTCGTACCAGGCGCCCTCGAGCTGGCGGAACTCGCGCCGCACGACTTCGTCGCGGGTCTTCGAGTTGCCGCTCACGTTGATGCGCCGAACGTACGCGCGCCGGCCCGGATCGATGTAGAACGTGAACGACGCCACCGCCTTGTCGCGGTCGAGGTCGGGCACCGCGTTGACGTTCGCGAACGCGTAGCCCTCGGCGCCCAGCCGATCGCTCATGTCCTTGGCGGAACCTTGCAGCCGCTCGCGCGAGAACGTCTCGCCCGGCTTGATCCGCACGAGGGCCTCGAGGTCGGCGGCGGACACCACGAGGTCGCCCGCGATGGCGACGCTGCCGACCGTGTAGCGCGGCCCCTCGGTGACGTTGAGCGTGATGAAGATGTCCTGCTTGTCGGGCGTGATCGACACCTGGGTGGAGTCGACGTTGAACTCGAGGTAGCCGCGGTTCTGGTAGTAGCTGCGCAGCGCCTCCAGGTCGCCCGACAGTTTCTGCTTCGAGTACTGGTCGTTCTTCGTGTACCAGGTGAGCCAGCCGGGCGTGGTGAGCGTCATCTGGTCGAGCAGCTGGCGCTCGGTGAATGCCCTGGTGCCCACGATGTTGATGCGCGCGATGCGCGTGGACTCGCCCTCGACCACGTTGAAGTTGATCGCCACCCGGTTGCGCTCCTGCGGCGTGACCGTGGTCTGGATGGTGGCGCCGTACTTGCCGCGCGTGATGTACTGCCGCTTGAGCTCGTTCTCGGCGCGGTCGAGCGCGGAGCGGTCGAAAATGCGCGCCTCGGCGATGCCGATGTCCTTGAGCGCCTTCTTGATGGTGTCGGTGTCGAATTCCTTGTTGCCGACGAAGGTGAGCGAGCTGATCGTCGGGCGCTCCTGCACGGCGACGATCAGAACGTCGCCCTGTGCCTCGAGGCGCACGTCGCGGAAGAAGCCCGTGGCGTACAGCGCCTTCACGGCCTCGGCGATGCGCTCGTCCGTGAGGCGGTCGCCGACCTTGATCGGCAGGTAGCTGAAGATCGTGCCGGCCTCGGTGCGCTGCACGCCCTCGACGCGGATGTCGCGGACGACGAACGGTTCGGCGGCGCCGGCGGGCGCCGCGGCGAGCGGCAGCGCGAGGACGCCGAGCAGCGCGGCCGCCAGCGCACGCAGCCGCGCGCCGCGCGCAGCGCCA